>NZ_ALOU01000037.1 GCF_000292345.1 Cupriavidus sp. BIS7
TTGCTTTTGCGCGAGCGCAAAAGCATTGCATTCAAATGTCCTGTCCGTTGTATTCAGGGTACCGGAGGATTCCGCCCAGAATACGCATCTGATATGTTTCCCCTCAACCGCCGGAAGTCTACCGGCGCGAAGTAGTCGCAATAGCTACGCCGTGATCGATATCGGCCCGATGCAGGATGTCGGTGCCTGACGAACCGGCAAGCAATACGGGTTCAGGGGGTTACATGGCCATGAAGTTCGGGCCAGCGCTCACGATGATGGTGAGCGCGATGATGCTGACAGGCTGCGCATCAACAGCAACGCAATCAATTGATTCATCGAAGCGGGCTGCCGTCACAGTTGACGGCACTGACGGAGATTGCCGTGCGTTCGCGGCAAAAGCCGTTACGATGGATGCAGTTCCAGAGGCGGCGTCGGATCCGCTTGAGTTGGCCAATCAGCAGGCCAATCAAATGGAGCCTGCCGATGCTGAATCCGGCACTGACGGCGAATCCGAGCCATCCTCCCCGCCACCACTCTCGCAACTCCCCCAGTTCTCCGCCACGAGCGACGGCAGCACATTGCCAGTTGGCTGGCAGCCGTGGACGATCAACAAGAACAAGATCCCCACTCGCTATTCGCTAACTGAAGTCGATCAACGCGTGGTGCTGCACGCCCAGGCAGATAGTTCGGCTTCGGGCCTCTATGTACCGCTCGTCCAGCGCGACGCTGGCACACTGCGCTGGATGTGGAAGACCCGCGACGTCATCCGGACAGCGGACAACGGCGTCAGCCATCGCGAGGACTCGCCGCTACGCGTCTTCGTGGCATTTGACGGCGATCGCTCGACGCTGTCCCTGCGCGATCAGTTGATGTATGAAATGGCCCGTATTACTACCGGCCGCGAGATGCCATATGCCACCCTGATGTACATCTGGGGTGGCCGGCTGCCGCCAGATTCGGTGGTGAACAATCCCCATACCGACCGCGTGCGAATGATCGTTGTCGATTCAGGTACCCGCCATACGGGAGAATGGCGTTGCCACGAGCGAGATCTGCGTGCGGATTACCGCAAGGCATTCGGGGTCGATCCGGGCAAGGTGATCGCGGTTGGACTGATGACCGATACCGATAACACCAGAACCCATGCTGAGTCGTGGTATGGCGACATCGCCATCGAGTAACCAGCCTCAGCCACCAACCGTATCTGTCAGCGCCAGTAACGCGAACGTCGCCAGCCAATGCGTGGCGACGTACTGACCGTCGATGGCCTGAGGCAGTGACGCCTCAAGATGGTCAGACCAGGCACGTACGGCAAGTGGCTGTAGTGCGGACGGCAGAGCGGAGCCCAGCAGGCGCCAGCACCACGCGCGCGAAAGGTTCAGGCCGTCAAGGTGCGACATTTTCGGATCGGTCCGATCCGTAACGGTCACGGGCGTGAGCCACGTCGCCAACTCGGACTGCCCGGGTGAGAACATTTCCCACCAGTCACCAAATGCGCAGTCATCCATGACCTGCCGCATCAGAACCGCTTCGACAAGGCCCCCAGACAGGAATTCGTCGCCGCCGGGTTCGTAGCGCGCCGGGTAGCGCCGGTCATGCCCGAACCAGCGATGCGCTCGTCGCACAATCGACTTGCGCAGCGCCGGGTGCTGATCGGTTCTGGCGTAGAACAGCGCCATGACCAGCGCAAAGGCACTGTTGAAATGTGTACCGCTACGGATCGGGAAATCGGCGACATCGATATAGTCGATCAGCCGTTGCGCAAGGCAATCGGCCAGCGGCGCACAAGCTGCTGCCCAGGCCGCTGCCTGGTTGTCGCGTGTTGCAAGCGTGCCGAGTTCAGCCTGCAGCCGAAGCATCCAGGCCCACCCGTATGGCCGCTCGAAAGTACGAGACGAAGGCCGTTGAAAGTACGCCAATTCTGTCGCAATTGCCTCGGGCCGCAACTGCGCGTCGAGCATCTCGCGAATCCGCCCGGTGATTGGCAGCGTGGGCCGCAGCGCCAACATGCGCACCAGCAACCAGTGCATATGCACCGAAGAATGCCAGTCGTAACTGCCGTAGAACACAGGGTGCATGTCGGCCGGCTCGGACAAGTCGCCGGCTTCGACCATCATGTGATCGACCTTGTACGGATACTGACGCACGATGTTCTCAAGTGCCACGTGAGCGAACCGTTCCGCCGTAGCGTCGTCCAGGTGCATATGCGTCATCGTGCGTAGGCTCAGTGCAAGGGCAGAGGCGAGGGCAGAGGCGAGGTCAGGGGCAACCGCAGTACGTTCAGGTTCAGGCAGTGGCCAGCCATTTCTCCACCAGCTTTACGAAGAACGTCGAACCCACAGGCAGCAGTTCGTCGTTGAAGTCGTAGCTGGGGTTGTGCAGCATGCAAGGGCCCATACCGTGACCGGCCTCGCGGTGCGATCCTTCACCATTGCCGATAAACAGATAGCAGCCGGGCCGCTCCTGGAGCATGAACGAGAAATCCTCGGCCCCCATCGTCGGTTCCACGCTGCCGTCAACATTCGATGCACCCACAAGCTCGCTGGCCACGCCGACGGCGAATTCGGCTTCCGCAGTGCTGTTGATGGTCGGCGGATAGTTGCGGCTGAACTCGAATTCGATCGTGCATTCGAAGGCCTGCGCTACGGCCCGCGCCACCTCTTCCATGCGTCGTTCGATCAGGTCCAGCACAGGCACCGTGAACGTCCGCACGGTGCCGCCAAGCCATGCCGAATCCGGCACGATATTGGTGGCATCGCCCGCGTGGAACTGGGTGACCGAGATCACGGCGGTGTCGATCGGACGCTTGTTGCGCGTGATAATGCCCTGCAGCGCCGAAACGATCTGCGCGCCGGTGAACACCGGATCGAAGCCGTTGTTCGGCATCGCCGCATGCGCACCCTTGCCGCGTATCGTGATCTTGAACTCGTTGCTCGAAGCCATCAGCGGGCCGGCCGTGGTACCGAACGTACCCACGGGCATGCCCGGCCAGTTGTGCATGCCGAATACCGCTTCGCACGGGAAACGGTCGAACAGCCCGTCCTTGATCATTTCCCGCGCGCCTCCACCGCCTTCTTCGGCGGGCTGGAAAATCAGATGGACCGTACCGTCGAAGTTGCGATGCTCGGCCAGATAGTGCGCCGCGCCAAGCAGCATCGCAGTGTGGCCGTCATGGCCGCACGCGTGCATCTTGCCTTCGTGCTGCGAGCGATGGCCGAACGTATTGGCTTCCTGCAGCGGCAGTGCATCCATGTCGGCGCGCAGGCCGATCGTGCGCCCGCTGTTGCCGTTGCGAATCACGCCGACCAGACCCGTCGTGCCAAGGCCGCGATGGACTTCAATGCCCCATGATTCGAGGTTTTTCGCGACCAGGTCGGACGTGCGCTGCTCCTGGAAGCAGAGTTCCGGGTGGGCATGGATATCGCGTCGGATGGTTCGGATTTCGGCTTGCGCCTGCAGGATTTCTGGGATGAGCTTCATGATGCCAGCCTAGGCAGATCGGGCAATTGGATACCCCCGATCATACGATGCCTGTACATAAAGCGCCAAAACGCGGCCTCCGCGCGACTTGCCAGGTTTTCGTGCAGGGCACGAGACATTGCAGACTCCGATGGAAGCCACTGGTGGCGCAGTGCAGCATCGCGGCATGCTTCACAACCGGGTGGGTTTCCCCGCATGGCGTACCCCTTGCAGTGCTGGAACAGTTCATGCTTGAAGTGCCTGGCCGGCCGCGTGCCGGATCGCCATGCAGAACCATCGCACCAAAATGCGGCTTCCGCATGGATGCTAGCGATCAACGCGGCTGATCCTAACCGTCATTTCAAGATTTCCCACAGGGAGAATCGCGCGATGTTCCTTCGAAACGTCAGGAAGGCAATCGGCAAGACGATCGGTACTGTCCTGCTGACCGGCGCCCTCGGCCTTGGTCTGGCCGCGCAAGCTCACGCCACGGATCTGAAGATCGCCATGAGTTCGCCGCCGACCTCAATGGATCCGCATTTCTACAACCTGTTCTCGAATATCAACGTGTCCGAGCATATGTTCGATACGCTGATCAAGCTCGATCCGGACAGCCGCGTGATTCCCGGTCTGGCGGAGTCTTGGAGGCTCGTCAACAACCTGACCTGGGAATTCAAGATCCGCAAGGGCGTCAAGTGGCACGACGGCACCGAGCTGACCACCGACGACGTGGCGTGGTCGCTGGATCGGCCGGCGACGATCGTCAACAGCCCGGGCAAGTTCGACGTGTACACCAAGGCGATCATCAACAAGAAGATCATCGACAAGTACACGATCCAGCTGACCACCAACCAGCCGTACCCGTTGATGCTCAATGACCTGACCGCGGTATTCATCGTGCAGAAGAAGGCCACGCAAGGCCTGTCTTCCGACGACTTCGCGCAGGGCAAGGGCATGATCGGCACAGGCCCGTTCAAGTTCGTCAGCTACGCGCGCGACGACCGGGTAGAACTGGTCAGGAATCCCGACTACTGGGGCCCGAAACCGGCCTGGGACAAGGTCACGCTGCGCTTCATCGCGAACCCGGCCACGCGCCTGGCGGCGCTGCTGTCTGGCGATGTGAACGCCATCGAGAACGTGCCGACGCCAGACCTGCCCAAGGTCCGCAACGATCCCAAGCTCTCGTTCTTCTCGAAGATCTCGCACCGCGTGATCTACCTGTATTTCGATGCCAAGCGCGACAAGTCGCCGTTCGTGACCACGAAAGACGGCCAGCCGATGGACAAGAACCCGCTGAAGGACCCGCGCGTGCGCATTGCCATCAGCAATGCCATTAACCGCCAGGGCATCAAGGACCGTCTGATGGAAGGCCTGGCCGAGCCGACCGACAACCTGGTGCCGCCGACGATGTTCGGCTACAACCCCGCCCTGAAGACGGTCAAGTACGATCCCGAGGCCGCCAAGAAGATGCTGGCCGATGCGGGGTATCCGAACGGCTTCGGGCTGACGCTGCATACGCCGAACAATCGCTACGTCAACGACGAGAAGATCGCGCAGACCATCGCGCAGAACCTGACCCGGATCGGCATCAACACCAAGGTGGAAGGCATGCCGATGGCCACCTACTCGGCGAAGGGCATCAAGCACGAATGGTCGTTTGGCCTGCTGGGCTGGGGCGCCCAGACCGGCGAGGTCAGTTCGCCGCTGCGCGCGCTGCTGGCTTGCGAGGACTCGAAGAAGGGTTTCGGCACCACCAACTGGGGCGAGTACTGCAACCCGAAGATGGATGTGGTGCTGGAGAAGGCGCTGGCCACCGTGGATGACAACGAGCGCTCGAAGCTGCTGCAGGATGCCACGGCCATCGCCATACTCGACGGCGGCATCATCCCGATTCACCATCAGGTCACAACGTGGGCCACGCAGAAGGGCATCGTGTATGTCCCCCGTACCGACGAACGTACGTACGCACATGGGTTCAAGCCGGCCGGCGCGCAGTGAGTTCGCGCGCAGGACATTGACGGCTCCGGTATGATCGCGACCCCGGCTGGCTTGTGCGGCCGGGGCAACTTCCCCACGCATACCCCGTGGGTCGCGAACACGCTGGCGCGCAGTTGGCGGGCGCCGGCGAAAGGATAGTGGTCAGAACATGCTGGTCTTCATCATCCGGCGGCTGATGCAGAGCGTGGTTGTGCTCCTGGTCATGTCGCTGCTCGTGTTTCTTGGCGTTTTTGCGATTGGCAATCCGGTCGACATCCTGATCAGTCCGCAGGCCGACCAGGAGGACATCAAGCGCACCATCGCCGCGCTCGGTCTGGACAAGCCGCTCTGGGAGCAGTACTGGATCTTTCTCCAGAACGCGCTGCACGGTAACCTCGGCACCTCGTTCGCGCATGGCACGCCCGCGCTGAAGCTGATCTTCGAACGGATGCCGGCCACGCTGGAGCTGGCCGTGTGTGCGATCCTGCTGGCCATCGTGCTCGGCATTCCGCTGGGCCTGTGGGCCGGCCTCCGGCCGAATGGCATCGCGGGCAAGTCGATCATGACGGTGTCGATTCTTGGTTTCTCGCTGCCCACGTTCTGGGTTGGCCTGATGCTGATCATGGTGTTTGCCGTCCAGCTTGGCTGGCTGCCATCCAACGGCAGGGGCGAAACCGTAAGCGTGCTTGGCGTGCCGCTGAGCTTCCTGACCGTCGACGGCATCCGTCACCTGATCCTGCCGGCGGTCACGCTGTCACTGCTGAACATCGCGATGGTCATCCGCCTGACGCGCGCCGGCACGCAGGAAGCGATGCTGCAGGACTACGTGAAGTTCGCGCGTGCCAAGGGCCTGTCGAACACGCGCATCGTCGGCGTGCATGTGCTCAAGAACATCATGATCCCGATCGTCACGGTGATCGCGCTGCAGTTCGGCTCGATCATCGCGTTCGCGATCGTCACGGAATCGATCTTCGCGTGGCCCGGCATGGGCAAGCTCATCATCGACTCGATCCAGCTGCTGGACCGCCCGGTCATCGTTGCCTACCTGATGGTGATCGTCACGCTGTTCATCCTGATCAATCTCGTGGTCGATATCATCTACAGCATGCTCGATCCGCGCGTGCGCATTGCCGACAACAAGGGCTGAGCGATGAGTACTTCGACCGTACCGAAGGACGCGGCCAGACCCGCCGGCTCGACGAAGGAACAGACACCGTTCCGCCGCTTCGCGCGTCAGTTCTTCGAAAGCAAGCTGGCGGTGCTGGGGCTGGTGGTCCTGGGCCTGATCATCCTGATCGCGATCTTCGCGCCGTGGCTGGCGCCACAGAACCCCTATGACCTTGCCACGCTGGACGTGCTTGACGCGCGCCTGGCGCCGGGCGAGCAGGCTGGCAGCGGCATGACGTTCCTGCTTGGCTCGGATGAGCAGGGGCGCGACATCCTTTCGGCCGTGATGTATGGGCTGCGCATCAGCGTGGGCGTGGGCGTGGTCAGCACCGTGATCGCACTGCTGCTGGGCGCCACGCTTGGCTTGCTGGCCGGTTTCATCGGCGGACGCACCGAAGCGTTCATCATGCGCGTGGCCGACCTGCAGCTGTCGTTTCCGCCGATCCTGCTGGCGCTGATCCTGCTGGCGTTCCTGCGGCCCGGCATCGGCAACATCGTCATCGCGCTGGTGGCCGTGCAATGGGCCTACTACGCGCGCACCACGCGCAGCGCGGCGCTGGTCGAACGGCGCAAGGAATATATCGAGGCGGCCACCTGTCTGGGCCTGCCGCCGGGGCGCATCATGTTCCGCCATCTTCTGCCGAACTGCCTGCCGCCGCTGATCGTGATCGCAGCGCTGCAGGTGGCCTCGGCCATCACGCTGGAAGCCACGCTGTCGTTCCTGGGCCTTGGGGTGCCGGTGACGGAGCCTTCGCTGGGCATGCTGATTGCCAACGGGCAGCAGTACATGTTGTCCGGCAAGTACTGGATCAGCTTTTTCCCGGGCATCGCGCTGGTAATCACGATCGTCGCGATGAACCTTGTGGCGGACCAGTTGCGCGACGTGCTGAACCCGCGCCTGCAGACGCAATGACGGACCAGGAGCCAACATGACGCAGCCAACCCTGGTCGTCGAACACCTGAAAACGCAGTTCTTTACGCGCGGCGGCGTGGCCCGTGCCGTGGACGATGTGTCGTTCACGGTCGGCCGTGGAGAGATCATGGGCCTGGTCGGGGAATCGGGCTCGGGCAAGTCAATGACCGGCTACTCGATCATGGGCCTGATCGATTCGCCCGGCCGGGTTGTGGAAGGCCGCATAGCGCTGACCAGCCGCGACGGCGTGACGCGCGACCTGCGTGCGCTGACCGCTGCCCAGCAACGCAACGTGCGCGGCAACCGCATCGCGATGATCTTCCAGGACCCGATGATGACGTTGAACCCGGTCCTGCGCATCGATACCCAGATGATCGAGGCCGTTCGCGCCCACGACCACGTCAGCAAGGCCGCTGCGCGCGAGCGTGCGCGCAATGCGCTGGCGCGCGTGGGGATTCCATCGCCGGATGAACGCCTGCTGGCCTACCCGCACCAGTTCTCTGGCGGCATGCGCCAACGCGTGGCAATCGCCATCGCATTGCTCAACAAGCCCGACCTGATCATTGCCGACGAGCCGACCACTGCGCTCGATGTCACGATCCAGGGCCAGATCCTCTACGAGATGCAGACGTTGTGCCGCGAATCCGGCACGGCGCTGATCTGGATCACTCACGATCTGTCCGTGGTGGCCGGGTTGGCTGACAAGGTCTGCGTGATGTATGCGGGCAAGATTGTCGAATCGGGCGATGTGCGGCAGGTGCTCGAACGTCCTAGGCATCCCTATACGCACGGGCTGATCGACTCGGCGCCGTCGCGGAATCCGCGCGGTGCACCATTGCGGCAGATTCCGGGCATGACGCCGTCGCTGCTGAACCTGCCCGGCGGCTGCTCGTTCCGCGAGCGTTGTCCGTATGCCACCGATATCTGTGCATCCGAGCCGCCGATCGAAACATCGCCAGATGGCCGCCAGTTGCGTTGCTTCCACCCTGTGCACGTCCAGCAGGAGGCCGCATGAATACGCCCGTGATCGAGACCCCGAACACCGCTGCGTCCGGTGCATTCACGGACGCAGACACGCCGCCGTCGGCGCCGCTGCTGGAACTGCGTGGTGTGTCCAAGCGCTTTGTTAAGACCCTGGACGTAGCTGCCAAGATCGCCAACGTATTCGGCGCGAAGCAGAAGACGGAGGTTGTGCATGCCGTCGACAAGGTCGACCTGGCGATTCGCACCGGAGAAGTCGTCGGCCTCGTGGGGGAATCCGGCTGCGGCAAGTCCACGCTCGGCCGCATGGCCGTTGGCCTGCACACGCTGACGGAAGGCGAGCGGTTCTGGCGCGGTGCCGATCTCGATCGTCTACCGCCGGAAAAGAAGCGTGAGCGGCAGCTCGCCATCCAGATGATCTTCCAGGACCCGTATGCGTCGCTGAACCCGCGCATGCGTGTGCTCGATATCGTCGGCGAGGCACCGGTCGTCCACGGCATCGTGGAGAAGGGCGCCCAGAAGGACTACGTGGAAGACATGCTCGTGCGAGTGGGGATGGACCCCACCGTGCTGCGCCGCTTTCCGCACCAGTTTTCGGGCGGGCAGCGTGCGCGCATCGGCATCGCCCGCGCGCTTGCGGTGAGGCCGGAGTTCCTGGTCTGCGACGAATCGGTGGCCGCGCTCGATGTATCGATCCAGGCGCAGGTGCTGAACCTGTTCATGCGGCTGCGCGAAGAACTGAACCTGACCTACCTGTTCATCAGCCATGACCTTGGCGTGGTCAAGCACATCAGCGACCGCGTGGTGATCATGTACCTGGGACGTGTGGTGGAATCGGCGCCCACCGAGGAAGTGTTCGCCGCCCCGAACCATCCCTATACGCAGGCCCTGCTGGCCGAGGCGCCGAAGCTGGAAGTCGGCAAGAAGACGTATGTGGCGATCCGCGGGGAGATCCCGTCGCCGCTGAACCCGCCAACGGGCTGCCATTTCCATCCGCGCTGCCCGCATGCGATGCCGCGCTGCAAGACCGAGCAGCCGCAGCTGAAGGAGATCGCGCCGCTACGGTTCTCGGCGTGCCATCTGAACGACAAGAGCTAAATGTGTGCTCCCCTCTCCCGCACTGCGGGAGAGGGGAGCAAGGAGGCCATCAGCGAATCACCACGCCCCGTGAATTGATGATCGTCATCTCGACGAACTTCGAACCAACGTGGCTCTCTGGCGAAAACTGGACGATGAAACCGCCAAGATCGACGTTGCGCATGCTTTCAAGTGATGCCACGAAGCGGTCGCGCGTCAGGTCGTGGCCGGTGCGGCGCAGCCCTTCCACGAATGCCTTGGCGGCGATGAAGCCTTCGATGCTGGCGTAGTCGAATTCATTCTGCTTGCCGGCTGCCTGCAGCAGGCGCAGGTATTCGCGCACTACGGGCATCGTGGCGTTGCCGGGGTGAGGCATCACCTGCGAGATGATCACGCCGCTGCCCTGCGGGCCGACTTCCTTGGCCAGCGCCTGCGTACCGACAAAAGACACGTTGTAGAACTGGCCGGCATAGCCGCGCCGCAGCGCTTCCTTCACGAACGCGCCCACCGTGCGATAGGCGCTGATCAGCACGATTGCGTCGGGCTTGGCCTTCAACGCCGTCTGCATGGCGTCGCCGATCTCCACCGTATTGCGGATCACGCTTTCCTGGGCCACGAGCTGCACGCCGCTGTCGGCCGGCAGCCTCTTGATGGCATGCTCGACCCCGCCGATGCCGGCGCGGCCGTACGCGTCATCGTTGTAGACCACGGCGATGCGCTTGAGGCCCGTGGTGCGGATCTGGCGCACGATCGCGGAGGTTTCCTCCTCGTAGCCGGCGCGCACATGGAATACGTAGCGGCTTTGCGGGTCGCGCAGCGACTGCGCGCCTGTGAACGGGGCGAAGAACGGCACATGCGCCTGGTTGACCAGTGGCAGCACGGCCTGGCTGGTCGGCGTGCCCACGTAGCCGAACAGTGCGAAGACACGGTCTTCGTCGATCAGCTTCTTCGTGTTCTTGACGGCCTCGTCGGGCTCGTACATGTCATCGAGCGCCTTGAGTTCGATCTTGCGGCCGAACACGCCGCCCTGCTTGTTGATGTAGTCGAAGTAGAGACTGGCGCCGGCGTTCATCTGCTTGCCGAGCACAGCCGTGGGGCCGGTCAGCGCGGCCGATTGGCCCAGCAGGATGGTGTCGGCGGTGACGCCCGTTTCGCCGGCCGTGGTGTTGGCGGCAAAGGCGGCGCCAGGTACGCCGCATGCACCGATGGCGCACGCCACCAGCACGCCGGCGAAATGCCGGCGCTTGACCCTTGATTGCAAAACCATGTGAATCCCCGTTCAAAAAAACCGTAAAACTTTCTTGTGGCTTCTATGCGGCTTTTCGGACCCGCGACCCCTCCACGGTCTGACGCCGCTACGGGGGCCCGGCCGAGGGCCGGACTGCGCCGGCACATCATAATCGAATACAATCGGAGCCAAACAATTTCTCCCGGT
Organism: Cupriavidus sp. BIS7; assembly: GCF_000292345.1. Classification (GTDB taxonomy): domain Bacteria; phylum Pseudomonadota; class Gammaproteobacteria; order Burkholderiales; family Burkholderiaceae; genus Cupriavidus. The sequence continues at coordinate 10,992 of NZ_ALOU01000037.1, forward strand.
TGGGAATGTTCTGCGAGGCCGTTGCGCCACAGTCGCGCGGACCAGGCGATGTTCAGCTTGCCTGGTGCATGGCCGCCTTGCCGCCCCTCATTGCCCAGGCCGGGCGCCCCACTGATGTCTGATCTGCCTGCCGATACCGCCATGGCCACCCGCATCGTCCGCGCCGCTTGTCCCCACGATTGCCCCGATACCTGTGCACTGCTCGTCACCGTCGAAGACGGCCGGGCGGTCAAGGTAGCCGGAGACCCGGAGCATCCGGGCACCCAGGGCGTGCTGTGCACCAAGGTATCGCGCTACACCGAGCGCACCTATCACCCGGACCGCCTGCTGACGCCGCTGCGGCGCGTAGGCAAGAAGGGGGAGGGGAAGTTCGAGCCGATTTCGTGGGACGAGGCGCTCGATGAAGTCGCCACCCGGCTGTCGGCGATCGCTGCGCGCAACGCGGAGGCGATCGTTCCCTACAGCTACGCGGGGACGATGGGCCTGGTGCAGGGCGAGAGCATGGCGGCTCGCTTCTTCCACAAGCTCGGGGCCTCGCTGCTCGACCGCACGATCTGCGCCAGCGCGGGCGCCACGGCGCTGCGCCATACCTATGGCGGGAGCGTCGGCATGGACATGGAACATGTGGTCGATGCCAGGCTGATCATTATCTGGGGTAGCAATCCGATCACGTCGAACCTGCACTTCTGGACGCGCGCGCAGGAAGCCAAGCGCCGCGGCGCGACGCTGGTGGCAATCGATCCATACCGCTCGCTGACGGCCGAGAAGTGCCATCGCCATATCGCGCCGATGCCGGGCACCGATGCCGCGCTGGCGCTGGCAATGATCCACGTGCTGATCCGCGACGACCTGCTCGACCACGACTATATCGAGCGCAACACGGTCGGCTTCGACGCGCTGCGCGAGCGTGCCATGCAGTACCCGCCGCAGACCGCGGCGCAGATCTGCGGAATTTCCGTCGACGATATCGAGTGGCTGGCAGGCCTCTACGGCAAGCTGGCCGTGCGCGAACGCCAGCCCGTGGCGATCCGCCTGAACTATGGCATGCAGCGCGCGCATGGCGGCGGCCAGGCGGTGCGCGCGGTGGCGTGCCTGCCGTCACTGGTCGGCGCATGGCGTCAGCCTGCCGGCGGCCTGCTGCTGTCGACGTCGGGCTTCTTCCCGATCGACAACGCCGCGCTGCAACGTCCAGACCTGCTGCCGGCCTGGCCGACGCTGCCGCGCACGGTGAACATGAGCACGATCGGCGATGCGCTGCTCGATGACGGCACCATCGGCAACGGCCCGAGGATCGAGGCCCTGGTGGTCTACAACAGCAACCCGGTGGCCGTGGCGCCCGATTCCAGAAAGGTGGCGGCCGGGTTTGGCCGTGAAGACCTGTTCACGGTGGTGCTCGAGCATTTCCGTACCGATACGGCTGACTATGCAGACATCGTGTTGCCGGCCACTACGCAGCTGGAGCACGTCGATGTGCACAAGGCGTACGGCCACACGTACTTCCTGGCCAACAACCAGGCAGTCGAGCCGCTTGGCCAGGCGCTGCCCAACACGGAGATTTTCCGGCGGCTGGCGGCCCGCATGGGGTTCACCGAGCCATGCTTTGCCGATAGCGACGAGACCATCGCGTCGCAGGCCATCCTGCGTGGCGACACGCGTGCCGATGGCATCAACTGGGATTCGCTCAAGGCCCGTGGCTGGCAGAAGCTGAATATCGCAGAGGCGCCGTTCGCCGATGGCGGCTTCCCGTCGCCTTCGGGCAAGTGCGAGTTCTATTCGGAATCGATGGCGCGCGAAGGGCTCGAACCCGTGCCGGCCTACGTGCCGCCGTACGAGGCCCCGTCGTCGGCCCCTGAGCTGGCCGCAAGATACCCGCTGGCGATGATTTCGCCGCCCGCGCGCAACTTCCTCAACAGTTCGTTCGTCAATGTCGACAGCCTGCGCGCCACCGAAGGCGAGCCGCACCTGGACATTCATCCGGCCGACGCGTCGGCGCGCGGCATCGTCAACGGGGCACTCGTGCGTGCCTATAACGATCGCGGCAGCATGCAGGCACGCGCCCGCGTGACCGATCGCGCGCGGCAGGGCCTTGTCGTCGGGTTGTCGATCTGGTGGAAGAAGCTGGCACCGGACGGCAAGAACGCCAACGAACTGACCAGCCAGCGCCTGACCGACCTGGGTCGCGCACCGGTCTTCTACGACTGCCTTGTCGAAGTGGAACCGGTGCCGGCGGAGGCGCTTGCGTCATGACCCGCTGGCCGGCACGCCGGCGCGTGACGAGTGCCCTTGCGGTGCTCGGCGCGGCGTTGCTGGTGGCCGGCTGTGACACGCTAGGCTATTACTATCAGTCGATCGGCGGCCATCTCGGTGTGATGGCGCAGGCGCAGCCGATCGACGATGCCATTGCCACGGCCAACGGCGCCAACGATGCGCGCCTTGCCCAGCGCCTGACGCTTGCGCGCCATATCCGCGACTACGCCTCGCACGAGTTGAAGCTGCCCGACAACGGCAGCTATCGGCGCTACGCCAACCTGCATCGTCCCTATGTGGTGTGGAGCGTGTTTGCCACGCCGGAGCTGTCGATGGAACTGCGCAAGTGGTGCTTTCCGATCGCCGGCTGCATTACCTACCGCGGCTACTACGACCAGCACGACGCCGAGCACTACGCCCAGGGGCTGCGCCACGATGGGCTGGAGGCCTACGTGGCAGGCATCCCCGCGTATTCCACGCTTGGATATTTCGATGACCCGCTGCTCAACACCTTCGTCTACCTGCCCGAGGGCGAGCTGGCGCGGCTGATCTTCCACGAACTGGCGCACCAGGTGGTCTACGTGCGCAACGACACCGCGTTCAACGAATCGTTTGCCACGGCCGTGGAGACAGCCGGCGTGGAGCGCTGGCTCGCGCAGGAAGGATCGCCCGAGTTTCGCGCGACCTATCAGGTCTATGACAAGCGCCGCCGCGAGTTCCGCGCCATGCTGCTGGATACGCGCGACAAGCTGGTCGCGCTCTATCGCTCGCCGCTCGACGACGACGCCAAGCGACAGGCCAAGGCACATATCTTTGACGAACTGCGTCAGACCTATGCGGGTCTCAAGGTGGAGTGGGGAGGCTACAGCGGCTATGACCGCTGGTTCGACCAGCCACTGACCAACGCCCACCTGGCTGCCGTGGCCACCTATCAGCAGTGGGTGCCCGCCTTTACCGCGCTGCTGGCCCAGTGCGGTGGCGACTGGGAGCGCTTCTATGCCGCCGTGCGCAAGATTGGCGACCTGCCGCCGGCCGAACGCGATGCGGCATTGCGCAAGCTGGCGCCGCCTGCCACCGAGGTGACGCCGCTGACCGCGCAACATGCGACTGACGCCGTGCCCGCGGCGTCTGGAAGCGGGCGCGGCCAGTAGCGGCCGGGTTGGCGGGGCTTTGGCGGGGTAGCGCAAGCGCTCGCAAGTATCGGCCAATAGCGGGAGTTTCCCAATGGTGGTGCGCGTACAGCATGCGAAAATCGAGGCCATGTCTCATGCCCCCAGAAAACACGGCCATACGCCTCGCGCTGCCGTAGCCGCCACGCTGGCTGACGATGGTCCAGCCCGCACGCACGTGGCCGAGCGTCAGGAAGCGCGCCGCCGCCAGATCCTCGACGCCGCGGCCCAGCTGTTCTACACGAAGGGCTACCCGGGCATGACGATGAACGACCTGTGCCGGGCGCTCGGTGTCACCAAGCCCGCTGTCTACTATTACTTCGCGGACAAGTACGAGATTTTCGACATCCTGTGCCGCGAATCGGCCCAAACCTGCCTGCCCGTGATCCGCGAGACCGCCGATCCGGCGCTGCCGGTTCGCGAGCGCCTGACCACGTGCCTGCTGGAGATGGCGCGCCGCTGCGTCCGCTGCCATGTGGCCGCCGCCTTGAGCTTCCGTGACAACCAGTACCTGAAGCCGGAAACGGTGGCATGGCTCAACACCATGGCGCGCGATTTCTATCGCGACCTGTACGAACTGTTGGAGGAAGGGCGTTCGACCGGCGTGTTCGAATTCGGTGACGCGCGCGTGACCGCCCATTCCATAGGCGGTGTGATCGGATTCATGTACACCTGGCACGAACCGGGACGCATGGACCCCGAGGCGCTGGCCCAGGAACTGGCCGGGAACATGATGAAGCTGGTCCTGCCGAATTGACCCTGGTCACGCTTTGTCGAGTGTCTTGGGGTATTCCCTTGGTCGCCATGTCAGGTGACGCATAATCCATCATTTCGCGATCGTATTCGTGGAGGACTTCGTCTAACGTGTTGTCTCGATGGAGTCGCACGTTTAGCATTGCGAAAAAATCGAACGACCATTCAGAAATTCAGGAGACGGTATGGAAAAGCTGTGGCTGAAAAACTATCCGGCAGGCGTTCCCGCGGAGATCGACGCCAGCCAGTTCCGTTCGCTGGCCCAGTTGCTCGAGGAATCGTTCCATACCTACGCCGACCGCCGCGCCTTCATTTGCATGGACCGCGCCATGACCTATGGCGAGCTGGACCAGCTTTCCGGCGCGTTTGCCGCCTGGCTGCAGTCGCGCGGACTGCGCCCCGGCGCGCGCGTGGCGCTGATGATGCCGAACGTGCTGCAGTATCCGGTGGTGCTGGCTGCCGTGCTGCGCGCCGGCTACGTGGTGGTCAACGTCAATCCGCTCTATACCCCGCGTGAACTCGAGCACCAGCTCAAGGACAGTGGCGCCGAAGCCATCGTCATCCTTGAGAACTTCGCGTCCACGCTGCAGGCCGTGCTCGCGGCCACCCCGGTCAAGCATGTGGTGGTGGCCAGCATGGGCGACCTGCTTGGCACGCTGAAGGGTGCCATCGTCAATTTCGTGGTCCGCAACGTCAAGAAGATGGTGCCGGCCTGGGAACTGCCGCACTGCGTGCGCTTCAACGACGTGCTGGCCGAAGGCCGCAGGATGACGCTGAAGCCGGTCAGCACCGGCCCGGACGACGTTGCGTTCCTGCAGTACACGGGCGGCACCACTGGCGTGTCGAAGGGCGCCACGCTGCTGCACCGGAACGTGGTCTCGAACGTGCTGCAATCGGAGGCGTGGATGCAGCCCGCGCTGAACAAGGGCGCGCATATCGACCAGGTGGTCACGATCACGGCGCTGCCGCTGTATCACATCTTCGCGCTGACGGTCTGCTGCCTGCTGGGCATGCGCAGCGGCGGCCTGAGCATCCTCATCCCGAATCCGCGTGACATCCCCGGCTTCATCAAGGAACTGCAGAAGTACAAGTTCCACATGTTCCCGGCCGTCAACACGCTCTACAACGCGCTGCTGAACCACCCGGATTTCGGCAAGATCGATTTCTCGGGCCTGCGCGTGGCCAACGGCGGCGGCATGGCCGTGCAGGAAGCCGTGGCCAAGAACTGGCTGTCGAAAACGGGCTGCCCGATCATCGAAGGCTACGGCCTGTCCGAGACCTCGCCGTCGGCCACCTGCAATCCGACCGATACCAACGCATTCTCGGGCACGATCGGCATGCCGCTGCCGTCGACCGAAGTGTCGATCCGTGACGACGACGGCAACGAACTGCCGCTTGGCCAGCCGGGCGAAATCTGCCTGCGCGGTCCGCAGGTGATGGCCGGCTACTGGAACCGCCCCGACGAGACCGCCAAGGTCATGACCCCGGACGGCTTCTTCAAGACCGGCGATATCGGCGTGATGGACGATCGCGGCTACACGAAGATCGTCGACCGCAAGAAGGACATGATCCTGGTGTCGGGCTTCAACGTGTACCCGAACGAAGTGGAAGGCGTGGTTGCAGAATGCCCGGGCGTGCTGGAGGTTGCGGCCGTGGGCGTGCCGGACCAGCACTCGGGCGAGGTGGTGAAGCTGTTCGTGGTCAAGAAGGACCCGGCATTGTCCGAGGCCGACGTGATCGCGTTCTGCAAGGATCGCCTGACCGGCTACAAGCGTCCGAAGTACGTCGAATTCCGCACGGAACTGCCCAAGACCAACGTCGGCAAGATCCTGCGTCGCGAACTGCGCGATAGCCGCAAGGCGGCCTGAGGATCAAAGATGGTGTTCTCCCTCTCCCGCACAAGTTGGAGAGGGGAGCCTGTCAGCAGCCCTTTACACCCTTTCAACACTCGTTCGAAGGCGCCATCTGTGGCTGCGCAGATCCGTCAGGATAGATCAGGCGCACGCATGTGCCGGGCTCCAGCCCCGGCGCGGCGGGAGCGTTGACCTGCGCAACCGTCCCATCCATGGCCTGCACCTTGTACTGGTAGAGATCCATCTGCTGCGGCGGTTGCGGCGGCTGCCGGTTCAGCAAGTGCGTCAGGTCTACTGAAAATCCCACTCCCACGCTACCGCCACCGCCGCTCGCACCGGCGGCGCCTACGCCCACGCCATAGCCACCACCATAGCCACCGGAGCCACCGTAGTTCGCATTGTTCGGAACGTCGATGCGCGTCAGGAATGTCTTTTCGGTGACGCGGCCCAGCTTGATCGTCGCGTTGACTGGCGTGATCTGCGGACCGGCCGGCGCAGTGCTGCAGCCCGTTACGGCTAACACTGCACTAACGGTACTTGCTGCGGCCAGCAACGGAATCAGGCGAATCGGGTTGCGGGTCATGGCGTGGTCAGGCTGGTCTTGAGTCGGCCGAGCAGACGGAACAGCGCGCGGCGGTCGGATTCGGCCAGGCCCGAGAACAGTTGTTCGATCCATGCCTCGTGCGCGCGCGCCATGCGTGAGAAGGCCTCGCGGCCATCCGGCGTCAGGCGGATCAGATAGGCGCGGCGGTCCGTGGGCAGCGCCTCGCGCGTGACCAGGCCTTCCTGCTGCAACTGATCCGTGATCCCGGTGACGTTGCCGCCCGTCACCATCATCCGTCGCGACAACTCGCCCATCTTGAGGCCTTCGGGATGGCGGTCAAGTTGCGACATCAGGTCGAAGCGCGGCAGCGTGACCGCGAAGTCCTGCCGCAGGCGCGAGCGGATATCGCCTTCGACCATGTTGGTGCAGGTGAGCAGGCGCAGCCAGAGCCGCAGCGCTTCATGCTCCGATTCGCCAGCGCTGGTCTCCAGGTCGACCGGCGTCGTGTCGGCTGCGCTGCTGGCGGTGGAAAGATTGGGCATCGTTGTTTGGACAGCCAAAAACTTGATACCTCAAGTATATGCGCTGTCCGGCCACGATCGGCTGGCGATCGGTTGGAGCTGAGTTGAAGTTCAGTCTACCTTCGCGCCGGAATCCTTGACCACCTTCGCCCATTTGGTGTGCTCGGCCCGGATGAACGCGGCGAACTGTTCGGGCGTGTTGCCGACGGGATCGGCGCCCTGGGCCATCAGGCGTTCGCGTACCGCTGGCGAATTCAGGCTCTTGGACACTTCCTGCTGGATACGATGGATGATCTCGGGGGACGTGCCGGCCGGCGCCAGCAGGCCGAACCACGAACTTGCCTCATAGTTCGGCAGGTTTGCAGCGGCCGCCACAGTCGGCACACCGGGCAGCGCCGGCGACGGCTTGGCGCTGGTCACCGCCAGTGCCTTGAGCTTGCCACCCTTGATCAGCGCCATGGAGGAGGGCAGGTTGTCGAACATTACCTGCATCGTGCCGCCCGTCAGGTCGGTCAGTGCCGGACCACTGCCGCGGTACGGGAAATGGACCATGTAGGTATTGGTTTGCGTCTTGAACAGCTCCCCGGCCAGATGGATCGACGTGCCATTGCCGCTGGATGCCATATTGAGCTTGCCCGGATTGGCCCGCGCGTAGGCAATCAGGTCGGTGACGGTGTTGATCTTGTTCTGCTGCGCGAAGGCCGGATTGACCACCAGCACGTTCGGCACCGCCGCTACCTCGGTAATCGGCGCGAAGTCCTTGATCGGGTCGTAGGGCAGCTTGCCGTACAGCGACTGGTTGATGCCATGTGTGCCGACGGTGCCCATCAACAGCGTGTAGCCGTCTGGCGCGGACTTCGCCACGATGTCCGAGCCGATGTTGCCGCCTGCGCCGGGTTTGTTGTCGACCACCACGTTCCAGCCTGGCAGCTTCGACAGCTCGGCCGAGACGGCACGCGCCATGATGTCCGTGGTGCCGCCGGCCGGGAATGGCACGACCAGGCGGATCGGCTTGGTCGGATAGGCATCGGCGGCATGGGCCGATGCGGCAGCCAGCGGACTCAGGGCGATCGACAGAAGCAGCGCGACGGTGCGCCGGCGTTGATGGTGCATGACGATGTCTCCATGTAAGGCGGCCGGCTATCCCGGTCTCGGGGCCATTCTAGTCTCGCAATCGCCACTTCGCGGATGGGGTGAAGCCCTTACACCGTTATCAGGCCTTACGCTTCGGGCCATGAAAAAAGGCGCCCGCGGGCGCCTTTAAAGGAACGATGATTCAGGCTGGTCAGAACTTGTGGCGCATACCCACTGCCACGCCCACCTGGCTGTTGCTGCCTTGCGACAGGAAGTATCCGTTGGCAAAGCTGACCGCCGAGGTGTCGAAGTTCAGGCCCGAGTTCTTCACGTAGGCCATCGTCAGATAGACGTCGGTGCGCTTCGACAGGTTGTAGTCGGCCACGAGGCTGATCTGCCACGGATTGGCGGGATTGTTCGAAGCCAGCGCAGGCCCGCCTGCCACCGGATTCGGTGCACGCAGTTGGGTGATGTCGTCGTAGGCATATTCCAGCGTCAGGCCCAGCGGCGCGGTGACCTGGTAGTTCATGCCGATCCAGTAGTAGTTGTCGCGCTGGAGTTCGGTGCCGTCGGAACCCGTGACACGGCCATAGCGGTAGCCTGCCATGATCTTCGCCGGGCCGTAGGTGTAGCTGCCTGCCAAACCGGCCTTGCGCGAGCGGCCAGGCGAGCCGATCGTGACGGTCGGACGCCATTCGTCATAGGCGGCTGTCAGGCCGAGGGGGCCGGCCAGGTACAACAGGCCGGCGCCACCGCCCGCGTTGTTGTTGAAGTTGCCCGGGACTTCGCCAGCACCGGCGCCGGCCAGCGGCGTCAGACCGATCGCCGATACGCCGGTACCAAAGCTCCAGTGGGCCTCGGCAGTGACGGGGCCAATCACGGCCGTGTACTTGACGGTGTTGTCCGAACGGAAGTTGGTGCCAAGCTGGGCCACCACCGGTTCGTACAGCGTCGCGTAGCCGGTCGGCGAGAAGTTCGCGAACATGTCGAACATCGTGGTGTACTGGCGACCGAAGGTCACGCGACCCAGCGTATCGCTCTGCATACCCACGAAGGCCTGACGACCGAACAGGCGGCCGCCTTGCTGCGACTTGCCATCGTCAAGGCCAAAGCCGCTTTCCAGCACGAACAGTGCCTTCAGGCCACCGCCCAGATCCTCCGTGCCGCGCAGACCCCAACGCGAACCAGACAGGCCGCCACCGGTCTGCAGGCCGACCCGGCTACCGCCGCCAGGCAGCGACTGCGGGATGCCACTGGCATTGACGTTGGCGGGATTCAGGCCGGGAGCCAGGTGGTTGTTATATTCGATCGGCAGGTCCACGACGCCATACAGGGTCACGCTCGATTGCGCATTTGCAGCAGTGGCAAACGCGCTCATCGCGGCAAGCGCGAGAAGCGACTTTTTCATGCTGGGTGATCTCCACTTAAGAATTATTAGTTGAAGCCCGGAAGGGACCTCCAAGTCAGCCCTCTACACCCTTCCGTTCTTGACTTCCTGGGAAGCTGCCGACCACTCTAGCAAAAGCCCACTTCTTTTGACCTTGAGGTAAACGTCTTGTCTTGTTTTCACAACTCAGGGTTTTTAAGTACCGAACGTTCGTGCGGAAAGTGCCGATGCGGGTGACGAGGACGGCCTGCGCAAGGCAGCGCGGGTACAATGCGGGAAATCCCGAGGGCGCGTTTGAAGCGACACCTACCTCTTCAGTGGGGCACAGGCTCGATGCACACGCCGATCATCCATAGACAGACATGGACACGCTGATCCGAGAATTCGATGTCGCGCTGCGCGCGATTGCCGGTGCGACCCGAGCGGGCCGTGCCAATCCCGCAGACCGGCTGGCCCCGGACACCGAGCAGATGAGCGCGGAGGAGCGCCGTCATGTAGCCGGGCTCATGCGCATCAACCATGTTGGAGAAGTTTGCGCCCAGGCCCTCTACCAGGCGCAGAAGCTGACCGCGCGCAGTGCGCCGGTGCGTGCGCAGATGGATGCCGCCGCGCGCGAGGAGGAGGATCACCTGGCCTGGTGCGCGGACCGCCTGCACGAACTCGGCTCGCGTCCGAGCCTGCTCAACCCGGTCTGGTACGCGGGTGCGTTCGCCATCGGCGTTCTGGCCGGCCGCGCGGGTGATCGCGTCAGCCTTGGTTTTGTCGCCGAGACCGAGCGCCAGGTCGAACATCATCTGACCGGCCATCTGGACCGCCTGCCTGCGGCGGACGGACGCTCGCGCGTAATCCTCGAACAGATGCGTGATGACGAAGTCCGTCACGGCGATGCCGCGCGTGACGCCGGTGGCGTGCCGCTGCCCGGCCCGGTTCGCGCGTTGATGCGCGCTGCGTCGCGCGTCATGACCACCACCGCCTACCGCATCTGACTGGATGCAAGTCTCCTCATTTGCGATACGTCTGAACGCTGCCTGAGACAGCTGTGGAAAAGTACCGCGAGCCCTTGCCTGAACGGGGCTGAAAGCAAAACGTTGTATCCTTCCCGACGGCGCGAGAGCGAAAGGGATTCGCGCTGTCGGCAGTACTCCCTCCGGTAGTTCTCAGGTGGTTTCTCTGCTTTCCTCCCCAAGTTCTTCATTTCATTAAGGATTCACTTTTACAGTGCGTGAAGTTGGCGCGCTAAGTCTTTGTTCTGATTAAAAAAAGCCCTTTTATTGCCCCTTAACGAGCCTTGACCGCCCAAAATGCTTCCTCTAAAGTGGGAAATAGTGTGAGGAAGTGTATTTTTGTGTGAAGAACCGGGTCGGCTCTGCGATGATTTGTCCCAGGCCGAACTCGTAGCGGATGGGATGAACCGACCTGCCGGATGGTGTTTAAGCCAACGGCTACCAGGGGGGCGAGCTTGTTTCAGGGAGCATCGGCGTTGTCGCTGGATGCCAAGGGCCGGATGTCCATTCCGGCCAGGCACCGCGAAGCGCTGCAAACACAGGCCGAGGGCCGGGTTACGCTGACCAAGCACCCGGACGGATGCCTGTTGCTCTTTCCCCGGCCCGAATGGGAGGTTTTCCGAGGCCGCATTGCGGCGCTGCCGATGGACGCCCATTGGTGGAAACGGATCTTTCTCGGTAACGCCGCCGACGTGGATATGGACGGCGCAGGCCGTGTGCTGATTGCACCGGAGTTGCGCAGTGCCTCCATGCTCGACAAGGAAGTGATGCTGCTCGGAATGGGCAGCCACTTCGAAGTTTGGGATGCCGCAACCTACGCCGCCAAGGAACAGGCAGCGATGGCGCAAGGCATGCCGGAAGCATTGAAGAATTTCTCTTTCTGACGAGGTCATGACCCCTACCGAATTGCCGGGGACCACCGCCCTGCGCCATCGCACCGTGCTGCTGGACGAGGCCGTCGACGCGCTCGTCTGGCGGCCCGACGGCGCCTACGTGGACGGCACGTTCGGCAGAGGTGGCCACAGCCGGGCAGTATTGGCCCGGCTGGGGCCGGCCGGCACCCTGGTCGCCTTCGACAAGGATCCGGCAGCAATCGCAGAAGCGGGCACCATCAAGGATGCCCGCTTCTCCATTGAGCACGCGAGCTTTGCCGAGATGGGCGAACGGCTGGCCGGCCGTAGCCCTGTGGCTGGCGTGCTGCTTGACCTGGGGATCAGCTCGCCCCAGATCGACGAGGCGGCGAGGGGGTTTTCCTTTCGTTTCGAGGGCCCGCTGGACATGCGCATGGACACCACGCGCGGCGTCACTGCCGCCGAGTGGCTTGCACAGGCGGACGAGCATGAAATTGCCAGGGTGATACGAGACTATGGGGAAGAACGGTTTGCTGTACAGATTGCAAAGGCGATTGTTGCTCGCCGGCGCGAACCCGGCGATGGCGGAGCACTCGCCACTACTTCAGACCTTGCCGCGCTCGTGGCGAAAACCGTCAAAACACGCGAGAAGGGCCAGGACCCTGCGACCCGCACCTTTCAAGCTCTACGGATTCACGTCAATCAAGAGCTTGAGGACCTCGAAAGGGGTCTGAAGGCGGCGTACGAATTGCTTCAGGTCGGAGGCCGGCTCGTGGTGATCAGCTTTCACTCGCTCGAGGACCGCATCGTCAAGCGGTTCATGCAGGCGCATGCGCGTCCCCAGCAGGATGCCGATCCGGCCCTGCGCCGCGCGCCGCTGCGCGCCGCCGACCTGCCGCAGCCGACGATGAAGCTGCTGGGCCGCTACAAGCCCGGTGCCGACGAGGTGGCAGAGAACCCGCGCGCACGTTCCGCCGTGATGCGTGTGGCCGAGAAACTCGGAGCGCCGACGGCATGAACCGCCTGACCTTCTTCCTCCTTGCCGCCCTGTTGTTCTGTGCGCTGTCGCTGGTCAGCGCGCAGCACCAGGCTCGCACGCTGTTCGTGGCGATGGAGCGCGCGCAGTCCGAGGAGAAGCAGCTCGATATTGACTGGTCGCGCCTGCAGTACCAGCAGAGTTCGCTCAGCAAGAGCGCGCGCATCGCCGAAGCCGCGCGCACGCAGCTCAAGATGTCGCCGGCGCTGGCCGGGCGTACCCAGTACCTGCAAGGTGTTGTATTGCCCTCCACGCCGCCGGATGCCGAGCAACCCGCGGAAGGGGCTGCCAAATGAGCATGGCCCGCCCGACCATGAACCGCGCCCGCGCCGACAACAAGTCGCGCGGGGAAGCAGCGCGCCCGCGCACCGGCCAGTTCTCGGCCAGCCCGGTGCTGGGCCTGCGCCTGCCGATGTGGCGGTCCAAGTTCGTGGTGTTCCTGATGTTCGCCGCTTTCGCGGCCCTGGCCGGCCGCGCGCTGTGGATTCAGGGTCCGGGCAACCAGTTCTATGAGATGGAGGGCAAGAAGCGCTTCCAGCGCACGCTGGAACTGCCCGCCACACGCGGCAAGATCCTGGACCGCAATGGTCTGGTGCTGGCCACCAGCCTGCCGGTCAAGGCGATCTGGGCCGTGCCCGAAGACGTGCCGAACGACACCGACCCCCAGCGCATCCGCCAGCTCGCCAAGCTGCTCGACATGTCCGAGAAGGAATTGCGCGCCAAGCTGTCCGAGGACAAGAGCTTCGTGTACCTGAAGCGCCAGGTGCTGCCGGACGCCGCCGACAAGATCGCCGCGCTCAAGGTCGAGGGTGTCCATCAGACGCGCGAGTACAAGCGCTTCTACCCGGAAGGCGAAGCGATGGCGCACATCGTCGGCTTCACCAACGTCGAGGACAAGGGCCAGGAAGGCGTGGAACTGGCGCGCGAGAGCGTGCTGGCAGGCCGGGCCGGCGCGCGCCAGGTGATCAAGGACCGCCTGGGCCGCGTGGTGGAGGACGTCGGCATCCTGAAGACACCGCGTGACGGCGAGGACATGCAGCTCTCGATCGACGCGAAGATCCAGTACCTGGCGTACAACGAGGTCAAGGCCGTGGTCGAGCGTAGCAAGGCCAAGGCCGCCAGCGCCGTGGTGCTGGACGCGCAGACCGGCGAGGTGCTGGCGCTGGCCAACTGGCCGACCTACAACCCGAACGATCGCACCCGCCTCTCGGGCGAGCAGTTGCGCAACCGCGTGCTGACTGACACGTTCGAGCCCGGCTCGATGATGAAGCCGATCTCGATCGGCCTGGCGCTGCAGCTTGGCCGCGTGACCCCGACAACGCAGATCGTGACGACCGGCAAGTTCAACTTCGAAGGCGCGACGATCTCCGACACCCACAACTACGGCACGCTCACGGTGGGCGGCGTGATCCAGAAGTCGAGCAATATCGGCACGACGAAGATCGCGATGATGATGAAGCCGCAGGAAATGTGGGATATGTATACCAGTGTCGGCCTGGGCCAGGCGCCGAAGATTGGCTTCCCGGGCGCCGTGGCCGGCCGCGTGCGGCCGTGGAAGAGCTGGCGGCCAATCGAGCAGGCGACGATGTCCTATGGTTATGGCCTGTCCGTGTCGCTGTTCCAGATCGCACACGCCTACACGATCTTCGCCCATGACGGCGAGCTGATCCCGGTGTCGATCTTCAAGACCAATGGCCCGGCAACCGGCGAGCGCATCCTGTCGCCGCAGATCGCCCGCGAAGTGCGCGGCATGCTGGAAACCGTGACCGCACCGGGCGGCACCGCGCCGGAGGCCCAGGTGATGGGCTACCGCGTCGGCGGCAAGACCGGTACCGCATACAAGCACGTAGGCCGTGGCTATGACCGCAGCAAGTATCGCGCGTCGTTCATCGGCCTGGCGCCGATGTCGAATCCGCGCGTGATCGTCGCCGTCAGCGTCGACGAACCGACCTCCGGCAGCCACTACGGTGGCGCGGTGGCCGGCCCGGTTTTCTCGGCCATCACCGGCGGCGCGCTGCGCGCACTGAACGTCCAGCCCGACTCACCAATCCGCCAGCTCATGGTCACCGACAAGGTGCCGGAAAGCGAACCATGGAGCGCCACGCCATGACGGGCAAGCCGCTGCTCCCGCTAGAAGTCTCCGCCCAGGCCAGCAACGCGCTGGCCTGGCTGCGTACGCATGCCCCGGAAAACGCGCGACTGACCGGCGATACGCGCCGTCTGCAACCGGGCGACGTGTTTTTTGCCTACGTGCTCGGCAACGAGCGCCTTGCCACCGATGGCCGCCCGCATATCGACAAGGCAATTGCCGCCGGTGCGTCGGCCATCGTCTATGAAGCCGACAACTTTACGTGGGCCCACGGCGACCGCGTGCCGCACCTGGCCGTATCGCAACTGCACGAGCTTGCCGGGCCGATTGCGGCCGGCTGGCATGGCATCGCCGCGCGCAAGATGGCGGTGACCGGCATCACCGGCACCAACGGCAAGACCTCGTGCTCGCAATGGCTTGCACGTCTGCTGCAGGCCACCGGCACGCCATGTGCGACGATCGGCACGCTTGGCTCGGGCTTCCCTGATGCGCTCAAGCTTACTGGCTTCACCACGCCAGACGCCGTGCAGCTCCAGGCCAGCCTGGCCGAGCTGAACGACGCCGGCGCGCGCGCGGTGGCGATGGAAGTCTCCTCGCACGGCCTGGAGCAGGGCCGCGTGGCCGGCACCGAGTTTGCCGTGGCCGTGCTGACCAACCTGACGCAGGATCACCTCGACTACCACGGCACGATGGCCGAGTACGAGGCGGCCAAGGCGCGCCTGTTCATGTGGGACGGTCTGAAGACCGCGGTGATCAACCGCGACGATGGCATGGGGCAGCGCCTGCTGGCCGGTAACGCGGCCGCCGTCAGCGCGCCACAGGTTATCGAGTACGGCATCGACGGCAAGACAGGTGCCTCGGCAGCGCGCGGCCAATGGCTGCGTGCCACCGGCGTGCGCGCCACGGGCACCGGCACCGCATTCCATATCGATGGCAGCTTCGGCAGCGCCGGCGTGACCACGCCGATGATCGGCGCGTTCAACGTCAGCAACCTGCTGGCCGTGCTCGGCGCCGCGCTGGCGCAGGGCGTGGCCTGGGATGCCGCCATCGGCGCGCTGCGCAACCTGACGCCCGTAGATGGCCGCATGGAACTGTTCGGCGGCCACGATGCGCCGCTGGCCGTGGTCGATTACGCCCATACGCCAGACGCGCTGATCCAGACGCTGACCGCGCTGCGGCCGGTCGCGCAAGCGCGCCAGGGCAAGCTCTGGTGCGTGTTCGGCTGCGGCGGTGACCGCGATGCCACCAAGCGTCCGCTGATGGGCGGCGTGGCCGAGCGGCTGGCCGACGAAGTGGTCCTGACCAGCGACAACCCGCGCAGCGAAGATCCGCGCGACATCCTCGAGGCGATTGCCGACGGCATGCAGGACCGTGCCCGCGCCAGCCTGATCGAGGACCGCGCAGCCGCCATCCTTTATGCAATCAGGCACGCGGCCCCGGCCGACGTGGTGCTCGTTGCCGGCAAGGGCCACGAAGCCACGCAGGAGATCCAGGGCCGCAAGCGTCCGTTCTCCGACCGGGAGCATGTGCGCCTGACCCTCGGCACGCGGGGGGTGTCGGCATGAACCAGCAGCAACCGATGACGAATCTGCAGCAAGCCGCCGGCTGGATTGCCGGCGCAAGTATTTCCGGAGATGCTACGCGCTCGTTTTCGCGCGTGCATACCGACAGCCGTACCGTCGAGCCCGGCGACCTGTTCGTCGCGCTCAAGGGCGAGCGTTTCGATGCCCACGATTTCCTGGCCGATGTGGTGGCGCGCGGCGCCGCTGCCGTCATGGTGAGCCGTGAAACCGGGCTTGATGTGCCGGCGCTGGTCGTGCCCGATACGCGCATCGGCCTTGGCGAGCTGGCCGCGGGCTGGCGCCGTGAGTTCACGCCGCCCACGGTGGCCGTGACCGGCAGCAATGGCAAGACCACGGTCAAGGAAATGATCGCGGCCATCTTTGCCGCAGCCGTGGGCGAAGGCGACCGCCTGGCGACGGGCGGCAACCTGAACAACGATATCGGCCTGCCGCTGACCGTGCTGCGCCTGCGCGCGCACCACAAGCTGGCCGTGCTCGAACTGGGCATGAATCATCCGGGCGAAACGGTCTATCTGGCCGGTATCGCCCAGCCGACCGTGGCCGTGATCACCAACGCACAGCGCGAGCACCAGGAGTTCATGGTCAGCGTGGAAGCAGTGGCGCATGAGCACGCAAGCGCGATCGCCGCGCTGCCGGCCAACGGCGTGGCCGTGTTCCCGGTGGATGCCGAAAGCGGCGGTGCGCATGCAGCCATCTGGCGCCAGGCCGCCGGCACGCGCGCCGTGCTGTCGTTCGGCACGGACGCATCGGCCGATGTGCGCGCCACGGTAACGCTCGATGACGGCGTGCAGGTGCTCGACGTCACGGCGCCGGGCCGGCGCTTCACGCAGCGGCTGCAGCTTCTGGGCGCCCACAACGTGCGCAATGCGCTGGCCGCCACGGCGTGCGCGCTGGCTGCCGGTGTCGAGGTGGCGGCGATCCAGGCAGGCATTGCCGGCTTCACTGCCGTGAAGGGCCGCCTGCAGGTCAAGCACACACCGGCCGGCACGGTTGTCATCGACGACACGTACAACGCCAATCCGGATTCCATGCGCGCCGCGATCGACGTGCTGGCCGGGTTTGCAGCCCCGCGCCTGCTGGTGCTGGGCGACATGGGCGAAGTGGGCAACCAGGGTCCGGCGTTCCACGCCGAGATTGGCGCCTACGCGCGCGATCGCGGTATCGACGCGCTCTGGGCAACCGGTGAACTGGCACCGCACGCGGTGCAGGCGTACGGCGCCGGCGCACGGCATTTCGCTCGCGCGGAAGAGCTGGCGCAGGCGCTGAGGGAAGACAAGGAGGGCACGGTGGCCAATGCAGCGGCCGTGCTGGTAAAGGGATCGCGCTTCATGCGCATGGAACGGATTGTCGATGCGCTTGTCGCATCACCTTCCGCTCATTAACGAAACTGACGAACGATGTTATTGGCACTGGCCCAGTGGCTGCAAAACGATTACAGCTTCCTGCGGGTCGTCAACTATCTGACTTTCCGCGCGGTGATGGCCAACCTCACCGCGCTTGTGATCGGCCTCGGTTTTGGGCCGTGGGTGATCCGCCGCCTGACCGAACTGAAGATTGGCCAGGCCGTGCGCACGATCGGCCCGCAGACTCACCTCGTGAAATCCGGCACGCCGACCATGGGCGGCGTGCTCGTGCTGATCTCGATCGCCATTTCCACGTTGCTCTGGTGCGACTGGGGCAACCGCTTCATCTGGGTGGTGCTGCTGGTGACGCTTGGCTATGGCGCAATCGGCTGGGTCGATGACTATCGCAAGGTCGTCTATCGCGACCCGCGCGGGATGTCCAGCCGCGAGAAGTTCTTCTGGCAGACGCTGATCGGACTGATCGCCGCCGTGTATCTGGCGTTCTCGGTGTCCGAGGCCAGCAACGTGCGCATCTGGAGCCTGTTCCTGGGCTGGATCGAAGGCGGCATGTTCGCGGACGTGCCATACAAGATGAACCTGATCGTGCCCTTCTTCAAGGAAGTGAGCTACCCGCTCGGCGTGACTGGCTTCATCGTGCTGACGTATTTCGTGATCGTTGGCTCGAGCAACGCGGTGAACCTGACCGATGGCCTGGACGGCCTCGTGATCATGCCCGTGGTGCTGGTGGGCGGCGGCCTCGGCGTGTTCGCCTATGTGATGGGCAATGCGGTCTACAGCAAGTATCTGCTGTTCCCGCATATTCCCGGTGCGGGCGAGTTGCTGATCTTCTGTTCGGCGATGGCCGGCGCGGGTCTGGCGTTCCTCTGGTTCAATGCCCACCCGGCGCGCGTGTTCATGGGTGACGTCGGCGCGCTGGCGCTGGGCGGCGCGCTTGGCACGGTCGCGGTGATCGTGCGCCAGGAGATCGTGCTGTTCGTGATGGGCGGGATCTTCGTGGTGGAAACGCTGTCCGTGATGCTCCAGGTTTCGTGGTTCAAGTTCACGAAGCGCCGTTACGGCGAAGGCCGCCGGCTGTTCCGCATGGCGCCGCTGCACCACCACTTCGAGCTTGGCGGCTGGAAGGAAACGCAGGTCACCGTGCGCTTCTGGATCATCACGATCTTGCTGGTACTGATCGGGCTGTCGTCGCTGAAGCTGCGGTAACCCGGACTGACATTCATAACCCACGGACTCTAAAGGCAGGAAATCGAAGTGTTTGGCGTGTTGCAAAAACCTCATGTGCTGGTACTTGGCCTCGGCGAATCGGGGCTGGCCATGGCACGCTGGTGCGGCCTGAACGGCTGCCGCGTGCGCGTGGCCGACACGCGCGAGGCGCCCGCCAACCTTGTATTCCTGCAGGCCGAGCTGACCTCGGCCCTGTTCGTGGGCGGCCGCTTCGCCGAAGGCCTGCTCGACGACATCGGCCTGGTGGCGATCAGCCCCGGCCTGTCGCCGCTGGAGCCAGATACCAGGGCACTGCTCGAAGCGGCCCAGGCGCGTGGCATCCCAGTCTGGGGCGAGATCGAACTGTTCGCCCAGGCGCTCGGCTACCTGGAAGCGACGTCGGGCTACGCACCGCGCGTACTGGCGATTACCGGCACAAACGGCAAGACCACCACCACCGCGCTGACCGGCCGGCTGATCGAGCGCGCGGGCAAGACCGTGGCCGTGGCCGGCAATATCAGCCCGTCCGCGCTGGACAAGCTGTCGGCCTGCATCGCCAGCGCCACGCTGCCCGATGTCTGGGTGCTGGAACTGTCGAGCTTCCAGCTTGAATACACGTTCTCGCTTGCGCCGCATGCTGCCACCGTGCTCAATGTCACGCAGGATCACCTCGACTGGCACGGCAGCATGGAAGCCTATGCCGCCGCCAAGGCGCGCATCTTCGGCCCGGCCGACAAGGGTTGCCTGCAAGTGCTCAATCGTCAGGACCGGCTGACGATGGACATGGCCCGTGGCGGCGCACCGCTCGTGACCTTTGGCACCGACCTGCCGGAGACCGTTGGAAGTTATGGTGTCATGCGCGATGGCGGCATGCCATGGATCATCTTGGCTGAACCAGATACCGAGGCTGACGTCGAGCAGAAGCCCCGCCGCCGCAAGAAGGGCGAGGCGGCCGAGGAAGCCGTGCCGGTGCGCCACAAGCGCCTGATGCCGGCTGATGCGCTCCATATCCGCGGGATGCACAACGCCACCAACGCCATGGCCGCGCTGGCGCTCTGCCGCGCGATCGACCTGCCGCTCAATGCACTGCTGCACGGCCTGCGCGAGTATCGCGGCGAGCCGCACCGCGTGGAATGGGTGGCGACGATCGACGAAGTCGAGTATTTCGACGACAGCAAGGGCACCAATGTGGGCGCCACCGTCGCCGCGCTGAACGGACTGGACAAGCACGTGGTGCTGATCGCGGGCGGCGAAGGCAAGGGGCAGGATTTCTCGCCGCTGGCCACGCCGGTGGCGCAGTACGCGCGTGCCGTGGTGCTGATCGGCAAGGACGCCGGCGCGCTGCGCGCGGCGCTGGAGAGCACCGGCAAGCCGCTGGTTGACGCCGGGTCGCTGGAAGAAGCGGTGGAGAAATCGGCCAGCCTGGCCGAGGCGGGCGATGTGGTGCTGCTGTCGCCGGCCTGCGCCAGCCTCGACATGTTCCGCAACTATGTCCACCGGGCGCAGGTGTTCCGCAGCGCGGTGGAAGAACTGGCCCTGTCCCGGGGGATCATGCCATGAGCGACTCGCAGGTCAAGCGCAGCGGATTCATCGGCGCCACCATCGGCAATGCCTGGGGTGGCCTGCGTGATGCGGTGTCCGGCGTCAAGCCGACCCGCTCCCGCATGATGGAGTACGACCAGCCCCTGCTGTGGGTGGCGATCGTACTGCTGACGTTCGGCCTGGTGATGGTCTACTCGGCATCGATCGCGCTGCCGGATTCGCCGCGCTACGCGAACTACCGCGAGGCGCATTTCCTGGTGCGTCACGCGTTCGGCCTGGTGATCGGCCTGTCGGCGGGGCTGGTTGCGTTCCAGATCCCGGTCAAGGTCTGGGATCGCTACGCACCGAAGCTGTTCATCGTCGCGCTGGTGCTGCTGGTGATCGTGCTGGTGCCGTTCGTCGGCAAGGGCGTGAACGGTGCGCGGCGCTGGATCCCGCTCGGCGTGATGAACTTCCAGCCGTCCGAACTGATGAAGCTTGCCGTGGTGCTGTACGCGGCCAACTACACGGTGCGCAAGCAGGAATGGATGCAGAACGTGTCCAAGGGCTTCCTGCCGATGGGTGTGGCCGTGGTGGTGGTCGGCATGCTCCTGCTGCTGGAACCGGACATGGGTGCGTTCCTCGTGGTCGCGGCCGTGGCGATGGGCATCCTGTTCCTCGGCGGCATCAACGGCAAGCTGTTCGCCGGCCTGGTGGGCGTGGCCGTGGGCGCGTTCGCGCTGCTGATCACGGCATCGCCATGGCGCCGCGAGCGGATCTTCGCGTACCTGAACCCGTGGGAAGAGAACAATGCGCTCGGCAAGGCGTACCAGCTTACGCACTCGCTGATCGCATTCGGCCGTGGCGAATGGACCGGCGTTGGTCTGGGCGGCAGCATCGAGAAGCTGCACTACCTGCCTGAAGCACATACCGACTTCATCCTGGCCGTGATCGGCGAGGAGTTCGGCTTTGTCGGCGTGCTGGTGATGATCGTCCTGTTCTACTGGCTCGTACGCCGCTGCTTCAACATCGGCCGCACCGCGCTGCAGCTTGACCGCACCTTCGCCGGCCTCGTCGCCAAGGGCATGGGTGTCTGGTTCGGCTGGCAGACCTTCATCAACATGGGCGTGAACCTGGGCCTGCTGCCGACCAAGGGACTGACGCTGCCGCTGGTCAGCTATGGCGGCTCGGGCATCCTGATGAACTGCGTGGCGTTGGCCATCGTACTTCGGGTCGATTATGAAAACCGAGTGTTGATGCGCGGAGGGAAGGTATGACCGCACGCACGCTGCTCGTGATGGCTGGCGGCACCGGGGGCCATGTGTTCCCGGGGCTGGCGGTCGCGCGTGCATTGCGCGACGAGGGCTGGCGCGTGGTCTGGCTGGGCAATCGCACGGGCATGGAAGCCACGCTGGTGCCGAAGTACGACATCCCGATGGAGTACATCCAGTTCGGCGGACTGCGCGGCAAGGGCCTGGTTACCAAGTTCCTGCTGCCGCTGAACCTGCTGCGCGCGTTCTGGCAAAGCATCGGCGCGCTGCGCCGCGTAAAGCCGGACGTGGTGCTCGGCATGGGTGGCTACATCACGTTCCCGGCCGGGATGATGGCGTCGCTGCTCGGCCGTCCGCTGGTGCTGCACGAGCAGAACTCGATCGCCGGCCTGGCGAACAAGGTGCTGGCCAAGGTTGCGGATCGCGTGCTTTGCGCGTTCCCCAATGCGCTGCCGAACAGCGAATGGACAGGCAACCCGGTGCGCGCCGAGCTGGCGCACCTTCCCGCACCGGAATCGCGCTACGACCATCGCACCGGTCCGCTGCGCGTGCTCGTGGTGGGCGGCAGCCTTGGTGCGGCCGCGCTCAACGACGTGGTGCCCAAGGCGATCGCGCTGCTGCCGGAAGGCCAGCGCCCGGTCGTGCGGCACCAGGCGGGCGCAAAACAGATCGATACGCTGCGTGCGAACTACGCGGCGGCGGGCGTGGCCGGCGAGACCGTGCCATTCATCGACGACATGGCGGCGGCTTATGCCGACGCAGACCTGGTCATCTGCCGCGCAGGCGCGATGACGGTTTCGGAAGTGGCTGCCGCAGGTGTGGCGGCGCTTTTCGTGCCGTTCCCGCACGCGGTGGACGACCACCAGACCACCAACGCGAAGTTCCTGTCGAAACAGGGCGCCGCGTTGCTGGTGCAACAGAACGAACTGACCGCGGAAGGTCTGGCAAGGACCATCGCCAGCCTGTCGCGGACGCAACTGAAGGACATGGCGCGCGCTGCGCGCGACCTGGCCAAACCGGAGGCAACCCGGCGCGTCGCCGAGATCTGCCGCCAGTTGGCGGGTAAAACGTGATACAGATTCAATGAAGCATATAGTCAAGAACATCCACTTCGTAGGTATCGGCGGGGCCGGCATGAGCGGCATCGCCGAGGTCCTGCTGAACCTGGGCTACAAGGTCTCGGGTTCCGACGTGGGCAGCAACGCTGCCACGCGGCGCCTGGCTTCGCTCGGTGCGCGTGTGGCCCATGGCCATGACGCGGACAACGTCACGGGCGCCAACGCCGTGGTGGTATCCACCGCGGTCACCAACGACAACCCCGAGGTGCTGGCCGCCCGCGCGCGGCGCATCCCCGTGGTGCCGCGCGCCGTGATGCTGGCCGAGCTGATGCGCCTGAAGCAGGGCGTGGCCATCGCCGGCACGCACGGCAAGACCACCACGACGAGCCTGGTGGCTTCGGTGCTGGCCGAAGGCGGGCTTGACCCGACCTTCGTGATCGGCGGCCGACTGAACTCGGCCGGCGCCAACGCGCGGCTGGGCACGGGCGATTTCATCGTCGCGGAAGCCGACGAATCGGACGCGTCGTTCCTGAACCTGTTCCCGGTGATGGAGGTCATCACCAATATCGACGCCGACCACATGGACACCTACGGGCACGACTTTGCCCGGCTCAAGCAGGCGTTCGTGGAGTTCACGCAGCGGCTGCCGTTCTACGGCATCGCCGTGCTTTGCGTCGACGACCCGAACGTGCGCGAGATCCTGCCGTTCGTGTCCAAGCCGATCGTCCGCTACGGTTTTGCCGAGGATGCACAGATTCGCGCCGTCAACGCGCGCGCCGTCGACGGCCAGATGCACTTCACCGTGCTGCGCCAGCTCAACGGCCACGCCGAGCCGCCGCTCGACATCGTGCTGAACCTGCCGGGCATGCACAACGTGCAGAACGCGCTGGCCGCTATCGCCATTGCCACCGAGCTGGAAGTGCCGGACGCCTCGATCGTCAAGGCGCTGCGCGAATTCCACGGCGTGGGCCGCCGATTCCAGCGCTATGGCGAGGTGGCAACGCCCGATGGCTCCGGCACGTTCACGCTGGTGGACGACTACGGCCACCACCCGGTGGAAATGGCCGCAACGCTGGCTGCCGCCCGTGGCGCGTTCCCCGATCGCCGTCTGGTGCTGGCCTTCCAGCCGCACCGCTTCACGCGGACGCGTGATTGCTTCGAGGATTTCGTCAAGGTGCTTGGCACCGTCGACGCGCTGCTGCTGGCCGAGGTGTATGCCGCCGGCGAAGCGCCGATCGTCGCGGCCGATGGCCGCGCGATGACGCGCGCGCTGCGCGTGGCGAACAAGGTTGAACCCGTTTTTGTCGAGCAGATCGAGGACATGCCCCAGGCCATCCTGAATGCCGTGCGGCCCGGCGATGTGGTCGTGACGATGGGCGCCGGCTCGATTGGCGGCGTGCCGGGACAACTGGTATCGCATCAACTGGGAGGCCAGCAATGAGCTTCGTCGCCCATCCCAATATCGATCCGAAGTCGCTGGGCAAGGTTGGCGTACTGCTGGGCGGCAAGTCGGCCGAGCGCGAGATCTCGCTGATGTCCGGCAATGGCGTGCTGGCCGCGCTGAAGTCGCGTGGCGTCGATGCCCATCCGTTCGATCCGGGTCTGCAGCCGATCGCGGAACTGGCTGCGGCCGGTTTCGACCGTGTCTTTATCGCGCTGCATGGCCGCTACGGCGAGGACGGCACGATGCAGGGCCTGCTCGAACAGCTTGGCGTGCCATACACCGGCAGCGGCGTGCTGGCGTCCGCGCTGGCCATGGACAAGCAGGCCACCAAGCGGCTGTGGATGACGCACGGCCTGCCCACGCCGCGCTTCGCGATGCTGCATGCGGACACCGATTTCAATGCCGTGGTGGCCGATCTGGGCCTGCCGCTGATCGTCAAGCCGGCGCGCGAGGGTTCGTCGATCGGCCTGACCAAGGTCACCGCCGCCGACCAGATGCGTGCTGCCTTCGAGAAGGCTGCGGGGCTCGATGCCGACGTGATCGCCGAAACGTTCATCGACGGCGCGGAGCTGACTTGCCCGGTCGTGGGCGAGGGCGCAGCGGCCGAAGCGCTGCCGGTCATCAAGATTGTTGCGCCTGAGTCGAACTACGACTATCAAAATAAATACTTTACTGACGTTACCCAATACCTGTGCCCGTCAACATTGCCCGAGGCGGTGGAGCGCGAAGTGCGTGCGCTGGCCGTCGAGGCGTTCCGCGTACTGGGCTGCCGAGGCTGGGCCCGCGCCGACGTGATGCTGACGCGCGACGGCAAGCCTTACCTGCTGGAAATGAACACGTCCCCGGGCATGACCGGCCATTCGCTCGTGCCGATGGCGGCGCGTGCGCAGGGCATCAGCTACGAGGACTTCGCAATGCAGGTACTGGCGGCAGCCACGCTGGACCTGCATCCGAACGAGCACTGGAAACCCGAGTAACCGAAGTACTTGACGCCTGACCTGACCAAACATGTGGCATAACGCGCGCCTGCTCAACCTGATCGCCTCAGCGTTCTACGCGCTGGTGGCGCTCTTGGCGCTCGGGGCTGGCCTGCTGTGGCTGGCCCAGCGGCCTGTGTTCGCCATCACGCATGTCGAGCTGACGTCGATGGACGGTGAGCCGCTGCGTCACGTGAACGCGCCCAGCGTGCGCGCCAACGCGCTGGGCAAGCTGGCAGGCAACTTCTTCACGCTTGACCTGAACACGGCGCGCCAGGCGTTCGAATCGGTGCCATGGGTGCGCCATGCGAGCGTGCGGCGCGAATGGCCGAACGGCCTGGCGGTGCAGGTAGAAGAGCACGAAGCCCTTGGCACCTGGGGCACGGCGGACAGCGGCAGGCTCATCAATACCTATGGCGAGGTATTCGTGGCCAACACCGCCGAAGCCGAAGAGGATGCCCAGCTGCTGGCGCTTGACGGACCGCCGGACAGCGAGGAGGACGTGGTCGAGAAGCTCGAGATCATGCGCGAATGGTTCAAGCCGCTGAAGCTCGAACCGCTAGCCGTGGCGCTGTCGGGCCGCTATGCGTGGCGCGCCAAGCTGTCCAACGGCATGGTCGTCGAATTTGGCCGAGAGCAGACCGACGAGGACCGCGCCGCCATGGAAGCACGGGTCAAGCGCTTCGTGGCGTCGTGGCCGCAGGTGACGGAGCAGGTGGGCAAGCAGATCGAGTATGCCGACCTGCGCTATCCCAATGGCTTTGCGATCCGCGCGGCCAGCGTGCGCTTCCTGACCGATGCCCAGGCTGCTGCTGCAGCCAAGGCGGCGGCCAAGGCAGCCGCGCCAGCAACCGCCGTGGCAACCGGCCCGGCGACGGGTTCGGCAGCCGGCGCGGCAACCCCTCAGGCGGCTTCGGCCGGTAATACCAACAACAATCCGACGCGACTCAAGAGTAAGAACGCGGAGAAAACTCGATGAGCAAGGAATACAAGGACCTACTGGTCGGTCTCGATATCGGCACCTCGAAGGTGGCGGCCGTGGTGGCGGAACTGCGCCCCGATGGCAGCTATGAGGTGATCGGGATGGGCCAGTCCGAGTCCAAGGGTTTGAAGAAGGGGGTCGTAGTCAACATCGAGGCCACCGTGCAGTCGATCCAGCGCGCGCTGGAAGAGGCCGAACTGATGGCCGACTGCAAGATCGCCGAGGTCTTTACCGGCATCGCCGGCAGCCATATCCGCAGCTTCAATTCCAGCGGCATGGTGGCGATCAAGGACAAGGAAGTCACCCAGACGGACGTGGCGCGCGTGATCGAAACCGCCAAGGCGGTCAACATCCCGACCGATCAGCAGATCCTGCACATCCTGACCCAGGAATTCATCATCGACGGCCAGGAGGACGTGCGCGAGCCTATCGGCATGAGCGGCATCCGCCTGGAAGTGAAGGTGCATATCGTCACCGGCGCGGTCAGCGCGGCGCAGAACATCGTCAAGTGTGTGCGTCGCTGCGGCCTGGAGGTGCACGACCTGATCCTGCAGCCGCTGGCGTCAAGCCTGGCCGTGCTGACCGAGGACGAGAAGGAACTGGGCGTGGTGCTGGTCGATATCGGCGGCGGCACGACGGATATCGCCATCTTCAGCGAAGGCGCGATCCGCCATACGGCCGTGATTCCGATCGCCGGTGACCAGATCACCAACGACATCGCCATGGCGCTGCGCACGCCGACGCCTGACGCCGAAGACATCAAGATCCAGTACGGCATTGCCAAGCAGGCGATCGCCGATCCGGAAGACATGATCGAGGTGCCCGGCGTGGGCGACCGCGGCACGCGGACGCTGAGCCGCCAGGCGCTGGCCGCGGTGATCGAGCCACGCATCGAGGAACTCTATTCGCTGGTGCACCAGGTGGTGCGCGAGTCGGGCTATGAGGAACTGCTGTCGTCAGGCGTGGTGATCACCGGCGGCACGGCAATGATGCCGGGCATGGTGGAACTGGGCGAAGATATCTTCCTGAAGCCGGTGCGCGTTGGTGTGCCCGAGTATCGCGGCAACCTGCACGAGGTGGTGAAGAGCCCGCGCTACTCCACGGTGATGGGCCTCCTGCAGGAGGGTTGCGTGCAACGCATGCGTGGCCGAAAGGTTGCGGTGCAGAGCGGGTCCGTGAAGCAGGTGTGGGGACGTATGAAGGAATGGTTCGTCGGCAACTTCTGACGAGCCTGACGGTCAGGATTTCTTCGACGTGACGCGCTGCCAGGCGTCAGCGAATTGGCAGATCGCACGTTGAGCAGTTTTGTTGCAGTGTTTTCCGGTTAGCGATTTTTTTTGACGGTTTCTTGTTCAGGAACCAAGGGCTGCGGCGGGGAGGCCGCAGCGTTTGGGGACTGATTACTTTCGGAGGCAGTGATGGACTTTGACATGATCGAGACGGAGATTCAGGACGGCACCATCATCAAGGTGGTGGGCGTGGGCGGCGCGGGCGGCAATGCCGTGCAGCACATGATCAGCCGTGGCGTGCAGGGTGTGGAATTCATTTGCATGAATACCGACGCCCAAGCGCTCAAGCGCTCCTCGGCATCGCGCGTGCTGCAGCTCGGCAACACCGGCCTGGGTGCTGGTGCCAAGCCGGAAGTGGGCCGCAACTGCGCCGAGCAGGCGCGCGAGCAGATCGCCGATGCCCTGCGCGGTGCGCACATGGTCTTCATCACTGCCGGCATGGGCGGCGGTACCGGTACGGGTGCCGCGCCGATCGTGGCGCAGGTGGCCAAGGAAATGGGCATCCTGACCGTGGGCGTGGTCAGCAAGCCGTTCGACTTCGAAGGCGCGCGCCGTGCCAAGGTGGCCGAGCACGGTTCCGGCGAACTGGAGTCGTCGGTGGACTCGCTGATCGTGGTGCTCAACGAGAAGCTGTTCGAAGTCATGGGCGACGACGCCGAGATGGACAAGTGCTTCCAGTGCGCCGATGACGTGCTGCACAACGCCGTGGCCGGCATCGCCGAAATCATCAACGTGGACGGTCTGGTGAACGTCGACTTCGAAGACG
This sequence comes from Cupriavidus sp. BIS7, assembly GCF_000292345.1. Taxonomy (GTDB): domain Bacteria; phylum Pseudomonadota; class Gammaproteobacteria; order Burkholderiales; family Burkholderiaceae; genus Cupriavidus. The sequence continues at coordinate 38,978 of NZ_ALOU01000037.1, forward strand.
TGAAGACGGTGATGGGCGAACAGGGCAAGGCCATGATGGGCACGGCAACCGTGTCCGGCGTGGATCGCGCCCGCCTGGCCGCCGAGCAGGCCGTGGCCAGCCCGCTGCTCGAAGGCGTGGACCTGTCCGGCGCGCGCGGCGTGCTGGTCAACATCACGGCCAGCCGCTCGCTGAAGCTGTCGGAAACCAAGGAAGTCATGAACACGATCCGCAGCTATGCCGCGGAAGACGCGACCGTGATCTTCGGTACGGTGTACGACGATTCGATGAGCGACGCACTGCGCGTGACCGTTGTGGCCACGGGTCTGGGTCGTTCGGCCAAGAAGCAGCAGCCGATGACGCTGCTGAAGACCGGTACGGACAACATCCCGGTGCAGATGATGGCTGGCCTGACCGCTGCTGCTGCCCCGGCGCATGCATCGCCGGACTACAGTGGCCTGGACACCCCGGCTGTGTGGCGCAGCTCGCGCGAGTCGGCGTCCGCCCACGTGGCGGCGCTGCAGGAGAAGGGCGTGGATACGTACGATATCCCGGCCTTCCTGCGCAAGCAGGCAGACTGAGCTGGGCTCCGGCAGGGCAGCGGCCGCGGCCGCGCGCCTGACGGGTTGCAGGCAGGTTCCTAACGCGTCGCCTGAGCGCTCCCTATCCGCTCGACGATTGCAGGGCCTGACGTGATCCGTTAGTGCGCCCGGCTGCGCCGCACCCGCGCCGAAAGCAGTCCGTCCGCATCCCGTTGCCGGGCAGGCAGGCCATCGGCCGCCTCCCCGGACTGGTTTCCCGCCTCCCAGCGGCGGGATGTGTCCTTGTCCGCGCGGCGCGTGCATACGACGCGCCGCGCGGCGTTTATGCACCATGCTGATTGCCCTGCACCTGAAGCGAGGATTCGCGAATGCGGCGCTTGGTTGTGGCGGCATCCGCCCCTATGATGCAGGCAGGGTTTCTACCGAGAGGATGAGGCTTCCATGATCGCCGTAGGTCAACGCGTCCCTGACGCCACGTTGTATGAGTATTTCGAAACCGAATCCGGCGGCTGCGCGCTCGGTCCGAACGCGTTTCCGGTGGCCGAACTGATCAAGGGACGCAAGATTGTTGTCTTTGGCCTGCCTGGCGCCTTCACGCCAACCTGCTCGGCGAAGCACGTACCCGGCTATGTGAAACAGTACGACGCGCTGCGCGCCGCCGGCATCGACGAGATCTGGTGCCACGCGGTCAACGACGCCTTTGTGATGGGTGCGTGGGCGCGCGAGCAGCAATCGGCCGGTAAGGTCCGCATGATGGCCGACGGTGCGGCGCAATGGGCCAGGGCCCTCGGCCTGGATCAGGACCTGACGCAGCGTGGCCTGGGCGTCCGCGCCAAACGCTATGCGATGGTGCTCGACGACGGTGTGGTTACCCACCTGTTCGTCGAAGAACCCGGCGAGTTCAAGGTCAGCAGTGCCGAATCGGTGCTTGAAGCGTTGCGCGCGTGACACGCAATATTGGGCGGAAGTGCACGATGAGCATCATTCGTAACGCTGCCTAACACCCCGAAACAAAGTGGTGCAGCGCAATATACCGAGTGGTGGTAGAATCGCATTATTAGAATTTACGCCCAATAGCTTTTTATAATAGTTGAGGCCGTCATGCTCAAACAGCGCACAATCAAATCCCTTGTGAAGACGGTTGGTATCGGTTTGCACTCGGGCCGCAAAGTGACGCTGACCCTGCGACCGGCCCCGGCTGATACCGGCATCGTCTTTACGCGTGTCGATCTGCCCGAAGCGGTTGAGATCCCCGCGGCGGCTTCGGCCATCGGCGATACCCGCCTGGCTTCGGTACTGCAGAAGAACGGCGCACGCGTTTCCACCGTCGAACACCTGATGTCGGCCTGCGCCGGCCTGGGTGTGGACAATCTTTACGTGGACGTCGACGCCGAGGAAATCCCGATCATGGACGGCAGTGCTGCGTCGTTCGTGTTCCTGCTGCAGTCGGCCGGCATCGAAGAACAGCCCGCCGCCAAGCGCTTTATTCGTGTGAAGAAGGCGGTGGAAGTCCGCGAAGGCGACAAGCTTGCCCGCCTGGAACCGTACTTCGGCTTCAAGCTCGCATTTACGATCGACTTCCGTCATCCGGCCGTCGACAAGACCGGCCAGACCTTCTCGATCGACTTCGCTGACACCAGCTACGTCCGCGAGATCGCACGTGCCCGCACATTCGGCTTTGCGCACGAAGTGGAAGCACTGCGCGAGATGGGCCTGGCCCGTGGCGGCAGCCTCGACAATGCGATCGTGCTCGACGAGCACCGCATGCTCAACAACGAGGAACTGCGCTATGGCGACGAGTTCGTACGCCACAAGATCCTCGACGCCATCGGCGATCTGTACGTGGTTGGCCATCCGCTGATTGCCTCGTACGTTGCGCACAAGTCGGGCCACGGCCTGAACAACCAGTTGCTGCGTGCACTGCTGGCGGATCAGGAAGCGTTTGAGTTTGTGACGTTCGACAAGGTCGAGGAAGCGCCCGCTGCGTTCCTGCCGCAGATTCAGCCGGCATTTGCCTGATCGGCAAGCCCCGCAAGACAAAACCCCGCGTTCGACAGACGCGGGGTTTTTTCATTTGTGTCCGGATTCAGGCCCAGGCTAGGTCACGCTACCGATGATGCGCCAGCAGTGCCTCCACGGCATCCTTCAGTGGCGATGCCTCAAGGCTGTGCGCCAGCGCATCCATGCTCCGCAGGCCCGTCGGTGGAATGTTGGCGGTGCGCGGCTTGCGCTCGACCGGCCCGGTGTCCCAGTCGCCGCGCCCGACCTCCGGTTGTACCCGCACACGGATTGCGGTAACCTGCGAGCCCCGCTGTTGCAGCCGGGAAAGTAGGGTCGGCACCACCTGTCGGACCCGTGCGGCCGCCGCACCATGTGCGGCCAGCAACAGCAGCGTCTGCTCCGTTTGCGGTCCCCGGTTGTCGGTCTTGACGCCGGCCACGGCGATGCCGGCCCGCATGCCTTGCGGCAGGAGCGACAGGACTTCCGCTTCCAGTGACGCCAGTTCGCGCGCCGTCTGCATCAGCGTCGAGACTGGCCCGGCCTTGGCCAGCCAGTCGTTGAGTGGCTTGGCCGATGCGGTCTGGTGAGCGTGGTGGGTAAACATGCGCATGCGCGCATTCTAGCGCGCAATCCTTGCCCGTCCGAGAGCCGGGATGCCTTTGCCCGCGTGCGCACCGGGCCGGATGGCCCTGTTTTTCGGTTGGGGGATGGTCATGCAAATCATCGTGCTGCATCCGCGAGAGCCGCGGGTGTTCCGTTTCCGGCTCACGCGGCTGCGCGTGGTACTGCTGGTCCTCGCACTAAGCGCGCTCGTCGCCGCGGCCTCGTCAGGCGTGACCTGGCTCGTGGCGCGCACCCAGGGCGCGCCCGAGGCCTCGCGGCAGGCGCGCGACAATGCCTATCTGCGTCAGAATCTGGCCGTGCTGGCGACCCGCGTGGGCGAGCTTCAGGCGCAGATGGTCCGGCTCGATGCGCTCGGGGAACGGGTCTCGGGTTTGGCCGGCATCGCTCCGCAAGATTTCGATTTCCGCCATCGCCCCGCACGTGGCGGCCCGGCCGCACCGGCGCTATCGAGCGAACTCACGTTGCCTGAACTGCGCGACGAACTGACGCGCCTTGGCCAGCAGGCCGAGCACCGCGCTGACTACTTCGACGTAATAGAAACCGCACTGATGGATCGCCAGTTCCGTGAGCGGCGCATCCCCAGCGTGATGCCCGTGGCCACCGGCTACGATGGATCGGGCTTTGGCGCGCGCATCGATCCATTTACCGGCCGCCGTACCCGCCACGATGGCGTGGACTTCGTGGCGCCGCCCGGCACGCCGATCCTGGCGGCGGCAGGCGGTGTCGTGGTGGCCGCAGAATGGCACAACGAGTACGGCAACATGATCGACATCGATCATGGCAACGGGCTCAAGACCCGCTACGCCCACGCGTCGAAAACGCTGGTCAGGGTGGGTGATCTCGTCCGGCCCGGCCAGATGATTGCCCGGGTCGGCAGCACGGGCCGCTCAACCGGAGCCCATCTGCATTTCGAGGTCCATGTGAACGGCGTGCCACGTAATCCGGGCGGGTTCCTGAATGCGGCTGCGCCGGCACCGGCACCTGAATCGCTGGCGTCCGCGCCAGTGCCGACCGACCGCACGGCCATTCGCTGATCCCGCCCCAGCGTACGCGGAACATTGAAGTCCGTGGTGTTGTCCCAACCTGACGGCCAGACTGACCGACCGATGTATTTCCAGCCGCCGCCGGGGCATGTTGCGCCCACGCAGAATCTGTGCTGGCAACGGTCCGGTCAGGACATCGGCACATGATAAACTCGGCGTTTCGCGCCAATCTACCCATTACTCGCGCAAGGCTGTCCGGTTTGCTAACGGGCCCTCGCGCAGGTGAAAGCACTCGATGATCACGGGCCTTCTCAAGAAAGTCTTCGGCAGCCGCAACGAACGGCTGATCAAACAATATCGCCGCACGGTCGCGCAGATCAATGCCCTTGAGCCGAAGTACGAAAAGCTCTCGGACGACGAGCTGCGCGGCATGACCGAGACATTCCGCCAGCGCCACGCCGGCGGCGAGTCGCTGGAGTCGCTGCTGCCCGAGGCCTTTGCCGTTTGCCGCGAAGCCAGCAAGCGTGTCATGAAGATGCGCCATTTCGACGTCCAGATGATCGGCGGCATGGTGCTGAATGACAACAAGATCGCGGAAATGCGTACTGGCGAAGGCAAGACGCTGACTGCCACGCTGTCCGTGTACCTCAATGCGCTGACGGGCAAGGGCGTGCACGTGGTGACCGTGAACGACTACCTGGCCCAGCGCGATGCCGAGTGGATGGGCCGCCTGTACAACTTCCTGGGCCTGTCGGTGGGTGTGAACCTGTCGCAGATGCCGCACGACCAGAAGCAGGTCGCCTACAACGCGGATATCACGTACGGCACCAACAACGAGTTCGGTTTCGACTACCTGCGCGACAACATGGTCTACGACCCGTCGCAGCGCGTGCAGCGTCCGCTGCACTACGCGATCGTCGACGAAGTGGACTCGATCCTGATCGACGAGGCACGTACGCCGCTGATCATTTCGGGTCAGGCCGAGAACCAGACCGACCTCTACCAGCGCATGAACGGCATTCCGAAGCTGCTCGATCGCCAGATCGGCGAGGAAAAGGCCGACGGCACGGGCGTAGAGAAGCCGGGCGACTACTTTGTGGACGAAAAGGGCCACCAGGTCTACCTGACCGAGGCGGGCCACGAGAAGGCCGAGCAGATCCTGTCCCAACTTGGGCTGATCGGTGAAGGCGAATCGGTGTATGCGCCGCAGAACATCACGCTGATGCACCACCTGTACGCGGCCCTGCGCGCGCACAGCCTGTTCCACCGCGACCAGCACTACGTGGTGCAGAACGACGAGGTGGTTATCGTCGACGAATTCACCGGCCGCCTGATGACGGGCCGCCGCTGGTCCGACGGTCTGCATCAGGCCGTGGAGGCCAAGGAAGGCGTGACGGTCCAGCAGGAAAACCAGACGCTGGCCACCATCACGTTCCAGAACTACTTCCGCATGTACGAAAAGCTGGCCGGCATGACCGGCACGGCCGACACGGAAGCCTACGAATTCCAGGAGATCTACGGCCTTGAAGTCGTGGTGATCCCGACCAACCGCCAGGCCCAGCGCAAGGACCTGCAGGACCAGATCTACAAGACGTCGAAGGAACGCTACGACGCGGTCGTGCGCGACATCCGCGACTGCTTCGAGCGCGGCCAGCCGGTGCTGGTGGGCACGACCTCGATCGAGACTTCCGAGTACCTTTCGGACCTGCTCAACAAGGAAAAGCTGCCGCACCAGGTGCTGAACGCCAAGCAGCACGCGCGCGAAGCCGAAATCGTGGCGCAGGCCGGCCGTCCGAAGATGATCACGATCGCCACCAACATGGCCGGTCGCGGTACCGACATCGTGCTCGGTGGCAACGTGGAAAAGCAGGCCGGCTTCATCGATGCCGATGCCAACCTGTCCGATGCCGACAAGGCAGCGAAGATCGCGCAACTCGAAGGTGAGTGGCAATCGCTGCACGAGCAGGTCAAGGCCGCGGGCGGCCTGCATATCGTCGGCACCGAGCGCCACGAGTCGCGCCGGATCGACAACCAGCTTCGCGGCCGTGCCGGCCGTCAGGGCGACCCGGGTTCCTCGCGCTTCTATCTGTCGCTCGACGACCAACTGCTGCGCATTTTCGCCGGCGACCGCGTGCGCGCGATCATGGAACGCCTGAAGATGCCCGAGGGCGAACCGATCGAAGCCGGCATCGTCACGCGCTCGATCGAATCGGCGCAGCGCAAGGTGGAAGGCCGCAACTTCGACATCCGCAAGCAGTTGCTGCAGTACGACGACGTTGCCAACGACCAGCGCAAGGAAATCTACAAGCTCCGCAACGACGTGCTCGAATCGCAGGACGTCGGCGAGATGGTGGCGAACCTGCGCGAAAGCGTGCTGGTGGAGATGTTCCGCGAGCACGTGCCCGCCGAGAGCATGGAAGAACAGTGGGACATCGCCGGCCTGGAGCAGCGTCTGCGCGACGACTGGGGCCTGGAAGTGCCGCTGGCCAAGACCATCGAAGGCGCACAGAGTATCGAGGACGAAGAGCTGCTGGACATGATCTTGACCGGCGCGCGCGAACTCTACGACAGCAAGATCGCCCAGGTTGGCCGCGAGTCGTTTGCCGGCTTCGAGCGCTCGGTGATGCTGCAAAGCATCGACACGCACTGGCGCGAACACCTGGCCGCACTCGATCACCTGCGTCAGGGCATCCACCTGCGCGGCTATGCGCAGAAGGACCCGAAGCAGGAATACAAGCGCGAATCGTTCGAACTGTTTGCGCGCCTGCTGGATCTGATCAAGAGCGAAGTCACGCGCGTCGTGTTCAACGTGCGCATCCAGTCCCCCGAAGAGCTGGAGCAGGCGTCCGAACAGATCGAGGAAGGCCTGGCGCACCTCGAGAACGTGCAGTACAAGCATGACGAGTTTGCCGAGGGCCGCGAGCCGGTCGAGCCGGCCGCGCCCCCGCGCAGCAGCACGGCCACCGCGGCAATGGCCGCGATGGGTGGTGATGTGGCGCTTGCCGGCATGCCGAAGGTCGGCCGCAACGATCCGTGCCCGTGCGGATCGGGCAAGAAGTTCAAGCAGTGCCACGGCAAGCTGAGCTGAAGCCTCCGGCCACTGCCATTACCGCCGATGAAGGTGCGACCGAGACCGTCGCGCCTTCGTCGACAAATATCCCGAGCATGCCCGCTTGACCCCGCGTCAAGCGGGCATGTTCGTCAGGAACCAGTCAATTTGCAGTAAAGGAAACGATCATGCCCGTGAACCTGCCCCTGCCTCAGGCAGAAAACCTGAAATCCGTCGCCGGCGTCGAGCTCGGCTGGGCCGAAGCTGGCATCCGCAAGGCCAATCGCAAGGACGTGCTGGTGGTCCGCGTGGCCGAGGGCAGCACCGTGGCGGGTGTGTTCACGCAGAACCGCTTCTGCGCCGCGCCGGTGCAGGTCTGCCGTGAACACCTTGCCGCAGGCGTCGGAATCCGCGCGATCGTGGTCAACACGGGCAACGCCAACGCCGGTACCGGCGAGCCGGGCCTGGCCGCCGCCCGCGCCACGTGCGATGCACTGGCCAAGGCGCTCGCCATTCAGCCGAACCAGGTGCTGCCGTTCTCGACCGGCGTGATCCTGGAGCAGCTCCCGGTCGATCGCCTGACCGCCGCGCTGCCGACGGCCATCGCCAATGCGCGCGCCGACAACTGGCTGGCTGCCGCCGAGTCGATCATGACTACCGATACGCAGCCGAAGGCCGCATCGCGCACGGTGCAGATCGACGGCAAGACCGTGACGCTCTCGGGCATCAGCAAGGGCGCCGGCATGATTCGTCCGAACATGGCCACGATGCTCGGCTTCATCGCCATGGACGCCGCCGTGGCACAGCCGGTGCTGCAGAAGCTGGTGTCGCACGCGGCCGATCACTCGTTCAACAGCATCACGATCGATGGCGATACATCGACCAATGACTCGTTCGTGCTGATTGCCTCGGGCAAGGCCGGTGTGTCGATCGACCGTGCCGAGGGCGCGGGCTTCGAAGCGCTGCGCGATGCCGTGACGGCGCTGGCCCAGGAACTGGCCCAGATGATCGTGCGCGACGGCGAAGGTGCCACCAAGCTGATGACGATCCGCGTGGAAGGCGGCAAGAGCGTGGCCGAGTGCCGCCAGATTGCCTACGCCGTGGCCCATTCGCCGCTGGTCAAGACGGCGTTCTACGCATCGGACCCCAACCTTGGCCGCATTCTGGCTGCCATCGGCTATGCCGGCGTGAACGATCTTGACGTCGACCGCGTGAACCTGTGGCTCGATGACGTCTGGGTGGCGCGCGATGGCGGCCGCAACCCCGAATATCGCGAGGAAGACGGCCAGCGCGTGATGAAGCAGGCCGAGATCACGGTGCGCATCGCACTGGGCCGTGGCGACGCCGAAGCAACGGTGTGGACGTGCGACCTGTCGCATGACTACGTGTCCATCAACGCCGACTACCGTTCGTAATTCCGGAAGAACCGCACCATGTCTGACCTCGCTGCCCGCCTCGATGGCTTCCTCGCCCGTCTCGAACAATGGCTGCCGCCGGAACTGACCGAAGCGGACTGGAAGGAGGCGGTGGCGTTCCGCTGGCGCAAGCGCCAGAGCCTGCTCGGCAACATTGGCTATCTGCAGGCGGTTCGCCAGCTTCCGCCGATCCACCTGGACGATCTCAAGAACATCGATCGCCAGAAGGATGCGATCGTGGCCAATACACGCCAGTTCGTGAACCGCCTCCCGGCCAACAACGTGCTGCTGACCGGCGCACGCGGCACGGGCAAGTCGTCGTTGATCAAGGCCTGCCTGAACGCATTCGTGAAGGACGGGCTGCGTCTGGTCGAAGTGGACAAGGATGACCTGGGCGATCTCGGCGATATCGTCGAGCAACTGGCCCAGCGCCCTGAGCGCTTTGCGATCTTCTGCGATGATCTGTCGTTCGAGGAGGGTGAGTCGGGCTACAAATCGCTGAAGTCGGCGCTGGACGGCTCGGTGGCCGCGCAATCGGACAACGTGCTGATCTATGCCACGTCGAATCGCCGCCATCTGTTGCCCGAGTACATGAAGGACAACGAGACCTACCAGCACATGGCCGATGGCGAGATCCATCCGGGCGAAGTGGTGGAAGAGAAGATCTCGCTGTCCGAGCGCTTTGGCCTGTGGCTGTCGTTCTATCCGCCGAAGCAGGACGAGTACCTGGCCATCGTTGCCCACTGGCTCGCGCACTTTGGCTGCACGCCGGCCGATATCGAAGCGGCGCGTGGCGACGCACTGGTCTGGGCGCTCGAACGCGGTTCGCGCTCGGGCCGCGTGGCGTGGCAGTTTGCGCGCGACTGGGGCGGCAAGCACGGCAAGCCGTTTGTGGCAGACCTGGCGGCGGATGATGGTGACAAGGCATGAGTGGTCAGGCCCAAACCGCAGAATCCGCTGCAACAACCGCTGAAACCGTGAAGACGGCCGACGGGCAGACTCGCAAGGTTACCGAGGTGGCTGTCGGCGTGATGATCCAGCCCGACGGCCGTTTCCTGCTGGCACAGCGCCCGGCGGGCAAGCCATACGAAGGCTACTGGGAATTCCCGGGCGGCAAGCTGGAGCCCGGTGAGTCGGTGGAAGCGGCGCTGGCGCGCGAGCTGCACGAAGAACTCGGGCTCGATATCCTGCGCAGCGAACGCTGGCATACGCTCGAGCACGATTACCCGCACGCCTATGTGCGCCTGTATTTCTGCAAGGTAACCGACTGGCGCGGCGAGCCGGTTGGCCGGGAGGGGCAGGCGTTTTCCTGGCAGGCGGTGCCGGTTGATGTGGGGCCGCTATTGCCGGCGACGATTCCCGTCGTCGAGTGGCTGGCGGAAGAATCCCGCGCAAGCTGAAATCGATGCCCGGCTCCGGCCGGGCAAATTTTTTTCCAACAAAAACTCAGGAGGCTCCATGCAACGTGTCGATCGTATCGATGACGCTGTTTCGCTGCCCGAACTGACGCTACGCGGCATCATCCTTGGTGCCCTGATCACGGTGGTTTTCACCGCCTCCAATATCTACCTCGGCCTCAAGGTTGGCCTGACGTTCTCGTCGGCGATTCCGGCGGCCGTGATCTCGATGGCCGTGCTGCGGCTGTTCCCGGGCGCTAACATCCTTGAGAACAACATGGTGCAAACGCAGGCATCCGCCGCCGGCACCCTGTCGTCGATCATCTTCATCCTGCCGGGCCTGGTCATGCTCGGACACTGGCAGGGCTTTCCGTTCTGGCAGACGCTGGCGATTTGCGCGGCGGGCGGCATGCTCGGCGTGATCTTCAGCATTCCGCTGCGCCACGCGATGGTGGTGCAGAGTGACCTGCCGTATCCCGAAGGGGTGGCCGCTGCCGAGATCCTGCGCGTGGGTAGCGCGGGTCAGGCGGCCGGTGACAAAAAGCAGGCCACCGGACTGGCCGATCTGGTTGCCGGAGGCACTGCGGCCGGGCTGTTCAGCTTCGCAGCAGGCGGCCTGCGACTCCTGGCCGAAGGTGCCAATGCGTGGTTTGCGGCAGGTGCGTCCGTGATCCGGCTCTCGATGGGCTTTTCGCTTGCGCTGGTGGGTGCTGGCTATCTGGTTGGCATCGTCGGCGGGTTGGCCATGCTGCTGGGTCTTGTATTGACCTGGGGAATCGCCGTGCCGTGGCTGACCGCAATTACGCCGATGCCGGCCGGGGCCACGTTGTCGAGCTTCGGCACTTCGGTGTGGAGCACGCAGGCGCGCTTCATCGGCGCCGGCACGATCGGCATCGCGGCAATCTGGACGCTCGGCACGCTCTTCAAGCCGATGGTCGAAGGCGTACGCGCATCGATGGGCGCCCTGCGCGGTGGCGGGCCGGGGCAGGGCGGTGCAATGCCGCGCACGCAGCGCGACATGCCGGTTGCCTGGATTGGTGCCATCACGCTGGTCCTGCTGGTTGTGCTGGCCGTGACGTTCGGCCATTTCCTGGCCCCGGCGCCGCTCGACACCGGCGCTAGCTGGCGGCTGGTTGGCTGTGCGGTGGTGTTCGCCTTTGTGTTCGGCTTTCTGGTGGCGGCGGCCTGCGGCTACATGGCGGGTCTGGTGGGATCGTCGGCCAGCCCGATCTCGGGTATCGGCATTATCGCGGTGATCCTGGTGTCGCTGCTGATTCTCGGGATCGGCACGCTCGACGGCCTGCTCGATACGCCCGAGGGCGGCAAGTTTGCGATTGCACTGGCGATCTTCACGACTTCGGCCGTGGTGGCCGTGGCGTCGATTTCGAATGACAACCTGCAGGACCTGAAGACCGGCTGGCTCGTCGGCGCAACGCCGTGGCGCCAGCAGGTGGCGCTGCTGATCGGCTGTGTCGTGGGTGCAGCGGTGATTCCCCCGGTGCTGGAACTGCTTTACAACGCCTACGGCTTTGCCGGCGCCTTGCCGCGCGCGGACATGGACCCGAACCAGGCGCTGGCCGCACCGCAGGCCACGCTGATGACGGCAATTGCCACGGGCATTTTCACGCACCGGCTCAACTGGACGATGATCCTGATCGGCGTGGCGCTGGGTGTGGTGCTGATCGCCATCGATGAGGTGCTGCGTCGTCGCGGCGGTTCCGCGCGGCTCCCGGTGCTGGCCGTGGGCATCGGCATCTATTTGCCGCCGACGGTCAGTTCGGCACTTGTGGTTGGCGCGGTGCTTTCATGGTGGCTGCTGCGCGCGGAGCGGCGTCGCGCCGAGGCGCGCGGTGACAACGTGGAGTTGGTACTGGCCCATGCCGAACGGCGCGGCACGCTGCTTGCGTCAGGCCTGATCGTCGGGGAAAGCCTTGTGGGCGTGGCCCTGGCCGCGATCATCGGCCTCTCGGGCAAGGAGGCGCCGCTGGCCGTTGTCGGGGCAGGGTTTGGCGCCGCCGCGCAGTGGCTGGGACTGGCCGTATTCGTGCTGGTCTGCGTGGGGTTCTGCCGGCGAGTGTTGACAGCGCGGTGACCGATCAGGGGCCAGAACTGTAGCGATGCGCTCCCTCTCTCACGGGTGTGGAGAGGGGGCAGGAACTCAGTCTTCCGGGTCTTCCGGCAGGTCTGGCGATGGTGTCTCGCCGGGCTTGCCGCCGATCACGTACTTCTCGGATGCCCAGGCCCCAAGGTCGATCTGTTTGCAGCGCTCCGAGCAGAACGGGCGGAATTTGTTCTCCGGCAGCCAGGCAACATCCTTGCCGCAGGTGGGACATTTGACGACGGCTGGCATCGCAGACTTCAGAAATTACAGAGTTTGAGCAGAAAGGGGATGTCGGCATCCACCGAGCGCGGCCGCATGTCGCCGTCCTGCTGCGTGAAGCGTACCCAGAGCATGTACTTGTTGGCGCTCATCTCGGGGATGAAAGCCAGCAGCGATGCGTCCAGGTAGACCTGCATGAGCTGGTAGCTGCGGCCCGACAGCATTTGCTGATAGCTGCCGCCGGTGGCAATGACCTTGCCGCTCTGGCCCGATTCGCGCAGCAGGCGCAGCACGATCGATGCACCCATGCGCAGCGAGGCCAGCGGGCGCGCCCATTTGAGGATATCCGTGCGGCGATCCTCGGCGGGGCGATGCTGCCACGCATAGTAGGCCGGCAAATCGAATTCACAGGTGCCGCCGGGGATGATGGCGCGGCTGCGGATGCTGGTCAGCCACTCGTTGTCGGCCAGAAGCTGGCCAGCCTTGCCAACGGTCTGGCTGAGAGCGGCAATGCCCTGCTCGATCTCGGTGATCACGCTGACAAGTGCATCCTGATCGATCTGCGGATTGGCACGCAGAGGCGCCAGCGCCTGGCGCTGGCGTTCGAGTTCCTTGATCAGATCGGTCTTCAGATCGGCACGTCCCGCCACATCGATGATTTCGAACAGCGTGGTGATGGCAACGTGATGCTGAAGCGGATGTTCCTGCCCGAGGAAATAATCCAGCCGATCGAACAGATCCTCCAGGCGCAGGAGCGTCCTGATGCGTTCGTTGAAAGGATATTCGTACAGGATCAAGTCGGTGTCCGTGCAGCGCGCCGGTTGGCGGTTGTTTCAGTCGGGGGCGCTCTGGCGCTGCCCGTGACGATTTCGCCCATGCGGAGCAACTTGCGTGCGGCTCGAATGCGTCACGCAGCGCATGTATGCTGGCATGTTTCAGCGCATTCTATGCGAGTCGGCGCCCGAGGACAAATCGAATCTGCTCGTATGTACATAGTCGGTACATAGGCGGTACGAGTCGGGGGCGACGATATCGTTACGCAGTTGCTGACGTGTCGGTCAGTGAACGGTATAGCGCATCGAGTCGCGCGACCTGCGCGTCGAGTGCCTCGGGCGACCCGTCGTTATCAATCACATCGTTTGCCACGGCCAACCGCTCGGCGCGCGTGGCCTGCCGGCGCATGATCGCCAGCACCTGATCGCGCGTGAACCCATTGCGTGCGATCACGCGCGCGATCTGGGTTTCCTCCTGGCAATCGACCACGAGCACACGGCCCACGCGTGCGTGCCAAGTACCGGATTCGACCAGCAACGGCACCACGTAGATCAGGTACGGATGCTGGCCCGATTTGCGGATGGCGCCGGCCCGTGTTTCGGTAACCTGCCGGATCAGCGGATGGGTGATGCCTTCGAGGCGGGTCTTGGCTGTGGGGTCGGAAAAGACCCGTGCGCGCATCGCATCGCGATCCATTGCGCCGTCGGGCCGCAGGCAGCCGGGGCCAAAGGCGTCCACCAACGGTGCGATGGCTGCACCACCCGGTGCGGTGATTTCGTGGGCAATGAGATCGGTATCGATCAGCGCGGCCCCGCGTGCGGCAAACATGTCCGCAACGCGGGTTTTTCCGGAGCCGATACCGCCGGTGAGTCCAATTTCCAGCATGGGGCAGGGGTGTCGTCCGTGGCGAATGCCGCCAACGATACCAGCTTTGTGGTTGGGCGCCCTCGGTGGCACCTAGTGGCCGACCACCAGCCCCAGCGGCAACACATCAGCGCCGAAGAACAGGATGATCAGGCCGGCGCCGGCGATATATGGGCCGAACGGGAATGTGGTGTCACTGCTCTTGCGGTGGAACACCAGCATCGCGCCACCCAGCACCGCGCCGACCACCGACGACATCAGAATCAGGGCCGGCAGTGCCTGCCAGCCGAACCACGCGCCAAGCGCACCCATCAACTTGAAATCGCCATGGCCCATGCCTTCACGGCCACGCACCAGTTTGTAGAGCCAGTAGACGCTCCACAGCAGCAGGTAGCCCGCGGCGGCGCCAATGACGGCGTCCGTCAGCGGCACGAACAGGCCCTGCAGATTCAGCAGCAGGCCAAGCCACAGCAGCGGCAGCGTGATCTGGTCCGGCAGAAGCTGGGTGTCCGCGTCAATCATGAACAGCGCGACCAGCGCCCAGATCATCGCGATCGCGGCCACCGCCTGGGCGGTCGGGCCGAAATGCAACATGGCCAGCGCGCTGAGCGCCGCCGTGGCCAGTTCGACCAGCGGGTAGCGGATGCCGATCGGCGCCTTGCAGGACTTGCACTTGCCGCGCAGGAACAGGTAGCTGATGACCGGGATGTTTTCCCAGGGGGCGATCAGATGGCCGCAATTCGGGCAGGCCGAGCGCGGCACCATGAGGTTGTAACGCTCGGGATGCGGCAACGGCTCGCCGCGGACTTCCGCGATGTAGTTGGCCTCGTCGTACTCCATCATCTTCGGCAGACGATGAATCACCACATTGAGGAAACTGCCAACCATCAGGCCGACCACGCCGGCCGCGACAATCAGGAAAGCTGGCGGCAAGGCCGCCAGCGACGACAAGACAGCTTGCATGCGTTACACCACCCGGCTTTACACCACTTGGCCCAGCTTGAAGATCGGCAGGTACATCGCCACGACCATGCCGCCGATCAGCACGCCGAGGATCACGATGATCAGCGGCTCGATCAGGCTGGAGATGGCGGCCACCGCATCGTCGACCTCGCGTTCGTAGAATTCGGCAACCTTGAGCAGCATGTTGTCCAGCGCGCCGGATTCCTCGCCGATCTGTGTCATCTGCAGCACCATGTTGTCGAACACGTGCGTGGCCTGCATCGCATTGGTCAGGCTGGTACCCATGCGCACGGCCTGCTCGACCTGGCGAGTGGCGTCGTAGTACAGCCAGTTGCCCGCCGCGCCAGCCACTGATTCCATCGATTCCACCAGTGGTGTGCCGGCTGCGAACATCGTCGCCAGCGTACGCGTCCAGCGTGCGATCACGGCCTTGCGGAACAGGCTGCCGAAGATCGGCATCTTGAGCAGTACCATGTCGTGCCAGCGCTGCACCTTCTCAGACTTCTTCCTGGCCCGAAAGTAGCCGATGATCGAGAAAACCGGTACGCCGATAACGATGTACCAATACTGCACGAAGAAGTCCGAAATATTGATCACCACCATTGTGGGCGCCGGCAGCGAGGCGCCGAAACTCGAAAACACGCCCTTGAACGCTGGAATCACGAACAGCATCAGCACCACGGTCACGGCGAAGGCCACCGTCAGCACGGCGATCGGGTAGATCATTGCCGACTTGATCTGGCTCTTCAGCGCAATGCTCTTCTCCATGTAGAGCGACAGCCGGTCGAGCAGGGCATCGAGAATACCGCCCTGTTCACCGGCGTCGATCAGGTTGCAATAGAGCGTGTCGAAGTACTGCGGATGGCGCCGGAATGCCGTGGCCATGCTGCTGCCGGACTCGATGTCGGAGCGGATGACGTTGAGCAGTTGCGTGAAGTTCGGGTTGGCGTGGCCGCGCGCGATGATGTCGATCGACTGCAGCAGGGGCACACCGGCCCTGAGCATGGTCGAGAGCTGGCGCGTGAAGTACGCGATATCCTTCTCGATGATCTTCTTGCCGCGCGCGCCCTTGCGCTTCTTCATCTTGACGATGGTCAGCCCCTGCTTGCGCAGCGAGGCGGTGACCTCGGTCTGGCTCTCGGCACGTTGTTCGCCCTTGAACGACTTGCCCTTGCGGTCCTTGGCTTCCCATTCGAAGATGTACTGCGTGGGCGCCTTCCGCCCTGATTTGGCCCGCGACGGCGCTGCCGTCCGGGCGCCCGCCGCTGGTGCGCGCGTCGCCATGATTTGACCCCCGACTAGTTATCTTTGTTTTACGTATTCGTGGTCGCCAGCACTTCTTCGAGTGACGTGACGCCCTGTTTGACCTTGAGCAGGCCGGCTTCCCGCAACGATAGCACGCCTTCCTTGCGGGCCTGTTCCGCAATTTGCAGCGCCGTGCCGTGCGTCAGGATGATCTGTTGCATTGCCTCGGAAATCGGCATGACCTGGTAGATGCCGCAGCGGCCCTTGTAGCCGCTGCCATTGCAGCGCTCGCAGCCAACCGGGTGGTACGGCTTCCAGGTGCCGTCGATATCGGCCTCCCGGAATCCGGCATCGACCAGCACCTGTGGCGCCAGCTCGCCTTCGCGCTTGCAGGTGCAAAGCTTGCGTGCCAGACGTTGCGCGGTGATCAGCAACACCGACGACGCGATGTTGAAAGGCGCCACGCCCATGTTCATCAGACGTGTCAGCGTGGTGGGCGCGTCGTTGGTGTGCAGCGTCGACAGCACCATGTGGCCGGTTTGCGCGGCCTTGATGGAAATGTCAGCGGTTTCCAGGTCACGAATTTCGCCGACCATGATCACGTCCGGATCCTGGCGCAGGAACGACTTCAGCGCGGCGGCGAAAGTCAGGCCCGCCTTGTCGTTGACGTTGACCTGGTTGATGCCCGGCAACTGGATTTCGGCCGGGTCTTCCGCAGTCGAAATATTGATGTCGCCCTGATTCAGCATGTTCAGGCACGTGTAGAGCGACACGGTCTTGCCGCTACCAGTCGGGCCAGTCACCAGCACCATGCCGTACGGGCGCTTGATGGCGTCCAGCAGCAGTTCCTTTTGCTGCGGCTCGTAGCCGAGCTGATCGATGTCGAGCTTGTCGCTCGACGAGTCGAGAATACGCATCACGATCTTCTCGCCGAACAGCGTGGGCAGCGTGGACACGCGGAAATCGATGGCCTTCTCGACGGTCTCCTTGCCTTCCTTGTCCTTCGGCATCGAGATCAGCAGCTTCATCCGGCCGTCCTGCGGCACGCGCTTTTCCGAAATGTCCAGGCGCGACAGCACCTTGATGCGCGTGGCGATCTTGTCGCGAATGTCCTGCGGCGGGCGGGCGACTTCCTGCAGCACGCCGTCCACACGGAAGCGCACGCGATAGAAGAACTCGAACGGTTCGAAGTGAAGGTCCGACGCACCGCGGTGGAACGCTTCGGTCAGCAGCTTCTGCAGGAAACGCACCACCGGCGCATCGTCGATTTCGTTGCTTCCCGGAGCCTTGCGCGCCCCGGCCGCGGCGGCCGGATCGTACTCGATCATCTTCTGCGCGGTGGGGCTGACGGGCAGCGCATTCTTGAGCGTGCCAAGCGCCTCGCCGGCCGAGCGGACATGCTTCATCAGCTTGTCATGCTCGACCACGACGGTTTCCACGGGCAGATTGAACTTCTGGCGGATCGCCTCGACGCCGGCCTGGTTGGCGGGGTCGGACATCGCCACGACCAGCCGATTCTCCCGGCGGCCCAGCGCCAGCAGCCGGTGTGCGTGGAATTCCCGGTTGCCGGCCAGCGCCGGCGGCACGCGGCCAAGGTTGTATTGGGACAGATCGAGCAGCGGAAGCTGGTATTTGTCGGCAGCGAAAACCGCGACATCGTGGGCGGTCATTGTGCCGCTGCCGATGATCTCGTCGATCAGCTGTGTTTGCTTTTCCCGAGCCGATTGCTCCAGCTGGGCTAGCAGCGCCGGAGCGATCCGCCGGCTCTGTGCAAGCGCGAGGCCTAGTGTCATGGCGAAATACTGTGACTGTGCATGGTGCGCGCGTTCGGACAGACGAACAGCGGCGCGGTTGACTGCGGCGGGATCGACGGGGGCATGGGTCCCGGATCGGGGCAGTTTGCCGTCGGGGTCACTTTTTGTAAAGCCAGGCTTCGCGCGCGTTGGCGTTTGTGCGACAGAGGCGCAACCCTACCTGCGCGGGGCGGAGGGCAGGCGGGCAGACCGGCGGGCAATAGGCCAGCGCAACGGCTGGGCGACGGCCCAATGCAAAAAGCCGAATCAACTTTCGTTGATTCGGCTTTTCTGAAATCTGGTCGGGGTGAGAGGATTCGAACCTCCGGCCTCTACGTCCCGAACGTAGCGCTCTACCAGGCTAAGCTACACCCCGATTTGTGTTTGTTGCCAAAACTTGCGTTGTCAGCAGCAAAGAACAAAAGTTTAGCAGCGTTTCTTTCGGATGGGAAGAGGGTGCAAGAAGATTTGCACCGTCTCCATCAGCTCTGACGTTGCAGCGAGAACGCGCAGAGGTCGATCAGCGTCTGCTTCAGTGGCGAATCCGGGAATTGCATGGCGGCTTTCTCGGCAGCTTCCGCTTCGCGCTGGGCGGCTGCAAACGTCACTTCGAGTGCGCCGCTGGCGTGGATGGCCGAGAACACTGCGTCGAAATGCTCGGTCCCGCCTTGCACGATCGCGTCGCGCGCCAGTTCGCGCTGCTGTGCCGTGCCGTGTTCCAGCAGGTGCAGCAGCGGCAGTGTTGGTTTGCCTTCGCGCAGGTCGTCGCCGGCGTTCTTGCCCATCTGCTCGGCGCTGGCCGTGTAGTCGAGCATGTCGTCGATCAGCTGGAATGCCGTGCCGATGCGGCGGCCGTATTCGGCTGCGGCTTCTTCCATGGCCGGTTCCGCGCCGGCAAGCACCGCGCCCAGTTGCGCCGAGGCTTCGAACAGCTTGGCGGTCTTGTAGCGGATCACCTGCAGGTAGCGCTCAACCGTGACTTCGGGGTCGTGCATGTTCAGGAGCTGCAGCACCTCGCCTTCGGCAATCACGTTGGTGGCGTTGGAGAGAATCTCCATGATGCGCATGCTGCCGGCCTCCACCATCATCTGGAAGGCACGCGAATAGAGGAAGTCGCCTACCAGTACGCTGGCTGCGTTGCCGAACACCGCGTTGGCGGTCTCGCGGCCACGGCGCAGTTCGGATTCGTCCACGACATCGTCATGCAGCAGCGTGGCGGTGTGGATGAACTCCACCACCGCGGCAAGCTCGTGGTGGCGATGGCCTTCGTAGCCAAACGCGCGCGCCGACAACAGCAGGATGACCGGGCGCAGGCGTTTGCCGCCCGCGCTGATGATGTATTCGCCGATTTGTTCGATCAGCGGTACTTCCGACGACAGGCGTCGGCGGATGACTGCGTCAACGGCGCGCATGTCGGCAGCGACCGGGGCAAGCAAGGCAGTAGCGGAAGACTGGGACAAGATGAATCACCGTTTCGCAAAACCGGTGGATTATATGCGATGCGGGTGTGCGTTTGGCTGTCGCGGGTAGCAAGGTGGAAGGGAATGTCAGGGTGTGTGGCGGCGCCGCACACCCGGTGCGTGGCCCCGCACACGTCCGGCCTGTTCAGTTCGGCCTATTTATAATGCCGCCATGAACAAGCCTCGCGATTCCCGCCGGCCCGCCCGCCGCACGGCCTGGTGGATGGCGTTTGCCGCCCTGGCTGGGTTTCTGCTGGCCGACCTGACCTGACGTTCCGCGCGCTGGATGTGACCCGGTCGCCGCCGGAAGTGCCTCTGCAGGCTATCTCATTGTTTTCTTTGCGAATTTCCTGGAACTGGTCTATAATCGCCGGTTCCTTCGGTCGCGTTCGTCTACGCGCACCGTCTGCGGCGCACGAAACGGCGCCAACCCCGGGGCGCCGGCACCGGTCTCCCAGGGCAGCATTCAACGTTTCATTCAACATCGAGAGGTTCGACAATGTACGCGGTCGTAAAAACCGGCGGCAAGCAATACAAGGTTGCTGCTGGCGAAAAACTGAAAGTAGAACAGATACCGGCTGACATTGGCGCAGAAATCACGCTGGACCAGGTGCTCGCAGTGGGCGCTGGCGACCAAATCAAGTTTGGTACGCCGCTGGTGAGCGGGGCTTCCGTCAAGGCTACCGTTATCGCCCAAGGTCGTCACGACAAGGTGAAGATCTTCAAGATGCGCCGTCGCAAGCACTACCAGAAGCGTCAGGGCCATCGTCAGAATTACACCGAACTGCGCATCGAAGCCATCGTCGCCTGAGCATCGGCTCGGACACTGGCAACATCGCAATAGGTCTAACAGGAGTTAAGACATGGCACAGAAAAAAGGCGGCGGCTCTACGCGGAACGGCCGGGATTCGGAATCGAAGCGCCTGGGCGTGAAGGTTTACGGCGGTCAGGCCATCAACGCTGGTGGCATCATCGTTCGCCAACGCGGCACGCGCGTGCACGCTGGTGAGAACGTGGGTATTGGCAAGGACCACACCCTGTTCGCGCTGGTCGACGGCCACGTGCAGTTTGCCGTCAAGGGCGCTGCCAAGAAGCAGCAAGTCAGCGTCGTTCCGGCGGCCTGATAACAGCCTTTGCAGCACGAAGGCCCCGCATGCGGGGCTTTTTTTATTCCTGGCGAATATAATCGTTGCGGCAACATTGGCCGGCGATCACGCGCCGGAACCACCACGGAAAACCAACATGAAGTTCATTGACGAAGCCCGTATCGAAGCGATCGCCGGCAATGGCGGCAACGGAAGCGCTTCGTTCCGGCGCGAGAAATTTGTGCCCTTCGGTGGCCCCGATGGCGGTGACGGCGGCCGCGGCGGCAGCGTGTTTGCGCAGGCAGACCGCAATATCAATACGCTGATCGATTTCCGCTACGCCAAGAAGCATGTGGCCCGGAACGGTGAGAACGGCCGTGGCTCCGACTGCTATGGCGCGGCGGGTGAGGACGTTACGCTGCGCATGCCGGTGGGCACGCTAATCACCGACATGGACACCGGCGAGGTCATTGCCGACCTGACCGAGCATGGTCAGCAGGTTTGCCTGGCCGAGGGCGGCATGGGCGGCTGGGGCAACCTCCACTTCAAGTCGAGTACCAACCGTGCGCCGCGCCAGCAAGTCGACGGCAAGCCGGGCGAGCGCCGCATGCTCAAGCTCGAACTGAAGGTGCTGGCCGACGTGGGTCTGCTGGGCATGCCCAACGCGGGCAAGTCCACGTTCATCACGCATGTGTCGAACGCACGCCCGAAGGTGGCGGATTACCCATTCACGACGCTTCATCCGAACCTCGGCGTGGTGCGCGTGGACCACGAGCAGTCGTTCGTCGTCGCGGACATTCCCGGCCTGATCGAGGGTGCGGCGGAAGGCGCCGGCCTGGGTCACCAGTTCCTGCGTCACCTGCAACGTACCGGCCTGCTGCTGCATATCGTCGATATCGCGCCGTTCGACGAGAACATCGACCCGGTGGCCGAAGCACGCGCGATCGTCAACGAACTGAAGAAGTACGACGAAGAGCTTCACGACAAGACGCGCTGGCTGGTGCTGAACAAGCTCGACATGGTTCCCGAGGAGGAACGTGCCGCGCGTGTGAAGGACTTCATCAAGCGCTTCAAGTGGAAGGGCCCGGTGTTCCATATCTCGGCCCTGACCGGCGAAGGCTGCCGCGAACTCATCTACGCGATCAAGGACCACCTGGCCGCGCTGAAGGCCGAGGAGGCCGCCGCGCTGGCCGAACCCGATATCCGCCTCGACGACCGGCTCCATAACGTCGATCGCGACGACAGCGAAGCGTAAGGCAACTACAACAAGGCACCACGGAGACAGGATTCCGCCATGCAATCGGTCATCGCCCAGGCAAAACGTATTGTCGTCAAAGTGGGTTCAAGCCTGGTCACCAACGACGGTAAAGGGCTCGATCACGACGCCATCGCGCGCTGGGCGGCACAGATCGCCAAGCTGCGTGGCACGGGCAAGGAAGTTGTGCTGGTCAGCTCGGGCGCCATTGCCGAAGGCATGCAGCGGCTGGGCTGGGCGCGCCGGCCGAAGGAAATCCATGAGCTGCAGGCCGCTGCGGCCGTGGGCCAGATGGGCCTGGCGCAGGTCTATGAAAGCCAGTTCGGCCGATACGGCATCCGCACTGCACAGGTGTTGCTGACGCACGCCGACCTGGCCGATCGCGAGCGCTACCTCAACGCCCGCTCCACGTTGCTGACGCTGCTGGCGCTCGGCGTGGTGCCGATCATCAATGAGAACGACACAGTCGTCACCGACGAAATCAAGTTCGGCGACAACGATACGCTTGGCGCGCTGGTGACCAACCTGATCGAAGGCGACGCGCTCGTGATCCTGACCGACCAGCGCGGCCTGTACACGGCCGACCCGCGCAAGGACCCGAACGCCGAGTTCGTCCATGAAGCGCTGGCCGGCACGCCCGAGCTTGAAGCGATGGCGGGCGGCGCCGGCACGGCCATTGGCCGAGGCGGCATGCTGACCAAGATCCTGGCAGCCAAGCGGGCGGCGAAATCGGGCGCCCACACGACGATTGCCTCGGGCCGCGAAACGGATGTGCTCGGCAGGCTCGCCGCCGGCGAGGCCATCGGTACGCAACTGCTGGCACCGACCGGCCGCCTGACAGCGCGCAAGCAGTGGATGGCCGACCACCTGCAGCTTCGCGGCCGGGTCGTGATCGACGCGGGCGCCGTGGAGAAGCTTGTCACGGGTGGCAAGTCGTTGCTGCCGATTGGCGTGGTGGAAGTGCAGGGCGAGTTCGCCCGGGGCGAGGTGATCGCCTGCGTCAATCCGGCCGGGCAGGAAGTGGCTCGCGGGATTACCAACTACTCGAGCGCCGAGGCGCGCCTGATCGCGCGCAAGCCGTCATCGGAAATTGAATCGGTGCTCGGCCATCTGAATGAGCCTGAACTGATCCATCGCGACAACCTCGTGCTGATCTGAGCGCGCCGCCGGGAGGCACAAAGAAAAACGGCGAGGCCCGCAAGGACCTCGCCGTTTCTTGTTTCTGTCACTGACGGTCAGAAAACGGGGGCGTATGCCTTCAGGTCGCGGATCAGCTTGTCCGGCTTGCCCGCAACAGTGTGGCCTTCGCAGAAATAGTCCGTTGCCAGCGTGGCAGAGTAGGCATTGCGCGAGCCGGTATCCATGCGTCGCCACATGTCACGGTCCTCGCCGCGATTGGGGATCCACTCGGAGGCCCCTCTGGGCAGCGTTGCGTAGAGTCGACGCTCGAAGGCGTCGCACCGAATGCCTTCGTAGCTCACATTGCGGCCGCCGCCCTTGCTGGTAATGACCACCGTGTAGCGGACCACGTTGTCATCGCCCACGGAGATCGACTTGGGATCCACCGCGAAGCGGAACTCACTGGAGCCATTGACCGAGAACGGAATCAGGTCCTCGTCACGGGGCAGCGCGGGCAGCGTTGCCGCGCCCTCCTTGAACGGCTTGTCGCCGAACGGGTTTATCCACGAACTGGCCGCCTGGCCTTTGCCGCTGGGGGTGTCCGCAGCCTGCTCTTCTTCCTTGGGCAGGCCCTTGTCGGTGGTCTTGCAGGCCGTCAGGGCCAGGCAGGCGCTTGCCAGCAACAGGCCGGCGCACACACGCCGGCTGCTGAAACTAATCATCGGAACTCCGTTGGGTGGGCGCCGGACAGACCGGCGATACGGGTACAGCAGGGGAGACTGCGCGCGAAGCGTCCTGCGCGGCCGCCCGTATGGTAGCCGATGCAGTGGCAGCCGCCGCTGCTTCCGTTGCGTCCGCTGCGTCCGTGGCGTCCGTGGCATCCGTGGCATCCGTTGCCACTGTCACCTCGGGCTTCGGCTGCCGCGCCTGTTCGCCGTACCTGCCGTGGCCGCCGTGATGGTGGCCATGATTGCCGTACGGGCTCAATGGCACGCGTCCGCGATTCAGGAAGCGCGACAACTCGGTCAGCGCCATCTGGTAGACGTCGCGCTTGAACTCGATCACGGCATCCAGCGGCACCCAGTACTGGCTCCAGCGCCAGGCGTCGAACTCGGGATGGTCGGTCGCGCGCAAGTGGACGTCGCAGTCGCGGCAGACCATGCGCAGCAGGAACCAGATCTGTTTCTGGCCCCTGTAATGGCCGCGGATCTCGCGGCGGATGAACTTGTCCGGCACCTCATAACGCAACCAGTCGCGCGTGCGACCGACGATCCTGACATGCTCCGGAAGCAGGCCGACTTCTTCGTGCAGTTCGCGGAACATGGCCTGTTCCGGCGTCTCGCCGTACTTGATGCCACCTTGCGGAAACTGCCAGGAGTGTTCGCCGATTCGCTTGCCCCAGAAAACCTCGTTGCGTGCGTTGATGAGGATGATGCCGACGTTCGGGCGAAAGCCTTCACGATCGAGCATGACTGCACCTCGAATCCTTTAGAATTACGTCGATTATAAAGGATGCGCGCGGGTCGGCCTGACGGCGGGAATGCTGGTTTTCCCCGACGGAATGGGCAGTTTCAGGCGCGTCCCGCCCAATGGATGCCGCACCGCGGCGCGGCCGGGAAGCCCGGTGGCGCCCGGTTTTACGAGAAAGCAACGGATGAAAGCCTCGCAATTCTTCATTTCCACCCTCAAGGAAGCCCCCGCCGACGCGGAAATCGTGTCGCACAAACTGATGATGCGGGCCGGCATGATCAAGAAGCTCGGCGCCGGCATCTACAACTACATGCCGGTGGGGCTGCGCGTGATCCGCAAGGTGGAGAACATCGTTCGCGAGGAAATGAACCGCGCCGGCGCCGTGGAACTGTCGATGCCGGTGATCCAGCCCGCCGAACTGTGGCAGGAAACCGGCCGCTGGGACAAGATGGGCCCCGAACTGTTGCGCCTGAAGGACCGCCACGAGCGCGATTTCGCCGTGCAGCCGACTTCCGAGGAAGTGGTGACCGACATCGCGCGCAGCGAGATCCGCAGCTACAAACAGCTTCCGGTCAACTTCTACCAGATCCAGACCAAGTTCCGCGACGAGCGCCGTCCGCGCTTCGGCATCATGCGCGGCCGCGAGTTCACGATGAAGGACGCCTACTCGTTCGACCGTGATACCGACGGCCTGAAGGCGTCCTACACGAACATGTACGACACGTACGTGCGCATCTTCCAGCGTTTCGGCCTGGAGTTCCGTGCCGTGGCCGCCGACAACGGCGCCATCGGCGGCTCGGGCTCGCACGAGTTCCATGTGATCGCCGATACCGGTGAAGACGCCATCGTGTACTGCCCGACCTCCGACTACGCGGCTAACATGGAGGCCGCCGAGGCGCTGCCGCTGCTGGCCAGCCGGGCCGCGCCGGCCGAGGAACTGAAGAAGACCTCGACCCCTGAAAAGGCCAAGTGCGAGCATGTGGCCGAGTTCCTGGGTATCCCGCTGACCCGGACGGTCAAGTCGATCGTGCTGGCTGCCGACAGCGACGCCGGTGCCCAGATCTGGCTGCTGCTGATCCGCGGCGATCACGAACTGAACGAAGTGAAGGCATCGAAGGTGCCGGGCCTGACCGAATTCCGCTTCGCCACCGAGAACGAGATCGTCGATACCTTCGGCTCGCCCCCGGGCTACCTGGGCCCGATCGGCCCGAAGAAGCCGGTCAAGGTGGTGGCGGACCGCACCGTCGCCAACATGAGCGATTTCTGCTGCGGCGCCAACGATCGTGACTATCACTACACCGGCGTGAACTGGGGCCGCGACCTGCCCGAGCCGACCGTGGCGGACCTGCGCAACGTGGTGGCCGGCGATGCCTCGCCGGACGGCAAGGGCACGCTGGAGATCTGCCGTGGTATTGAAGTGGGCCACGTGTTCATGCTCGGCACCCGCTATTCGGAGTCGATGAGCGCCACGTTCCTTGACGAGAACGGCAAGACGCAGCCGATGCAGATGGGCTGCTACGGCATCGGCGTTACCCGTATCCTCGGCGCTGCCATCGAGCAGAACTACGACGAGCGCGGCATCATCTGGCCCGCCGCGATTGCACCGTTCGCCGTGGTGGTGTGCCCGGTTGGCTATGACCGCAACGAGGCGGTCAAGGCCGAGGCCGACCGCATCCATGCCGAACTGCTGGCCGCCGGCGTGGATGTGATCCTGGATGATCGTGGCGAACGCCCAGGCGTGATGTTCGCCGATTGGGAACTGATCGGCGTGCCGCACCGCGTGGTGGTGGGCGACCGTGGCCTCAAGGAAGGCAAGGTCGAATACCAGGGCCGCCGCGATGCACAGGCCACCCCGGTGGCCGTGGCCGACGTGGTTGCGCACGTGCGCAACCTGCTGGCCGGCTGATCGGAATCGGCAACGATGCGCATGCCCGGCCTGCCGACGCGCAACCGCTGGTCCGCATGGATCGGCGGCCTGTTCTGCGCCGCGCTGGTGGCGAATGCCCACGCGGGCGCACAGAAGGAGGAGGCCTTGGCTGACTCCGTGCGCGGCGCACTGGCCGCAGCAATCGCGGACAACCGGCCGGTACGTCCGGCCTTTGCTTCCGGCTCGGAACGGCTCGGTTACCTGAAATGGCTGGGCGAGATGTCGCGCCGGCTGGAAGCCAGGATTCCCGAGGCGCAGGTGCGTGTCGAGCTGATCGAGACCGTCTACTACGAGGCCAAGCGCGCCGGGCTGGAGCCCTCGCTGGTGCTGGGCCTGGTGCAGGTTGAGAGCAACTTCCGCAAGTACGCGATCAGTTCGGCCGATGCGCGCGGGCTGATGCAGGTGATGCCGTTCTGGGTGCGCAGCATCGGTGACGGCGACACACGCAAGCTGTTCCATCTGCAGAGCAACCTGCGTTACGGCTGCACGATCCTGCGCCACTATCTCGATCGCGAGAACGGCGACCTGTTCCTGGCGCTGGGCCGCTACAACGGCAGCCGCGGACGCCCCGAGTATCCGAACGCCGTGCTGGCGGCATGGAAGCGCTGGCAATACTCCGAAGCGACCGTAACGATCGCGGGCGATCCTGACGCGGCCGGGGCCATCGCTCCGCCGCCGGCGCGCCGCACGCTGCCGCCGGAATCGCCCGCCCGCAATCCGTTCTCCCCGCAACGCCTGGCCAATCCGTCATGACGCGCGATTCCCGCGCAGGTTACTGCGCGTCTTCGCCCGAGCTGGAGCGCTGGCTGGCGCGCCATATCGCGCAAGGCTTCGACGCCGAGTCGCTGGTGCTCTCGATGCTGCGCTCTGGCTACGACGCCACGTTTGCACGCGACACGGTCAATGCGGCAATGGGTCGCCCGCAGCCGGTTGCCACAGGGACTGCACCGGCACTGACCCCCGCGTCGCGGAAGGCAACGCCACGGCCCTCGGCGGCTACCGGCAACAACGTATTCCGCCACGAAGATCGCGAGATTCCGGTCCTGTTCAAGCTGGAATCGCCGCGCATCATGCTGCTGCAAAGCCTGCTCGATCACGCCGAGTGCGATGCGCTTGTGACGCTGGCGCGTAACCGCCTGCAGCGCTCGCCCGTGGTGAATCCCGATACCGGCGACGAGAACCTGATCGACGCACGCACCAGCATGGGCGCGATGTTCCAGGTGGGCGAGCATGCGCTGCTCCAGCGCATCGAAGCGCGCATCGCGGCGGTGACGGGCGTGCCTGTCGATCACGGAGAAGGGCTGCAGATCCTCAACTACAAGCCCGGCGGCGAGTACCAGCCGCACTTCGATTTCTTCAATCCGAAGCGTCCCGGCGAAGCACGCCAGCTGCGCGTGGGCGGGCAGCGCGTCGCCACGATGGTGATCTACCTGAATAGCCCGCCCGCAGGCGGCGCCACGGCGTTCCCGCGCATCGGGCTTGATGTGGCGCCGGTCAAGGGCAACGCGGTCCTGTTCAGCTACAAGCTGCCCGATGGCACGCTTGACGAGCGTACGCTGCACGCGGGCCTGCCCGTGGAAGCGGGCGAAAAGTGGATCGCCACCAAGTGGCTGCGCGAGCAGCCGTATCGAAGCAGCGTCTGAGCCGGGCTTGTCGGGCTTCCAGTGCGGCCGGTGCCTTGCCCAATCCCGTACCGGTACTTATCTCGCCAACTGTACCGGTACTGTATAGGCAGACCTGCCTAGACTGAACGCCTTTCCCCGATTTCAGTTGGAGCGCCTGTCATGGCTCTGCCCGATCTGGCCGCCGGTTCCGGCGTGCTGCTGGCTTTCTGCGCGTTTGCGCTGGTCTCGTCGATCACGCCCGGTCCCAATAACACGATGGTGCTCGCCTCTGGCGTCAATTTCGGCATCGCGCGTACCGTGCCGCACCTGCTGGGCATCAGCATCGGGTTCTCGGTGATGGTGGCGCTGGTTGGGCTGGGCCTGGGCTCTGTCTTTACGGCGTTGCCGTGGACGTGGAACCTGTTGCGGGTGGTGGCTACGGCCTATCTGGTCTGGCTTGCGTGGAAGCTGGCGACAGCCGGCGGCGTGCAGGACCGCGAGGTGGCCAGGCCGATGACCTTCCTGCGTGCGGCCGCATTCCAGTGGGTCAATCCGAAAGCCTGGGTGATGGCAGTGGGTGCGTGCAGCACCTATGTGCTCGATGCCAATATCTGGGTCAATGCACTGGTGATGGCTTGCCTGTTCGCGGTGATCAACCTGCCCAGCGTGGCCACGTGGGCGGTCTTTGGTGCGGCGCTGCGCCGGTGGCTGGCACGGCCGCGTGTGCTGCGGGTCTTCAATGTGACGATGGCCCTGCTGCTGCTGGCGTCGTTGCTGCCGATCCTCGGCGCCCACCCCCACGGATAGAGGCGCCACCAATAAAACGATTCTGGCGTCGTTGCGCGGCCTTGCCGTACCAGTTGTACTGTCTGCGGCCGCGCGTCTAGCCAGAACCGCTGCGCTTCGTTTTCTTGGCGGCTCCCGGGCGCCAAGGCAAACCTCAAACCAGCGCGCGGATCGCGCCGAGGTTGCGCCAGTAGCCCTTCACGTCCATGCCGCAGCCGAACACGTAGCGGTCTGGTACATGGAAGCCGCAGAAGTCCGGGTGCATCGGCTTGATCTTGGTCAGCGTCTTTTCGCACAGCACGGCGGCGTGGAATTCCTTCGCGCCCATGTCCATGATGCGCTGGCGGATGGCCGCCATCGTTTCGCCTTCATCGAGGATGTCGTCGAGCACCAGCACGACGCGGTCCTTGACCGATTCGCGCGGCGCCACGCGCCATTGCATCTCGCCGCCAACGGTCTTGTTGTTGTAGCGCGAGAGGTGGATGTAGTCGAATTCCAGCGGGAACTGCAGTTTGGGCAGCAGCATGCCGGTGAATACGACGGCGCCGCCCATCACCGACAGCACCAGCGGGAATGCGTTGCCCATTTTCTCCGTGATGTCGTGGGCCATGCGGTCCAGCGAGTCCTGCACCTCCTGGGCGCTGACAATTTCCTCGGAGCCGAGCCAGAGTTCGCGGGCCTGTTCAGCGGTCATCATGATCGTTGTCCTGTTCTTGCTTTGCTTGTCTTGCGGGGGGATGGCCGTGCTTTCCCGCCGGTCAGCGGTTGAACAGGCCCTTCATGCCGCCCTTCATGGCGCCCATCTGGCGCATCATCTTCATCATGCCGCCGCCCTTGAGCTTCTTCATCATGCCTTGCATCTGGTCGAACTGGTTCAGCAGGCGGTTGACCTCCTGCACCGGCACACCGGCGCCGGCCGCGATGCGGCGCTTGCGGCTGGCCTTGATCAGTTCGGGTTTGGCGCGCTCGGCCGGCGTCATGCTGTTGATGATGCCTTCCATGCGGCGCACCTGCTTTTCCGCCTGATCCATGTTGGCGCCCTGCGCCTGCTGCGCGAACTGAGCGGGCAGTTTGTCGACCAGGCTGCCAAGGCCGCCCATCTTCTTCATCTGGCCGATTTGCGCCTTGAAGTCCTCAAGATCGAAACCGCCGGTCTTCTTGATCTTCTTGGCCAGCTTCTCGGCGGCTTCCATGTCCACGCCGCGCTGGGCTTCCTCCACCAGCGCGAGGATGTCGCCCATGCCCAGGATCCGCTGGGCCATGCGGTCCGGGAAGAACGGTTCGAGGCCGTCGAGCTTTTCGCCGACGCCCACGAACTTGATCGGACGCCCGGTAATGTGCCGTACGGACAACGCGGCGCCGCCACGGGCATCGCCATCGAGCTTGGTCAGCACCACGCCGGTCAGCGGCATTGCGTCATTGAACGCCTTGGCCGTGTTGACGGCATCCTGGCCCAGCATCGCGTCGACTACGAACAGCGTTTCGGCGGGCTTCAGTTCGGTGTTCAGCGCGGCGATCTCCTGCATCATCGCCTCGTCGATACCGAGCCGGCCGGCCGTGTCGACGATCAGCACATCGTGATAGTGCTTGCGCGCCCAGTCCAGCGCGGCACGGGCAATCTCGATCGGCTTCTGGTCCGGCTGAGACGGGAAGAAATCGGCGCCGACCTGCTCCGACACGGTCTTGAGCTGGGCGATAGCGGCGGGGCGGTACACGTCGCACGATACCGTCAGGACCTTCTTCTTCCTGTTCTCCTTGAGCCACTTGGCCAGCTTGCCCGAGGTTGTGGTCTTGCCGGCACCTTGCAGGCCGGCCATCAGGATGACCGCCGGTGGCTGGACGTTCAGGTTCAGTTCGTTCGACTTCGGGTCGGCAACGGCTTCGTCGCCGCCGATGACCGCGGTCAGTTCGCGCTGCACCACGCCAACCAGGGCCTGGCCCGGCGTGAGGCTGCTGACCACATCCTCGCCAAGGGCTTTTTCCTTGACGCGGGCAATGAAGTCACGCACGACCGGCAGCGCCACGTCGGCTTCGAGCATGGCAAGGCGCACTTCGCGCAGCATCTCGGCGGTGTTGGCCTCGGTCAGTCGGGCCTCGCCGCGCATGGTCTTGACGACCCGCGCCAGGCGTTGAGTGAGGTTATCCAGCATGGCAGGAAGGGGGGAGGAAAATCGGCTTGTGTGCGGGGCGCAGGTGGTGCCGTGGCAGCATTGTGGCGGGAATCCACCAGCGAATCCACCGACAGAGGCACTAAGGTAAACTGCGCAAATGGCCATTGTACTGTATGCCCTGACGGCAATTCTCTACTGCGGCCTGGCCTTTTATGGCTGGGCCACACGCAACCCGCAGCTGGCGGCTGCCGGCGGGGCCTCGCTCGGCCATCCCGGGCGCCCGGGCGCCTCGGCCACGGCTGTGCTGATGCCGCCGCCAACGCCGGCCGGCGGGCGCACCGAAGGCCAGCCGCTCTGGTGGCATGCGCTGGTACTGGCCGCCCTGGTCAGCCACGGCGTACTGCTGCATGAAACGATCTTCCCGGCGGACCGCATGGTGTTCGGCTTCGCGTTCGCGCTGTCCGCGATGCTGTGGCTTGGCGTGGGCATCTACTGGATCGAGAGCTTCTTCTTTTCGCTGGCCGGGCTGGGCCTGATCGTGTTCCCGGTGGCGATGCTGGCCAGCCTGATTCCGCTGGCGTTCCCCGGGTCGCTGATCCTTGGTTACGCGGCGCGCCCGCTGTTCAAGCTTCATTTCGTGATCGCCAACGTGGCTTACGGCCTGTTCACGCTGGCCGCGTTCCATGCGTTCCTGATGCTGCTGGCCGAACGGCGCCTGCATGGCTTCAATCGTCCGGCGTCGAGCGAGTCCGCATCGGCGCAGTGGCTCGGGCGCTGGCTGGACCTGCTGCCCCCGCTGCTGACGCTGGAAAAGCTCCTGTTCCGCCTGATCGCAGCTGGCTTCGTGCTGCTGACATTAACGATCGTGTCGGGTTTCCTGTTCTCCGAGCAGTTGTTCGCGCGCGCGTTCCGTGTCGATCACAAGACCGTATTCGCCATCATCTCGTGGCTGATGTTCGGCGGCATCCTTATCGGACGCCATTTCCGGGGCTGGCGCGGCCGCACCGCGCTGCGCTGGGTGATCGCCTCGTTCGGCACCCTGCTTCTGGCCTATGTGGGCAGCCGCTTCGTGATGGAAGTGGTGCTGCACCGTATCACCTGATCCTCGCGCCCCGACATGGCAAGAATCCTCTTACTGCTGGCCATCGTGCTGGGCATCTTCTGGTGGCTGCGCCAGCGCGCCAGCGCGCGTCAGGCCACGGAGCGGCCGGCGCAGCGGCGCTCGCAGGCCAGCGGCAATGGCGGCAATGGCGGCAACGGCCAGGATACCGAGCCGATGGTCCAGTGCGCCCACTGCGGCGTGCATCTGCCACGCGGTGACGCCATTGCCTGGCACGGCCTGCATTACTGCCGCCGCAGCCATCTGCCCGACATGCCCGGCGAGGGCGACAACGGCGCGCGCTCATGACAAGGCCGGCATCGGCCTGGTCCCGCCTGAACGGCTGGCGCGTGCTGGTCGGGCTCTGGCGCCAGCCGGAGCCGCCCGAATTCCACTGGCGCCTTCAGCGTTACTTCTGCTGGACGCGGCTGGCCGTCGCGCTGCTGTTGCTGGGGTATGCCTGGCTGCCGCTCGAGCGCGCCGCCGTGGGCGGCAGCGGGCTGAGTCTTGCCACCAACGCGCGGATGGCAGCGGCGATGCCGGTCGTGGTGCCATACCTGTGCATTGCCATCGTCACGCTGTTCGGTACCTTGTGGCGCCGCCACTTTCATGTGCGGGTGCGCGCGCAGGTGCTGGTCGACCTGGTGCTGCTGGCGTCGATCTACGCGGTGCTTGGGCACATCGGCAGCAGTGGCGAAGGGCTGGGGATGATCTTCCTGCTGCCCGCGATCGAGGCGGGCGCGCTGACCAGCCTGCTGTTCGCGCTTTTTACCGCGGCAGTCTCCGCGCTGCTGGTGATGGGGCAGCCGTTCCTGCAGACGCTGCTCGCGCGTCAGGCCGACGCAAACCTGCTCGGATCGGGCCTGTTCGGGTTCGTGTTCATGATCGCGGCGCTGGTGATGTACATGCTCGCCAATCGCCAGATCGCCCAGGAGCAACTGGCGCTGGCACGCGAGCAGGAACTGCGCCTGCAGCAGCTTGTGAACCGGCTGATGGTCAACGACATGCAGGATGGCGTGATGCTGGTGCGCGCCAACGGCGTGGTGGTGGCGGCGAACCCTGCGGCGATCGTGCTGCTCGGCGTGCAGCCGCACGAGCGTATTCGCGATGGCCAGGTCCGCGTGGGCGAGCGCGAGAGCGTGCTGTTCGACCTGCGCCGTATCGCGCGCCTGCAGCCGCTGCTGGAAATGCTGCGCGACTGGATTCACAAGAAGGACGATGTACCGCGCATCCTGCAACTGCTGCCGTTGCAGTCACGCCCGTCCTCGGCGCGCAATCCGGTGCATACGCGCCTGCGGCTGCGCTTCGTGCTGCCGGGCCTGGCCGGGCTGCGCTCGACGCTGGCCGGCGCGCTGACTTCGCCGTCGGGGCTCGATTCAGCCGGCTGGCAAGACATGTCGCCCGAGGGCGCGGCGCGCCTGCGGCTGGCCATCGCGCAGAACGAGGCCATGGCCTGGAGCCCCCAGGATGAAGCGCTGCTGCGCAGTGAAATGCGCGACACGGTGCTGGTGCATATTGAAAGCTGGGAGCGCATTGCCGAGCAGGTCCAGCAGGAGAAACTCGCGGCGATGGGCCGGCTGGTGGCCAGCGTGGCACACCAGATCCGCAACCCGCTGGCGGCAATCAGCCAGGCCAACGAACTGCTGGCCGATTCCCGCGGCGGCGACGGCAATATCGACGCCCGCCTGCTGCGCATCATCAGCGACAACGTAAGGCGGCTCGACCAGGTCATCTCGGACGTGCTGCAGCTTTCGCGCCGGCCGCGCACCGGGCATAGCGCCATCGACCTCGCCCGCGCGCTGCCCGAGATCGTCGACCGCTGGCGGCTGGAGATGCGCTCGCGCGCAGGCGCCCGCGCCGAAGTCAACGCCAATGCCGTTCGCATCACCGTGGACCTGCAGGGCCCGGTGATCTTCGACACGTCGCAGTTGCAGCAGGTGCTTGGCAACCTGCTGGACAACGCGTGGCGCTACTGCAGCCGGCTGCCCGGATCGATTCGCATGCTGGCCCACGCGCTCGACCAGCACCATGCCGAGCTGATCGTCTGGAACGATGGCGCCGAAGTCACGCGCGAGCAGCAGCGCAGCCTGTTCGAGCCGTTCTTCACCAGCAACCCCCAGGGCACGGGGCTTGGGCTTTTCATGGCGCGCGAGCTGTGCGGCGCCAACGATGCCCAGGTGCGCTACGGCGCGGTTGCGCTGGACGACCTGCTCGACCGGACCGGGCTGCTGATGGGCGGGGCTCGCGATACACTGCCGAGCAAAGCATTCGTGCTGACGTTGCGCATCGAGATGCCCGACGTCGTCAGCGCGTAGCGATATCGACGATATCGACGATACCAACCAACGGCCAGGACACAGACATCCATGCCCCCCCGATCGCCCGCACCCGACCCGATTCTCGTCATCGACGACGAGGCCGACCTGCGCGAGCTGCTGGAAATCTCGCTGCGGCGCATGGGCCATGACGTGGTGATGGCCGGATCGCTTGCCGAAGCACGCCTGCGTCTGGCCGAACGGCGCTACAGCCTGGTGCTGACCGACATGCGGCTCGGCGACGGCCTCGGTATCGAGATCGTGCGCCAGCTTTCCGCATCGCCCGAGCGCACGCCGGTGGCCGTGATCACCGCATATGGCAGCGCGGACAACGCTGTGGACGCGCTCAAGGCTGGCGCATTCGACTACATCGCCAAGCCGGTTTCGCTGGACCAGCTTCGCACGCTGATTCTCAATGTAATGGGCCGCCAGCAACGCGCGGGTGCCGATGGCGCGACGACTGGCGACGTGGCTGATATCGGGGATCGCGTGGTGGGTTTGCTGCCCGGGATGTCGCCCGCCATTCACGAGGTGAGGCGTTCGCTGCCGCGTCTGGCGCGCAGCATGGCGCCCGTGGTCATCAGCGGTGAGTCGGGTAGCGGCAAGGAGCGCGCCGCCCGTGCGATCCATGCGATCAGCGCGCGATCGGCACATCCGTTCGTGGCCGTGAACTGCGGCGCGATCCCCGAGACGCTGATGGAGGCCGAATTCTTCGGCCATGTCAAAGGCGCCTTCACCGGCGCGGATGCCGAGCGTGGCGGCTTCTTCCAGGCGGCCAACGGCGGCACGTTGCTGCTCGACGAAGTGGCCGACTTGCCGCTGGCGATGCAGGTCAAACTGCTGCGTGCGCTGCAGGAGCGGCGCGTGCGCAAGATTGGCGCGAGCAAGGAAGAAAGCGTGGATGTGCGCGTGATGTGCGCCAGCCACAAGGACCTGGCCGCCATGGTGGCCACCGGCGCATTCCGGCAGGACTTGTACTATCGACTCAATGTGCTGGAACTGCGCATGCCGACGCTGCGCGAGCGTGCGGAGGATGTGCCGGTTCTCGCCCGCGCCATCCTCGAGCACCTGGCCGTGCGCTACAGCGACGCTCAGCCGAAGCGGCTGTCGCGTACTGCGCTGGAGTGGCTGTGTGCGTATCCGTTCCCGGGGAACGTGCGTGAACTCGAGAACCTGCTCGAACGCGCGTACGCGTTTGCCGAGAGCGAGGAAATCGAAGAGATCGAGGTGGCCGATCTGGGGCCGCTGGACGCCGGCATCGAGCGCGCGACGCTGATGCCGGTGCCCGTGCCGTTGGCCGCCGTGCCCGCGCCCGTGCCTCCACCATCGGCCGCCTATCACCAGTGGGGTAGCGCAGGCGCCTGGGCGGCAAATGGCGCCATGCCGCCCGGTGCGATGGTGCCCGAGGCCGCACCCGTGCCAATGCCGGTCACCAAGGCCGACCCTCCGGCCGACGCGCCAGCGGACATCGCGTTCCCGATCAACCTGCCGGCGCACCTGGAGACCGTGGAGCGCGAACTGATCCTGCGCGCGTTGCGCCAGACCGGCTTCAACCGCACCGCGGCGGCGCCGTTGCTGGGCCTGAACTTCCGCCAGTTGCGCTACCGGATCGAGCAACTCGAGATTCGCGATGAACGCGAAGCGCGCGACGGCCGTGACGACAGCGAATCACTGGCCGAGGGGGAGGGCCGCGATGGCTGACGCAGCGGACCGGGCTCACGCGTATCTGCCCGATGCCGAC
Source organism: Cupriavidus sp. BIS7 (assembly GCF_000292345.1). Taxonomy (GTDB): domain Bacteria; phylum Pseudomonadota; class Gammaproteobacteria; order Burkholderiales; family Burkholderiaceae; genus Cupriavidus. The sequence goes on from NZ_ALOU01000037.1 coordinate 74,899, forward strand.
GGCTGGGTCCCGGCCGCGCGCCGCGTGCCGTCACCGAACTTCGATGCCCGCCCCGAGGGCACGCCCGTGGACGTGGTGGTGCTGCACAACATCAGCCTGCCGCCGGGGCAGTTCGGCACCGGCGACATCGAGGCATTTTTCCAGAACCGGCTCGATGCATCGCGCCATCCGTTCTTCGAGACGATCCGCGACGTCAGGGTGTCTGCCCACTTCCTGGTCACGCGCGAGGGCGAGCTTGTGCAGTTTGTCGGCTGCACGCACCGCGCCTGGCATGCCGGCCAGTCCGACTACCGCGGCCGCCAGCGTTGCAACGATTTCTCGATTGGCATCGAGATTGAAGGCACGGACGACCAGCCGTTCACGCTCGCGCAGTACGACACCGTCGCCACGCTGGTAAATGCGCTGCGCGCCGCCTATCCGATCCAGGGAATCGCCGGGCACAGCGACATCGCGCCCGGACGCAAGACCGACCCCGGGCCGCATTTCGACTGGGACCGGTTTGCCAGTCTGGCCGGTCTGCCGGCGGGACTGCTGCCATACCTGCCCAAAACGCGGTGACGGGTGTGGCGGCAGGCTCACTGGGCAACTCAGTGGGCGCGACGGCGTAGGTACTTTCACTGGTGTTGCGCAAACGCCGCAAATCGCTGGTGGCGGTTCAAAGTCCGGAAGTGGCGCCAACAAAACCTTGTGCCCCAAAGGTGTCATCGCCCTGAAAAATACTTGTGCAGTTGCGTGTTCGCCGCCTCATTTCGCACCAATGGCGGCTACAATCGCGCCCCCGGCGACTGCAAGCCCGCCCCATCCTGGGTCACCTATCGGTGATCCATTCCCATTAAAAAATTTTCGAAATTTTGTGCGCCACCGAACGTGATGCCGTGAAGCCTTGAGGCAGCGCGCTTTGCGGGAATGTGGCGCTGCCGCACAGGCCGTCTCAACGCGGCGCCAGCGCTTGTCAAGACTGGTCATTCGATCTCGTTTCACTATACTTAGCCCAGTTTTTGAACGGCACCACAAGATGTAGTGGTGCCGCCGGGGAGCCGCCCCGCAAGTGCACAAGACGCCGCAGCCATTGGCGGCGTCTAACGCATATGGGTTATCTGGGGCGGCGCAGTACCAAGAGTCCCTAGCAAAGTGTCCGCACGAGCAGTTTGGTTCGCATCTGGTCTGGTCTGAATCAAGTGTCGTAAAGAGCGCATTTTGCTAGGGACTTTGTCGTCTCAGTACAAGAACCAGAAGTATTCATACAGGGTTAATACAGGAGTTACCTCATGCAAACGGCCCAAAACGAACAACAAACCACCGGCGTGACTGGCGCAACTGGCGTTGTCGGCGCAGCAGCCGGTACGCAGCAGAATCCCGCCACTGCAGGCGTCAACTACCAGGACTACAAGTTGATCCGCCGCAACGGCGCCGTGGTGTCGTTCGAGCCGAACAAGATCACCGTGGCCATGACCAAGGCGTTCCTGGCCGTGAACGGTGGCCAGGGCGCGGCGTCCGCCCGCGTACGCGAGGTTGTCGATCAACTGACCCAGAACGTGGTGCGCGCGCTGGTGCGCAGCCGTCCGAGTGGCGGCACGTTCCATATCGAGGACGTGCAGGATCACGTCGAACTCGCGCTGATGCGCTCGGGCGAACATGAGGTAGCCCGCGCCTACGTGCTGTACCGCGAGAAGCGCACGCAGGAGCGTGCCCAGGCCAACGCACAGGCCGTGGCCCGCGTGCAGGAAGCCGGCGTGTCGGTCAACGTGACCGATGGCGGCACAACCCACCCGCTGGACCTGGTGGCGCTGCACTCGCTGATCGACAACGCCTGCGGTGGCCTTGGCAATGCCGTGAGCGCTGAGCCGATCCTGAAGGAAACGCTCAAGAACCTGTACGACGGCGTGCCGATGACGCAGGTCTACGACTCGGCCATCCTGGCCGCGCGTACGCTGATCGAGAAGGACCCGGCCTACAGCCAGGTGACCGCCCGTATCCTGCTGCACACGATCCGCAAGGAAATCCTGGGCGCCGAAGTGACGCAGGCCGAGATGTCGACGAAGTACGCCGAGTACTTCCCGAAGTTCATTGCCCGCGGCATCGAGGCCGAACTGCTCGACGAAAAGCTGGCCACGTATGACCTGGCCCGCCTGGGCGCCGCACTGGACGCCTCGCGCGATTTCCAGTTCAACTACCTGGGCCTGCAGACGCTGTACGACCGCTACTTCCTGCACGTGGACGAAGTGCGCATCGAAATGCCGCAGGCATTCTTCATGCGCGTTGCCATGGGCCTGGCGCTCGAAGAGAAGGACCGTGAAGCCCGCGCGATCGAGTTCTACCAGCTGCTGTCGTCGTTCGACTTCATGTCGTCCACGCCGACGCTGTTCAACTCGGGCACGCGCCGCTCGCAGCTGTCGTCGTGCTACCTGACCACGGTGTCGGACGACCTCGAAGGCATCTACGAAGCGCTCAAGGAAAACGCGCTGCTGTCGAAGTTCGCCGGCGGCCTGGGCAACGACTGGACCAACGTGCGCGCGCTGGGCTCGCACATCAAGGGCACCAACGGCAAGAGCCAGGGCGTTGTGCCGTTCCTGAAGGTGGTCAACGACACCGCCGTGGCCGTGAACCAGGGCGGCAAGCGCAAGGGCGCGGTCTGCGCGTACCTGGAGACGTGGCACCTGGACATCGAGGAATTCCTCGAGCTGCGCAAGAACACCGGCGACGACCGCCGCCGCACGCACGACATGAACACGGCCAACTGGATTCCGGACCTGTTCATGAAGCGCGTGATGGAAAACGGCGAATGGACGCTGTTCTCGCCGGCTTCCTGCCCGGACCTGCACGACAAGGTCGGCAAGGCATTCGAGCAGGCCTACCTGGGCTACGAAGCCAAGGCCGCCAACGGCGAACTGAAGCTGTTCAAGAAGGTCCCGGCCATGCAGCTGTGGCGCAAGATGCTGGGCATGCTGTTCGAAACCGGCCATCCGTGGATCACGTTCAAGGACCCGTGCAACATCCGCAGCCCGCAGCAGCACGTGGGCGTGGTGCACAGCTCGAACCTGTGCACGGAAATCACGCTGAACACGAACGAAAGCGAAATCGCCGTGTGCAACCTCGGTTCGGTGAACCTGGTGGCCCACCTGACGCAGCAGGCCGACGGTACGTACGTGCTGGACCACGCCAAGCTGCAGAAGACGGTCCGCACCGCGATGCGCATGCTCGACAACGTGATCGACATCAACTACTACGCGGTGGAGAAGGCGCGCAACTCGAACCTGCGCCACCGTCCTGTGGGCATGGGCATCATGGGCTTCCAGGACTGCCTGCACGTGCTGCGCACGCCGTACGCCAGCGACGCCGCGGTGACGTTTGCCGATACGTCGATGGAAGCGGTCTGCTACTACGCTTACCACGCTTCGACCGAACTGGCCGAAGAGCGCGGCCGCTACAGCACGTATGAAGGTTCGCTGTGGGATCGCGGCATCCTGCCGCAAGACTCGCTGAAGCTGCTGGCCGACGAGCGCGGTGGCTACCTGGACGTGGACCTGTCGTCGACGATGGACTGGGACAGCCTGCGCGCCCGCATCAAGCAGCACGGCATGCGCAACTCGAACTGCATCGCGATCGCCCCGACCGCGACCATTTCGAACATCATCGGCGTGTCCGCCTGCATCGAGCCGACGTTCCAGAACCTGTACGTGAAGTCGAACCTGTCGGGCGAATTCACGGTGGTGAACGACTACCTCGTGCGCGACCTGAAGGAACGCGGCCTGTGGGACGAAGTGATGGTTGCCGACCTGAAGTACTTCGACGGTTCGCTGGCCCGCATCGACCGCATCCCGCAAGACCTGCGCGACATCTACGCCACCGCGTTCGAAGTGGAACCGACCTGGCTCGTGGAAGCCGCCAGCCGCCGCCAGAAGTGGATCGACCAGGCCCAGTCCCTGAACATCTACATGGCCGGTGCATCGGGCAAGAAGCTGGACGACACGTACAAGCTGGCCTGGCTGCGTGGCCTGAAGACCACGTACTACCTGCGCACGATTGCCGCCACGCACGTGGAGAAGTCCACCGTGACGCGCGGTTCGCTGAACGCGGTGTCGTCGGGCGCTGACGGGCAGTCGGGCATCGACGCGGCAGCATCGGCAGCCCCGGCCATGCCGGAAGCCGAAGGCGCGGTCTGCACGATGCGTCCGGGCGACCCCGGCTTCGAAGAGTGCGAAGCCTGCCAGTAATACATTGAGTCACCCTCGGTCTGCTCCCCTCTCCCGCTGTGCGGGAGAGGGGCCGGGGGAGAGGGCGGCGCATCAACCGCTGACGCGCAGCGCCTGAGCCGCCCCTAATCGAATTTCGGAGAAAACAACATGCTGAGCTGGGACGACGACGTTCAAGCCACACCGCAGGCCGCACCGCAGCCTGCCCTGCAACCCGCCGCTGCCGCCGCCACTGCCGACGAGCAGGGTGTGCTGCCGCCGGCCGCCACCGCGCCGGGCATCCTTGGCAACAACCCGAACGCCGCCGCCGCGCAAAGCACGCGCCGCGTGAACGCCGCCGACAAGCGCGTGATCAACGGCGCCACGGACGTGAACCAGCTCGTGCCGTTCAAGTACAAGTGGGCGTGGGAAAAGTACCTGGCCGGTTGCGCGAACCACTGGATGCCGCAGGAAATCAACATGTCGCGCGACATCGCCCTGTGGAAGGACCCGAACGGCCTGACCGAGGACGAGCGCCGCATCATCAAGCGCAACCTGGGCTTCTTCGTGACGGCCGACTCGCTGGCCGCCAACAACATCGTGCTGGGCACCTACCGCCAGATCACGGCCCCGGAATGCCGCCAGTACCTGTTACGCCAGGCCTTCGAAGAGGCCATCCACACGCACGCGTACCAGTACATCGTGGAGTCGCTCGGTCTGAATGAAGCCGAGATCTTCAACGCGTACCATGAAGTGCAGTCGATCCGCGACAAGGACGAGTTCCTGATCCCGTTCATCGACACGCTGACCGACCCGTCGTTCAAGACCGGCACGCCGGAGAACGACCAGAAGCTGCTGAAGTCGCTGATCGTGTTCGCCTGCATCATGGAAGGCCTGTTCTTCTACGTGGGCTTCACGCAGATCCTGGCGATGGGCCGCCAGAACAAGATGACTGGCGCCGCCGAGCAGTACCAGTACATCCTGCGCGACGAGTCGCTGCACTGCAATTTCGGTATCGACCTGATCAACCAGATCAAGCTCGAGAACCCGCACCTGTGGACGCCGGAGTTCAAGGCCGAGATCACCGAACTGTTCAAGAAGGCCGTGGACCTGGAATACCGCTACGCCGAGGACACCATGCCGCGCGGCGTGCTGGGCCTGAACGCGCCGATGTTCAAGGGCTACCTGCGCTACATCTGCAACCGCCGCTGCCAGCAGATCGGGCTGGAGCAGCTGTTCCCGAACGAGGAAAACCCGTTCCCGTGGATGAGCGAGATGATCGACCTGAAGAAGGAACGCAACTTCTTCGAGACGCGCGTCATCGAGTATCAGACGGGCGGGGCGCTGTCCTGGGATTGATGGGTCGGCTGCCGCACCAAGAAGACGGCAGCCAGGACGGGAAATGGGCGGACATCGGGCGAGAGCCTGATGTCCGTTTTTTCTTTTGGCGCTTGTCCACGATCCGCAATCCGCGCCGGCTTCTGATTCCGTGAGGCCACGCTGCCCTGTCTTTTCAGAATCGGCTCAAAGATTTCCGGGGCGTCTCTCCATACGATCGATGGCACACACCACCAAGGAGAGTCATCGATGCAAGCAGTAGTCCAACACCACTTCGGCGAGACACCTCGCTTCACCAGCTTCAAAGACCCGTGTCCGTCCGACGGAGAGGTCATCGTTCGCGTCCAGGCCGCCGTGATTCGCCCGGCGGACATCGCCATTGCAAAGGGACTTCATTCCTGCACGCCGTCGCAGTTGCCGTTCATATGCGGCCGCGATGGCGTCGGGCGGCTGGAGGACGGACGGCGCGTCTACTTCCGCACCGGCCGCTGCCCGTTCGGGGCGATGGCCGAGTATGCGCCCGCAGAATGGGTGGCACCGCTGCCGGATGACGTTGGTTCGGCGGTGGCCGCCGCGCTGGTCGGGCCGGCCTTGACCGCATGGCTGCCGCTGGCAATGCGCGCGGACATCGAACCCGGAGAGACCGTACTGGTGCTCGGTGCGTCGGGCCTGGTGGGCCGCCTTGCCGTGCAGGCCGCGCGGCTGCAGGGGGCGGCGCGTGTCATTGCCGCCAGCCGACGGCCCGAGTCATTGTCCGCACTCGGCGCCGATGCACTGATCGATCTTGGGCAACCTCCAAGTGTCCTCCAGCACACCTTCGCCACTTTTGCGGAAAGCGGTATCGACGTGGTGATCGACTTCGTCTGGGGGGAAACGCTGGAATTGCTGCTGGCGGCGCTGGTGCAGGGCGACGGCATGCCGGCGTCAGTGTTTGACCGAGGCATACGCATCGTGACCGCGGTGGATCGCGGCGCCGGGTGCCTGATGCTCGCACCCGGCGTGCTGCGCGATTCGCGCGTTCAGCTCATGGGCTGTGGCCCGGCGAACCATCCGCCGGGCGGTTACCTGAAGACACTGGCCGACGATATCCTGGCCTGTGCGAGCGACGGTGACCTCACCATGGATTTCGAACTGGAATCCATGGCCAACGTGGCCGATGTCTGGTCGCGTGCCGGCAGGCAGGGCACCCGTATCGTGCTGACGGTCGATTGAGCTTGCCGCCAGGTTGGCGGACGGATCGGGCGATCAGGCCGCTTTGCGGATCTCTGCCTGAGCTTCTGCGCCTTCCGGCTTACGCTCGCCGCCGAGCGCTTCGGTCAGGTCGGCCAGCAGGCCCGCCAGTTCGCCCGCCATCAACGCAAAGTCCGCGTCGAAGCGTTCGTTTTCATCGTGCAGCGTGGCGTCGGCCTGCTCCTTGATGACGTCGAGAGGGTTCACGCGCTTGATCGCCAGGGCATCGGTCAGCACGAACGAAACTCGGTCATTCCACGTCATGGCCAGGCGCGTGCAGCGCTTGCCCGCGGCGATATGGCGGCGCAGGTCTTCGGGGTCGAGCGGGTGGCGGACGTAACGGACCGTGGCCTTGCTTTCGCTGCTCGACTGGAGCTCGATTTCCTGGTCGACCGTGAAGCCGGCCGGCGCGGTGTCCGTGGCAAGCCATTCGGTCATGGCGGCCACCGGCGACTGGTTCACGTGCAGGTTGGCCACGGGCAGCGGATCGATGGCCTTGAACAGCATGCCGCGCACTTCATCGGCCTTGGCCGTACCAGCCGCATCGATGGCCAGCCAGCCATTGACCGGGTCGATCCAGACGCGCGTGTCGCGGCGGATGCTGAAGGCGCGCGGCAGCAGTTCTTCCGTGACCTGTTCCTTCAGTTCCTTGAGCTGCTTGCGGCCGGGCTTGAAGCCTTGCTGCTCTTCGAGCTCGGCGGCACGGGCCTTGGTGACCTGGTTGACCACGGTGGCAGGCAGCAGCTTCTTTTCGGTGCGCAGTACCAGCAGCATCTGGCGATTCACGCAGTGCACGAGCTGGTCGTTGTCGCGCGGCGATGCCCAGCCCTGCGTCTGCATCTCGAGGCTGGTGCCGGGGTAGAACGCATGCTTGGCCAGGCAGGCCTCGACGTCTTCAGCGGAAAGCGTCCACGGTGCGGAAAAACGATGAACCTGGAGATTCTTGAACCACATGTGAATTCGGCCTCGCGTACGAAAAAAAGGGAAGGGACGAATTCTAACGGGTCAGTGCGGAGCCGATGCGCAAAAGAGAAGGCGTCCACAGTGCCGAACCGCGTGGTTCGCGCCATGGACGCCTGCTGGATCACAGTGCCTCGTGTGGCTGGCGGCTATTCGGGCCGCTCAGGGATACCTCGGGCGCTCACGCAAGGTCTTGCGTGGTGTCTCAAATCGTGAGCTTGGAAATTTTTGTGCCCTCCAGGCTCAGGCCTGCCATCAGGCCGGCGTTGGTCATCGCGAAACCGATGATCGGCTGCTGCGCCGTGTTGGTGTCGATCTGGCCGTTGGCGCCGATCGTGGCCAGCGCCACCGTGGCATCCACGCCCACTTGCCAGCCGCTGCTGTGCACAAATTTCTCGTAGGCGTCCTGGGTCATGAACATCAGGATGAATGCCTTCGACTGTGCGCCGACCTGCCAGCCGAATGAGCCGGAGATCGCGCGGTAGTAGCCCCTGTCGGCCCCGCCGGAGCGCAGGACGCCGTCGCCATACTCCCCGCCAACAACAAAGCCGGCCGAAAGCAGTTTGGGGAAGATCAGAATGCCCTTGGCCTTGGCGCCCAGGTCCTGAGCCGATTTGGTGGTGGTGTAGAGGCGATTCAACGTATCGGTGGCGCCGATATCGATCTCGCGACGCTTGGACGCGCTATCGCCACTATCCTTGGGTCCGGTCACGCTGCAGCCTGCCAGCACGCCCAGGCCCGACAGGCCCACCAGTCCAGCGCTGCCGGCTGACAGGAAGGTTCGACGTTTCATGATTTCCTCCAATGAGTCATGTGTTGTAACCGCCTCTAAAGCATAGGTCTGCCATGCACATACGGAAATGCGATTTTGTCTGACACGGGATGGGCCTGCCTCTGACATACATCAGACAGGACTCGGTCATACTTTCTTGCAAATAAGCGCAAGCACTTCTGGAACCCGTATCAAACGACTGTGTCTTTGGAGCATGCAACAGAAAACCGCCCCTAATCCAGCACAAGCCGGCACCGCCGCCCTCCAAACCTCCCGACGCACGGCAAAGCCGTCCCGACGCCTGATCGGGCTCGTCGGCGCATCGCTCCCATTGGCCGTGCTCCTGGCGGCATGCAGTTCGTCGCAGCCGCCGGTCGAGACACCATCAGCTGCGGCCACCCAGGAAGCAGCCCAGCCCGCTCCCGCCTGGCAGGCCGAACGGGCGAAGTACATGGACTGCGTGCAGGGCAATGTCGGCAACGGCATCGCAGGCAAAGGCACGCCCAAGGACGTGGCCGCGGATGCGCTCAATGCCTGCCAGGGACAGCTGAAGGTCATGCACGATGCCTTCCAGTCGTACCTGATGGCCGAGATGAGCTCGTCCCACGGCAAAAGCAGTGCGCGGCAGGCTGCCGATCGGGTCACCACCGATACGCGGGAAAAGGCACGTGTCTATCTCACGCGCTACGTCGAGGTGGAACGCTACAAGGCCGCGCAGCACTGAGACGCGCGGGCACACAGCCGAAGTTGAGGCACCGCGCGATGCGGTGCCGGTCGTCAGGCCCGGATGCGACGCTCAGAGCATCGACAATGGCTGGGCGTGGCGCGGTGGCGGAAACAGCTTGTCCAATGCGGCAAGCTGTTCTGCCGTCAGCACCAGATCGAGCGCGGCGAAATTCTCGCGCAGACGCTCGCGGTTTCCTGTCTTGGGGATCGCGATGACGTCGTCCCGGCTCAGCAGCCATGCCAATGCTACCTGTGCCGGTGAACTCCCGATGGACTGTGCAAGGTGCTGCAGCCCCGGGTTGCGCAGCAATCGGCCCTGTTCGATTGGCGAATAGGCCATGACGGGAACATCGCGTTCACGCAGCCACGGCAGCAGGTCGAACTCGATGCCGCGGCGGCTCAGGTTGTAGAGCAACTGGTTTGCCGCCACCTCATCGCCACCGGGCACTTCCCACAACTCGTCCATATCGGCCAGGCCGAGGTTGCTCACGCCGAAATGCCGGATCTTTCCGGCCTGCCGCAGGGCCATGAAGGCTTCCATGGTTTCCTCGAATGGCACGTCGCCGCGCCAGTGCAGCAGATAGAGGTCGATGCGGTCCGTTCCCAGGCGCCGCAGGCTGCGCTCACAGGCGGCCACGGCCCCTTTGCGGCTCGCATTGTGCGGGTACACCTTGCTGACCAGGAATGCCTCGTCGCGACGCCCCTTGATCGCCTCTCCAATCAGCGACTCGGACAGGCCCTCGCCGTACATCTCGGCCGTATCGATCAGCCGCAATCCCAGGTCCAGACCCAGTTGCAGCGTAGCGATCTCCTCGGCACGCGTATGGCGGTGATCGCCGATGTTCCAGGTACCCATGCCTAGCGCGGGGACGCGCTCGCCGCCGGGCAGTGTGACTTGCTTCATGCGATGACTCCGGTGTGAAGGGCTCAAGACGGATGGCAGCCCTTCACACTAGTGAACATCGGTGCCGAGTACAAGCAAGCCGCCCGCACGACACCTGTGACAGAAATGTGCGCGCTAGCCATGCTGGTGGCGGAATTCCTGCGTCTTGCCGCCGTATCCGTAGGCAGTGGCTCGCACATCGATCACGTGGATATACGACACGGCGTTGACATCGCCGATCACCTCGGACAAGGCCGCGAAGGCCTCCGCCAGAAAGCGTGCCTTCTCGGCCTTGGTATTGGTCTCGTCGCTGATGCTGATGTCGAACTGGAACGCATTGCGCCCTTCGGCGTAATCGGCCAATGACTTCCCGCCGATAAACCACTGCTCGCGCGGAATGTACGAGACCGTGGTGGCGATCACGCCGGCTTCCTTGCCCAGCACGCGCTGGGTCAGTTCGCCAACCGTGGCAACCGCGCGGCGGGTCAGTTCCGCGTCGGGGTGGCCGGAAATCTGCAGGGACAGGTGGGGCATGACAGGCTCCTTGAGCAGGTTGTTTTCGGGTTGCAGCGGATGGATTTCCGGCTGCGGTGATGTCATCGTAGGCGCTGCGGTAATATCGGAAAAGCGGGAATATGCGATAACATCCATCGGATATACCGAATCATTGGGGCCTGCCATGCGTGGATTCGAAACCGATCAGCTCAGAACTTTTGTAGTGGTTGCGGACAGCGGCAGCCTGTCGGCCGCGGCACCGCGGCTGTTCCTGTCGCAGTCGTCGGTCAGCGAGCAGCTGCGCAAGCTGGAGGAACGTGCCGGCGTGCCGCTGCTGACGCGTGGAAAGAAGGGCGCGGCCGTCACGCCGGCCGGGGCGCGGCTGCTTGAGTATGCGCGGCGAATTCTGTCGCTGAACGAACTGGCAATGCAGGAGCTGCGCGGGCAGTCGCTCGACGGCGAGTTGCGGCTGGCCGTGACGGACTACTTCCGCCCCGGCGAGATCGCCGGCATGCTGCGCCGCCTGCGGGACCGCTATCCGTATCTGAAGCTGCACGTGACGGTGATGAAAAGCGCGGCCATCGAAGCCGCCGCGGACATGGATGCATTCGATATCGGCCTGAGCATGCGGCTGATTGGCGCGCGCAGGGAAGGGGCGGCGAACGAAGGTCGGAGGGGCGGAACCGTTCTGCGCCGGGAGGCGCTGGCCTGGGTGGCCGCACCGGAAATTGCCGAGGCCCCGCAGGCCACGCTGCCGCTCGTGCTATTGCCGGATACCTGCTCGATGCATCAGTTCGTCGTGCAGATGCTCAAGCGCAAGAAGCGCGATTTCGAGATCGCCCATTCGGCTTCGGGGGTTGCGGGCCTGCATCTGGCGCTGGCGGCCGGGCTGGGCGTGTCGTGTCTGAATACTTCGGCGATCGGGCCGGGGGTGGCGCCGTTCGATGCGTCGAGCGTGGCGGGGTGGAAGCTGCCGCCGCTGCCGTCGGCGGAGTTCTACCTGCTTGCAGCCCGGCGCGGGGAGGGCGAATTCATCGGCCAGGCGCGGCAGGCGCTGGCCGAGCAGTTCGGCTAGGTTCCTGCCCGAAATTGCCGAGGCCTGGAGCGGAGGCTCAGGTCTCGCTCCACTGCCGCAGCAGGTTGTGATAGCAGCCCACCAGCGTGCGGCGCGCGCGCTCGTCCGCATTGGTCTGGTTCAGCGTCTGGATGGCGTTGTCCATGTCGAACAGCAGTGCGCGCTGGCCGTCGTCACGAACCAGGCTCTGGACCCAGAGGAAGCAACCGATGCGCACGCCGCGCGTGATCGGCGTGACCTGGTGCAGGCTCGTGGACGGGTAGACCACCATGTCGCCCGCGGCAAGCTTGACCGAGTGCACGCCGTAGGTGTCCTCGATCTGCAGTTCGCCGCCGTCGTAGCTGGCCGGATCGGACAGGAACAGCGTTGCGGAGACATCGGTGCGCAACTTGCGTCCGTTGTGCGGGTGGATGCGGACGCCGCCATCGACATGCAGGCCAAACGTCATGCCCTCGCTGTAGCGGTTGAACATCGGCGGATAGACGATGTTCGGCAGCACCGCGCTGATGAACAACGGGTTGCGCTCGAGCGCGCTCAGGACCAGGTGCTGGCATTGCGCGGCCACTTCCGATCGCTCGTCGATCTGCTGGTTGAACTTGACCGGCGCACCCGAGTAGCCTGCGGTGACCCGGCCATCCACCCATGCATCGCCCGCGTGCTCGAGTTGCTGCAACAGCACGGCCAGTTGCTCGGCGTTGAGAACCTGTGGAATGCGGACGAGCATCGTTCCCTCTATATAGATAGTGAGCGTGGATCGGGGCCGCCCGGGTGGCAGCACCCGGCGGCCCCGGCGGCGCTTACATGCGGTAGGTGAAAGACAGCATCGCGGTGCGGCCCGTGCCGGGCACCGAGCGTCCGCCGTCTGACGCGATCAGTGCATCGTAATACTTCTTGTCGAAGATGTTGAACAGGTTCAGGCGCACGTCGTACTTCGGTTGATGGTAGGCGATCATGCCGTCCCAGCGCACGTAGCCGCCCACCTGCACGGTGTTGGTGTTGTTGGCGTAGCGCTGCGACATATAGAACGCGCCGCCGCCAATTTCCCAGCTTGGCAGGATCGCGTAGCTGGTCCAGGCCGTGGCCGTGTGCTTGGGCGTATTGAGCGGCACCTTGCCTTGCGTACCGGCGGCGATGCCGTCCAGGATCACGCCATCCAGGTAGGTGTAGCCGGCGAACACCTGCCACTTCTGCGTGATGCGGCCTGTCATGCCCACGCGGAAGCCGTCGACCTGGATCTTCCCGGTCAGCGCGTAGGTTGTGGCATCGACCTGGCTGCGCGCGTTGTCCTTGGTGATGCGGAAGATCGCCGAGTTCACGGACAGGTCGCCGTTGCGCAGATCCCACTTGCCGCCCGCTTCATACGACTTGTTCGTCTCGGGGTCGAGCGACTGCTGGCCGACCGTGCCAACAAGCTGTTCGAGCGACGGGTTGAACGACGTGCCATACGACACGTAATAGGACTGCTGCTCCGTCGGCTGCCAGATGCCGCCCAGCCGTACGCTGGTGAAGTTGACGGTCTGGTTCGCGTTCGGCAGTACGGTGCTGCCGGCCGTGTTCGACGAATTGATCGAGTTGCTGATGCTGGCGATGTACCGGTCATAGCGCAGCCCTGCCACGGCCTTCCATTGCTTGCTGAACTCGATCGAGTCGTTGGCGTAGACCGCAACCGTATTGGCGGAGCCGCCCTGCAGGTTGCCGACGCTTGATGCGACATTGGACGGCGAATCCTGGTAGATCGGATCGACCACCGGCGTGCAGGCGACGTAGCCGGTCGTCGCGCCGTTTGCATTCAGCGGCGTGCCGCCACAGCTACCGTTGCGGAAGTAGTTCTGGTTGTTGTACCCGTCATGGCCGAACTCCAGGCCCGTCAGCAGCGTGTGCTTGACCGGGCCGGTGGTGAAGTCCGCCGTCAGCTCGGTCTGGTTGAAGATCGAGTAGTCGCTGATGCTGCGGTCGTGGCTCTGCTGGCGCACAAAGAGCTGCGACAGCGGCAGCGTGGTGGTGGTCAGCGGGGTGAAGGTGCCATTGGCGCTGACCGTGCCCACTGCATTCGGCGCGGTTTCGCGCGCATCGGTCGACACATAGTTGAACGCGGTCTGGTTGCGCAGGCGCAGGTTCGGCGAGAACTTGTGCGTAACGCCGGCCGACAGCGACGCGATGTCCTGCCGGGTGCGGTCGTTGTTGAAGCCGTAGTAGGTCTTGCGATCGACATTGACCGGATGGCCGTTGATAGCCGGGAAGCCATAGTCGGGCATGTCCTCGTTGTGCTGGAGCAACGCGGACAGCGTGATCTCGGTGGAGGTGCCGATGCCATAGCGCCACGACGGCGCGATGCCGAAGTCCTGCACCGTCATCTCGTCGCGCGTGCTCGGCTTGCCGTCCTGCGCCATCGCGGAGATGCGGAACGCGGAGGTATCGCCGGTCGGCGTGTTCACGTCGGCGGTGGCGCGCACCAGGCCGTTCGTGGTGACGGACCCACTGACCTCGGTGGCCGCCTTCAGTTGCGGCTTCTTGCTGACCTGGTTGACCACGCCGCCGGTGGAGCCACGGCCGAACAGCATCGACGACGGCCCCATGATGACTTCCACCTGATCCAGCGCGAACGTGTCGCGGTAGTACTGGCCACGGTCGCGGAAACCGTCGAGGTACATGTCGGTACGTGCCGAGAAACCGTTCAGGTTGATGTTGGTGCCGATCTGGCCGCCTTCGGCCGCACCGATCGTAACGCCGGGCACGTTGCGCAGCGCGTCGGCCAGTGAGCTTGCGCCCTGTGAGTCCATCACCGCACGGTTCACGATCGTGACCGATTGCGGCACGTCACGCAGATCGGCAGGCAGCTTCGACAACTGGCTGCCGACTGGGTTGAAATCGTCGTGGATGGCCGAGCCCTGGACCGTGACTTCGCGCAGCGTAGCCGGTGCGGTTTCCGACGAGCTGACCTGCGATGGCGCGGGCGCGGGCACAGCAGGGGCTTGTTGCGCGAGAGCGGCAGGGGCGGCGGGAACAGCAAAGAGGGCCACGAGAGCGGTGGCCACGGGGGTGCGGCGAGTCATTGTCCTGATCCTTGTGAGCGGCGAGCGAAAATATAAATGCGAACGATTCGCGTTGCAATTCGCGTTGTTCGGCGTTCACAGACAGGATGTATAGGTGTTGAATGTTTTAATGAAAAAGCATATGAAACGGAGTTTCGATATAAAAGTGCTTTATTTGTAACTTTGTAGTGCAGATGTCACGTTTTTATGTCGATGACGATGCAAAAGAAACGGCCCGCACGCAGCGGGCCGTATGGATACATTCGATCACCTTGGCTGGTGATCGCACCGATTTTTAATCGGCGCTCATGTTTGCGTTCTTGGCGATGCGGCCCAGGCGCTCGCGCTCGGACTTGATGAACGCGACGAAACTCTCGACGGAACCACCCGCGGGTTCGATGCCGTTCTGGATCAGCCGCTCGCGAATTTCGGGGTTCTGCATGCCTACGGCAAGCTCAGCATTCAGCTTCTTGATGATCGCGGGGTCCGTGCCCTTTGGCGCGAAGATACCAGCCCAATGGCCAATGCGCACTTCAGGCTGGCCTTGCTCGGCCGTGGTCGGAATGTTCGGTGCCGCCGGCATGCGCTTGTCCCACGTCGCGCCCAGCGCCTTCAGCTTGCCCGCCTTGATCTGCGGCAGCACCACGATCGATGCTTCGGACGTTGCCACGACCTGATTGCCGATGACCGCAGTGATGCTTTCCGAGCCGCTCTTGTACGGCACCACGGTCAGCTCCGCGCCTTTTTCCTTGAGCATTTCTTCGACGAAGTGCGGCGTGCTGCCGCTGCCGGCGGTAGCGAATGGCACGCCGCCCTGCTTCTTCGAATATTCGATCAGTTCCTTGATGTTGTTCACCGGCAGCGATGGCGATGCGACGATCACCGACGGGCTCACCGCAATCAGACCCACGGGCACGAGGTCGTCAGGTGCATAGGGCATCTTCGAACGGATCAGGCCGTTGGTCACGGTACCCACCGCGCCGACCAGGAACGTGTAGCCATCGGGCTTGCTCTTGGCCACGTAGTCGGCGCCGACGATGCCGCCCGCACCCGGACGGTTCTCGATGACGACGGGCTGGCCGATGCGCTTGCTTACCGCTTCGGCGCCCGCGCGCGCGACGAGGTCATTGGCTCCGCCAGCCGTGAACGGCACGACGAACTTGATGACATGGTTCGGCCACGCATCGGCTGCGTGTGCAGTGGTGGCAATGAGGGAGGTGGTGCCGAGTGCGAGGGCCAGTACGCGGCCGCGTGGGAAGAAGCGCATGCTTTCTGTCTCCGGTTGTCGTTGTGAAGGGAAACGATCTTACCGAAGGAAGCTGTCATCTGGCTGTACGGCGGGTGACGCGTACGGAGAGTCCCGGAGAGCTTCCGAGTGTTTCAGAGTGTCTCGGAGTGTCTCGGAGTATTTCGGCGGCTCCCGTCTTCCATGATGGTGGAAGAGGGGAGCGATACGGAATCGGTTGCTGTGGCTTACTGCGCGCGCACCCACGTCTGCGTACGGCCGAGCAGGCTGATGCCGATGAAGCCGCGCACGTTGAGCTTCTTGCCGTCGTCCGCCAGCGACATCTTGCACTTGTAGAGCTTGCCGCTTTCGGGGTCGAGAATCTCTCCGCCGGTCCATTCGTTGTCGGCAGTCTTGCGCAAGCCGGTCAGCAGCGTCATGCCGATGATCGGCTGATCCTTGCGTGAGTCGGTGCACTTGTCGCACACCGTCGGCGGGCCTTCATGCGGCACCAGGCTCTTCACGAGTTTGCCGCTGAAGGTGCCGTCCTTCTCGCTGATCTCGATCACGCCGCGTGGCTTGCCGGTGGAGTCGTCAATCGTATGCCACGTGCCTGCCGGCGAGGCTTGGGCAAACGCCATGGCACTGGTAGCAAAGGCGGCGGCAAACAAGGTTGCGCGCAGCAGGGTACGGGGGGCGGTCATGCGCATGGGGATCTCCAGTTCAGCGTTGCAATGGCGGTCCGCCTTCGGTCGGTTTCGGCGGAGCGCGACGCCAATCTACTGTCGCGCGCCGCGCGCCGCAATCTCCAACATCCGTTTGCGTACGCACCGGCACCTACTGTAGCGCTTGCCGCAATCGCCCGCCCGGCGAGGCCTGGCGCGGTTTCTGTCGTGCAGCAATTCCTGCGTACTCAGAAGTTCCGAGATATTCCTCTAGCCCTTCGACGATTGGTGCGATCGCGCCACAGTACGGTTGCGTCTGTACCGCAGTCGTCTCAGTTGCCTCAGTAGGAACCCGAATGGGAACCCGAATGGGAACCCGGACGCCATGCTTCGCCGGTACACACGGCAATCTCTGACGACGCAGCAGACGGGTGTGTCGCGATGACGCGAAGAGTGCCCGCGCGTGCGATGCGTGGTCGCACTGCCGTGACGCGCTTCGACCATCTTCGACATGCGCGCGGCGATGTCATGCGCGTGCTCCAAACCGTCCTCTTCGACGTCATCGACACCCTCGATGACGTCGAAACGCACGCGCGAGGTCGCGACGACGATCGAAACCGTTGCGCTGACGCATCACTCTTTCGTCGCTCTCGCGCAACTGTCCGCTCCACGCATCGCGATGGTCGTTGGCGCGCGCGTGATTGTCGGCATGCGTGGCGATGCGAAGCGCTGTCGAGCGTGAAGTCGCGCGCGGAAAACTGTCGCGGCACGACGAACATCCGATGCATGGCACGTGCGGCGATGATCCGATGCGTGTACTTCGCGATGGTCCGGAAAGCCAGCATTCATGCGGCTTTCCGATCAGCATGGCACGACGATGATATGTGATTTCGGTGTTCGGGGACGCGCCATCTGCCTGGTGCGTGAAGCGTTCGTTCGGATGTGCGATCACGCGTCGTCAACGCGCTCTGCAACACGTCGACTCACAGCGCAGAGACCTCGCGATAGAACTTCGAAGCGAGTGTGAAAGTTGAGATCGGCGTGCGCGTCGACGTCGTTGTCATCGCAGTGCGCGCGTGGATTAGATCGATTCACTCTTGCGCGCAAGTTTTTTTGCACTTTTTTCTTAACATCATCGAACAAACGAATTATGATTCGCCTTGACAAGAGTCTCACTTCATTGCATCGACCGAGTAGCGCGCACGAAGGCAAGCAAGAACGCGAGCGAGAAGGAACGATGAAGCGATGCTTCGATGCAGTGATGGCGGGTAGCCGAGGAGCACCAGAACTTTGACGCAGACCGAGCCGAAGCGGCTTCTTACAACGCGTGCAGTTTCCAGAAGCCCAGTGACGGTATGGGCGAGCTACCCCCGAATGATTACCGTCTGCAGTGCGCGAGGCCATGCCCGTACTGCAGGCCTGCTGACCGATATCTCCTCTTTCCGGGCTGTGCACCGACATGACGGGCGGTGCGGGCCGATCGAATATTCCAGGGCGCGGCATCGCCCGGAAATCCGCTTGAGCGCTGGATTTGCAGCCCGCTCGCGGATTCCGGCCCGCCGCGAGCACACCGCCACGAGCGCGCCGAGTCGCGCCGGTGGCGGCGGTCTCCCTGCAACCGAATTCATTAGCGTGCGGTCGATGCTGTACCGTGCGCCGATGAATCGCTCGCTCGATTGGGGCACGCGACAAGCGCGTCTCGGGTCGGTCGGGTCGCCAATCTAGGTCATTCGACATTTCACGCTAGTGAAGGAGTTATCCATGGCAACTGCTGCAAAGAAAAAGCCGGCGGCTAAGAAGGCCGCCAAGCCGGCCGCCAAGAAGGCCGCTGTGAAGAAGGTCGCTGTGAAGAAGGTCGCCGCCAAGAAGGCAGCACCGGCTGCCAAGAAGGCCGCAGTGAAGAAGGTTGCAGCCAAGAAGGTCGCAACCAAGAAGGTAGCCGCCAAGAAGGCAGCACCGGCCGCCAAGAAGGCCGCAGTGAAGAAGGTTGCAGCCAAGAAGGTCGCAACCAAGAAGGTAGCCGCCAAGAAGGCAGCACCGGCCAAGAAGGCCGCAGTGAAGAAGGTTGCAGCCAAGAAGGTTGCAACCAAGAAGGTAGCCGCCAAGAAGGCAGCACCGGCCAAGAAGGCCGCTGCCAAGAAGGTTGCCGCCAAGAAGCCGGCTGCCAAGAAGGCTGCTGCCAAGAAGCCGGCTGCGAAGAAGGCTGCTGCGAAGAAGCCGGCTGCCAAGAAGGCTGCCGCCAAGCCTGCTGCTGCCCCTGCGGTTGCCCCCGCTGCTGCTGCCAAGACTGCGCTGAACCCGGCTGCAGCCTGGCCGTTCCCGACGGGCAACCGTCCGTAATCGCGTCGCCTCGTGCGAGCGATCACAACCGGGAAGCGCCAGGGCACGCGCTGCGTGCCACACTGACCGGATACGACGTATCCGGTCCGCAAGACGGCAGTCTTGCCAACCCGCCGATGGCATCCGTGCCCGGCGGGTTTTTTACTTTCTGGCCGTCCCGGGTGGCAACTGCGCCGGCGGCTCTCCAAAAGCAAAACGCCGCGGCCTTGCGGCTCGCGGCGTTTCTTTGCAGCAGGTTGGCGCGGTTCAGTGCGTGACGCGCGTCACGCCGCCTGAGGACAGCAGTCGCACGCGATCGCCGGGGCGGAAGGCTTCGTCTGCATCCTGCGTGATGGCGCGCATCTCGCCATCCTCCAGGCGTACGGTGATTTCCAGGCCGCGGCGCTGGGCGACGTGGTTTTCGGTTGCGCTTCCGGCAATGCCTCCGAGGATCGCACCCAGAATTCCCGCGGCAACGGCGCCGTTGCCGCCGCCGATCGTGCTGCCCGCGGCAATGCCGCCAATGGCGCCACCGGCGAGCGTACCTGCGCCCGTGGTCGGGCCCTGGATCATGACGTCACGCACGCCTTCCACCACGCCGAAACGCACGGTCTGCTCGCGCTGCGCCTGGCCGCCCGTGTAGACGCTGTTGGAGTTGGACTGGCTGGCGCACCCGGCGACGAGCGCCGCCGCGCTCAGCACGGCGACACTGCCGATACGAAGGATCTTGTTCATGGCTTCTTCCCGTAAAAGATTCCGTGTCGCCGGTGGTGTCCGAGGTGACGCGCCAGACACCACTCACGCGTAACGGTAACCGTAGGCGGACTGGAACCGGCTGCCGATTTCCTCGCGCGAGATCCAGTGGTTCTGCGGACCCTGCTGGGCAATCTTGATCGAACCCATCAGCGAGGCGAGACGGCCGGTGGTTTCCCAATCGAGCCCGTTTTCGATGCCGTAGAGCAGGCCGCCGCGGAACGCGTCGCCGCATCCGGTGGGGTCTACCACGCGTTCGGCTGCCACGGCGGGAATGGCGTACTGCTGGCCATCGGCAAAGACGCTGGCGCCGCGCTCGCCGTGCGTCACGATGAACGCGCGGACCTTGGCGGCAACCTCTGCACTGGTCCATGCGGTGCGCGACAGCAGGACCTGCGCTTCGTAGTCATTGACCGTCACGTAGCTGGCGAGTTCAACGAACTGGCGAAGGTCCTCGCCGTTGAACAGCGGCATGGCCTGGCCCAGATCGAAGATGAACGGGATGCCCGCTTCGGCGAACTGGCGCGCATGGTGCAGCATGCCCTCGCGGCTGTCCGGCGCCACGATGCCAAGCGCGGGGCGCTTGCCGGCGGCGAGCGCGTCCTGCACGCTGTTGAGCTGCGAGTGGCTCATCGCACCCGGGTGGAACGCGGTGATCTGGTTGTTGTCGAGATCGGTCGTGATCATCGCCTGCGCGGTAAACGTCTCGGGCAGCACGCGGACATGGTCGGTGCCGATCTCGATATTGCGCAGGTATTGCAGATACGGGTCGGCGTCCTGACCCACCGTGGCCATCACGATCGGGTCGCCGCCGAGCATCTTGAGCGTGTACGCGATGTTGCCGGCGCAGCCGCCGAACTCGCGCCGCATGCCCGGCACCAGGAACGAGACGTTCAGCATGTGGATCTGGTCCGGGAGGATGTGTTCACGGAACCGGCCGTCGAACGTCATGATGGTGTCGTACGCGACGGAGCCGCAGATCAGGCTGGACATTCTCTCTCCAAGGGCCCTGGCGCGGGCCGTAACAGATAAGTTAATGAATTCCGCCCGTGCATAGACGGGCGGGAAGTTCGATTACTGTGCGGAACCGAACGATTTACTTCAACGCGGCCAGCGCGGCGTCGTAGTTCGGTTCCTGCTTGATTTCGGGTACCAGCTCGCTGTACTTGACCGTGTCGTTCTCGTCGACCACGACCACGGCACGGGCGCACACGCCAGCCAGCGGACCGTTCTGGATATCAACGCCGTACGCGTTCTTGAACTCGGCGCCACGCATCGTCGACAGCGTTACCACGTTGGCCAGGCCTTCAGCCGTGCAGAAGCGGCCCATCGCGAACGGCAGGTCGGCCGAGATGGTCAGCACAACGGTGTTGGCCAGGCTGCTGGCAGCTTCGTTGAACTTGCGGGCGGATGCCTGGCACACGGGCGTGTCGAGGCTCGGGACGATGTTCAGCACCTTGCGCTTGCCAGCGAAGTCGGCCAGCGTGACGTCCTTCAGATCCTTGCCGACGAGCGAAAATGCGGGGGCCTTGTCGCCGGTGTGAGGAAACTTGCCGCCAACTTCGATGGCGTTGCCGCCGAGGGTCACGTTGCTCATGGTCTCTCCTGTCTGGGATGAAAAATGACGGCCCGCCGGCCCAACGCATGCGTGGCCGGCGTGGCGGGGGGCGTTGTAATTCAGGGGTAGAAGATCAGCACGCGGTAGTTCGCCGCCGCCTGCTGCGTCCGGAATCGTACCCGAACCGGCAGTTCGCTGCCTGCGCGCAGACCCGTGGTGGCGAATGCGCGCTGATCCGGCTCGAGGTATTCCGCCGGTTGAAGCACACGGCGCAGCAGCAGCTGGTCCTGCAGGTCCGTCATGACCAGCTCGATCGCCGGCAGCGCCGTGGTGGCGCGGCCCTGGTTGCGCATGGTGACGGCCAGCAGGTAGACGTCACTCGATTCATCCTGCTTCTGCAGTTGCGAACTGTCGATGCGCAGCGCTTCCAGGTCGCGCCACGGTGGCACGCTGCAGCCGAGCGGCTCGCATGCAGCTTCAAGTACCGGACGCAGCACGGGAAGGCGCCCGGCAATCTGGCTGCGCGCAAGGTAGGCGCCCTGGGCCAGCACGCCAAGCGCGAGTAGGGCAACCGCCACGCGTGCCCAGACACGCCGGCCGCCCGGCAGCGAGGCCTTGGGGCTGGCTGGGCGCGTCTGTTCACGCTCGCGAATGCGGGTGTGTCGCAGGAAATCGGGGGCAAAGGCTGGGCCGGTAGCGGGGCCTGCATCATGTCGCAGCCAGTGACGCGTGGTGGTCTCGCGGGCAACCGCATCCGGGGTGCCGTCACGCGACGTTGGTCCCTCGTCGCCGGTGTCGGCGCTTTCCTTCGCCCAGGCTTCCGCTTCGGCGTCAGTCGGGTCTGCTGCGCGCAGATACTCGCTCGCGCTGCGCACGGGTTCTGTGTGCGGGAACGGATTGGGCGGCGGCAGGGCCTCGTCCACTTCGCTGCCGGACACAGGTGTAGCGTCAGGTGTAGCGGGCGTGGCCGGGGTGGCGGCGGATGACGAGGGCGCATCGGCTGCAAGGGCCTGAGGTGCTCCGCCCGCTTTCAGCGGTGGCCACGTCGCGCGGGCGCTGTAGGCTCCCGATGGCGGCATGCCGCTTGGTGTCTTCGGTGCGAATGCCGCAGCCGGGTCAAGTGATGAGTGTGCCGGGGGCGGCGTGTCATCGAACGCGGAATGATCCAGCGTGGGCCATGGCAGAGGCGGCGCAGTCAGCGGTGTTTCGATCTCCGGGGCCTCGGATGCCGGCTCGGCTTCGCTGGCTTCCGCAGCGGCTTTCACCGCAATGTCGGGCACCGGTTCGTCGGGCACCGCTTCCGCTGCAGCTTCCTCGGTCGCGTCCGCATTTCCGGCGGCTTCTGCGGGATCAACCGGCGCAGTTGCCTCGGCTGGTACGTGATCCACATGATCCGCTGCCGCAACGTGCGTGGCCTCAGCCGGTGCTTCCGGCTCCGGCTCCGCTACACGTTGATCTTCCGGCTCGGGTTCCGACATCATCGTCGTCGGCGAATCGAGCGCGGGCACATCGTAGCCTGGGTCGAATCCCGGCTCGAACGGTGCCTCGTTCTCACGCGCGTGGGCGGTGGCTTGCGTCTGCTCCGCGTGGGCCAGTGCGGCCGCCATCGAAACGGGGGCCGCGACAGGCGCGGGGGTGGCAGCCGGCGGCGATGCAGGTGCAGCGGCCGGGGCCGGCACTTCGATCAGGTGTTCGCGGGCGTCAAAGACGGTATCGCACTGGCCGCATCGGACCAGGCCCTGGCGCAGCCGCAACTGGTCCGCGACAAGCCGGAACGCGGTGCGGCAGGCCGGGCAGCGCGTGACGAGCTTGGCAGCGGCCATGATATTGAATCAGGAACGATCGGCAGGCGTGGACGACGCAGGGCGCGAGCCGTGCAGGCACACCCAGCCATCTTCGCTGCGCCAGACCGACATGGCAATCCATGGCGCGTACGCGGCGGCCACTTCGTCGGCCTGCCGTTCGAGCACGCCCGACAGGATCAGGCGGCCGCCCGGGCGCACACGTGCGCTGAGCATTGCAGCCATGAGCTTGAGCGGATTCGACAGGATATTGGCCACCACGAGGTCGTAAGTGGCTTCCGATACCGATTCCGGCAGCGCGAACGTGGCTTCCACGTGGTTGCGTTCGGCGTTGTAGCGCGACGCTTCCACGGCATTGGGATCGATGTCGATGCCGACGGTGTCGCCGGCGCCGAGCTTCCTGGCCACGATCGCCAGGATGCCCGAGCCGCAACCGTAGTCGAGCACGGTCTCGCCGGCACGCCCGTTCTGCTCCAGCCATTGCATGCACAGGCGTGTGGTCGGATGGCTGCCCGTGCCGAATGCCAGGCCCGGATCGAGCTCGAGGATCACGGCGTCAGGGTCCGGCGCTTCATGCCACGACGGCACCACCCAGATCCTCTCGCCGATGCGGATCGGTTCGAACTGCGACTGGGTCAGGCGCACCCAGTCCTGGTCTTCCACGGTGCGCAGTGAATAGGGCGGCACCGGGTCCACATTGAGCGTATTCGCGGCGGCGGTCACCAGAAGCGCGGGATCGGTCTCTTCGTCGAAGAGCGCCACCACGCGCGAACGGTTCCACGCCAGCCGCGTGGGCTCAAGCCCGGGCTCTCCGAAGAGCGGTTGCTCGTCGGGCGTATCGGCATCGGCGTCTTCCACCGATACCGACAGCGCGCCGAGGTCGAACAATGCATCGGACCAGGCCTCAGCCTGTTCCTGCGCAATTTCGATCACACATTCCTGGAAAGCCACGGGATTCCTTTGCTACTGATTACTGCTTTGCCGGCCGATCGGCCACGCCTCAGGCTTTCTCGCCCTGGGCGTTGGCCTTCTGGGCCAGACGGTGTTCAAGATAGTGGATGCTGGTGCCGCCTTCCACGAAATTGGCATCGAGCATCAGGTCGCGGTGCAGCGGCACGTTGGTCAGGATGCCGTCCACCACCATTTCCGACAGCGCAATGCGCATGCGGGCGATGGCCTGGTCACGCGTGGCGCCATACGTGATGATCTTGCCGATCATCGAATCGTAGTTGGGCGGCACGAAGTAGCCATCATACGCGTGCGAGTCCACACGCACGCCGGGGCCACCGGGCATGTGCCATGCGGTGATGCGGCCCGGCGACGGCGTGAACTTGAACGGGTCCTCGGCGTTGATGCGGCATTCGATCGCGTGGCCGCGCAGTTCCAAGTCCTTCTGGCGGAGGCGCAGCTTCTCGCCGAAGGCGATGCGGATCTGCTCCTGCACGATGTCGATGCCCGTGATCATCTCGGTGACCGGGTGCTCCACCTGCACGCGCGTGTTCATCTCGATGAAGTAGAACTCGTTGTTCTCGTACAGGAATTCGAACGTGCCTGCGCCACGGTAGCCGATCTTCTTGCACGCTTCGGCGCAGCGGTCGCCAATGCGTTCGATCAGGCGGCGCGGGATGTGCGGGGCCGGCGCTTCCTCGATCACCTTCTGGTGGCGGCGCTGCATCGAGCAGTCACGTTCGCCCAGCCAGATGGCCTGCTTGTGCTGGTCGGCCAGGATCTGGATTTCCACATGGCGCGGGTTCTCGAGGAACTTCTCCATGTAGACCTCGGGATTGCCGAAGGCGCGGCCCGCTTCTTCGCGCGTCATGTTGACGGCGTTGATCAGTGCGGCCTCGGTGTGCACCACGCGCATGCCGCGGCCACCACCGCCACCGGCGGCCTTGATGATCACGGGGTAGCCCACGCGGCGGGCGGTCTCGAGGATTTCCTTCGGGTCGCTCGGCAGTGCGCCATCGGAACCCGGCACGCACGGCACGCCGGACTTGATCATGGCCTGCTTGGCCGACACCTTGTCGCCCATCAGGCGGATGCTGTCGGAGGTCGGGCCGATGAACACGAAGCCGGATTTCTCCACGCGCTCGGCGAAGTCGGCGTTCTCGGAAAGGAAGCCGTAGCCCGGGTGGATCGCCTGGGCGTCCGTGACTTCGGCGGCCGAGATGATCGCCGGCATGTTCAGGTACGACAGCGGCGAAGGGGCCGGGCCGATACAGACGGCTTCGTCGGCCAGCTTGACGTACTTGGCTTCCTTGTCGGCTTCCGAGTACACCACCACGGTCTTGATGCCCAGCTCGCGGCAGGCGCGCTGGATGCGAAGGGCGATTTCACCGCGGTTCGCGATCAGAATTTTTTCAAACATGGTCTCTCTCTGCGAGAACAGGGGCGAGCCCGCGTACGCCATTTTCGGCGCACCGGGCTTCACGCTGCGGCAGGGCCATCGAGCCGGGCCGCGTCAGCCGGAAGGGCCGGAATCAGCCGATCACGAACAGCGGCTGGCCGTATTCCACGGCCTGGCCGTTTTCGACGAGGATTTCCTTGATCACGCCAGCCTTGTCGCACTCGATCTCGTTGAGCAGCTTCATGGCTTCGATGATGCAGACGGTCTGGCCTTCCTTGACGGCATCGCCCACATTGACGAACGGCGCCGCGCCCGGCGACGGTGCGCGATAGAACGTACCGACCATCGGCGAGGTCACCACGTGGCCAGCCGGAAGCTGCGGGGCATCCGCTGCGGCGGCAGCCGGCATGACGCCTGCGGCTGCGGCCGGAGCGACGGCCGCCGGCAGCGCCTGGAACTGGGGCATGGCCATCGGGGCCACGACCTGCGGAGGTTGCTTGACGATACGTACCTTGCCGTCGCCCTCGGTCACTTCGAGTTCCGAAATGCCGGATTCGGCCACCAGGTCGATCAGCGTCTTCAGCTTGCGCAGGTCCATCTTCTTATCCTCCAGAATCGGGTTGTCCGGTCACCCTCGAGCACGGAGGGGACGGCGGCGGTCAGTCGTTGATTGGCTCGCCATGCGCAGGACGCATGGCAAAGCCCCTTTTTATCCAGATACTGCTTGTGTGCGGCTAATGTGTCGGTGCGGCGCTAGCCGGCCGATGCGGTCTGTTCCTGCGCAAGCGCGTAGTCCAGTGCCAGCAGGTAACCCTGCCAGCCCAGGCCGCAGATCACCCCGATCGCCTGATCGGAGAAATAGGAGTGATGGCGGAACGGCTCGCGGCGATGCACATTGGACAGATGCACCTCGACGAAGGGGATGGCCACTCCGGCCAGCGCATCGCGCAGGGCCACACTCGTATGGGTGTAGGCCGCCGGATTGATGATGATGATGTCCACTCCCTCGCCACACGCCGCATGAATGCGGTCCACGAGGACCCCCTCGTGGTTCGACTGGAACGTATCCAGTTCGATGCCCGCTTCAGCCGCGCGCTTTGCCAGCGCTTCGTTGATATCGGCCAGCGTCGTATGCCCATACGTCTGCGGTTCGCGCGTACCGAGCAAATTGAGGTTCGGACCATGCAGAACCAGCACTTTGCGGTAGCGGGCGGAGCGGCTTGCAGTAGGGGAAGAAGACACGGCGGCTCGACCAGTTCAACGAAATTGCGCGGAGATTACCGTAGCTTAGAGGGATTTGTCTAGCGTGGGATACAAGTCGGTATGTCGACCCGGAGGCATTTACGTCTCGCTGGGTGCCTTTTGGGGCGCAATTTGCGAGTGACTGAGGGTTTGCCCGCACGTTCGCGGCAATTTGATGAACGTTCGGGTTCAGATCGATGAAATTCGTTCCAGTTTCAAGTTTTGACTGGGATCAGGCGCCCGGCAGCGCCGCGCGCAGTTCATCGGCGTGCACGCGCCCCATCTTGCGGTATTTCACGGTGCCATCGGGGTTGATCACGACCGTGTAGGGTAGTCCGCCCTGGGCGTTGCCAAAGCTCCGCGACAGCTCGGTACCGGCAAAGCCGGCAACGGCGAGCGGATAACTTACTGGCACTTTCTTGAGAAATTCCTGGATGTTGCTGGCCGAATCGATGCCGATGCCGATGAATTCCACGTTGCGCGGCGCGTACTCACCATGCAGCGCGGTCAGTTCCGGCATCTCTTCCACACAGGGGCCGCACCAGGGTGCCCAGAAGTTGACCACGAGCGTCTTGCCACGGAATTTCGACAGATCCAGTTCCGTACCGGCCGGATCGGGCAGCCTGGTGTGGAACAGCGTCTCCACTGCCTGATCCGAGACCGGCTTGGGCGTCAGCACGAAGTGGGCGGCAAGGGCGCCTGCCGCTGCCGCGACGATGGCGACGATGACCCACAGGGTGACGGACGAGCGGCGGGCGGGGGCAGATACGGTCATGTTCGGTTGGCGATGAATACAGTTCTATATAGATAGAGGGCAGGTGGGCTGGCTAGCGGCGGCGGGCGCTTACTCGCCAACGTCATCAACGTCGCCAGCATCGCCATCATCGGCAGCAGCGGCTGCAGCGGCTGCAGCGGCAACGAGGGCGCGCACGGCGCCGGCGTCGGCGCGGGCCACGCGGCCGCTGGCATCGGCCTTGACCGCGCCGCGTTCGTCGTCGGCATCATACAGCGCAAGATGGAGTCCCACTGGGCTGCCCAGTACGGTGCGGACTTCACCGGCCAGCACGCGAGCCTCACGGACGGCGGGCCACTGGCCGCGCCACAGGAAGCTGAGCGTTTCGACCTCGCCACGGCCGGCAAAGTGCCGGCTTTCACTGGTTTCGAAGTCCACGCCAGCGTTGAGCAGGTGCAGCGCCACGTCCTTGGGGCTGTCGCAGAAGCACTGGATATATATGTCGGAGTGCTCGGTGGCCGTGCCATTGAGCACCGCGCCAACGAGATAGGGGCGGAAAGTGGCCAGATCGTCCATGGCCAGCAGCGCCACGCGGCGCAACAGTGCCAGGATGCGCGGCTGGTGCTCGCCATGGAACAGCGCCTGATAGGCGCGCACCTCTTCCTCGACCATCTCGTTGTCAGGCAGCCATTCGCCGGCCACGCGCACGTCGCCAAGGATCTGGCGGGCGGCCTTGCGCTTGGCCGTGGCGTAATCGGCGCCATCTTCGGCAATCATGCGGGCTGCGGCCTGGGCGATTTCCTCGCGCAGGTGGGCGGGGTCGGAAGGCATACGTCGGGGCATGACGCGATGATACCTGCATGAGAGTCGGCGGAGCCGCCGACCCGCGCGGGGTACAATCGGTGCCTTCTTCAGTGTCCGCACGGCGCCGCGCGCCGGAAGCGGTCTTGCACATCTCCCGAAGGCATTCCCGTAGGTATCTCCCGAAGCTCCCATGCATATTCACATCCTTGGCATCTGCGGTACGTTCATGGGCGGCCTCGCGGTCCTGGCCCGTCAGGCAGGGCACCGTGTGACTGGCTGCGACGCCAACGTCTATCCGCCGATGAGCACCCAGCTGGAAGCCCAGGGCATCGACTTGATCGAGGGGTTTGACCCCGGGCAACTGTCGCTGGAACCGGATCTGTTCGTGATCGGCAACGTGGTTTCGCGCGGCAATCCGCTCATGGAAGCGATCCTCAACCGCAACCTGCCGTATGTTTCCGGGCCGCAATGGCTGGGCGAGCACGTGCTCAACGGCAAGTGGACGCTGGCGGTGGCCGGCACGCACGGCAAGACCACCACCACGTCGATGCTCGCCTGGATTCTCGAGGACGCCGGTTACAACCCCGGTTTCCTGGTGGGTGGGGTGCCGCAGAACTTTGGCATTTCCGCGCGCCTGACCGAATCCGACTTCTTCGTCATCGAGGCCGACGAATACGACACCGCGTTCTTCGACAAGCGCAGCAAGTTTGTCCACTACCGTCCGCGCACGGCGATCCTGAACAACCTTGAGTACGATCACGCGGATATCTTCCCCGATCTCGCCGCGATCGAGACCCAATTTCACCACCTCGTGCGCACTGTGCCTGGCCAGGGCCGCCTGATCGTCAACGGCATGGAACCGGCGCTCGCTCGCGTGCTGGAACGCGGTTGCTGGAGCGAAGCGGAGCAGTTCGGCGTGGGCGACTGGCGCGAGGGCGATGCAAAGACCGCGGCGCCGGCCGGCAAGGACGCGTTCGACGTCTGGTTCCGAGAGGAACGGCAGGGCACCGTGGTCTGGGACCTGCAGGGCACGCACAACCGCATGAACGCGATTGCCGCGATCGCCGCGGCGCGCCATGTCGGTGTGCCAGTGGCGCAGGCCATCGAATCGCTGGGCCGCTTCGCCAACGTCAAGCGCCGCATGGAAGTGCGCGGCGTGGCGAATGGCGTGACCGTCTACGACGATTTCGCACACCATCCCACGGCTATCCAGACCACGGTCGAAGGCCTGCGCCGCCGCGTTGGCAATGCGCGCATCCTGGCCGTGCTGGAACCGCGTTCGAACACGATGAAACTCGGCGTGATGGCCGCCCAGCTTCCTGCCAGCCTTGCCGATGCCGATCTTGTGTTCGGCTACGGCGCACCGTCAGGAAAGGATGCACTGGGCTGGAACCTTGGCGAAGCGCTGGCGCCGCTTGGCGACAAGGCCGCCGCGTTCCAGGACCTCGGCATGCTGGTGGAAGCGGTGCGTGCGGCCGCCCGCCCCGGCGACCACGTGCTTGTGATGAGCAACGGTGGCTTTGGCGGCGTGCACCAGAAGCTGCTTGACGCGCTCGGCGCAGCGGCCTGACGGGGAGTTCACATGCTGCTGTACCTGCACGGCTTCCGTTCCTCGCCGCAATCGTTCAAGTCGCGGCTCGTGCAGGAACGGATGCGCGCCTGGGGGCTGGAGAAGTATTTCGCCTGCCCGATGCTCAATGTGTCGCCGTCCCTGGCGATTGCCCAGGCCGAAGCCGCGATCCGCGGCGCGCGTGCCGGCGGTGAGACCGACATTGCAATCATCGGCTCGTCGCTTGGCGGATTCTATGCACGGTGGCTGGCGGAAAAACACGGTTGCCGTGCGGTGCTGCTGAATCCGGCGATCCACCCGTGGACCGATCTGGAAGCCTATCTCGGCGAACAGCCGCTTTATCACGGCGGCGGATCGGTGGTGGTGGAGCGCAAGCATCTGCAGGAACTGCTGGACCTGCGCGTGGACGCGATCACCCGGCCGGAACGCTACTACCTGCTGGCCGCCACCGGGGACGAAGTGCTCGACTATCGCGAGATGGTCGCGGCCTGCCCAGGCGCCCGCATCAGGATTATCGAAGGCAGTGACCACGGCATCAGCGAGTTCGAGGATTACGTCGACGACGTGCTGGCATTCTGCGGCTATACGCCCAACGGAAAGACCTCCGCATGACTGGGGTATCCGGCGTGCAAAGGCTGCGTGCGGACTGGCACGCGCATCTGGCGTATGACGCGGCAATTCCGCTGAATCAGCGCCGCTGGATTACCGGCGAAGGCTCGCTGACCGCACGGCTGATGTCGGCGTCGGCCACCTTTCGCGTGAAACGGCTTGCGCAGGCGCCGCAGCGGCCGTTCGCCGACGAATGGCAGGCGCTTGGCCTGATCCGCCCGGTGCCTGCCATCACGCGCGAAGTGCTGCTGATCTGTGACGAAGTGCCGGCCGTATTCGCACATACGATCGTCGATCCCGGGTACGCACGGCGCGACTGGCCGTTCCTGCGCGGGCTTGGCAATCGCCCGCTTGGCGGTGCGCTGTTCGTCGATCCGCGTGTGCGGCGCGACCCTTTCCAGTTTGCACGGCTCACACCGTGCCACCCGCTGCGCCAGGCGCTGCAGCGGGTCTTGCCGGCGCTGGCGTCGGTACCGATGCTGCCCGCGCGGCGTTCGGTATTCCGGCGCGGCGGCGGCGCCATGCTCGTGACGGAGGTCTTTCTGCCAGATCTCCTGCAACGCGCAGCGCCTGACAACACTGGCGCGGGCGGCACCAGACTGCCCCGCCGGATCGACACACACACCACACTACCCAAGCAGGAAGAGAGACCAGGACCATGAAATTGCAGGGACGCGTAGCGATCATCACCGGCGCCGCCGCCGGAATCGGCTTTGCCACCGCGGAACGTTTCGCCGCCGAAGGCGCGAAGATCGTCATGTGCGACGTGCAGGAAGCGCGCGTGAAGGAGGCCGCCGAACGGCTGGCCGCCACGGGCGCGCAGGTGGATGCGCACAAGGTGGACGTCACGCGCCGCGAAGAGGTGGATGCGATGGTGGCCGCCACGCTGGCGCGCCACGGCCGCATCGATATCCTCGTCAACAACGCCGGCATCACCAAGGATGCGCGGCTGGCCAAGATGACCGAGGTGCAGTTCGATGCCGTCATCGACGTGAACCTGAAGGGCGTGTTCCACTGCGCGCAGGCCGTGGCCGGCATCATGAGCGAGCAGGGAAGCGGCGTGATCCTGAACGCGTCGAGCGTGGTCGGCCTGTATGGCAATTTCGGCCAGACGAACTACGCTGCATCCAAGTTCGGCGTGATCGGTTTCACCAAGACCTGGGCGCGTGAACTGGGCCCGAAGGGTGTGCGCGTGAACGCGGTGTGCCCTGGTTTCGTCAACACCGAGATCCTGCAGTCCGTGCCGGACAAGGTGCTCGATGGCATGAAGGAGCACTGCTGGATGCGCCGCCTGGCCGAGCCGTCCGAGATCGCCGCGATCTACGCGTTCCTGGCCAGCGACGACGCCAGCTACATCAACGGCACGACGATCGAGGCCAGCGGCGGCATGTCACTCTGATATCGCGCTGATGTTGTGTTGATATCGCGTTGATGTCGTTCTGATCGGGGGCACCCCGCCCACCACGGCCGTGGCGGGCGGGGTGCGGTATCATCCCCGGTCGTATATCCGCCGGACATTCGCATGCATTGTCCGGCACTTCTGAAAGTCCAATCCATGCAGTTGCTGTTCGAAGAAGGCGGCGAAATCCGCGCCGGCACCGTGCTCGCCCAACAGGGCGAGGCCTACCAGGTCGAGTTGCCCGCAGGCAAGCGCACCAAGGTCAAGGCGAAGGATGTGCTGCTGCAGTTTGCCCAGCCTTCGGCAATCGAAATGGTGCGGCAAACCGGCGAACTGACCGCCGAGATCGATCTCGACTTCCTTTGGGAATGCGCGCCGGCCGAGGAGTTCGGCTTTGCCGACCTGGCCGCCGAATACTATGGCGCGGATGCGGGCGCGGTGCAGCAGGCCGCGCTGGCGATGGCGCTGCATGGCAATCCGGTTTATTTCCGCCGCAAGGGACGCGGCCGTTACCTGCGTGCGCCGGAAGACCAGCTCAAGGCCGCACTGGCCGCGGTGGAACGCAAGAAGCAGCAGGCACTGGTGCAGGGCGAATACGAAGCGCAGCTCAAGGCAATGACGCTGCCGGAATCGTTCCGCGGCAAGGTGCTGCAACTGCTGTTCAAGCCTGACAAGAACAGCCTCGAATTCAAGGCCATGGATGCCGCGTGCACGGCGGTGGGCATGTCGCCGATGCGGCTGATGGTGGCCGTTGGCGGTGTGGAAAGCCCGCGCGCGCTGCACGAGGCCAAGTTCCTGGCCGACTGCTTCCCGAAGGGCACCGGGTTCGCCGACGTGGATGTGCCCGAGCCATCGGCCGATCTGCCGGTGGCTGATGTGCAGGCCTTCTCGATCGACGATGTCACGACGACCGAAATCGACGATGCGCTGTCGGTGACGCCCACGGGCGATGGCAAGCTGCGCGTCGGCATCCACATTGCAGCACCGGGGCTTGGCATCCGGCGCGGCGAGGCGCTCGACGCGATTGCGCGCCAGCGGCTGTCCACCGTCTACTTCCCCGGCGACAAGATCACGATGCTGCCCGACAGCGTGGTGGACCGCTACACCCTGCAGGAAGGCCGCACGTGCCCGGCGCTGTCGCTGTACGTGACGGTCGATCCGAATGGCGTGGACGGCATGACCATCGTCGGCAGCGAAACGCGCGCCGAGCTGGTGCCGATTGCCGCAAACCTGCGCCACAACCTGCTTGACGATGTCGTTACCGAAGCCGCGCTGGCCGCGGGCACGGGCGACTACCCGTTCCGCGAGGAACTGACCGAGCTGTACCGGCTGGCCAACCACCTGCACGACGAGCGCCAGCGTGCGCGTATCGCCAGCGGCCTGCGTCCCGAGACGCACAATCGCGCCGATTTCAACTTCTATATCGACCAGCTCGAAGCCGGCGGCGAGCGTGTGCGTATCGAACAGCGCCGCCGTGGATCGCCGCTGGACAAGATCGTGGCCGAGCTGATGATCCTGGCCAACAGCACGTGGGGCAAGCTTCTGGCCGACCACGGCGTGCCGGGCATCTATCGCACGCAGAAAGCCTGGGGCATGCACCGCACGCGCATGCAGACGTACCCGGCGCCGCACGAGGGCCTTGGCGTTGCGCAATATGCGTGGAGCACGTCGCCGCTGCGTCGTTATGTCGACCTGGTCAACCAGTGGCAGATCATGGCGGTGGCCCAGCACGGTGTGACGGCCAAGCTCGTGGCGCCGTTCAAGCCCAAGGATGCGGACCTGCTGGCCGCCGTGGCCGATTTCGAAGGTACGTATGCGGCCTATGCCGACCACCAGTCGACCATGGAGCGCTACTGGTGCCTGCGCTGGCTCAAGCAGGAAGGCCGCGACAAGATGATGGCAACCGCGCTCAAGGACGGTGCGGTGCGTTTCACCGAAATTCCGCTGGTCACGCGTGTGCCGGAACTGGCGCAGGCGGCACGTGGCACGCAGGTGCTGCTCGAGGTGGCCTCCACGGACGAGATCTCGCTCGAGGTGTCGTGCCGCGTGCTGGAAGTCTTTGCCGGTGAAGGCGAGGTGCCGGAGGAAGAGCTCGACACCGACGACGAAATGGCGGAAGTGTCGGCGGAGGCTGCGGCCGAAGCTGCCGCCGAGGAAGCAGCGGAGGGCGCCGCCGAGGGCGCCGCAGAGGGCACAGCCGAGGGAGCGGCGGAAGCACCGTCCGAAGCCGGCTCCGAAGGTTCCGATGCCAGCCAGGACGGCGAGGCGTCGGCAGCACGCGACACCGGCGCGAATCCGGCCGGCTGAGTATTCGGTAAACCGGTCGGCTCCCTTACAATCGAAATCTGTTCCGGCCATCCCCCCCCGCCGTGGGGTGGCCGGCCGAAAATCGACTCCCATCGCCGTCCGTTCAGCCCAACTCAAACGTGAACGCCGTACTCCCCGCTCCCCTCCAGCACCCACGCGAATGGTGGCAATCGTCCAGCACGCTGGTCAAGGCGCTGGCCGTCTCCGTGGTCATCCACGCGCTGTTGCTGATGGTGCGGATCGCCGCGCCTGAGGTGTTCGAGATCAAGCGTTCCGATCCGCAGCTCGATGTGGTGCTGGTCAATTCGAAGTCGGCGGAGAAGCCGCGCAATCCGACCGTGCTCGCGCAGGCGAACCTCGATGGCGGTGGTGACCATGATGCCCAGCGCGCCACCACGCCGCTGCCCGCGCAGACCGAATCGAAGGACGGCGACCTGATCAAGATGACGCAGCGGCGCGTGGAGCAGCTCGAGGAAGAGCAGCGCCGCCTGATGACCCAGTCGCGCGAGGCGGCGCCCACGGTGCGCAGCCAGCCGGTCAAGCCGGGCGAGCAGCGTACCGACATACCGACGCGCGGTCAGGACGACCATACGTCGACCGATGAAATGGCCAAGCTCGAAGCCGAGATCGGCCGCAATCTCGAGCAATACGCCAAGCGCCCGAAGCGCATGCAGCTGACTGCGACCAGCGCGCAGGGCGTTGATTACGCGCAGTACTACGACCGCCTGCGCCGCAAGATCGAGCAGCGTGGCACAAGCGATTTTCCGCAGAAGAACGGCAAGCCGATCTATGGCCAGCTGATCCTGGTGATCAACGTCAACCGTCTGGGCAAGCTTGGCTATAACCGCGATGGCTACAACGTCGAGGCCATCGACGTTGCCAAGAGCTCGGGCGATCCCGCGCTCGATCGCCAGGCCGTGGCCATCGTGCGCGCGGCCGCCCCGTTCGGCGCCTTCACACATGAGATGCAGGCGCGCCAGGACATCCTCGAAGTCATTTCCACTTTCAAGTTCACGCGCAGCGGACTGGATGTCCGCCTGCAAGGCCGCTGATGACCGCAGACCAGAATTCCTCGCCCGACGCAACGCAGGGTATCGACCGCTACGTCGTTGTGGGCAACCCGATTTCGCACAGCCGCTCGCCGGCGATCCACGCCGCATTCGCACGCCAGACCGGCGAGGCGCTGCAGTACGACCGGCTCGAAGCGCCTCTCGAAGGCTTTGCTGAAACGATGCGCGCGTTCCTGGCCGGCGGCGGTCATGGCTTCAACGTGACCACGCCGTTCAAGCTCGAGGCATACGACCTTGCCGATCGCCTCACGCCGCGTGCCGAGGCAGCCGGCGCGGTCAACACGATGTGGATCGAGGACGGCCTGATCCACGGCGACAACACCGACGGCGTGGGCCTGGTGCGCGATATCCAGGACAACCTTGACGTGTTGCTGGAAGACAAGCGCATTCTGGTGCTCGGCGCCGGCGGCGCGGCGATGGGCGCGATGCTCCCGCTGATCGAATGCCGCCCGTCGCGCATCGTGGTGGCCAACCGCACCGCCTCGCGCGCGAGCGACATGGTCGAGGAATTCGTGGAAGCGGCCGACCAGTACGGCGTGGAGTTGTGGGCTGGCGGCCTCGATGCGCTGGAAGCGCTCTCGGAAGATGAGCGCTGCGACGTGGTCATCAACGCATCGGCCAGCAGCCTGCAGGGCGAACTGCCGCCGATACCCGAGCATCTGCTCGGCGAAGGCGTGCTGGCGTACGACATGATGTACGGCGCGCAGCCGACCGTGTTCCTTGCGTACGCGGCCAAATGCGGCGCGCGCACGGCAGACGGACTTGGCATGCTGGTCGAGCAAGCCGCCGAGGCGTTCTACAACTGGCGTGGCGTGCGTCCGAAGACCGCGCCGGTGCTGGCCGAGCTGCGCGCCGCGCTGCAGGCCGAAGCCGCCCGCTGACAGCGGACCGCCTTGGCCCGAACTCCCGCCAGATCGTCCACGAAGACCGCCGGCGCAGCCAGTCCGTTGCGCTGGCTTGGCTATCTGGCCGGCTGCCTGATCGCCGGCATCGTTGCGATGCAGGTCTATTTCTTCCTGCAGATCGCCGCGTGGCAGTTCATCAATCCGTCGACGACGACGTTCATGCGCGCAGAGCGCTGGCGCCTGTGCGGCCTGAATTTCTGGAGCTGCAAGGTCGACCGCAATTGGGTCCGCTATGACGATATCTCGCGCAACATCAAGCGCGCGGTGATCGCCAGCGAGGACGCCGACTTCGTCAATCACCCGGGCTACGAACTCGATGCCATGCTGGACGCCTGGGAGCGCAACAAGCAGCGTGGGCACGTCGTGCGTGGCGGATCGACGATTACCCAGCAACTGGCCAAGAACCTGTTCCTGGCATCCGAGCAGAACTACCTGCGCAAGGGCCAGGAACTGGCCATCACGTGGATGCTGGAGCTCTGGCTGGACAAGCAGCGGATATTCGAGATCTACCTGAATTCGGTGGAATGGGGCGAGGGGGTGTTCGGCATCGAGGCCGCCTCACAGCACTACTTCCACACCTCGGCCGCCAAACTCAGCGTGGGCCAGGCGGCCCGCCTGGCCGCGGCGCTGCCGGCCCCGAAGTGCTTCGACAAGAAGCAGTACTGCGCCAACGTGCACGTGAACTTCCGCGTGAAGGCGTCGATCATCGCCAGGCGGATGGGCGCGGCGGCATTGCCTGACTAGAGATTGCTTTCTCCCCTCTCCCACTTGTGGGAGAGGGGCGGGGGAGAGGGCCAGCGGTTAAATATGCGAGGCCGCAATTTGAACCTCAAAGCCCTCTCCC
>NZ_ALOU01000038.1 GCF_000292345.1 Cupriavidus sp. BIS7
CCCCGTCACGGCGCCAAACAACGCGCCACCGATTGCTCTCAGTGCATCACCAGCCATGATTCCTCGCTCGACACGGGCCTGACTGAACCCGCTGCGAGGAGATCATTCACGCCACGACACTGTTAAAACCCAGCGCCGCACGCTACTCCGTTTTGGTGCCGATGAGAGCACGAATTTAATATTTCGTATTAATGTGAGTTGCGTCGATCCTACTGATCTTCATTTGAATTTTTTGCGATATACGGGGCGGTGATGGGCGTGTAGGCATTCGTGCCCCGCCCACCTGACCGCGCCCCTACGTGCGCCCTTACGCCTTACTCAAACGCCTCATCATTCGGATGTGCGTAAGCCTTCTTGATCTGATCGCTCTCCGGCAGGTCGAAGCTGATGTTCTTTGGCGGCACCGGCTTCATGAACCACTTGGCGTAGAGCGTGTTGATCTCGCCGCTGCGCATCAGGCCGGTCATCGCGCCATCCACCACCTGTTTGAAGCCCGGATCGTCCTTGCGCATCATGAAGCCGTACGCTTCGAACGACTGCGGCGTGCCGACCACCACCCAGTCACTGGGGTTGGGCGCCAGCATGCGCGAGCCGGACAGCAGCACGTCGTCCATCATGAACGCGGCCACGCGGCCGGACTGCAGGATCAGGAACGATTCGCCATAATCCTTGGCGCTCTGGATTGTGATGTTGGCGCTCTTCTCGTCGTTGAGCTTGCGCAGGATGCGTTCCGATGTGGTGCCGGCGTTCGTCACCACGGCCTTGCCGGAAAGGTCGCCGAAGTCATGGATCGGGCTGCCCTTCTTGACCAGCAGCCTCGTGCCGGCCACGAAGAACGTCGTCGAGAACGCCACCTGCTGCTGGCGCGATTTCAGGTTGGTGGTCACGCCGCATTCCAGGTCCACCGTGCCGTTCTGCACGAGCGACTGCCGGTTCTGCGATGTCACCGGCACCATGCGCACCTGCAGGTTCGGCGTGCCGGTTTCCTTTTTCACCGCGTCGATCACGCGATCGCAGATGTCCTGCGAGAAGCCGATCACCTTCTGGTTGGCGTCGTAGTAGGAAAACGGGATCGACGACGTGCGGTGGCCGATCGAGATCGTGCCGGTCGACTTGATCTTGCTGAGCGTCGGGCTGGCGGCCACGTCGACTGCCAGCGCCGATCCGGCGCCGAACGACACCGCCATCAGCACGGCGGCACGGATCAGGGAAGACTGGTTCATGGGAACACTCCTGGTGAATGAAAGCGTCAGGTGTTGCAATGCTAGGCATATAGCAACAAGTGTTCCATCATGGATAACCATGAAACAAATGAATTTTCCCCGACTTCGGGCATTGGCTGGCCAATATTGCCCGATGTCGGGGAATGAACGCACCGGCTGATGCCGCTGGTGCGGCTGGAAGGTTAGCGCGCCGGCGGCGTGCGCGGCACCCCCTTCCACATCGCCAGTCCGCTGGCCAGCAGCAGCCCGGCCAGCAGGTACAGCGCGTTGTCCATGCTGCCCGTATGCGCCTTGATCTGGCCGATCACCCAGGGGCTGACGATGCCGCTGGTAATGCCGATGCTGGAAATAAAGGCGATGCCGGTGGCCGCGGTCTGCGCGGGCAGATGGCTTGGCGGCAGCGCCCAGAAGATCGGCAGCGCGGCGAAGATCAGGACGGCAGCCACCGAAAGGATTGCCAGCGACACCCCGAGGCTCGGCACATGCAGCGTCAGTGCCGCCAGCGCCAGCGCACCTCCCGCAGTGCAGCAGAGGAAATGGCCATGGCGTTCGCCAAGCCTGTCCGAGCGCCGCGCGATCAGGATCAGGCCGACCGCACCGATCGCATTCGGGATCACCGAGTAGAGGCTCACGGCCACCACGTCCTGGATACCGAAGTCGCGGATCATCAGTGGCATCCAGAACGACAGCGTCAGCGATCCGCATGTCAGCGCAAAGTAGATGAACGCGAACAGGTACACGCGCGGATTGCACAACGCCTGCCGCAGCGCCTGCATCGAATGCGCGTGGCCACCTGTATTGCGTGACTCCGCCGCATGCTGGGCCACCAGGTAGTCCTGCTCGGCCGGCGTCAGCCAGCGCGCCTGGCGCGGACCGTCAACCAGGCACGTGGCGGCGATCAGCCCGAGCAGCACCGCCGGGGCGCCTTCTATCGCGAACATCCATTGCCAGCCGTGCATGCCAAGCACGCCGGCCATGTCGCGCATGATCCATCCCGACACCAGTCCGCCGAGCACACCCGCCACGGCCACACCGGCAAAGAAGATCGCCATGACAGCCGCACGGCGGCGCGCAGGGAACCAGTAGGTCAGGTACAGCACGATGCCCGGGAAGAAGCCCGCTTCGAACACGCCAAGCAGAAAGCGCAGCACGTAGAAGTGGGATGGCTGCGAGACCAGCATCATGCCGACCGACGCAACGCCCCAAAGCAGCATGATCCGTGTGAACGTGCGGCGCGCGCCGAAGCGCGCCAGCAGCATGTTGCTGGGCACCTCGCACAGCACGTAACCAACGTAGAACACCGCTGCGCCAAGCCCATACATTGCATCGCTGAAGCCGAGGTCCTGCTTCATCTGCAACTGGGCGAAGCCGATGTTGATACGGTCCAGGAACGACACGACGTAGCAGATGAACAGGAACGGGATGATGCGCAGCCAGACCTTGCGATACAGCGCGTCTTCCTGCTGCGTGGGCAGTGCGTGCGGCGCGGTGTGGGGCGAAGCTTCGGGCAAGGCGGGGGCGGCGCCCAGGCTCTGGGTATGCATGGTTGTCTCCGGATAGGGTCGAGTTGGCCCCGGGACGTCTGTCGCGTCCCTGTCGGGTCATCGATGGAAAGGAAGGTCTGGCTAGCTGGCGGCCGGTTCGGCGGCGGCTTCGCGCGCCAGGCGCATTGCCTCGCGCAGTGTGTCGAGATCGCCGATATGGTTGGCCAGCAGCAGGATCAGCCGCGCGTTGACAGCCTGGCTTTCGCCGTCGTCGAGATCGCGGTGCATATCGATCAGCGCCTCGTAGAAGTCGTCGGGGCGCGCAAGATTGGGGGCGGTGTTGAGCGGCATGGGCCTGTCTCCTTG
Organism: Cupriavidus sp. BIS7; assembly: GCF_000292345.1. Classification (GTDB taxonomy): domain Bacteria; phylum Pseudomonadota; class Gammaproteobacteria; order Burkholderiales; family Burkholderiaceae; genus Cupriavidus. Next base: position 3,074 of record NZ_ALOU01000038.1, read on the forward strand.
TTGCTGACGATCAGGCCAGTGCCGGCGCGCGTGCCGCGGCTGGCGATTGGGCTGCGGCGGTTGCCGCCGTATTGCATGTGGCGCGTGCGATGGCCTCGGCGATCTGGCTGGCATCAACCGTCCGCCAGCGCGCACAGACATGCTGGTCCGGGCGGATCAGGTAGCAGGTGCCCGCGCGCGCGTCGTAGCGGCTGGCGGCAACACCTTCCGCGTCGCGCAGCACGATCGCGCCGGGCCAGGCTTCGGCCGATGCCGAGATGGCCGCATCGGTCACGAACACCACGCGCAGCGGAATGCCACCCTGCTGCAATTGCATCAGCGCCTGACGGCACGCGACGTCGATACCGGCCGGCGCACCGAAGATCAGCGCGACGAAGTCGTCGCCCAGATGCGGCAGCAGCCACGGCTTGCCTTCCGCGCCCGCCACGGGCGCATCGACGCACGCAGTGCCCGGCACCATCCGGCCGGCGAACGGCTCGGCATCAGCAGTGTTCAGCGGTGAGTCGTGCAGCACCGCAGGCACTGACAGCCGACCGCTGTTGACGAGCTGGCGCGCGAATGCGTGGTCGCGTGCCAACGTCAGCACGGCATCCCGGAAGATACGGCTGACCGCGCTCTTCGGCGTGATGAAGTCAGTCGAACGTGTCGAGTTGAGGATGTTCTCGTCGGCGGCGAACTCGCGCTCGCTGGCGTACGTATCGAGCAGGCTGTCCGGCGCCTTGCCTTGCAGCACGTAGGCGAGCTTCCAGGCGAGGTTCTCGGCATCCTGCACGCCGCTGTTCGCGCCACGTGCGCCGAACGGCGAAACGCAGTGCGCCGCATCGCCCGTGAACAGCACGCGGCCATGGCGGAAGCTGTCCATGCGCACGCACGAGAACGTGTAGACGCTGACCCATTCGAGTTCGAACTTTGCATCGGGCCCCAGCAGCGCCTGCACGCGCGGAATCACGCGCTCGGGCGTCTTCTCGAACGCGGGGTCGGCATCCCAGCCGAGCTGGAAATCGATGCGCCAGACGTTGTCGGGCTGGCGATGCAGCAGTACCGACTGGTTCGGATGGAACGGCGGATCGAACCAGAACCAGCGTTCTGCCGGGAACGGCGCATCCATCTTCACATCGGCGATCAGGAAGCGGTCACGGAACGTGTGGCCGTGGCTTTCCAGACCGAGCATCTTGCGCAGCGGGCTGCGCGAGCCATCGGCGGCCACCACGTAGCGGCCACGCAGCGTGTAGCAGCCGTCTGGCGTCTCCACGGTCAGCGCCACGTGATCCGCCTGCTCCTCGATTGCCACGGCACGGCTCTTCCAGCGGATCTCGATGTTCGGCAGCGCCTGCGCACATTCCAGCAAATAGCCTTCAACGTAGTACTGCTGCAGGTTGATGAAGGCCGGACGCTGATGGCCAGACTCCGGCAGCAGATCGAACGAATACACCTGGCGGTCCTGCAGGAAGACCTTGCCGAGGTGCCAGCGCACACCCTTGTCGACCATGCGGTCGCCGCAGCCAAGCCGATCGAAGATGTCCAGCGTGCGCTTGGCGAAGCAGATTGCGCGCGAGCCGGTAGACAGCGTGCAGTCGTCGTCCACCAACACCACCGGCACGCCGTGGCGGGCCAGGTCAATCGCGGTAGCCAGGCCAATCGGCCCGGCCCCGACCACGATCACAGGATGCGGATTCGCGGCGGCATCCGCCTGTTGCTCGGCGCAGGGGACGTAGTCGTACGTCTGGCGCTGGTAGTCGATCTCGACTTCTGTACTGCTCATGGTGTCTCCGTCCACTTTTAATGTGTGGGTATCTATGCTGTGCGCGCGGGAGACGCCAGCAAAACGAAGCGAAGCGGTTCTGGCTAGGCGCGCGGCCGCAGACAGTACAAGTGGTACGGCAAGGCCGCGCAACGACGCCAGAATCGTTTTGCTGGTGTCTCCTAGTCTTGCAAGGCTGCCCACATCTCCTGGTCACGCTGCGCCGTCCAGATGCGCGGATGCGTGATGCCCGATGCTTCATCGAAAGCGCGCGAGACGTCGAATGGCAGGCAGTGTTCGTAGATGAACACCTCGCCGAACTTCGGGTCCATCGATATGCGCGTATGCGCCATCGCGGCCTTCAGGTCCATCTTGCCGGCCACGGCTTCCTTGCCTGCCTGGAGCAGGGTGGAAACGAAGTCCTTCGTATAGGCCAGGCCTTTGGCCACTTCCTCACGCGTGGTCAGTGCGGGGCCACGGCCCGGTACGAGTTTTTCGGCCTGGAGCGCAGCCAGTGCATCGAGCGTGGCCGGCCATTGTTCTAGCTGGGCGTCGCCGCAGTAGCAGGCTGCGTCGTACTCGACGAGGTCACCCGAGAACAGCACCTTCTGTTGCGGCAGCCACACCACGGTGTCGCCCTTCGTGTGGCCTGCACCCAGATGGGCAATACGTACTTCGAGCTTGCCCATGAACAGCGTCATCTCGCGCTCGAACACGAGCGTCGGCCACGTCAGGCCCGGCACGGTCTCCACGCCGGCGAACAGGCGCGGGAAGCGTTCGATCTCCGACTTCATGTCGGCTTCGCCGCGCTCGACGATCATCTCGTACGTGCCGCGGCTGGCAATGATCTGCTGCGCGCCTTCTGCAAAGTAAGCCGAGGCGCCAAGCACGCGCACCGCGTGGTAGTGCGACAGCACCACGTACTTGATCGGCTTGTCGGTGACCGAGCGGATCTTGGCGATCAGGTCCTGCGCCATGGCCGGGGTGGCCGTGGTGTCGATGATCATCACGCCGTCGTCGCCAATGATCACGCCGGAATTGGGATCGCCCTCTGCCGTATAGGCGTAGGCGTTTTCGGAAAGTTGGGTGAAGGTGATCTGCTTGGCCTCAAGGTCGGCCTGGGATGCAAAAGCTTTTGCCATGTCTGCCTCGTATTGGAATCTTGCGGGGGAATCGTGCGGGGGAAGCGGTAAGGGAATCTTAGGAATACGGCTATTTTTAGTCAATGGCAAATGTAGTTGCTATTTGCTAAATTACCCGCAAAGCCTTGTACGCTCGTGACGTACCTCGGGAAAACCCCCATCCGATGCGACTACCAGGGGCGACTCGCAAGGCGCATCGATTACCATTTGGGCTTTTGAGGCAAGGCACACAGCCATGGCACGCACCCCGGGTGAGGTTTCCGGCAAGACGCAGCGCGGCATCCAGAGCGTGGAGGTCAGCGGCCGCCTGTTGCAGGCGCTGGCCGACGCGCGGCGCCCGTTGCCGCTGGCCGAACTGGCCGCCGCGGCCCAGCTGGCGCCGGCGCAGGCGCATACGTATCTGGTCAGCCTGACCCGGCTCGGCCTGATCAAGCGCGAGCATGTCGATGGCTACTACGAACCGGGCCCGCTGGCGCTGCGGCTCGGCATGCTGCACCTGGACCATGAACCGGCCTACCGTGCCGCCGTGCCGCGCGTGCGCACGCTGGCGGCCGGCATCGGCTTCAATGTGGCGATCAGCCTGCCCACGCCGCAGGGGCCCACCATCGTCCACTACGCAACGGCGGGTACATCGCTGCACGTGAACCTGCACGTCGGCACCGTGATGTCGCTGGCTGCCACCGCCACGGGCCGCACCTATTGCGCGTTCCAGCCCGAAGCGCACTGGCAGCCAATCTGGACCCGCCAGCAGACGCCAGCCACGGCATCCACGCTTCCCGCATTTCTCGACACGCTGGCGGCCATCCGTGCGCGCGGCATGGAACGCAGCATCGATTCCCCGAGCCCGGCCGTCAGCAGCCTGGCAATGCCGCTGATCGACGACGACGGCGCGCTGCGTCTGGTGCTGACCGCGATCGGTCCCACCGGGGCAATCGATGTTGCGTGGGACGGCCCGGTGGCCGGCGCGCTGCGTGCTGCGATTGCCGACATCGCGCACACGATGAAGCAAGGCGACGCATGACTGACGAACCGCAGGCGGACGCCGCCAAACCCCAACGTGGCATCCAGTCGCTCGACAACACGGGGCAACTGCTCGGTGCGCTCGTCGATGCAGGACGGCCGCTTTCGCTCGGAGAACTGGCGCGCGCCGCAGGCATGGTGCCGGCCAAGGCCTTTCCGCATCTGGTCAGCCTGCAGAAGATTGGCCTGCTATCGCGCAACGCCAACGGGGACTTCCAGGCTGGCCCGCTGGGTCTGGAACTTGGATTGATTGCGCTGCAGCGACTCTCGCCAACGCGCGAGGCCGAGCCCGAAGTGATTGCGCTGGCGCACGCCACCGGGCTGTCGGTGGCGATGGCCGTCCAGGGTCCGCTTGGGCCAACCGTGATCCGGCTAGAGGAATCGGCCCGCCCGCAGCACGTGAGCCTGCGCGTGGGCACCGTGCTGTCGATGGTCAATACTGCAATCGGCCGCATGGTCGCCGCGCATCTGCCCGACGATGTCCTGTCCGACGCACTCGCGCAGGACGCAATCCGCATGGCGGGCACGAGGTTCGACGGGACACTACAGACCGAGTACGCGGAGCGGTTGCGCACGATTCGCACCGGCGGCATCGACCACGCCGTGAGCCGGCCCGTGCCCGGCATCGACACACTTGCGGCGCCGGTGTTCGATCACACGGGCGCGCTCGCGCTGGTCATCGCGGTCATGGGCAGCAGCGGCAGCTTTGACAGCAGCCTGGGCAGCGATACGGCTCAGCTGGTCAAACAGGCGGCACAACGGCTGTCCTGGCGATTCGGCGCAAGCGGACCGGCAGGCGCCTGATTCCGCCCACGCAGTTTCCTAGTGCGAATGACGGTGGTGCACGTCCGGATAATGCGGATGCTTGTGCACCATGACCTCATGCTGATGCCAATGCCGGTGCGGCTCCTTGCCATCCCACGGAAAATCGTGCGTGTGCTGGTGATGCGCGTCGTGCCGGTGCGAATGGCTGTGCGCGAGCGGTTCATGCGTGTGCTCGTGCTCGTGCCGCTCGCGCAGATGCAGCCAGACACCCACCCCCATCAGCAGCCCGGCGAGCCAGAACACTAGCCCCGGCATTTCCGGCCACAGGATCAGCGAAATCAGCACGCCAAACAGCGGGGCGATAGAGAAGTACGCGCCTGTGCGCGCGGTGCCAAGCACGCGCAGGCCCACCACGAACAGCACCAGGCTGATGCCGTAGCCCGCGAAGCCAATCAGCATTGCGCTGGCGATGGCCGGCACCGACGGCGCCGCCGCGCCGTACGCCAGCGCCAGGCCGGTGTTGCAAACCCCGGCCACAAGCCCCTTCAGGCAGGCAATCAGCAGCGCGTCGTTGCTGGACACGTTGCGGGTCAGGTTGTTGTCGATGGCCCAGCACAGGCATGCGCCGACGATCAGCAACGCGCCGCCCGACATCCGCATGCTGCCCGGCTGCCACGACAGCAGCAGCCCGCCAACGACGATCACGATCATGCCCAGCACGATCTGACGGTCGGTGTTTTCCTTGAACACCAGCCACGCAATCAGCGCGGTGAACACGCCTTCCACATTGAGCAGCAGCGACGCCGACGCCGCGCTCGTCGAGGCCAGGCCGCTCATCAACAGTGCCGGACCTGCCACGCCGCCAGCGACGATGGCGCCGGCCAGCCACGGCAGTTCGGCGCGCGGAATTCGGGTATCACCGTGCTCCGGTCCCGCACGAAACCACGTGTTGCGGACCAGCAGCACCAGCCCAAGCCCGATGCCACTGCCCAGATAGAGAAGCCCCGCCAGCAGCAGCGGAGACACCGCGCCAATCAGTGCCTTGGCAAGCGGCGTGCTGGCGCCGAACAGCAGCGCCGCCAGCAGTGCGGGGGAAGCCGTACGAATCGACATGACGCGAATCCGGAATGCGTTTCGGAGATCGTTATTGTCGCGCTGCAACGCTCGCGCGTCACGGCATGAATCGGCCATCCACCAGCACTGCAGTCTCGTCGCCAGCACACAACATCAGTAATTCCCCGGGGGATTCGCACCTCGGCAGGAAAGCCGGATGAAGGCTTCGCCCCACTACGATCCAACGGACTGCCCACAGACGGACCTGCCATCGCAAATCCCGCCCGCGGACAGCACGACCGCACCCACAACAAAGCAGAGCCCGAGGAGAAAATCTTGAAGAGCAAGTACACAGCGCTGGCACTGGCCGTCGGCGCCGCCTGCGCCGGCCAGGCGCACGCCCAATCCACCGTCACGCTGTACGGCCTGATCGACTCGACCCTGAGCACGATCAGCAACGCCGATGCCCAGGGCCACCGCCTGACGGGCTATCACCAACCCGCATGGTTCAGCGGCAACCGCTGGGGCCTGACCGGCTCCGAGGATATCGGTGCCCATACGTCAGTCATCTTCAGGCTCGAAAGCGAATTCCAGAGCTATGACGGGGCGATGGACACCCCGGGCGTGCTGTTCAACCGCGACGCCTGGGTCGGCATCGCCAACGACACCGTCGGCAAGATCACGTTTGGCCGCCAGAACGCCATCGCGCGTGACCCCATCGCGTCCGCCATCTATTCCGATCCCTATACCTCGGCCGTGCTGACCACGGAGGAAGGCGGCTATACCAACAACAACAACTTCAAGCAGCTCGTCTTCTACGCGGGCAGCGCCACCGGCACGCGCATGAACAACGGCGTGGTGTGGAAGAAAATCTGGGACAACGGCCTGGTTGCGGGTGCCGGCTACCAGTTCGGCGAAGTGCCGGGCAACCCGTCGACCGGCACCACAGAAAGCGTGACGCTGGGCTACAACGGCAGCAACTTCCACCTGTCCAGCTTTTACACCCAGGCCAAGATCGGCGAACAGTGGCACCGCGCGTATTCGGCTGGCGGCAACTACATCTGGGGCATCGTGCGTGCCAACGCCGGCTACTACCACTACACGGCCGACCAGGGCGCGCTGGGCACGCGCCGGGACGATGCCTACACGGTGTCGTTCAAGATCGCGCCGAAGGGTGCGTTCGACTACGCCATCGGCTACCAGATGATGAAGGCCGGGAATGCCGCGCTCAACGCCGACGGCTTCACGCTGAATGCGTTCACGAACACGTCGGCGTCCACCGCCACGGACAGCGGCCGCAAGAACACGGTCTACGGCTCGATCTTCTATCACTTCTCCAAGCGCACCGAGGTCTACCTGGCGGCCGACTACATGTTCCTGCAGCACGGCTACCACGCTTCGCAGTCCAACGGCTTCGCGCACCAGAGCGAGTTCGCGGTCGGCATGCGCACCCGCTTCTGATCCGACGGCGGCACACGCCGCCTCATGTTTCGGTGCTTCCTTGTCTTTCCTTGTCCCCGGCCCAAAAGGCCGGTTTTTTTATGCGCGGCGCGCCGAAACGCCGCTACAGCCAGCGCCAGATGCCCGCCGCCATCCCACTGAGCGGCATATGCGCCCATGTCGCCACGAGCCAGACCACCAGGCCGCCCAGCAGTGCGTGCAGGCCGAACCCGCCCAGCCGCGCGCGCCCGGCGATGATCGCGGCGAACGGCAGATAGCTCGTCTTCGATTCCCACGCGCGCCAGCGTTCCGGCAGCAGTTGCTCCTTCTTGCGGTCCTGCAATGCGGCGCCGACAAGCGCCAGAACGACAAGCGCCGACGCAAGCACGATGCTCTTGGCTACCGGGTACACCGCGATATGGCACAGACCCCAGAGCGCGAACGCCCACATCATCGGATGCCGCGTCACCGCAAACACGCCCAGTGCCGCTTCTGGCAACGGGCCGGGTCGGCCGGCGGAAACAAGCGCAGGATTGCGAACCAGGGAGCCCATGAAAAGGATCGATGCGATCAACATGACCACGGTCACGATCGCCCAGATACCTTCCCCTACCGGCCATAGCGGCGCCGAAAGCGGTGCGCGGCCGTAGGCTCTGACCATCCAGACGAACGTTACAAGCGCAACTAGCGAATACACACCCTGGAATGGTCTTTCACCAATCGCGCGGACCAGCGGTGCGCGAAGCGGGTGGGACAAGAGAAAGTGGCTGCCCACGAAGGCGGCCGCGGCCACTGCAACTGTGTAGGTGCTTCCCATTGGTACGGCTCCCCAGTCAAGTCGACCCGGCGATCTTATCCCAGTTGCAACGAAAAAAATCCCACGCCTGCAGCCACGGGCGTGGGAAATTGAAACAGAGGTGGAGATGAAAGTGAAAACGAAAGCGGAGACGACCGGAATGCGTTTTAGAGCATGTCTGCGTGGCAGGCGCCTCAGCCTAGCGGGTTCGGCCTCCACTTGAGCAGACGCTTCTCCAGGCTGGTCAGCAGATAGTCCGCGGCAAGCGCCACCACGGCCAGCACGATCATCGCCGCGAACACGCCGCTGGCGTTGAACGCGCCCTGTGCCGTGGCAATCAGCAGCCCGATGCCCTGCTTGGAGCCGAGGAATTCACCGACCACCGCACCCACCAGCGCAAAGCCAAAGCTCACATGCAGGCTGGCCAGGATCCAGCTCAGGGCCGACGGCACCACCACCGAGAACGTAAGCTGCCGCTTCGACGCACCGAGGATCTGCGCATTGGCGATCAGGTAGCGGTCGGCCTCGCGCACGCCCTGGAACGCATTGCCGAACACGACGAAGAACACCATCACCACCGCCAGCGCCACCTTCGACGCCATGCCCAGGCCAAGCGCAATGACGAAGATCGATCCAAGCACCACGCGCGGAATCGAGTTGGCAATCTGGATATAGATGCTGAACACATCGGCCAGCAGCTTGTTGCGCCCCAGCACGATGCCGCACAGCACGCCAGCCACCGAGCCGATCAGGAAGCCCAGCCCGGTTTCTTCCAGCGTGACCCACACCTGGGTCAGCAGCGGCCCTTGCGAGGTGCCGTTCACGAACCAGTCCTGGATCTGGTCAACGATCAGCGATGGCATCGAGAAGAAGAACGGGTCGATCCACTGCAGCCGTCCGGCCAGTTCCCAGCCGCCCAGCACCACCACCAGCAGCATGATGCGCAGCGTGAAGATCACCCAGTAGCGGCGGCGCGCGCGCGCCTTGGCTTCCGCCTCGAAGGCCGCGTCTTGCGCGGCAAATGCGATATTCGCGTCCATGGTCATGTTGTTGGCGTCAGTCAATGTGGACCTCTTCGCGCAGGTCCGCCCAGATTTCCCGTGAAAGCTCCACGAAGCGTTTGTCATAGCGGATCTCGGAGGTCACGCGCGGGCGCGGCAGGTCGATCTCGTAGACCCGCTTGAGCGTGGCCGGGCGCGCTGTCAGCACCAGCACGCGGTCCGCCATCGCAATCGCCTCTTCCAGATCGTGCGTGACGAAGACCACTGAGCCCGCGGTCTGGGACCACAGCTGCAGCAGCTCGTCCTGCATCAGCGTGCGCGTCTGCATGTCGAGCGCGCTGAACGGCTCGTCCATCAGCAGGATCTGCGGGTTGTTGATAAAGGTCTGCGCCAGCGCCACGCGCTTGCGCATGCCACCCGAAAGCTGGTGCGGATAGTGATTGGCGAACTTCGCCAGCCCCACCTTGCGAATCCACTGCTCGGCCAGGTCGTACGCGGCGTCACGCGCGCTGCCACGAAACAGCGGGCCCGCCGCCACGTTGTGCAGCACCGTGCGCCACGGGAACACGGCATCGGCCTGGAACACGAAGCCGATGCGCGGATCGATTCCGCTGACGCGCTTGCCCATCACACGTACTTCGCCGGAACTGGGGCGCAGCAGCCCGGTGATCATGCTCAGCGTGGTGGACTTGCCGCAGCCGGTCGGTCCGACGATCGCCACGAACTCGCCGTTGCCGACGGTCATCGAAAAGTCGCGCAAGGCGACCGTGGCGGAGCCGTCCGGTGCGATAAAGCGACAGGAGACGCGATCGAACTCGATGGCCGGCGTGTCCTGCAATACTGGTTCAGTCATGAAGAAATCCTTGTGGCCGGCCCTCACCGGCTACGCAATCGTGGGTATGGCAATGACAGTGCCGGTGGCGATGGCCTACTTGATCTGGTCGACAAACGCGTTGGTATAGGTGCGGCTCAGCTCGATGTGCTTGCCCTTGACCGTTGGGTCGAACGAGGCCAGCACCTTCAGAACAGTCTCCGGGCCGCCCGCCGGCATCTTTCCGTCGGCTGTGAACATGGGCATCGACGACGCCAGCGCCTTGACGTACAAGTCGCGGTTGTTGCCGTAGTAGTCCTTGGGCATCTTTTGCGCGATCTCATCGGCGGAATGGGTCTTCATGTAGTGCAGCGTTTTGACGAAGGCCCGTGCCAGCTTCTGCACCTGGTCCTTGTGGCTATCGACCCACGCCCGCTGCATGTAGAGGCTAGACGCCGGATAGAGCCCACCCAGTGCCTGTGTGGTGCCCTCCGCGGTGCGCAGATCCACCAGCACCTGCGCCTCGCCGGTCTTCAGCAACTGGGAGACGGTGGGTTCGGTGGTCATGCCCGCATCGATGCGGCCCTGGCGGATCGCGGCGATGAACGTGGTGTCCGCGCCGACCGGCAGCACCGTGAACTGGCTCGATGCCACGCCCGCTCGGAATGCCAGGTACTGCGTCAGGAAGTTGGTGGACGATCCGAGCCCGGTCACGCCAAGCGTCTTGCCCTTGATGTCGGCCATGCTTTTGATCTGGCCTGCAGACCGCGTGGCCACCATCTCCACCTCGCCCGGTACCTGACCGAGCACGACCACGGCTTCGACTTCCTTGCCCTTGCTCTGCAGGTCGATGGTGTGGTCATAGAAACCCACCACGCCCTGCACGGCGCCGGCCAGAAGCTCGTTCTCCGCATCGACGCCGGCCGGCTGCGACTGGATCTCGACGTCCAACCCTTCCTCCTTGAAATAGCCGAGCTGTTCGGTCAGCTTGGCTGGCAGGTAGATGATCTTGGTTGCGCCACCGACCATGATCGTGAGCTTGCCGCTGCCATCCGCTGCAAGTGCAGTACCAGACACCGCCATCAAGGACAGCACGGCGACCAGCGCTTGGGTCCGCAAGAGTTTCATGCCTGTCTCCATCCTTTTCTGTTTTTTGATGTGCGCCGCACAGGAACTGCACGGCGAGGGCCATTCTAGGTAGCCGAAACCTTCACCAAGCTTTCCTCGCGTCCAAGGGAAATCCCCGGTACACCGACCGGCCCTTCCGGGCGTTCACTGTGGGTCCGGAACACGTCCCCCACGTCCCCCCAGAATGCAGAGCGGTTCATGAAGGTATTGCTGATCGAAGACAACGACTCGCTTGTCCACTGGCTTGTCCGGCTGCTGAAGGAAGAGCGTTTCGTGGTCGATACGGCACTTGACGGCGAAGTCGCCGACCAGTTGCTGCTGACCCAGCAGTACGACGTGGTGCTGCTCGACCTGCAGCTTCCCCGGCTGACCGGCAAGAGCGTGCTGCGCCGCCTGCGCGCGCGGCACAACAACGTGCCGGTGCTGATGCTGACCGCCAGCGGCTCCGTCGACGAAAAGGTGGAATGCCTGGGCCTGGGTGCGGACGATTACCTCGTCAAGCCGTTCGAAGTGCGAGAGCTGCTGGCGCGCATCAAGGCCCTTGCACGCCGCCAGCTTGGTGAAAAGCAGGCCGAACTCAGTTGCGGCAACCTCACTTACAACAGCGACACGCGCCAGTTCTTCGTCGAGGGGCAGTTGCTGCCGCTGCGGGTCAAGGAACACGCCACGCTGGAGATCCTGATGCAGCGCCAGGGCAAGACCGTCTCGAAGTCCGCGCTGATGGACGGCATCTACGCCATCGAGGAAGACGCCAGCGAAGATGCCGTGGAGATCTACATCCATCGCATCCGCAAGAAGCTGGAAGGCTGCCAGGCCACCATCATGACGCTGCGCGGGCTTGGCTACCTGCTGCAGCAGAAGCAATGATCCACAGCCTGCGCGCCCGGCTGCTGCTTTGGCTGCTGCTGCCACTGGCGGCGTTCGTCGTCGTTACCGGCTACGCGTCATACCTGCGCGCGGTGGACACCGCCAATCGCGTGCAGGACCGCGCGCTGCAGGCTTCGGCGGAAGTCATCGCCGGTCAGGTCAACTGGTTCGACGGCCGGCTTGTGGTGCATGTGCCCCCGGCAGCCTTGTCGCTGTTCGATTCACCGTTCGGCGACCAGGTGTTCTACAACGTCATCGACGACGCCGGGCGGGTCCTGGCGGGCAACCCGGGGCTGGGGCCGCCGCTTGCGGGTGCCGCCAATCCCGTGTTCTACCCCACCACGTTCCAGGGCCTGCCGGTTCGCGTGGTCCAGCTTTCGCGCCTGATGTTCACCGACGGCCATGCGTACAAGGTCATTGTGACGGTGGGACAGACGCTCAAGGGCAACCGGGACCTGGTTCGCACGTTGAGCACCCCCGCGCTGACGCGCGAGGTCGCCCTGCTGCTGCTGGCGGCGCTGCTGGCGGTGTGCGGCCTCACCGTCGAGCTGCGCCCGCTGCTGCGCGTGCGCGACGAAGTGGCCGGGCGCGATCCGATGGACCTGGAACCGGTCAGGGCCGGCGACCTGCCGCAGGAGCTGCGTCCCATCGTCGAAGCCATCAACCAGTGCATCCAGCGGCTCAACGAACACGTACTGCGGCAGAAGCGCTTTATTGCCGATGCCGCCCACCAGATCCGCACCCCGCTGGCCATCCTCGGTACGCAGCTGCAATACGCCACGCAGATGCAGGACGACAGCCGGCTGCGCGAGATCATCGGCTCGGCCGAGGGCAGCACGCAAACCATGACCGACCTGGTCAACAAGCTGCTGCTGTTGTCGCAGGCAGAGGCACAGAGCGCCAGCGGCCCGGGCATGGGCCAGGCGGTGGCGGACGTGGTGCCGGCCGTAACCGCGGTACTGGAAGACCTGGTGGTGCTGGCCCAGCGCAAGCAGATCGATTTGGGCGCCGACATGCCCGCCGACAGCGTCAAGGTACGCATCAACGAGTGGATGCTCGTTGCGGTGATATCCAACCTGGTCGACAACGCCATTCGCTACACGCCGGACGGCGGCGAGGTCACGGTGGCCGTCTCCGTGGCGCAGGGCTTTGCCATGTTGTCGGTCAGCGACAACGGTCCCGGCATTCCTCCCGAGGCGCGACCCAAGGTGTTCGACCGCTTCTACCGCCACGCCCAGCCGCACCAGCAGGGCAGCGGCCTGGGCCTGGCCATCGTCAAGGAGATCGTGGTGGCGGCGCAGGGCAATATCAGGCTGTTGCCGGGCATCGACGGCAACGGTGTCACGTTTGCGGTAAGCCTGCCGCTGGCGGGCTGAAGCGGCGGCCTACTAGCCGGGCAATGCGAAGCAGGTGATTGCCGGTGCGGTATCCCCGGCCGGATAGGGGCCGCGCGGGCCCGACAGCAGCCGCAGCCGCTGCGTGGCAAGCACCTCAGCTTCCACGCGCTCGTCGGTGGTAAGTGCCGGGGTCGGTACTGGCGGATAGTGCGGTGGCTCGTTCACTGCGCATTGCACCGTGCGGCCATCCCGAATCTGGACGTTGACGGTGTACACGAACTCGCGCGGCACCGCGCTGGCTGGCATCGCGGCAAGCAACGACACGCCCGCCGCGCCCGCAGCACAGAGCGCGTGAACGGTATGCAGTGCAGTGCTGTTCATGACTGACGATCCTTGCGGCCGGCGCCCGGATGGCCTGGCCGCCCTGCAATCAGTCTAGGCAAGAAATCCTGCCCGATACGGCAGCCAGTCGCTGCATTGCGGCACGAAAGCCAGCCTATTCTTAATTCGCGGAAAGCGATCGTTCGCGTGCCGGGGGCCCGCTCCCGGTCACGCGCGCCCCCTGACATCGCAATCCCGTTCGAGGTGATTGCCGTGCGAGGTGCGCAAAATGCCCAACGTTCGATCGATGCTTGTTGCTGCCGGCATTCACGCACTCGCGGGGCTGGCAATGGCGTCTTCAGGACTTTCGCTCGCGGCTGCGCCGCCTGCGCCTGCACCTGCACCCGCTGTGGCCGCGCCCACCGAGAAGCCTCTGGCACCGCCACGTCAGCTTAGCCTGAGCATCAAGCCCTGGACCGGGGATTTCGACGGCATGGTGGAGCGCCGCATGATCCGCGTTCTGGTGCCATACAGCCGCACGTTGTACTTCAACGACCGCGGACGCGAGCGCGGGGTGACGGCTGACACCGTGCGGGACTTCGAACGCTACATCAACAAGACGATGGCCGCCCGTCTCGGCAATCGGCCGATTACGGTCGTCATGATTCCGGTCACACGCGACCGCCTGCTGCCCGACCTGAACGCAGGCCTTGGCGATATTGCCGCCGGCAACCTGACGGTCACCGACGCGCGGCTGAAGCTGGTCGACTTCGTTGCCGGGCAGACCAGCAAGCCAATCCGTGAGCTTGTTATCACGGGCCCAAGATCGCCCACGCTTGCCACGCTCGACGACCTCGCCGGCAAGACCGTGCACGTGCGCCCCAGCAGCAGCTATCACGAAAGCCTGGTGGCGCTGAACAACCGTTTCAAACAGGCCGGCAAGCCGCAAATGCATCTGGTGCTGCTGCCCGATGCGCTGGAAGACGAGGACGCGATGGAAATGCTGAACGCGGGCACGCTGCAGATTCTGGTGGTCGATGACTGGAAAGCGCGCACCTGGGCGCAGATCCTCCCCAAGATCAAGGTCCACGAGGATCTCGCGGTACGGGAAGGCAGCAAGATCGGCTGGGCATTCCGCAAGGGCAGTCCGCAGTTGAACGCCGTCATCACGGACTACTACGTGAACTTCATCAAGAAGCAGGGCCTGGCCGAATATCGGCTGAAGCAGTACATGAAGGTCGTCAAGCAGATCTCGGATAACACCAATGGTGCCGAGATCAAGCGGTTCCAGGACACCATCGCGTTCTTCGAGAAGTATGGCAAGGCCTACCATTTCGACCCGCTGATGCTTGCCGCACAGGGGTACCAGGAATCGCAACTCAACCAGGACGCACGCAGCCACGTGGGAGCGATCGGGATCATGCAGGTGATGCCGGCCACCGGGAAGGAGCTTAACGTGGGCAGCATCAAGGTCACCGAGTCCAACATTCACGCCGGCGCAAAGTACCTGGACCAGTTGATGTCGAAGTACTTCCCCGATGCGAAGTTCTCGGACACCGACCGGCCGCTGTTCGCGTTTGCAAGCTATAACGCCGGCCCGGGAAATATCGCCAAGATGCGCAAGGAAGCGAAGGCACGCGGCCTGGATCCGGACAAGTGGTTCAACAACGTCGAAATCGTGACGTCAGAGCGGATCGGCATAGAGACCACCACGTACGTGCGCAACATCTACAAGTACTACGCGGCCTATCGCCTGATCGAAGACGCGCAGGCCGAGAGAAGCCGGGCCATGCAGAAGGTTGCCAAGTGAGGCCCTGGCGGGTTGCGGTCAGCCATCTGGGCGCCTGTCCCGGCTGGCCTGACGGGCTCCGAGTCATGCCGCCGGGGCCCATAGAGCACGCGACCACGCCGCGACCTTTCCAGGAAAATCCCGAACCAGCGATTGTAGATATCTCTACAACATTGAAGCAGTGACTACGTCCAGCTAAGCTGGGCGCATGAACCCGCTTCCATCCATTTCCGAAACCGCCTGGCTACTGCTCGTCGTCAGCCTGCCGACATCAGCCGCGACGCCACGCATGCGACTCTGGCGCGGCATCAAGTCGTTGGGCGGCGCGGCGTTGCGCGATGGCGCCTACCTGCTGCCCAATCTGGCGGGCTTGCGCGCCCAGCTCCAGGCACTGGCACAGGACGCCGCTAGCGAGGACGGCAAAGTCTGGATTCTTTCAGTTCAGGCTGCCGATGCACAGGAAGATGCCGAGTATCGCGCACTGTTCGACCGCCGCCCCGAATACGCGGCATGGATGGCGGAGCTTTCGGGCGCCCGTGCAACGCTGGGTAGCGCGGACGAAGCGGAGCTGCTGCGCATTGCTCGCCGCCATGGCCGCGGATTCGACGCGATTCGCAAGATCGATTTTTTCCCCAACGACGCATCGGCCCGCGCAGAAGCGCAATGGCGTGATTTCAATGCAGCCATCGACATCATGCTGTCGCCGGGTGAGCCGCACGGCGTGGCGGGCAGCATCCCGCGACGCGACCCCGCCCAATATCAGGGCCGACGCTGGGCGACACGGCGGCACCTCTGGGTCGACCGCGTCGCCTGCGCCTGGCTGATCCGGCGCTTCGTCGATCCCCATGCCACCTTCCTCTGGCTCGATGACGTCCGCGAATGCCCGGACGACGTGCTCGGTTTCGACTTCGATGGCGCGACGTTCACGCATATCGGCGATCGCGTTTCCTTTGAAGTGCTGCTTGCCAGCTTCGGGCTCGATGAGGACAAGGGACTGGCGCGCCTTGGCCAGATGATCCATGTGCTGGACATCGGCGGCACGCCCGTTGCGGAAGCGAGCGGCTTCGAAGCGGTGCTGGCTGGCGCGCGTGAGCGCCTGCCCGATGACGATGCACTGCTGGAAGAAGTCGGCCAAGTCCTCGATTCCCTCCACACGCATTTCTCCAGCCCGCGTAAGCGCTAGGCCGTTGCCAATCCCGGCAGAGTCAGACTTCCCATTCCAAGAGACAAGATGAACTCGCCCCAACCAACTGATACCTCGCCAGTTCCATCACCACACGAACACCCCAGCTACACGTTGCGGCAACTGGTGATGTACTTCCTGCGGCTTGGCGCCATCGGCTTTGGCGGCCCGGTGGCGCTTGCCGGCTATATGCACCGCGATCTGGTGGATGCGCGGCAATGGATCACCGATGGTGACTACAAGGAAGGCCTCGCGCTGGCGCAACTGGCACCCGGACCGCTAGCGGCCCAACTGGCGATCTACCTCGGCTATGTGCACTACCGCATCCTGGGCGCAACGCTGGTCGGCATCGCCTTCGTGCTGCCATCGTTCCTGATGGTGGTGGCGCTCGGTTGGGCCTACGTGCGCTTCGGCGGCCTGACCTGGATGCAGTCGGTGTTCTACGGCGTGGGGGCCGCGGTGATTGGCATCATCGCAATCAGCGCCTACAAGCTGACCAACAAGAGCGTGGGCAAGGACAAGCTCCTGTGGTTTGTCTACCTGGTTCTCGCCGCAGTGACGGTGGTCACCGAATCGGAGGTGGCCTGGCTGTTCCTCGCGGGCGGCATTCTGGTCTGGTTCTGGCGCGCTCCGCCCAAGTGGATTCGGCAAGGCAGGATGAACGCCATTGCGGCGACGCCACTGCCGGCGGCAAGCGGCATGCTGAGTACGGTGGACTGGCCATTGCTTTCGCAGATCGGTGTGTTCTTTACCAAAGCCGGGGCCTTCGTCTTCGGATCCGGGCTTGCCATCGTGCCGTTTCTGTATGGCGGCGTGGTCACCGAACACCATTGGCTGAATGACAAACAGTTCGTCGATGCCGTGGCAGTGGCGATGATCACGCCGGGTCCGGTCGTCATCACGGTTGGCTTCATCGGCTACCTGGTTGCAGGCCTGCCCGGTGCGTGCGTCGCGGCGGCAGGCACGTTCCTGCCGTGCTACCTGTTCACGATCCTGCCGGCACCCTACTTCAAGAAGTACGGCAAGTTGCCTGCGATCCTGGCGTTTGTGGATGGCGTGACGGCTGCGGCAATTGGCGCCATCACCGGTGCGGTCATCGTGCTGGCAAAACGTTCGATCGTCGATATCCCGACCGCGCTGCTGGCGCTTGTCACCGTCGCGCTGCTGCTGAAGTTCAAGAAGCTGACCGAGCCCATGATTGTGGTGGGCGCGGCGTTGATTGGACTGGTGGCCTATCCGATGCTGCACCACTGAGATCCCACAGGAGATTCCTCCCATGACCTATCAGATGAAGCCGCTTGGCATCGCCCGCAAGACCGGTGCGATTCTGTAATCGCGGCCATCCGCATGAAGCTCGCGGGCCTTGTGCTTCCGCCAGGTATCGACGCAAGCGTGATGCCGCTTCTTGTTGGGCGAGCGCTACGCGGATTGTGCGACGGCTATGTTGCGGTACTTTTGCCGGCGTACCTGCTGGGTCTTGGCTTTGGCCAGTTTTCCGTCGGGCTGATCAGTAGTGCCACGCTAATCGGCTCCGCACTCGCCACGATCCTGGTCGGCCTCATTGGTAGTCGCTTTCCACAACGCCGTCTGCTGATCCTGGCAGCAGTGCTGATGGCGGCGACCGGGGCGGGCTTTGCTGGGCTGACGTCGCTCTGGCCACTGTTGATCGTAGCCTTTGTCGGTACGCTGAACCCAAGCTCGGGCGATGTCAGCGTGTTCCTCCCGCTGGAGCAAGCTCGGCTTGCCGACGCAGCGATACCCACCGCGCGTACGGCGCTGTTCGCCCGCTATAGCCTCGTTGGCGCCTTCTCCGCAGCCATCGGCGCCCTGGCCGCCGCCCTGCCGGCCTGGCTCTCCGTGAACGCTGGCGTGTCGTACCTGGCCGCGATACGCCTGATGTTTGTCATCTATGCCTTGACCGGCGTTGTCCTCTGGGCCCTATATGCCAGACTCCCCGCGCACCATCCCCAATCGATTGCAGCAACCACTCCCCTGGGTCCGTCAAGGCGCATCGTCATGCGTCTGGCAATGCTGTTCAGCGTCGACGCATTTGCGGGCGGCCTGGTCGTCAATGCCTTGCTGTCACTCTGGCTGATACAGCGCTTCGGGATGACGCCGGGCGCGGCGGGCCTGTTTTTCTTCTGGGCCGGATTGCTGACAACGGCCTCCCAGCTCGTGGCGGTGCCGCTGGCTCGGAAGATCGGTCTGCTGAACACAATGGTGTTTACGCACATCCCCTCCAGCGCTTTCCTGATCGCCGCTGCCTTCGCACCGTCGTTGACACTGACCCTCCTGCTGTTGCTTGCGCGCAGCGCACTGTCACAAATGGATGTGCCGACCCGGACGGCGTATGTGATGGCGGTGGTGACGCCCGCCGAGCGCACTGCGGCCGCAGGCCTGACAGCAGTTCCCAGGAGCCTGGCCGCTGCCATCAGCCCGGTGCTTGCAGGCGGCCTGATGGCCATGGGCTGGATCGGGGCACCGTTGCTGGCCTGCGGATTGCTGAAGATCGGCTATGACATCGCCATTCTGACTGCCTTCAGGCGTGTCAGGCCACTTAACTGAACAGACATTGGCGTCGAGCCAGGCTCGCTCTATCGACCTGAGGTGTGGGTAATGAAAAAGGCCCGTGTCCTTTCAGAGCACGAGCCTTAATCAACAAGAAAACAATGAAGCAGGTTTTAGAACGGGATGTCGTCGTCCATGTCCTCGAACCCGTTCGACGGGGCTTGCTGCTGGCGGCGCTGGCCGCCTTGCTGGCCACCCTGGCCGCCCTGGCCACCACCCTGACCACGGCCACCGGCATAGCCACCGCCACCACCGCCTTGCGATTCGCGGCTGTAGCCGCCGCCAGCACCACCACCGGCGCCGCCGCCGTAGCCGCCTTCATCGCCACCGCCACCCTGACCGCGGCCGCCCAGCATCTGCATCTGGTCCGCCACGATTTCGGTGCTGTACTTGTCCTGGCCCGCCTGGTCCTGCCACTTGCGCGTGCGGATGCGGCCTTCGATATAGACCGACGATCCCTTCTTCAGGTACTGGCCGGCGATCTCGGCCAGCTTGCCGAAGAACGCGATGCGGTGCCACTCGGTGGCTTCCTTGAATTCGCCGGACTGCTTGTCCTTGTAACGGTCGGTCGTCGCCAGCCGGATGTTGGTCACGGCATCGCCGCTGGGCATGTAGCGTGTTTCCGGGTCGGCGCCCAGATTGCCGACGAGAATGACTTTGTTGACCGATGCCATGTAGATCTCTCCAGAGGACCGCGCCCTTTCAGCGCGGCAATAAACGTAAGGAACGTGTAAATAAAAGACGCTATCAAAATGATTCTGGCGTCGTTGCGCGGCCTTGGCCGTACCACTTGTACTGTCTGCGGCCCCGCGCCTAGCCAGAACCGCTTCGCTTCATTTTGATAGCGCCTCTAAAAGCCGGGACGTAAACGACATCACGCGCCCTTCGGAAAAGTCCGTCAGGCGCGTGTTCATGCTAACGCCAATACAGCGGAAAAGCGTTTCGGGCAGATACCGATACGCAAAATTCTGTGACTAGGCCGCCACCGCAGAAGTGCCGCCATGCCCGCGGGCCGGCGGCGCCTTCATGCTCCACGCGATTATAAGCCAGAGCACCAGTACGACCGCGCAGCCAATGAAGACGGCGCTGCGGCCTTCGTGCTTGAGCAGCCAGCCGCCGACCACGCCGCCAAGGAACAGTCCCATGGCCTGGGTCGTGTTGTAGATCCCCAGCGCGGCGCCACGGCTGGCGGCCGCGTAGCGCGACACCAGCGACGGCTGCATCGCTTCCAGCACATTGAACGCGACGAAGAACAGCAGCAGCACGCCGACGATCGGCCACAGGCCGTGCACCGATGCGAACAGGATCTGGACGACGGTCATCAGCGCCACCGAAGCCAGCAGCACCGGGCGAACCTTGCCGTAGCGCTCGGCGGCCATCATCGGCGCCAGCATCAGCAGGAACGACACCAGCACGACGGGCAGATAGACCTTCCAGTGCTGGTCCAGCGGCATGCCCGCGTCGGTCAGCATGGCCGGGACCACCATGAACATGGCCACCTGGCTTGCATGCAGCGCCAGCACGCCAACGTTCAACCGGACCAAGTCGGCATTCATCAGCACCTGGCGGAACGGAAGCTGCACCGGATGCGGCGGCGGCGGGGTCGGCACCAGGAACAGCGTCACGCCGATCGCCACCACGCCCAGCACGGCCATCAGGCCAAAGATGCCGGACATGCCGATCGAGTGCAGCAGCGGCGAGGCAATCACCAGCGACAACGCGAAGGTCAGGCCGATACTGCCGCCGACCATGGCCATGGCCTTGGTGCGATGGCGTTCACGCGTCAGGTCGGCGATGCAGGCCGTGATGGCCGCGGAAATCGCGCCCATGCCCTGCAACGCGCGGCCGATCGTGATGCCAGTCAGTGTGTCGGCGAACGCCGCGATCAGCGCGCCCGCCACGAACAGCAGCAGCCCGCCGACCATGACCGGCTTGCGCCCGATCCGGTCGGACAGCCAGCCCAGCGGAATGTGCAGGAAAGCTTGCATCAGGCCGTAGATACCCATCGCCAGGCCCACGCGCTGGGCGTCATGCCCATCGGGCAGCGTGTGCGCGTATTCGGCAAAGACCGGCAGGATCAGGAACAGGCCCAGCATGCGCAGGGCAAAGATGCTGGCCAGCGAGAGACTGGCACGCAACTCGCCGCGGGTCATGCGGTCGCGTGCGGCTTCCGCCTGGGCGGGCTCGTTGGCAAGGGTAGCGGGCTGTGGGGAAGGCGGGATCGACGGCATTGCGGTCGTATAAGGAATTCTGGTTCGGTCGGCGACAGCTTCGATCGCCCGAGGGCCGGGAAGTTGCTGACATCGCGCTGTCTCCACCCCGCTGTCATCCCTGTCTGGCGCCGGGCAACCCCGGAAACCGAAGTTCGGTATATTAGCAGGTTTGCTTCCCGCGATTTTCGGATCACCCGCAGCACTTTGCGGTCCGCAAAACGCGTGTCGCGGCAGGCTGGCCGCCGCTTCGGGCGCCACTAGCGCAGCGCAAGGCACTTTGACGGATATGGAAGAAATCAAGATCCGTGGGGCGCGTACCCACAACCTCAAGAACATCAATCTCGACCTGCCGCGCAACAAGCTTGTGGTGATCACGGGGCTGTCGGGGTCCGGGAAGTCGTCGCTGGCGTTCGACACCCTCTACGCCGAGGGCCAGCGCCGCTACGTCGAATCGCTGTCCGCCTACGCCCGCCAGTTCCTGCAACTGATGGAAAAGCCCGACGTCGACCTGATCGAGGGGCTGTCCCCGGCGATCTCGATCGAACAGAAGGCCACCAGCCACAACCCGCGCTCGACCGTCGGCACCGTCACCGAAATCCACGACTACCTGCGCCTGCTCTACGCCCGCGCGGGCACGCCGCACTGCCCCGACCACAATATCGCGCTGCAGGCACAAAGCGTGTCGCAGATGGTCGATGCCGCACTGGCGTTGCCGGAAGACACGAAGCTGATGATCCTTGCGCCCGTGGTATCGGACCGCAAGGGCGAGCACACCGATCTGTTCGAGACGATGCAGGCGCAGGGCTTCGTGCGCTTCCGCATCCGCTCGGGCGGCGGCACCGCCCACGAGGCCGAGGCGAAGGTCTACGAGGTGGACGCGCTGCCCAAGCTCAAGAAGACCGAAAAGCACACGATCGAGGTAGTGGTCGATCGCGTCAAGGTGCGCGCCGATATCAAGCAACGCCTGGCCGAATCGTTCGAAACGGCACTACGCCTGGCCGATGGCCGCGCGATTGCGCTGGAAATGGACACGGGCCGCGAGCACCTGTTCAGCTCGCGCTTTGCGTGCCCGATCTGCTCGTACTCGCTGCAGGAGCTTGAGCCGCGGCTGTTCTCGTTCAACAATCCGATGGGCGCCTGCCCAAGCTGCGACGGCCTGGGCCAGATCACGTTCTTCGATCCGAAGCGCGTGGTGGCCTTTCCGAACCTGTCGCTGGCCTCGGGCGCGATCAAGGGCTGGGACCGGCGCAACCAGTTCTACTTCCAGATGCTGCAGAGCCTGGCGGCGTTCTACGAATTCGATACCGAGACGCCATTCGAGGAACTGCAGCCCGAAGTGCAGCAGGTGGTGCTGCAAGGCTCCGGCGAGCAGGAGATCCCGTTCACCTATATCAACGAGCGCGGCCGCACCACGGTGCGCGCCCACGCGTTCGAAGGGATCATCCCCAACCTCGAACGCCGCTATCGCGAAACCGATTCGGTGGCCGTGCGCGAGGAACTGGCCAAGTACCAGAACAACCAGGCCTGCCCGGCCTGCGAAGGCACGCGCCTGCGCACCGAGGCACGCCACGTGAAGATTGGCGAGGACGACCAGGCGCGCGCGATCTTCGAGATCAACGGCTGGCCGCTGCGCGATGCGCTGACGTACTTCCTGACGCTGAACCTGCACGGCGCCAAGCGCGAGATCGCCGACAAGATCGTCAAGGAGATCACCGCGCGGCTGAACTTCCTGAACAACGTCGGGCTCGATTACCTGTCGCTCGAACGCAGCGCCGATACGCTTTCCGGCGGCGAGGCGCAGCGCATCCGGCTGGCGTCGCAGATCGGCTCGGGCCTGACCGGCGTGATGTACGTGCTGGACGAGCCGTCGATTGGCCTGCACCAGCGCGACAACGACCGGCTGATCGGCACGCTCAAGCACCTGCGCGACATCGGCAACTCGGTACTGGTGGTGGAGCACGACGAGGACATGATCCGCGCGTGCGACTACGTGGTGGACATCGGCCCCGGCGCGGGCGTTCATGGCGGCATGATCGTGGCCGAAGGCACCCCTGACCAGATCGAGGATTCGGCGGCATCGCTGACAGGCCAGTACCTGTCCGGCAAGCGCCGTATCGACGTGCCGAAGAAGCGCGCCTCGCCTGACGATGAGCGCCTGCTGCGCATCGTCAACGCCACGGGCAACAACCTGCGCAACGTCACCGCCGAAGTGCCCGTGGGCCTGCTCACGTGCATCACCGGGGTCTCCGGCTCGGGCAAGTCGACGCTGATCAACGACACGCTCTATCACGCGGTGGCACGCCACCTGTACGGCTCCGCGGCAGAGCCCGCGCCGCACGATCGCATCGAGGGCCTGGAACACTTCGACAAGGTCATCAATGTCGACCAGAGCCCGATCGGCCGTACGCCACGCTCGAACCCGGCCACGTACACGGGCCTGTTCACGCCGATCCGCGAGCTGTTCGCAGGCGTGCCGGCGGCCAAGGAGCGCGGCTACGACCCCGGGCGCTTCTCGTTCAACGTGAAGGGCGGCCGCTGCGAGTCATGCCAGGGCGATGGCGTGATCAAGGTGGAAATGCACTTCCTGCCGGACGTCTACGTGCCATGCGATGTCTGCCACGGGCAGCGCTACAACCGTGAAACGCTGGAAGTGCAATACAAGGGCAAGAGCATTTCTGAAGTGCTCGACCTGACGGTGGAGCAGGCGCACGAGTTCTTCAGCGCCGTGCCTGTGGTGCGCCGCAAGCTGCAGACGCTGCTGGACGTGGGCCTGGGCTACATCCGTCTTGGCCAGTCGGCCACCACGTTGTCGGGCGGCGAGGCGCAGCGCGTCAAGCTGGCGCTGGAGCTTTCCAAGCGCGACACGGGCCGCACGCTCTACATCCTCGACGAGCCGACCACCGGCCTGCACTTCCACGATATCGAGCTGCTGCTGAAGGTCATCCAGAAACTGCGCGACCACGGCAATACGGTCGTGATCATCGAGCACAACCTCGACGTCATCAAGACCGCCGACTGGCTGATCGACATGGGCCCCGAAGGCGGTGCCGGCGGCGGCCAGGTGATCGCAAAGGGAACGCCGGAGGCGGTGGCGGCCAGCAAGGCAAGCTTTACGGGCAAGTACCTGGCGCCGTTACTGCAGCGGAGTTGAGACCGGCAGCGATCGAGACGCCATCGCCCTCCGCTATGCGCTCCCCTCGCCCACGTGCGGGCGATGGGAGCAAACCATCCGCGATCCCTACCCTGCCTCCGCCACGTCGAGCTTCTCCCCCGCATCCTCTTTCATCCTGCTGCGGTTCATCAGCCCCGCCTGCTCCAGCACCGGATACGCCGTGGCACAGAACAGCGAGTTGAGTCGCTTCAGCTCGGCAATCAGATCCAGGTGCAGCGAGCTCGTCTCAATGCTTTCCACGGTCTGCACGGCCACACGCTGCAGGTGCGAACGCGCCAGCTCGCGCTCCAGGTCGCGGAAGGCGGCTTTTTCCCCCATGAGCTGTTGCGCGCTGCGCAGGTCGCCGGTCAGGAACACCGACATTCCGAGCCGCAGGTTAGCCACCACGCGCGCGTGCATCTCCGCGATTTCCTGCATGCCCGCCTCGGAGAACGACAGGTTGTGCGCGATCTTCTTTTCCCTGGCGTCGATGATCACACGCTCGATCAGATCCCCCGCGTGCTCCAGGTTGATCGTCAGCGAAATGATCTCGGTCCAGCGCTGGCCGTCACGCTCGTCCAGCGCCTCGGTGCTGATCTGCGTCAGGTAGAGCTTGATCGCGGTGTAGAGATCGTCTATTTCGTTGTCGATGCGGCAAGTGTTGTTGGCAAGCTTCAGGTCGTTGGTCCGCAGCACGCGCAGCAGGTTGTCGAGCATCTGCTCGACACGATCGCCAATGCGCAGCACTTCACGCGCGGCGTTGGAAAGCGCCAGCGTCGGCGTGGACAGCGCGGATGGATCGAGGTGACGCGGCGTGACCTGGCTGTCGCCGGTATTGCTGCCCGGCAGGATCGCATCGCACAGCCGCGCCAGCGGTGCGGTGGCGCCCAGCAGCAGGATTGCGAGTGCCACGTTGAACAGCAGGTGGAAGTTCACGATCATCCGCTGCGGATCACTGCCGACCAGCGCCAGCAGTTCCTCGGCCTTCGAAAGCAGCGGCAGCGCGATCACACAGCCGAGCAGTCGCGACAGCAGATTGCCCAGCGTCACGCGCTTGCCGGGCTGGTTGTTGCCCGAGGTCGACAGCAACGCGGAGACCCCCGATCCGAGATTGGCGCCCAGTACCAGCGCCATCGCCACGTGGATCGACACCACTCCCGCGGAAGCCAGCGCGCCGCAGAACAGCACCATGGCCAGGCTCGAATAGCAAAGGATGGTCAGCAGCGCACCGATCAACATGTCCAGCGCGGGATCACCGGTCAGCGTGCTGAACAGCACCTTGACGCCGGCCGCCTGCACCACGGGCCGCGTGGCGATGGAAATCAGTTCAAGCGCCAGCGTGATCAGGCCCAGCCCGATCAGCACGCGGCCCACATGTCCGGCCTTGTTGCCCTTCCAGGTCAGATGCAGGATCACGCCGACAAAGATCAGCAGCGGGGACAGCCATGACAGGTCGAGCGAAAACACCTGCACCATCAGCGCGGTACCCACGTTCGCGCCCAGCATGATTGCGAGCGCGGGCGCCACCGCGATCAAACCCTGACCGACGAACGAACTGACGATAACGGCCGTCGCATTGCTGCTCTGGACAAGGCCCGTCACGCCTACCCCCGCAAGGAAGGCGGCAAAACGGTTGGATACGCTGACGGAAAGCACCTGGCGCAGATTGGCGCCGTACACGCGCAGGATGCCGACTTTGACGATATTGGTGCCCCAGATCAGGAGCGCCACGCCGGAGAGAAGATGAAGCAGTACGCCCATTGTGCGGCCCTCATTGTGACCGGTGCCGGCCGGGCAGGTGCGAGGCGTGCAGCCCGGTCATCGCATTGTTATTGCATGGGGGCATTATGCGCCCCGCTGTTACACGGGGCAAATCGCGGCAGGGCGCGCCGGCTCAGTGGCCCGCGAAATCGCAGACCGTGAACAGCGGCAGGCCACTGGCCTGCAGCAGCTTCGAACCGCCAAGCTCCGGCAGGTCGACGATTGCCGCGCCCTCCACCACCGTGGCGCCCAGCCTTTCCAGCAGTTTGCGGCCGGCCATCATCGTGCCGCCCGTGGCAATCAGGTCGTCGATCAGCAGCACGCGGTCGCCCGCCTTGCAGGCATCGGCATGGATCTCCACCGTGGCACTGCCGTACTCGAGCTCGTACTCCTCCGCCACGGTCTGGAACGGCAGCTTGCCCTTCTTGCGGATCGGCACGAAGCCCAGGTTCAGTTCGTACGCGATGATCGAACCAAGGATGAATCCGCGCGCGTCGATGCCGGCCACGAGGTCCAGCTTCTGGTCCATGTAGCGATGCACGAAGACATCGATCAGCACGCGCAGCGTCTTGGGGTTCTGCAGCAGCGGCGTGATGTCGCGGAACATGACACCGGGCTGCGGCCAGTCCGGCACGGTGCGGATGCGGTCACGCAGGTAACCGGAGACATCGCCAAGATCAGGGGACTGGATGATGGAATTCGCCATGAAGAAATACGTGGAATGTGAAATTGCGCGTCATGCGGTAATGGGCTACCACCCATGTCTGGAACCGCCGCCGCACAATGGCCCGGCGATTTGGACATCCGCAACCCGCAAAGATACAGGAGACAGCCATGGGTAAGAAGATTCTGATGCTGGCCGGCGACTTCGCCGAGGACTACGAAACCATGGTGCCGTTCCAGGCGCTGCAGATGGTGGGCCACACGGTTCACGCAGTCTGCCCGGACAAGAAGGCCGGCGACCACTGCGCCACCGCCATCCATGATTTCGAGGGCGACCAGACCTACACGGAAAAGCGCGGCCACAACTTTACGCTGAATGCCACGTTCGCGGACATCGATCCGGCCAGGTATGACGCGCTCGTCATTCCTGGCGGCCGCGCCCCAGAATATCTGCGCCTGAACGCCCGCGTGATCGAGATCGTGCGTCACTTCGCCCAGGCCAACAAGCCGATCGCCGCGGTCTGCCATGGCGCCCAGTTGCTGGCCGCTGCCGGAGTGCTCGAAGGCCGCACGTGTTCCGCCTACCCGGCCTGCGCGCCCGAAGTCCGGCTGGCGGGCGGCAAATATGCCGATATTCCCGTCGACCAGGCCCACACCGACGGCAATCTCGTGACGGCGCCGGCGTGGCCCGCACATCCGGCCTGGCTCGCGCAGTTCCTTGCCGTGCTCGGGACACGGATCGTAGAGTAGAGGCTTCCGAAACGCGGCCTGGCTCGTCGGGCCGGGGCCGCGCCTCACGGGAGTGTCCATGTGTGAGATCTTCGTCCGGGCCAATCCGGACTCGTACCAGACCCAGTCCCGGTCGCTACGCCTGCACGGCATGGCGACCAGCATCCGGCTGGAAACCCTGTTCTGGGAAGTCCTGGAGGAACTGGCGCAGCGCGACGGCATGACCGTCAACCAGTTACTGACACGGCTGCACGACGAACTCGCGGAACATCGCGGCGAGACATCGCTGTCGGCCAATTTCGCCTCGTTCCTGCGTGTGTGCTGCCTGCGTTACCTGCTGCTGCAGAACGAAGGGCGCATCCCATCGGATACGAATGTGCCGATCCGGTCGCTTGATGCGCGGGCCGTGCTGGATAGTTTGCCGGCATCGTGGGTGGAGGCGGATAGCTCCTCTCTCCCACGGCGTGCGAGAGAGGAGCCGGTCCCTAGTCCTTGATCAGCCTTTCCTCAGCCGATTCCAGCGCTTCCGGCGTCCCGCGCAGCACCACGATATCGCCGGGTTCCAGCACCGTGTCGGGCTCCGGGTCAAATGCGCGAATGCCGCGGCGGCGCACCGCAGTAACTTCGGCGCCGATCCTGTCCAGCCCCAGCGCACCCAGCCGACGGCCAACGGCCGTATGCTCTGGCCCGAGCGACACCGCGTGCAGCCGCACCGTGTCGCGCTCGACCATGTCTTCCTCGTCGTCCCGGCCGTGGAAATAGCCGCGCAGCAGGCTGTAGCGCGCGTCACGCGCCTGCTGCACGCCACGCACCACGCGGCGCATCGGCACACCCAGCAGCACCAGCGCGTGCGAGGCCAGCATCAGGCTGCCTTCGATAATCTCCGGCACCACTTCGGTGGCACCAGCCTTCTGCAGCGTATCCAGCTCTGAATCGTCAACCGTCCGCACGATCACCGGCAGCGCGGGTGCCAGTTCCTGCACATGGTGCAGCACCTTCACCGCGGACGGCGTATTCGCATAGGTCACCACCACCAGCGCCGCGCGATGAATACCGGCCGCAATCAGCGCCTCGCGCCGGCCGGCGTCGCCATAGACCACGGTATCGCCCGCCGCCGCGGCGTCGCGCACGCGATCCGGGTCGAGGTCCAGCGCCACATAGGTGATGCCTTCGCGCTCCAGCATGTGGGCCAGGTTCTGGCCGCTGCGCCCGTATCCGCAGATGATGGCGTGCTTTTCGGTTTGCAGGCTCTGCGCCGCAATCCGCGTCATGTTCAGCGACTGCAGCAGCCATTCGTTGGCGGCAAAGCGCAGCACGATGGCATCGCTGTACTGGATCAGGAATGGAGCAGCCAGCATCGACAACAGCATCGACGCCAGGATCACCTGGATCAGCACCGGGTCCACCAGCCCCATGCCGTCGATCTGGTTGAGCAGCACGAAGCCGAACTCGCCGGCCTGCGCCAGACCCAGCCCGGTGCGGATCGCCACCCCTTGCCGGGAGCCGAACACGCGCGCCAGCGCGGCGATCAGCACCAGCTTGAACAGGATCGGCACGACCAGCAGCGCCAGCACCAGCCAGATGTGGTCCAGCACCACGCGGACGTTCAGCAACATGCCGATCGTGACGAAGAACAGGCCGAGCAGCACGTCCCGGAACGGCTTGATGTCCTCCTCCACCTGATGGCGGTAGGGCGTTTCCGAGATCAGCATGCCGGCCATGAACGCGCCGAGCGCCATCGACAGCCCCAGCCGCTCGGTCAGCGCAGCCATGCCCAGCGTCACCAGCAGCAGGTTGAGCATGAAAAGCTCCTGCGACCGGCGTGCCGCCACAACGTGGAACCAGCGGCTCATCAGGCGCTGGCCAAGGAAGAAGATCGCGCCCAGGGCCACGACGATCTTCACGGTGGCCAGCCCCAGCGCAAAGGCCAGCTCGCTGGGATCGCGCGACAACGCGGGGATGACGATCAGCAGCGGCACCACGGCCAGATCCTGGAACAGCAGGATGCTGATGATGTTGCGCCCGTGCTCGCTTTCCAGTTCCATGCGCTCGGCAAGCATCTTGGAGACGATGGCCGTGGACGACATCGCCAGCGCGCCGCCCAGCGCCACCGAGGCCTGCCAGGACATCGGGAACAGCCAGTTGAACAGCCAGCTAGCGGGAATCACGACAAGCATCGACAGGATCACCTGCGAGCCGCCCATCCCGAACACCAGCCGCTTCATCGCACGGAGCTTGGACAGGCTGAACTCGAGCCCGATCGAGAACATCAGGAAGACCACGCCGAATTCGGCCAGGTACTTGGTCTGGTCCGTATCGCTGGCCAGACCCAGCGCGTGCGGGCCGATCAGGATGCCCACCGCCAGGTAGCCAAGCATTGGCGGCAGTTGCAGCATGCGGAATGCCACCACGCCGAACACAGCGGCGGCCAGCAGCACCAGGGTCAGTTCCAGCGGAGAATGCATCGGCAGGCTTGAAAAGGTACCAGCCGGGCACGCGCGCCGTCCCGGCATTTGCGCCCCGCCGGCAAAACACGGCAAGCGCGGCGGTCGTCACGGCCAATGAGGCGGGAAAGCCGGGCCAGACGCCATCGCATTCGTTGGTATACTCCGACGCCATGATAGCCAATTTCGATGCGGATCGAGCACTCCGGCTCGCCCGCCATACTCTTCAGATCGAAGCCGACGCCGTTTCCGCGCTGGCGGGCCGGCTCACGCCCGCGTTCGGGTTGGCAGTCGAGATAATTCTCGGCTGCACGGGCCGCGTGGTCGTGTCCGGCATCGGCAAGTCCGGCCACATCGGCCGCAAGGTGGCAGCCACGCTGGCATCCACCGGCACGCCGTCGTTCTTCGTGCACCCCGCCGAGGCCAGCCATGGCGATCTCGGCATGATCACGCGCGACGACGTGCTGATCGCCTTCTCCAATTCCGGCGAAACGGCCGAACTCCTGTCGATCATCCCGATCGTCAAGCGAATCGGCGCCCGCTTGATTTCGATCACGGGCAATCCCGGGTCCAACCTGGCCAAGCTGTCCGACGCCCATCTAGATGGCGGCGTGGAACAGGAGGCCTGCCCGCTGAACCTGGCCCCGACCGCGAGCACCACCGCCGCGCTGGCACTGGGCGATGCGCTGGCCGTGGCTGTCCTTGACGCGCGCGGCTTCGGCGAGGAAGACTTCGCGCGCTCGCACCCGGGCGGCGCGCTGGGCCGCAAGCTGCTGACCCACGTGCGCGATATCATGCGCACCGGCAACGCCGTTCCCGCAGTCCGCGAAAGCACGCCGCTGGCCCAGGCCCTGATGGAAATCACGCGCAAGGGCATGGCCATGACCGCCGTGGTCGATCCGGACGGCCGTGCCGTGGGCGTATTCACCGACGGCGATCTGCGCCGCCTGCTGGAAACCCCGCGCGACTGGAAGACCGTGCCGATCGGCGAGGTCATGCACCGCAACCCGCACACGGTGCATCTGGACCAGCTCGCCGTGGAAGCCGTGCAGGTCATGGAAACGAACCGCATCAACCAGTTGCTCGTCGTCGATGGCGACGGCCGCCTGGCGGGCGCGCTTCACATCCACGACCTGACCCGCGCCAAGGTCATCTGAGCAATGCCGGAGTTCCTGTCCAGCCTTGTCGGCCTGGTAATGCGGATGCTGCCGCTGCTGCTGATGGCCATCGTGGCCGGCAGCACGTTCTGGCTCGTGCAGATCAACTCTCCGCACGAGGACACCGCGAAGACTCAGGTCAAGCGGCACGTCCCCGACTACTACATGGAACGCTTCTCGGCGACCGAACTGGCCGAGGACGGCAATACCAAGATTCGCTTCACGGGCGTGAAGATGGACCACTTCGAGGACGACCAGACCTACGAAGTGACCACGCCGGCCATGCGCAACTATGCTCCGGACCGCCCGCCTGTCACCGTCAATGCCAAGCGCGGCGTGATGAACGCCGAGGGGTCGATCATCGATCTGTACGGCGATGCGTTCATCGTCCGCCAGGCGGGCGTCGACGTCTCGAAAGACCCGCGCATGACCGCGGCCTCGCAATACTTCCAGCTCCTGGTCAACGACGATATCGTCAAGACCGACAAGCCGGTGGAACTGACGCGCGGCCAGTCGGTGATGACGGCCAACGGCCTGATCTTCAACAACGTCACCCGCGAAGTACAATTGCTGGGTAACGTTCGCGGCACCATCATCATGAATTCGCCGGGGCAGACCAGGACCCAGTGAGATCGGGGAATGTGTCCCGACCTGCGCCTGATCGCCGTCCTTTCCTCATCGCTAGCCAAACATGACTGCTTCCCTGACGACATTGGCATGTCGCCGCACTGCGCCCGCCCTGCTGGCTGCCATCGCCGCTCTCGGCCTGACCCTGGCCCAGCCGGTATTCGCCGAACGTGCGGACCAGACCAAGCCGCTGGTGCTGGAAGCCGACAATGCCAGCTACGATGACGTCAAGCAGATCTACACGCTGACCGGCAACGTGGTGCTGACCAAGGGCACGATGGTGCTGAAGTCCGACGCCGCCGAACTGCGCACCGATCCCGAGGGCTACCAGTACGCCGTGGCCACGTCCAAGCCGGGCCACCAGGCCTATATCCGCCAGAAGCGCGACGGCGTGGACGAATACATCGACGGCTGGGGCGATCGCATCGAATACGACGGCAAGTCGGAGATCAACAAGCTGATCGGCAATGCGCGCGCGGCGCGTGTGTCCGGTGTCGGCGCGAAAATCCTTGACGAAATCCGCGGTGCGGTGATCACCTACGACAGCCGCAACGAGTTCTATACCGCCACGGGCGGCGAAAACAACACGACCGCCGGCAATCAGTCGGGCCGCGTGCGCGCCGTACTGTCGCCGCGCTCGACCCAGGCCAGCGCCCCAGCCGGCGCGCCGGTCGATCTCAGGCCGTCCTCCCAGCCGGCCCAGCCTTGAGGGCTCAGCCAGCCCTGATAGTTTCACGCTCGATCCGTACCTGATGAACGATACCGCCACGCTTGCCGCCCCCGCCTCTTCCGAGCCACTCGCTGACAGCAGCACGCTGGTCGTGCGCCACCTGAAGAAGCGCTACGGCTCGCGCACCGTGGTCAAGGACGTGTCGCTCGACGTCAAGAGCGGCGAAGTCGTGGGTCTGCTGGGCCCCAACGGCGCCGGCAAGACCACGTCCTTCTACATGATCGTGGGCCTGGTCGCGCTTGATGAAGGCGACATCGTGCTCGACGGGCAGCACATCAGCAGCCTGGCCATCCACGAGCGCGCGCGCATGGGTCTTTCCTACCTGCCGCAGGAAGCGTCGGTCTTCCGCAAGCTCAACGTGGAAGAAAACATCCGCGCGGTGCTGGAACTGCAGGTGGTCAATGGCAAGCCGCTGCCCAAGCCGGAAATCGACAGGCGGCTCGACTCGCTGCTGGACGACCTGCAGATCGCCCACCTGCGCAACAACCCGGCGCTGTCGCTGTCTGGCGGCGAGCGCCGCCGTGTGGAAATCGCACGAGCGCTGGCGTCCGCACCGCGCTTCATCCTGCTCGACGAACCGTTCGCCGGCGTGGACCCGATCGCCGTGGGCGAGATCCAGCGCATCGTCAGCTTCCTGAAGGCACGCAACATCGGCGTACTGATCACCGACCACAACGTGCGCGAAACGCTCGGCATCTGCGACCACGCCTACATCATCAGCGAAGGCACCGTGCTGGCCGCCGGCCAGCCCGAGGAAATCATCGCCAACGAGTCCGTACGGCGCGTCTATCTGGGCGAGAACTTCCGCATGTGATGCGGCGGCCGCGACGCCGCCTTGAAGCATTCGTCAACTAGCCGTTGGCGATCACGAAGCTGCAGCGATAGGTGATAGCAATTTCCGTTCCAACAACGGAAAGATGCGCATAGAATAGGTCGAATGAAACCATCGCTTCAGCTTCGACTTTCCCAGCATCTGGCCCTGACTCCGCAACTGCAGCAGTCCATCCGGCTGCTGCAGTTATCCACGCTGGAACTGCAACAGGAAGTCGAACAGGCGCTGACTGAAAACCCGCTGCTTGAACGCGAAAACGACTGGATCGAAAGCCCGCTGCGCGTGGCCGCGGACGGCTCGGTCAATTTGCAGAGTGCCCCTGCCCCTGCACCCGCCGAGCCTCAGGGCAACGGCGAGGATCGCACGAACGGCGCAGGCGCCGGCGAGGACGACAGCTACGACAGTAGCACCGCCGATGACTACGGCAGCGACTGGAGCCTCGACGATTTCGCACGCCGCCCGCAAGGCGACGAAGACGAAAAGACGCCGATGCAGTTGCGCGAAGCCGAGCCCACACTGCGCGAATACCTGATGGAGCAACTCACGCCGCTGAAGATCTCGGCGCGTGACAAGGGCCTGGCAATCTTCCTGATTGAATCCCTGGACGACGACGGTTACCTGAGCGCATCGCTTGAGGAAATCTGCACCGAACTGCCCGAGGAACTCGAGTTCGAGATCGAGGAAGTGCAGGCGATGCTGACGCTGCTGCAAAGCTTCGACCCGCCCGGGGTGGGCGCACGCAATGCGGCGGAATGCCTGAGCCTGCAGTTGCGCCGCCTGCAACATCCGCAACGAGACCTTGCATTATCGATCGTCAACCACCATCTCGAGTTACTGGCCGTACGTGATTACACGCGGCTCAAGAAAGCCCTGCAGGTGGACGAAATTGCATTAAAGGCCGCGCATGAACTGATCCGGTCTCTGGCGCCGTATCCCGGGCACGCCTACAGCCGCCCGGAAGCGGATTTCGTGGTGCCGGACGTATTCGTGCGCAAGAGTGGCAGCGGCTGGATCGCCCAGCTCAATCCCGATGTCATGCCGCGCCTGCGCATCAACGATATGTATGCGCAGATTTTGCGCGGTGCAAAAGGAGAAGCGGGCGCAGCCGGACTGCAGCAGAAGTTGCAGGAGGCGCGGTGGCTTATCAAGAACATTCAGCAGCGATTCGACACGATCCTGCGCGTTTCACAGGCTATTGTGGAACGTCAAAAGAACTTTTTCTCGCACGGCGAAATCGCGATGCGCCCCTTGGTTTTGAGGGAGATTGCCGATACACTGGGTTTACATGAGTCGACCATTTCCCGGGTGACTACGAATAAATACATGGCCACGCCAATGGGTACTTTCGAGCTGAAGTACTTCTTTGGTAGCCACGTCTCCACCGAGACTGGCGGCGCGGCCTCATCCACGGCGATCCGCGCGCTGATCAAGCAACTGATAGGAGCCGAAGAACCCAGGAATCCCCTTTCCGACAGCCGCATCGCCGAGTTGCTGGGCGAACAGGGCTTTGTGGTCGCACGCCGCACGGTGGCCAAGTACCGCGAAGCGCTGAAGATCCCCGCAGTCAATCTCCGCAAGACTTTGTAGCCGAGCCGCAACCGCCTGCCTGGTGCGGCTCTTTTAGAAGGAGAAGCGCTATGAACTTCAAGATCAGTGGACACCACCTCGACATCACGCCGCCGTTGCGTGAGTATGTGGAAACGAAACTGGAGCGAATTGTCAGGCATTTCGATCAGGTCATCGGGGTCAGCGTGCTGCTATCTGTCGACAACCACAAGGAAAAGGACAGGCGCCAGTACGCGGAAATCAACCTGCATCTAAAGGGGAAAGACATCTTCGTAGAAGCGCATCATGAAGACCTGTACGCGGCTATCGACTGTCTGGTCGACAAACTCGATCGTCAGGTGATCCGCTACAAGGACCGCGTGCAAGGGCATGACCGTGAGGCGGTCAAGTATCAGATGGCTGCCGCGCAACTACAGCAGCAATAAAAGGTGGCAACTCACTGAAAGCTGCCCCTGAGAGGATCGATAAGAAGAGCAAAGCCGCGCATCTGCGCGGCTTTTTTGATGGTCGGCCGCCGGGCATGTTCGCGGCGCACGCGTTACCTCCACGCCACGTCCTGCAACATTTGATCGGCCGGGGGTGTTCGCAACGAGCGCTGCTCGGTGTATGCTGCACCATACAAAAACCACTGGCAGAACGGCCCCGGCGCACCGGTCCGGCATATCGCATGAGAATAATCTTGCGGAGGCGGGCGGCAGCATCCGGGTGGGCAAGCCGGCCGGCAAGCTCGCGGCACCACCCGCGGCGCCGGCGCTGCATCGCACAAGTGCGCTGCGGCCCTGCTCTATAATGGCCGGACGCTTCTGATGCGCGTCCACATTTAGCGCTCGATATCCTTGAATGCCCAACGCGGCGGGACGACTCATGCGCGTCGGCTCGTCACTCTGACATTTCGTGCATCGCCCATGAATCGTTTGGCCAAATTGCTGCCACCCGGCAACATTACTCTCGACGTCACCGTCACCAGCAAGAAGCGGGTCTTCGAGCAAGCCGGGCTCCTGTTCGAGAACAACCATGGTGTGGCCCGCGCCACCGTGACCGACAACCTGTTCGCGCGCGAATCCCTCGGATCGACCGGCCTCGGTGCTGGCGTCGCCATTCCGCACGGCCGCATCAAGGGCCTCAAGCAGCCGCTGGCCGCCTTCATGCGCCTGGCCGAGCCGATTCCGTTCGAGTCACCCGACGGCAAACCGGTGTCGCTGCTGATCTTCCTGCTGGTACCGGAACAGGCCACGCAACAGCACCTTGAAATTCTCTCGGAAATCGCCCAACTCCTATCGGACCGAGAAATGCGCGAAGGGCTTGCAACGTTACCCACGCCCGACGCAGTCCACCAACTGCTGACCCAGTGGCACCCATGATCGTCCGCCCACAGGCCAGCGTAGCCTGACGCGATACCCGGATACCGCCCCTCCCGAAAGTCATCCCGCATGGAACTCACCGGCGTCACCTCACAGTCGATCTTCGACGACAACGCGGCCGACATCAAACTCTCATGGGTTGCCGGTCTCGAAGGCGCCGATCGTGCCTTCGATGTCGAATTCGCACGTGAAGCCACATCCGCGGCCGATCTGGTAGGCCACTTGAACCTGATCCACCCGAACCGGATCCAGGTGCTTGGCAAACCCGAGATCCTCTATTACCAGCGGCTCGACGACGAACCGCGCAAGCGCCAGATGGGCGAGCTGATCCTGCTCGAGCCGCCTTTCCTGGTGGTGGCCGACGGCATGGAGCCGCCGCCCGACCTGGAGTTGCGCTGCACGCGCTCGTCGACCCCGCTGTTCACCACCCCGGTGTCGTCGGCGGCGGTCATCGATCACCTGCGCCTGTACCTGTCGCGAATTTCCGCGCCGCGTGTGACCATGCACGGCGTGTTTCTCGACATCCTCGGCATGGGCGTGCTGATCATGGGCGAATCGGGCCTCGGCAAGAGCGAACTGGGCCTGGAACTGATCTCGCGTGGCCACGGCCTGGTGGCCGATGACGCCGTGGACTTCGTACGCCTCGGCCCGGACTTCATTGAAGGCCGTTGCCCGCCACTGCTGCAGAACCTGCTCGAAGTGCGTGGGCTGGGCCTGCTCGATATCAAGACGATCTTCGGTGAAACCGCTGTTCGCCGGAAGATGAAGCTCAAGCTTGTGGTGCAACTGGTGCGCCGCAACGACGGCGAGTTCGAGCGGCTACCGCTCGATTCGCAGTATCTCGATGTGCTCGGCCTGCCGATCCACATGGTCAAGATCCAGGTGGCGGCCGGCCGAAACCTCGCCGTGCTGGTGGAAGCCGCCGTGCGCAACACGATCCTGCGCCTGCGCGGCATCGATACGCTGCGCGACTTCATGGACCGCCAGCGTGCGGCAATGCAAGCCGACGTTGTCTCCCGCGGCCAGGGCCGCCTCCTTTAAAGCCACTAACAAGACGATTCTGGCGTCGTTGCGCGGCCTCGGCCAGTACCACTTGTACTGTCTGCGGCCGCTCCCTTGCAGGGCGCGCATGCGCTCGTAGGCGCATGCCGTTACGCAGGCGGCTCGCTTGGCGAGCCGAAACCCCTGCTTCACCCTAGCCAGAACCGCTTCGCTTCGCCTTGTTAGCGGCTTCTGATTCCCTTCCCTGTGATTTCGGAGCCTGCGGGGGCGCTTTCAATTGCTTACAAGCGCCCCGCTCTCCCTCGTCAACGCGCTTTGGGCGCACACCGTTTTGTGCTTCAATGGGCATCGAGCCCAGTCCGGTACCGCCAGCCGCCACACGTTCAAGAAGTCGGCGCGCGGCCACGATGTGTTTCCACACCAGGAGAGAAGCATGAAAAAACTGATCGCGATGTGTGTGCTGGTTACGCCCTTGTTCGCCACGGGCGCGTTTGCCCAGGGCGCTTCGGCCCCCACTGCCGAGAAATCGGGCAAGGCCCCGACCGCCCAGCAGGAAAAGATGTCGGCCTGCTCCAAGCAGAACAAGGGCAAGAAGGGCGATGACTACAAGAAGGCAATGAGCGACTGCCTGTCCGGCACTGCGGCAGCGTCCGCACCGGCCGCGCCGAAGACCCAGCAGGAAAAGATGTCGGCCTGCTCCAAGGAGAACAAGGGCAAGAAGGGCGACGACTACAAGAAGGCGATGAGCGATTGCCTGTCGAAGCCGGCAGCCTGATCCGCAGAATCTGACAATTCCCCCGAAATGATGGCGAATCGATTGCGATTCGCCATTTTTCCTTGTGGCGCGCTGTCATGACGCCGCCATCACGCGATGCTATGCTTGCATCGCTATGCGGATCATTCTCATCACCGGAATCTCCGGCTCCGGAAAGTCGGTCGCGCTGAACGTGCTGGAAGATGCAGGGTATTACTGCGTCGACAACCTCCCGGCCCAGTTCATCCCCGCGCTCGCCAGCTACCTGGCCGAACAGGGCTATACGCACCTTGGCGTGGCCACCGACATTCGCAGCCGCGAATCGCTCGTGCGCCTGCCCGACACCGTGCGCGAACTGGGCGCCAATCATCAGGTACAGGTCCTGTTCCTGACTGCCAGCACTGATGCCCTGGTTCAGCGTTACTCGGAAACGCGCCGGCGCCACCCGCTGTCGGCGCGCGTAGAAGCCGGTGCGGCAGCCGATACTGGCAGCGATACCTCCCTGATCGAGGCGATCGAGATGGAGCGCGAGCTTCTGAGCCCGCTTGCCGAAACGGCACATCGAATCGACACCAGCAACGTGCGCACCAATACGCTGCGGAGCTGGATCAAGGAACTGATCCACGAGGACAACAGCCAGCAACTGACGCTGCTGTTCGAATCGTTCGGCTTCAAGCACGGTGTGCCCAGCGACGCCGACCTGGTGTTTGACGTACGCTCGCTGCCGAACCCCTACTACGACCTTGCGCTGCGCCCGCTGACGGGTCGTGATGCACCGGTGATCGACTTCCTGCAAAGCCAGCCGATGGTACTGGCGATGGCCGAGGACATCCGCGCCTATGTGGAAAAGTGGCTGCCGAGTTTCATCACCGATAACCGCAGCTACCTGACCGTCGCCATCGGATGCACGGGCGGCCAGCACCGTTCCGTGTTCATTGCGGAAAGACTTGCCAACTATTTCCGGGCCCATGGTAACGTGATGGTCAGACACCGCGAGCTGGCCCCTGCTGGCTGACGCGCGGCCTGACGGACGCGGCGCCCCGCCGCCGTCCTGTTCCTGGAGCCGGCTATCCGCATGTCGACCAATATTCCCGACGCCGCACCCGCGTCCGTGAGCCTGGACGCTCTGCCGCTGTTTCCACTGCATACGGTCCTGTTCCCCGATGGCCGCCTGCCCCTTCGTGTATTCGAGAAACGCTACGTCGACATGGTGCGCAACTGCATGCGCGACCGCGTACCGTTCGGCGTCTGCCTGATTGCCAGTGGCGACGAAGTGGCGCGCCCCGGCCATGCCACCGAGCCGGAATCGATCGGCTGCCTTGCCGAGATTTCCGACTGCAACGTGGAGCAGCTCGGCGTCCTGCTGATCGAAACGCGCGGACGCCAGCGCTTCCGCGTGCTGTCGTATGTCACGCGCGACGACGGCTTGCTGGTGGCCAACGTGGAGTTGATGCCGCCCGATGTCAT
Source organism: Cupriavidus sp. BIS7 (assembly GCF_000292345.1). GTDB lineage: Bacteria > Pseudomonadota > Gammaproteobacteria > Burkholderiales > Burkholderiaceae > Cupriavidus. Next base: position 42,493 of record NZ_ALOU01000038.1, read on the forward strand.
TGATTGCAAGCTGGAACTGCTTGGCGAGTGCCTTGCCGCGTTACGGCGTATCGTCGCCTCGCTGCATACGGAGCAGCCGGACAAGTCCAAGCTGCCTTTTGCCGAGCCGTATCTTTGGGACGATCCAAGCTGGGTTGCAAACCGGCTGTGCGAACTGCTGCCCGTGCCGGTCAAGGCCAAGCAGATGCTGATGGCGCTGCCCGATGCCGGCATGCGCATCGAGATCGTGCATCGTTATATGCGGCAGCACCACATCGTCTGATTTGGCCGCTCAGAAGAGCCCGAGCTTCGCCTGGTCTTCCAGAAGTCTGCGCACCGGCGCCGGCGTGCCTAGCGCGTCGAGGTCGTCGAGCGAGAGCCAGCGGCTGTTGCCATCGGCGCGCAGTGCAACATCCCCAAGATCGACACGAATCGCGCGAATCAGCAGCCGGAAGTGCGTGAATACATGGGTCAGTTCTGCGGCCAGGTACGCGCGCGTGGGAGAACCATAGGCATTGGCTGACTCCAGCGCCGCCTGCTCCGCGGCTTCCGCGTCAAACGGCACGGTATCGACCAGCATCTCGGGCAGGCTCCACAGGCCGCCCCAGATGCCGCTGGCGGGGCGCAATTGCACAAGCACGTTGCGCCCATGCCGGACGATCAGCATCACGGTGCTGCGCTCCGGAATCGCTGCGCGCGGCTTCGGCGTCGGCAAGACCGCCGTCAGGTTGTCCCGCCGCGCCACGCAATCGGCCGACAGCGGGCAAGCATCAGCATCTGTCAGGCACGCGGGCTTGCCGCGCCCGCAAATCGTCGCACCGAGATCCATCAACCCCTGCGTGTAGGCCACCATGTGCTCGCCCTGATGCGGCCCCGCTGGCGGCAACGCGTGCTCGGCCAGCGCCCACATGCGGTTCTCGACAAGGCGTTCGCCCGGATAGCCGTGTATGCCAAAAACCCGCGCGAATACGCGTTTGACATTGCCGTCGAGGATCGGCGAGCGAACGCCCGCACTGAATGCGGCAATTGCCGCCGCCGTGGAGCGACCGATACCTGGCAACGTCACGAGCACCGCCGGATCGGTCGGGAACACACCGCCGTGGTCGTTCATCACGGATTTGGCGCAGCCATGCAGGTTGCGAGCGCGCGAGTAGTAGCCAAGCCCCGCCCACAGCGCCATCACCTCGTCGGCAGGCGCCGCCGCCAATGCGGCTACCGTCGGCAGCGCCGAAACAAAGCGCTGGTAATACTCGATCACTGCGCTCACCTGCGTCTGCTGCAGCATGATCTCGGACAGCCAGATGCGGTACGGGTCACGCGTGTTTTGCCACGGCAGGTCATGGCGGCCGTGCTGGCGCTGCCATGTCACGACGCGCATGCCGAAATCGTGCGGCACGACGATGGTTTCGGACACGGCGGGGGCAGCAGCAGGCTTGCGGGGCATTACGGGATCTAGAAAAGAAAAAGCGCCGCTCGCAGGCGGCGCCACATGATACCAACGATGCTTGTGATCAGGCGGCGCGCGCGCGGGTCTCCTGCTGCGGCTCCACCAGCTTGCGCGCAAAGCTCTCGATCTTCGTGCTGCGCTCGTCCAGGCCGTTCAGCACCTCCTCCAGTTCGGCGATGCGGGACTCCAGCGTGTCGGTGGCCTCATGGATGCGTTCGATCGAATCGACACGACGGCGCAACTGCTTCTGATGCTCCCGCACCTGAGCCTCCAGCGGCGTCATGACCGACTTGAGCCAGATCTCGATATCGCGATTGAGGTCGCGGAAGTTCTCGAGCACGCGGCTGGCCATCGTCGCAAACGCGTTCTGCACCAGTTGCGGGCGCGAGCGGGTCAGCATGTTCACGGCGCCGAAATGCGCATTCACAAGCTGCAGCGTTTCCTGAAGCTCGGCGGCATAGCGCGCGGTGACGAACTGCATCGGGGACGGCAGCGTGAAGCCGTGTTCGGCATTGAAACGCCGGTACATGCTGTCGACAAGCTGGTGCAGCCCGGCGATCTTCTGGTCCGCGTCAGTGATCAGCCCGGTAAGCTGGGCGAACAGCGCCTCCATGTCCTCGCGCAGGCCACGGGAGAAGAAGCGCTCCTTCATCTGCTCGCGCGCATCGCGCATCGTGCGTCGCACGTCGCGCAGCTGCAGGCTCTTGATGATGTCCGCGCTATGGCGCCCAAAGACCAGACGCAGCGCCTGGAACTTCGCGATGCTCTGCTCGAATTCTTCCTTCTCGCTCTGCACGCGCATCAGCATGTGCTTGACCATCGCGTGGTTCTTGCCACGCAGGCCGCGCAGCTCGAACAACTGCTCGACGATATCGCGGCGGCGGCTTTGCAGCAGTTGCTGCGCCCCGCGCGACATTTCCTGCACCAGGCGCTGGACCTGGTCGGAAACGATATCGCGCCGCTGGGGAATGAGCTGGTCCGACAGCACGTGCTCGAACTGCAGCAGGTTGCTGCGCACGAGCATCGGCTGATCGTGCGTGACCTTGGCCACCAGCCCCTTCTGCGCCGAGACCGGATAGACGCGCCGCTCTTCGATGCCAAGCGTCTGCGCGGTCGTGCGGACCTGGCGCGAGATTTCCATGGCGATCTCGGGCGACGACTTGAGCGGGTCCCACAGCCCGTCGATCTTGTTCAGCACCGCCAGGCAGCCGCGGCGATGGCCGGCGCCCACGTGGGTGCGCCAGAGGTCGAGATCGCTCTTGGTCACGCCGGCATCGGCAGCCAGCACGAACACCACCACATGCGCATCGGGAATCAGGCGCAGCGTCAGTTCCGGTTCGGTACCGATCGCGTTCAGGCCCGGCGTATCCAGGATCACCAGGCCCTGGCGCAGCAGCGGATGGGGGAAGTTGATCACCGCATGGCGCCAGCGCGAGATCTCGACCATGCCATCGGCATCGACGGCCCATGCGGCATCCGGGTCGTTCTCGTTGTACAGGCCCAGCGCCTCGGCATCGGCAGGTGCGACGCGCGTCGTCTCCACGACGTGCCGGAACGCAGCCAGCATGCCCTCGGGCGACGACGGGTCCAGCGGCACAGTAGTCCAGTGCGAGTTGGCCGAGCCGGGCTCCATGAAGTCCGCGGTGGAGGCGTCCTGCAGGCGCGTCTCGATCGGCAGCAGCCGGATGCACGGCGGCTCGTTCTCGTCGTAGCGCAGCTCGGTCGGGCACATCGTCGTGCGGCCCGCCGACGACGGCAGGATGCGCCGGCCATAGTCGGCAAAGAAGATGGCGTTGATCAGTTCGCTCTTGCCGCGCGAGAACTCGGCGATGAACGCAACCTTGAGCCGGTCGCTCTTGAGCACGTTCTGGATGCGCTGCGCGCGGTCTTCCGCGGTAGCGTCATAGAGGTCGTGTTGCTGCAGCCAGGATTGAAAGTCGGCGAGAGATTGAAGAACCCCGGTTCTCCAGGCGCCATATTGTTCGAATTGATGTGCGAGGCTCGTCATGGAGGGGTTCGCTTTTCGGCTCGGATTTATGGTTTCGGGCTCGTACTGCGCGCCTTGCCCTCGGGGTATTCCGCTGACCCTGCAGTCCGTGGCAAGCCGCCGTGCCAGGTCCATGCCCCATCGGCGGGGCGAACCGACACGTTTTGTAACTTTTTATGTCTGCGCACACGATACAGGTTTCTTGTGCGATTTTGTGGAATTCGCGTCCCTTGTTGTATTCCTTTGGCCGGAGTGTTGCGCCGATCCATCGGCAAAGTATTTCAACAATGTACCGGCACCGGTTTGCCAGTCACCGGGCGGCCTGGCGCCCGGTTTGAAGCCGGGGCGGGAAATCAATGCTGACAGTGCGGGCAATAGAACGTGGAGCGCTGTCCCTGCACGATCTGACGGATCGGAGTGCCGCAGACACGACAAGGCTCGCCGGCCCGGTCATAGACAAGGCAGTCGAGCTGGAAGTAGCCGCTGCTGCCGTCGCTGCCGACAAAGTCGCGCAGCGTGGTGCCGCCTCGCGCAATGGCCTCGGCCAGCGTCTCGCGCACCGCCACGGCCAGCTTCTCGCAGCGAGCCAGGCTCAGGCGCCCGGCGGGCGTGGTCGGGCGGATGCCGGCGCGAAACAGGCTCTCCGAGCAATAGATATTGCCGACCCCAACGACAATGTCTCCCGCCAGCAGCGCCTGCTTGATCGCCACGGAGCGCCCGCGCGTCAGGCGATGGAGCCAGGCGCCATCAAAACGCGGATCGAACGGTTCGATGCCGAGCTTGCGCAGCAGCGGGTGCTCGGGCAGGTCCGATTCGGCGAGCGGGGTCCAGAGGATTGCGCCAAAGCGGCGCGGATCGCGGAAGCGCAGGACCATTCGAGGGGCCCCGGCTGCACCGGCTGTACCGCCATCTGGCGCCAGCATCAGGTCCAGGTGGTCATGCGCACCGGGCGCGGGCGGGTCGGGATAGACGCGCAGCGTACCCGTCATGCCCAGGTGCACGAGCAGCCAGCCCGGCGCGGCATCCTGCGGATCAGCGGCATCGCCATCGACGCCGCCACCGGCCCGGGGCAGGCACTCCAGCAGCAGATACTTGCCGCGCCGCTCGACGCGCCCGATCGTGCGGCCTGTCAGGCGCGCCTCCAGTTCCGGCTCGACGGGCCAGCGCAATCCGCGGTGGCGCACCGTCACGTCGACGATGCGGCAACCCACCACATGCGGCACCAGACCGCGCCGCGTGACTTCGACTTCCGGCAATTCAGGCATCGCGCCACGTCTCCCGGCCGGCCTCCGGCCCGCTTCCAACCAAATCCCAAGAACCTCTTGCCTGTTTTTCCGATCCAACGAAGCAGAATTTTCCTGCCTTGGGGCCGAATTTCGGCCGCATTGTGCGGGTTGCCGTACGTAGCCAACCTTCAGGTGGTCTGCACGGCAAGCAGCGCATTGTAGCTGCAGGCTACAATGCCCCCATTCACTGCAACGCCCCCGCGCGCCGGAGCATCGATTACATGCCGGACTATATTTCGTCCTTTCAGGCCATGCGCCCGGAATCCTCGCAAATGAACGCTTTCACCGCCTCCGATCCGACGGGCTCGCCCGCCGGGCGTTTCCGTCGCCATGCGCGCGCCCTGGGCGTGGCTGCGTGCCTGGCGCTCGCTTCGCTTGCCGCCCATGCCGGGCCGGCCACGGTCGCCCAGAACGATGAGGAGATCATCGAGATCCCGGCGCCGGCGGCTCACGCGCAGCGAACGCCGCTGCCGAATGTCGCGCTGTCGCCGGACATTCTCTACCGCGTGCTTGCGGCGGAGATCTCCCTGCAGCGCGGGATGGTCGGCACGGCGTACCGGACCTACGTGGATATGGCCCGTGAAACGCGCGACCCGCGCATGGCCCAGCGCGCCACCGAAATCGCCTTCAACGCGCGCAGCTCCCAGCAGGCTCTGGATGGCGCCCGTCTCTGGGCGGAACTCGCCCCAAAGTCGCCCGCCGCCAGCCAGGTCCTGTCGACGCTGCTCGTGCTCAACGGACGCTGGGAAGAAGCCGAACCGCTGCTGATCCGCCAGCTTGCGGCGGCACCGACCGCACATCGTGGCGACGCCATCCTGCAGTTGCAGCAGCAGATGTCGCGCACGACAGACCCGGCCGGCGCGGTCGGCGTGCTCCAGCGCATTACCGCTGGCGAACCGAAGCTGCCGGAAACCCACCTGGCCCTGGCACGCGCACGCGAGGCCGCTGGCGACAACGCGGGCGCGCAGGCCGAACTCGACGAAGCGCTGCGGATCAAGCCGGACCTTGAAGCTGCCGCGCTGATGTCCGCCGAGATGCAGGCCGATACCGCACCGGACAAGTCGATCGAGGTCGTGAAGCGCTTCCTGGCCAAGTCGCCGTCATCGGTCAACGGTCACATTACGCTGGCGCGGCTCTATTTGCAGCAGAACGACATGGATGCAGCGCGCGCCGAATTCGAGGTGCTGCGCAAGGTGGCCCCTACCGACCCGCGCGTGCCGCTGGCGCTGGGCCTGACCAGCCTGCAGGCGCGCAGCTATGACGATGCCGAACGCTATCTGAAGGAATACCTGCAGATGGCTGAGAAATCGGCGGCAGCCAGTCCCGATATCGCGTACCAGTACCTCGCGCAGATCGCCGAGGAGAAGAAGGACTACGCCACGGCGATTGATTGGCTCGACCGCATCGAGGACAGCCGCCTGCTCCTCGCCGCGCAAGCCAAGCGCGGGCAACTGCTGGCGCGCATGGGCAAGCTCGACGATGCCCAGGCCGTGTTCGGCGACATGCTGGCCGACTCCGAAGACATCCCCGATCCGGTACAGCGCGCCCAGCGCATGGCCGCGATCCGCCAGGCCGAGGTGGCCGCGCTGATGGACAGCAAGGCGTATGACCGCGCCCGCAAGGTGCTGGACGAGCGCGTCAAGGCCGAGCCGGACAACGCCGACTGGATCTACGAACTGGCCATGCTCGACGAGCGCGAGAAGCACTACGAAAGCATGGAGCGCGGCCTGCGCAAGGTCATCGCGCTGCAGCCCGACCAGAAGCAGGGCTACAACGCGCTTGGCTATTCGCTGGCCGACCGCAACGAACGCCTGCCGGAAGCCCGCAAGCTGCTGGAACGCGCATCCGAACTCGGCCCGGACGATCCGTACATCATGGACAGCCTGGCCTGGGTCAAGTATCGCCAGGGCGAACTGCAGCCAGCTGCCGAACTGCTCAAGAGCGCGTTTGCCAAGGCGCCAGAGGCCGAGATCGGCGCGCACCTGGGCGAAGTGCTCTGGCAAATGGGCCAGCGCGACGAAGCGCGCAAGACGTGGAACGAGGCAGCGAAAGTTGAACCCGACAACCAGACGCTGATCGACACGCTGCGCCGCTACAACCAGAACGTTCTGCTTTCGAAGTAATCCGCGAAGTTTTCCGCGACATCCGCATTTGCGGCACGCCGAAGCCCGGGCCACGCGCCCGGGCGCATCGTTCTGGCGCACGCCGCATTTTCCGCCTCATGACCATGCTCCGATCACGTCGCCTGGCTCTGCTCTGCCTGGCCGCACCGCTCTGGCTCGCCGCGTGCGCCAGCGTCACGCCGACACGCAGCTTCGATGCCGGCGAATCCACACGCAGCGAACAGTACACCGGCCGGTTCGCCGCCAACTACGTTCGCTATGGCCGCAACGAAGGCGTACAGGGCAGCTTCCGCTGGCAGGAACAGGGCCGCAACGTACGGCTGGACCTCGTCTCGCCGCTTGGCCAGACGCTTGCCATCGTCACCGCCACACCGTCCGGCGCCACGCTCGACCTGCCCAACGAGGCGCCTCGCAATGCGCCGGAAGTGGACAGCCTGATGGAGCAGGCGCTTGGATTCTCGCTGCCGGTATCGGGCATGCGCGACTGGCTGCACGGCCGCCCCGCGCCGGGCGCGCCGTCAAACATCACGCGCACGGCGGACGGCCGGCCTGACACGCTCAGGCAGAGCGGCTGGACCGTGCGTTACGTGGCCTGGCAGGATGCGGCCGAAGGCACCGCCACATCGTCTACACTGCCACGCCGCATCGACATGGCGCGCGACGGCAACGAATCGCCGCTCTCGGTGCGGCTCGTAATCGACCCGGAGAACAAGCAATGACCGTCGGCGCCGCCCTGCCGCCCCCGGAGCTGCGCGACTGCCCAGCACCAGCCAAGCTCAACCTGTTCCTGCACGTGACCGGGCGCCGCCCGGACGGCTATCACACGCTGCAGACCGTGTTCCAGCTGATCGACTGGTCGGACACGCTGCACTTCCGGCGCCGCGACGACGGCGTGATCGCACGCGTCACCGATATCCCCGGCGTGCCGGCTGACACCGACCTCGTCGTGCGTGCGGCCCGGGCATTGCAGCAGGCCAGCGGTACGCGCTTCGGCGCGGACATCGCCATCGACAAGATCCTGCCCATGGGCGGCGGCATCGGTGGGGGATCGTCGGATGCAGCCACCACGCTGCTGGCGCTGAATCGCCTTTGGGGAGTGAACCTGCCGCGTGCCGAACTGATGCGCATTGGCCTGTCGCTCGGCGCCGACGTGCCCGTGTTCGTGTTCGGTCAAAACGCCTTTGCCGAAGGCGTGGGCGAGGAACTGACGCCCGTGGAACTGCCGGAAAGCTGGTTCGTCGTCATTCATCCGAGGCAGCATGTACCGACTGCATCAATTTTTTCTGATGAACGCTTGACAAGGGATTCACCGGTCTCTATAGTTGCGGACTTCGCTGCTTGCACAAACAAATTCGCTTTCGGTCGCAACGACTTGCAAGCGATAGCAACAGCGAAGTTCGGCGAAGTTGCCCGGGCCCTTGAATGGCTGAGACAATACAGTCCGCATGCAAGGATGACCGGTTCCGGAGCCTGCGTTTTTGCCCGTTTCGAAGACGAGCAGACAGCGCAGAAGGTGATGGAACGGTTGCCATCCGAATGGGATGGCAGGTGTGTGAGAAGTCTGTCACATCACCCGCTCGCAACGTTCGCGTAGCAGGTTTTCGTTTGGCGATGTACTTAAGTTCAGTGCAGCGACAGACGTTAAAGGTTGTGTAGGGGAGTCGCCAAGTTGGTCAAGGCACCGGATTTTGATTCCGGCATTCGAAGGTTCGAATCCTTCTTCCCCTGCCATTACTTCCTATAGTGTCCAAGAACGGACATGCAAAAATTCGCTGCCGGCATCTGCCGGTAGCGCAAAGCTCCCCCAGCAGCAAGACAGGTGCCCCGAATGAGCGTCGAAGGCTTGATGGTATTTACCGGCAATGCCAACCCTAAACTCGCGGAGGCTGTCGTACAGCACCTCGGCATTCCGCTGGGCAAAGCTCTGGTCGGCCGTTTCTCCGACGGTGAAGTCCAGGTAGAAATCCAGGAAAACGTTCGCGGCAAGCACGTCATCGTGCTGCAGTCCACCTGCGCGCCAACCAACGACAACCTGATGGAACTGATGGTGATGGTCGATGCCCTCAAGCGCGCCTCGGCACGCAGCATCACCGCCGCCATGCCCTACTTCGGCTATGCCCGCCAGGATCGCCGCCCGCGTTCGGCGCGCGTGGCCATCTCGGCCAAGATCGTGGCCAACATGCTGGAAGTGGCCGGTGTGGAACGCGTGCTGACGATGGACCTGCACGCCGACCAGATCCAGGGCTTCTTCGATATCCCCGTCGACAACATCTACGCATCGCCGGTCCTGCTGGGCGATCTGCGCGAGAAGAACTACGGCAATCTGCTGGTGGTATCTCCGGACGTTGGCGGCGTGGTGCGCGCACGTGCACTGGCCAAGCAACTCGACTGCGACCTGGCCATCATCGACAAGCGTCGTCCGAAGGCCAATGTGTCCGAGGTGATGAACATCATCGGTGAAGTCGCCGGCCGCAACTGCGTGATCATGGACGACATGATCGACACCGGCGGCACGCTGTGCAAGGCTGCGCAGGTGCTGAAGGAGCGCGGTGCCCAGAAGGTGTTCGCCTACTGTACGCACCCGGTGCTGTCGGGTGGTGCCGTTGCCCGTATCGCCGCGTCGGCACTGGACGAAGTGGTCGTCTGCGATACGATTCCGCTGTCCGACGAAGCCCGCAGTACCGGCAAGATCCGCCAGGTCACGACCGCCCCGCTGCTGGCCGAGACCTTCACCCGCATCGTCAAGGGCGACTCGATCATGTCGCTGTTCGCCGACGCCTGACCGGCATCGGTCGGCGCGGGTCTGGCAGATACCTGCTAGAATTTCACGTTTTACTGCGTTGGCCGCCCTGATTGGGCGGCCAACGTGATTCAGGCGGCGCACAATTTTTGTCGCGTTGCCCACTCGGGGCTGTCTGGTCGCGGACAGCCTTCTTCACATTTGGAGTTGAACATGAAAGTAGTCGCTTTCGAGCGTAGCGTACAGGGAACGGGTGCGAGCCGCCGCCTGCGCAATTCGGGCAAGACCCCCGGCATCATCTACGGCGGCGCCGCCGAGCCGACGATGATCGAACTGGATCACAACGCGCTGTGGCACGCCCTGAAGAAGGAAGCCTTCCACTCGTCGATCCTGGACCTGGAAGTTGCTGGCAAGTCCGAGAAGGCCCTGCTGCGCGCATTCCAGATGCACCCGTTCAAGCCGATGGTGCTGCACGTTGACTTCCAGCGCGTGTCGGCCACGGAAAAGATCCACGTGAAGGTGCCGCTGCACTTCATCAACCAGGAAACCGCTCCTGGCGTGAAGCTGGGCCACGGTATCGTCAGCCACGTCATGAACGACCTGGAAGTGTCGTGCCTGCCGGCCGACCTGCCTGAGTTCATCGAAGTGGATCTGGGCGCAGCCGAACTGAACCAGATCATCCACCTGTCGGACCTGAAGCTGCCGAAGGGCGTCACCGCCATCACCCATGGCGACGAAAACCCGACCATCGCCAGCATCACGCTGCCGGCTGGTGCCCAGACTTCGGAAACTGCCGAAGGCGGCGAAGCTGGCGAAACGCCGGCTGCCTGAGCGTCATCGCGCCGGATGCCGTAGCGGCCACGTTGCCGCTGCCGCATCGAGAAAGACCGCCGGTTCGCCGGCGGTTTTTTTTCGTGCGGCGTTTTCGCGTATCCTGTCTCGCGTCCCGCGGTGCCGTCTGGCACCCGATATCCCGACTTCCGCTTTCACGCATGATCAAGCTCATCGTCGGCCTCGGCAATCCCGGGGCGGAATACGAAGCCACCCGGCATAACGCCGGTTTCTGGCTTGTCGACCAGCTCGCCCGCATGGGCAGCACAACCCTGCGCGTGGAGGGCCGTTTTCACGGCCTGGCCGCCCGTGCACGGCTGTGGGACCAGGACGTCTGGCTGCTAAAGCCGTCCACGTTCATGAACCGTTCCGGACTGTCCGTGGTGTCGCTGGCACGTTTCTACAAGATCCTGCCTGACGAGATCGTGGTCGCGCACGACGAAATGGACCTGCCCTCCGGGGCGGTCAAGCTCAAGCGTGGTGGCGGCTCGGGCGGCCACAACGGTCTCAAGGACATCTCGGCGCACCTGACCACCCAGGATTACTGGCGTCTGCGCATTGGTGTCGGCCATCCTCGCAATGCCCCGGGCGGCGCCGCTGGCGGCCGCGAAGACGTGGTCAACTTCGTGCTGAAGCCCCCGCGCAAGGAAGAGCAGGCTGCCATCGACGAAGCGATCGACCGCTGCATCGGTCCTCTCGGTGTCCTGGCGCGCGGCGAAAGCGAACGCGCGATGATGGAACTGCACACGGGGCGGTAGGCGGTAGGCGGTAGCCTGTCCGGCCTTGATCACATGAAAAAACCCCGCAAACCTTTCGGTTCTGCGGGGTTTCTCTTTTCTGCTTTCTGCCTGTGGGGGCCGGAACCTGTGGGGGCCGGAACGAAAGCGGGCCGGATGAAAGCTCCGGCTCAGGCCGCGTGCTTGGCCGCCGTGAGCAGCCGGTAGCGTTGCATCAGCACCTCGTGCGACTCAACGCGGTTCGGGTCCTTCGGAATGCATGCCACAGGGCAAACCTGCTGGCACTGCGGTTCGTCGAAGTGGCCGACACACTCGGTGCACTTGTTGGGGTCGATCTCGTAGATCTCGGGCCCCATCGAAATAGCCTCGTTCGGGCACTCAGGCTCACAAACGTCGCAATTGATGCAGTCGTCGGTGATCAGTAGCGCCATGATGTTTCCTTCCTGCGACCCGCCCGCGCCCGACTGGCCGCGTCGGCGGGATCGAAGGTCTCTATTCTATTCGGGTTTGCCGATCTTCTCCTGAAGCCAGCGCTCCACGGAGGGGAAGACGAACTTGCTGACGTCGCCGCCCAGCACCGCGATTTCGCGCACGAACGTGCCCGAGATGAACTGGTACTGGTCCGACGGGGTCAGGAACATCGTCTCGACATCGGGCAGCAGGTAGCGGTTCATGCCCGCCATCTGAAACTCGTACTCGAAGTCAGACACAGCGCGAAGGCCCCTTACGATCACCCGCGCGTTGTTCTTGCGGACGAAGTCCTTGAGCAGGCCCGAGAAGCCTTCTACCCGCACGTTCGGGTAGTGGCCCAGCACTTCGCGTGCGATGCTGATGCGCTCTTCAAGCGAAAAGAACGGGCGCTTGTTGGGGCTTTGCGCCACGCCAACCACGAGTTCATCGAAGATGTTCGACGCGCGGCGGACGAGATCCTCGTGTCCCCGGGTCATGGGATCAAATGTACCGGGATAGACGGCGACGACCATGTTTCCTCCTTAGGGCTGCCCGTTGCCGGCCCGCGAAATCGGGGGGCCGATTCAAGGTGATTCTTGCTGCGTGACGAGCGTTGTACAAACAACAGCGGCGTAGTGTAACCCCAAACGAGGCAAATGGAAGTCCGCCAGACCGCCTTTCTGCGGCATTGCAGCACGCCCGCAAACGCTTGCCTGGCGCGGCAAAGACATCGTACGACCAGATTGTGTCAGCCAGCGCCGTTCGTGAGCTTGTGCTGCAGCAGATGGAAATGCACCGCGCCGGCCCGCGCTTGGCGAACGATCTCCAGCGATGCCGGTATCGGGGCGTCCGGCCCGATCAGCGCGCGGTCCGTTTCGACATAGACTGCGCCGCCGGGACGTGACAGACGCGCCGCATGCTCCAGCGCAGGTCCGATCCAGTCTTCGGCAAACGGCGGATCCAGGAACACCACGTCGAAGCTGGCTGCAGGCATCTGCGAGGCCACGGCGAACGCATCGCCCTGGACGACCTTGACCTGCGTGGCATCGAGCCGGTACTGGTTGTCGCGCAACTGCCGCGCCACGCGCGGGTTGGCCTCCACCAGCGTCACGGCGGCTGCGCCGCGCGATGCAGCCTCGAAGCCCAGCGCGCCGGAACCGGCAAACAGATCGAGACAGGTCATGCCGGACAGGTCCTGGCCAAGCCAGTTGAACAGCGTCTCCCGCACACGATCAGGCGTCGGGCGCAGGCCTTCGGCTTCGAGTACAGGCAGCAGCGAACGCTTCCAGCGGCCGCCAATGATTCGCACCTGGGCGGGCGACTGGCGGGGAACAGAAGTTCGCCCGCGCGGTGCGGGCGAAGGTCGGGATTGCGAATTCATGCCGTGATTGTAGAGCCTGCCACGCGCCGGCACAGCGGCGGCACGTGACCGGGCCCACACTCGGCCCGAACTCGGCCCACAAATGCCCCACATTCGACCCGGAATCGACCGACCATCAGGCCGAATTCAGGCGCAACGCATCACTTTTCCGGGCCGCCGACGATCACGGTCGCCATGGCATCGGGATGCACATGGCGCTGGAAAGCCGCACGCACCTGTTCACGCGTGACCTTGTTGATCTGACCGATCCAGGTATCGAGGTAGTCCAGCGGCAGGCCGTACCAGCCGATATTGGCCACGTTGGTCAGCAGCTTGCGGTTGCTGTCGATGCGCAGCGGAAAGCCGTTGATCAGGTTGTCCTTGGCGGCTTTCAGTTCCGCGTCGGTCGGCCCCTGCGCCACGTACTGGGCGACGATCTGGCGCACCAGCGCGAGCGCCTCGTTGGTGTTCTCTTTCTTGGTCTGCAACGTGATGCTGAACGGCCCCGCCTGCTTGGCCGGCGAAAAGTAGCTATCCACGCCGTAGGTGAGTCCGCGCTTTTCCCGTACCTGATCGGTCAGCCGCGAACTGAAGCCGCCACCGCCAAGCACGTAGTTGCCGACCAGCAGCGCGAAGTAATCGGGATCGCCGCGCGCGATGGACGGCTGGGCAATTGCCACGCTGGCCTGTTGGGCCGGATGGGGAATCCGCTGCTCGCTGGCCGGAATCGTCAACTGCACGTTCGGCATGGTCGGCGGCGCGGCGCCCGCGGGCAGGCCCCGCGTCAGTTCCTCTGCAATCTGCTCGGCCTGCTTGCGGTCGATCGCACCGATCAGCGTCACCACGGCGCGCTTCGCCGTGTAGTTGTCCTGCCAGAATTTGAGCAGGTCATCGTGCGTAATTGACCCCACCGATTCTGGTGTGGCTGATACGCCATACGGATGGTTCGGGTAGATCGTCTTGGACAGCTTCTTGTCGGCGATCACGCCCGGCCTTGTATCCCCTTCGCGAATTGCCGTAATCAGGCGCTGCTTCTCGCGCGCGACCACGGCATCGGGATAGGTCGGCGCCTTGATCAGCTGACCGGCCAGGCGCAGTGACTGCTCACGTTCTGGCGATGCGGTCAGCGTGCGCAGACCGATGCCGCCACGGTCGCTGCCCGCCGCGCCGCCAAAATCGGCGCCGGTATCGGCGAACGCGTCGGCAATCTGGGCCTCGTTGCGTGCCGGCTGGCCATCCTGAGCGCCGGCGCCCTTGTCGAGCAGCGCAGCAGTCAGCGTGGCCACGCCGGACTTGCCTGGCGGGTCATAGCGGCTGCCGGCGTCGAAGTCGATATTGACGTCGAGCATCGGAATCGACGGACTCGGCACGAAAAGCACTTTCGCCCCGGTGGAGGCGGTCCAGCTCTCGATCGGAATGCCGGCGTGGGCAACGGCGCCAGCCAGCAGCGCCGCCGCTCCGCAAGCCGCACCGGCAAGCCGGCGCAGAAAGCGCGGGGACGCAATCGTCATGACGGACAGGGACATCGTTGCTCCTTAATGCCGCAGGCCTTCGGGCACAGGGGTCTTGGGCTTGTTGGGGTCGATCGGCTGCGGCAGCAGCGTGGCCACGGTCAGGTTGTCGTCGCTGAAATACTTCCCGGCAACGGCCTGAACCTGGGCCGGCGTGACCTGCTTGATCTTGTCGAGCATGCGGTCGATCTGACGCCACGAGATATCGGAGATCTCGGCCACGCCGATTTCCATGCCCTGGCCGAATACCGAATCACGCTTGTAGATCTGCCCGGCCACGACCTGTGCCTTCACGCGCTTGAGCTCTTCCTCGGAGACGCCGTTCTTTGCGATACGCTGGATCTCCTCGCGCAATGCCTTCTCGATCTCGTCAGTGGTATGGCCGGTGGCCGGCGTGCCATCGAGCACGAACAGCGAGTCCGCGCGATTGATGCTGTCGTAGCCGACGTTCACATCGTCGGCCAGGCGCCGCTCACGCACAAGCTCGCGCGGCAGGCGCGAGTTGTCATAGCCGTTTAGCACCGCGGACAGGACTTCCAGCGCGTATGGGTCCACATCCTTCTCCACGTCGCGCAGGCGCGGCACCTTGTACGCCATCACCATGTACGGGTTCTCGGCCGGCGCCTTGACCCAGATACGCCTGATGCCCTTCTGGGGCGCCTCCGTCTGCGACTTGCGCAACGGCAGCGGACGCGGCTTGAGCTTGCCGTAATAGCGCTCGGCCAGCATGCGGACCTCTTCCGGCTTGACGTCGCCGGTCACGATCACCATCGCATTGTTGGGCACGTACCAGGTCTTGTACCAGTCGTGGACGTCGTCGATCCGCATGTTGACGAGGTCGTCCATCCAGCCGATCACGGGGTGCCGATACGGCATTGCCGTATAGACCGAGGCCAGCAGCTGCTCATAGACCGTGCCGCGCGGCGAGTCGTCGGTACGCAGGCGGCGCTCTTCCATGACCACCTTCATCTCGCGCTCGAACTCGTCCTTCTTGAAGATAACGTTGGCCATGCGGTCGGCCTCAAGTTCCATCATCTTCGGTAGGTACTGCTTCGCGATCTGCTGGTAATAGAGCGTGAAGTCGCGATTGGTCATCGCGTTCTCGCGGCCGCCCAGCAGGGCAATCTGGCGCGAGAACTCGCCCACCGGCACCTTCGGCGTGCCCTTGAACATCATGTGTTCGAGCATGTGGGCCACGCCCGTGGTACCACTGACCTCGTCCAGGCCGCCGACCCGGTAGAAGATCATGTGGGCCACGGTGGGCGCGCGATGGTCTTCCTTGACGATCACGCGCATGCCATTGGACAGCTGGAACTCGGTCGTGCCGGCCTGCGCCTGGCCGATCATCGCCGTCGGCGGCTGGCTTGATGGCGGCCCCTTCGGGGCGGGCGCCGACGTGGCGGTTCTGGAGGATTCGCCCGCTGCCTGAGCCCAGGCAGTGCCGGCCAAGGGGCCGATGAGCGAAGCAAGGACGAGCGTGGAAAGAATGCGCCGCGGAAAAGTTGCGGTGCCAGCCCGAGAAACGTCAGCGCAATTGTGCATGCGACCCCGTCTGCTAGAATTTTGCCGGTTGATTCTACCGGGGTATTGACCCCTTGCCCAATGTTTAGTTTCTGGAAGAAGCGCAAGGCCGAGCCGGCACCCGCGCCCGCCGAGCCGCCGGCCGCTGCGCCGGCGCCGGTCCCTGTCCCGGCCCCGCTTCCCGCCCCCGCTGCTGCGCCCGTCGCCGTAACGATCGCCCCTTCGACGATCGCCCCTCCGGCCCCGGCTCCTGTTGCGGCCCCGATTCCTGTTGCAACGCCGGTCCCGGCGCCTGTTGTGGCGCCTGTTGTGGCGCCCGTTGTGGCACCTGCTGTGGCGCCCGTGTCAGCCCCCGTACACGTCCAGGTTCCGCCACCCGAACCAGCAGCCCCGGCCTACGTGCCGCCTGTGGTCGAGGAACTGGAACTGACCCCGCCGCCCGCGCCCACGGCTGAAGCCAAGCGCGGCTGGATGTCGCGCCTGCGCTCCGGCCTGTCAAAGACCAGCCGCAACATCGGCGTGCTGTTCGTCGGCGTCAAGGTCGACGAGGCCCTGTTCGAGGAACTGGAAACCGCGCTGCTGATGGCCGATGCCGGCGTGGAAGCCACCGAATACCTGCTGGGCGAACTGCGTCGCCGCGTGAAGAGCGACCGCATCGAAACAGCCGAAGGCGTAAAGGCTGCGCTCAAGGACCTGCTGACGCAGCTCCTGAAGCCGCTCGAGAAGACGATGGAACTGGGCCGCGAGCAGCCGCTCGTGATGATGATTGCCGGCGTCAACGGCGCAGGCAAGACCACCAGCATCGGCAAGCTCTGCAAGCATTTCCAGAGCTATCACCAGTCCGTGCTGCTGGCCGCGGGCGACACGTTCCGCGCCGCTGCGCGAGAGCAGCTCACCATCTGGGGCGAACGCAACAACGTGACCGTGGTGGCCCAGGAAAGCGGCGACCCGGCCGCCGTGATCTTCGACGCCGTCAATGCGGCGCGCGCGCGCAAGATCGACATCGTGATGGCCGATACCGCCGGCCGCCTGCCCACGCAGCTGCACCTGATGGAAGAACTGAAGAAGGTCAAGCGCGTGATCGGCAAGTCGATGCCGACGGCACCGCATGAAGTGCTGCTCGTGATCGATGCCAATACGGGCCAGAACGCGCTGGCACAGACGCGCGCATTCGATGACGCGCTCGGCCTGACCGGCCTGATCGTGACCAAGCTCGACGGCACCGCCAAGGGCGGCATACTGGCCGCTATCGCACGGCAGCGCCCGGTGCCGGTGTACTTCATCGGCGTGGGCGAAAAGGTGGAAGACCTGCAGCCGTTCAAGGCGGACGAGTTCGCCGAGGCGCTGTTGGGCTGAGTCCGGCGCCACGCAAAAACAAAAACCCCGGTGGTGACACCGGGGTTTTTGTTTCTGGCAACGCTACCGGTTACTCGCTGTCCGGCTGCGCTCCCGGCGCGGCCTTCTGGAATGCCTCCAGTTCCATGCATGCTGCATGGATGCCCGCGATCGTCGGGAAGCGGCTGACGTCGACGTTGAAGCGCTGCGCGTTGAACACCTGCGGCACCAGGCAGCAATCGACCAGCGTCGGCGTGTCGCCGAACGCGTAGCGGCCAACGCGGCCCAGTTGCGACAGGTTGGTTTCGAGCGACGCAAACCCCTGTTCGATCCAGTGCCGGTACCACGCGTCCTTGGCTTCTTCCGAAACCTTGAGTTCATGCTTGAGGTACTTGAGCACGCGCAGGTTGTTCAGCGGATGGATCTCGCAGGCGATCTCCTGGGCCAGGCCACGCACCACGGCGCGCTCGAACGGGTCCTTCGGCAGCAGCGCCGGTTCCGGATGCGTTTCGTCGAGATACTCGATGATCGCCATCGACTGGATCAGCGGCTTGCCGTCGACCAGAAGCGTCGGCACCACGCCGTCGGCGTTCAATGCGCGATACTCTGGCTGCAGCTGCATGCCGCCTTCCTTGAGCAGATGCACGCCCTTGTAGTCGTACGGCAGGCCCTTCAGGTTCAGCGCGATGCGCACCCGGAACGAAGCCGAGCTGCGGAAGTAGCTATAGAGTTCAAGCATCGCGTCACACCACCTTGACGGTCAGGTCGCCCACACCTTCGATGTGGCATTGCATGACATCGCCCTTGACCACCGGGCCCACGCCTTCGGGCGTGCCGCTGTAGATCAGGTCGCCCGGCTGCAGTTCGAACAGCTTCGACAGGTACGAGACCATCTCCGGCACCGACCAGATCAGGTCCGACAGGTCGCCGCGCTGCTTCTCCACGCCGTTCACGGCCAGCGTCACGGCGCCCTTCGCGGGATGGCCGATGGCGGAAACCGGCACGATCGGGCCAATCGGGGCGGACTCGTCGAACGCCTTGCCGGTCTCCCATGGGCGGCCGGTCTTCTTCGATTCGTTCTGCAGGTCGCGACGCGTCATATCGAGGCCGATTGCATAGCCGTAGACGTGGCTGGCGGCCTGTTCCACCGGGATATCGCGGCCGCCACGGCCGATGGCCACGACCAGTTCCACCTCATAGTGGCAGTTGCCGGTGCCCGGCGGATACGGGAAGGCGCCTTCGACGTTGTCGGCCACGTAGCTGACGGCGTCGGACGGCTTGCAGAAGAAGAACGGAGGCTCGCGGTCTGGGTCCGAACCCATTTCACGGGCATGGGCGGCATAGTTGCGGCCCACGCAGTAGACCCGGCGCACGGGGAAGCTTGCACTGCTGCCACGTACTGGAACGCCGACGGGGGCTTGCGGCGCAAATACGAACTCGGTCATCCAACTCTCCAACTTTCTCTTTTTTGATGGAACGCCGCGCCAGCGCGATCGGTGAGGCGCGGCAGGGGCCAAGCATACACCCTGAGGTCGGCGCCTTGTGACACCTTGTGGCCTACAGTGGAGGCAGACCCGGCGCGAATCTTGCATATTGCACCGCAACCAAGCGCCTGCCATGACCCGCCGCCATCCGCCCCCTTCCGCCAACGCGCCACCTGCCGCAACCACCCGGCCGCTGCGCATCCTGCTGGTCCGTGACCCGCACGACGCCAACCCGCTCAACGTAGAGACGATCCGCGCCGGTCTGGCACAGGCCGGATTCGCCGAGGTACAGACCGTCGATGCCGATCTGCACCTGCCGGACGTCATTTCCGCGAACCAGCCGGACCTGGTCATCATCGCGTCCGAATCAGCCGCACGAGACACGATCGAGCATGTCTGCGTCTCCACCCAGCACGCGCCGCGGCCGATCGTGCTGTTCACGGACAACGACGATTCACAGCGCATCAAGGCCGCGCTGTCGGCCGGCATCACCGCCTATATCGTCGATGGCCTGCGCGCGGAGCGCGTGAAGACCGTGCTCGACGTGGCCTATGCGCGTTTCGAACTCGACCAGCAGTTGCGCGCCGAACTCGACGCAACGAAGCTCAAGCTGGCCGAGCGCAAGACCGTGGAGCGGGCCAAGGGCCTGCTGATGGAAGCGCGCGGCATCAGTGAGGAAGAGGCCTTCAAGCGGCTGCGCTCGATGGCGATGGAGCGCGGCATCAAGCTCGTGGACGCCGCCCAGCGCGTGATCGATGTGATGATTTGAGCACTCATTCTTGTGCGGCTGCGCGGCACGGCGCCGGTGCAATGCACAACTTCGGCGCCATCGCTATTTGCCTGCGCGCACGACTTTGATGTCTGACCGGGAGGATATTGGCCACAAAGCTGCGCGGCACGCACAGTCCCGGCGATTCACGCCTCCAGATTCACGCCTCCAACTAGTGATTTCCTGAAAGTTCACGGCTCATGGTGCAGCGCAACTCGCTGGCATATCGCTTGCGTTAGATTGGCACGGCCAACGACGGCCGGCTGTACCGAAGCACCACAACTTGCGTGCCGACGATCAATGACGATCGCACGGCATAGGACAACGGCGTCCTCGACCGCCGCCCTTTCCGGGCCGACGGTTCGGGACGCCTTTACTTTCGGAGCCTTCTGCAATGCCCTCTCGCCTCAAGATTGCCAAGCCCCTGCGCGCCACTGACACCGCTGCGGCCGATATCGCCCCGGCGAGCCACGGCCGCCGCCGCGCGCTGGCCACCATCGCCGGTGCCAGCGTGATGACGCTGGTCGATCCGATGGTTCGCAGCGGCGCGTGGGCAGCCGGCTCCGATGCGCCGGAAAAGCCCGAGGTAAAGATCGGCTTCATCCCGCTGACCGATTGCGCGTCGGTGGTCATGGCATCGACGCTGGGCCTGGACAAGAAGTACGGCATCAGGATCACGCCGAGCAAGGAAGCGTCCTGGGCCGGTGTGCGCGACAAGCTCGTCAATGGCGAGCTGGACGCCGCGCACGTGCTGTACGGCCTGATCTACGGCGTGCAGCTTGGCATCGGCGGCCCGAAGAAGGACATGGCCGTACTGATGAGCCTGAACCACAACGGCCAGGCCATCACGCTGTCGTCGAAGCTGGCCGAAAAGGGCGCGAAGGATGGCGCGAGCCTCAAGGCGCTGATGGCGAAGGAAAGGCGCGACTACGTCTTTGCACAAACCTTTCCCACCGGCACGCACGCGATGTGGCTCTACTACTGGCTGGCCGCCAACGGCGTCAATCCGATGCAGGACGCCAAGGCCATCACCGTGCCACCGCCGCAGATGGTGGCCAACATGCGCGTGGGCAACATGGATGGTTTCTGCGTTGGCGAACCATGGGGCGCCCGCGCCATCGCGGACAGGATCGGCTTCACCGTCGAGACCACGCAGTCGATCTGGAAGGACCACCCCGAGAAGACGCTCGGCACCACGGCAGAGTTCGTGCAGAAGTATCCGAACACGGCGCGCGCGATGGTGGCTGCTGTGCTCGAAGCGTCGAAGTACATCGATGCATCGGCCTCGAACCGCCGCAAGACCGCTGAGACCATTGCGGCCAAGTCCTACGTCAACACCGACATGGACATCATCCTCGACCGCATGCTGGGCCGATACAGCAACGGCCTTGGAAAGACCTGGGACGATCCTGACTCGATGAAGTTCTACCAGGATGGGGCCGCCAACTATCCGTTCCTGTCGGACGGCATGTGGTTCCTGACACAGCACAAGCGCTGGGGCCTGCTCAAGGACCATCCCGACTATTTGGCCGTGGCGAAGCAGGTGAACCGTATCGACATCTACAAGCAGGCTGCGGCCGCCGCGCAGGTGCCCGTGCCGAAGAGCGACTTCCGCACCGCCAGGCTGATCGACGGCGTGACATGGGATGCCTCCAAGGACCCGAAGGCCTACGCCGACGGCTTCAAGATCAAGGCCTGACGCGCTGCCAGCACTGCCAGCCCGGCCCGCCTGGCCCGGCCCATCCAGCCCCATCACCAGGAGCTTGCCGTGAATGCTTTCGCCCATTCCCCGCCCGAAGGCGCCGCATCGATGAATCCGGAAGCCATCGATCCCGATGCCAGCGAACAGTCGCACCGGCGCGCGCTGGAAATTGCCGCGCGGGAGCGGCAGGCCGCGCGCCGCGATGCACTGGCCGCGTTGATGCGCAAGTGCGTGCCGCCGGTCATCGGCTTTGCGCTGTTCGTGCTGGTGTGGCACGGCATCGCCACGCTGATCCCGGCCATCCCGACACCGGGCGCCACATGGAACGCCGCCGTGCCGCTGTTTGCCGATCCGTTCTATCACAACGGCCCGAACGACCAGGGCATCGGCTGGAACGTGCTGGCTTCGCTGGCGCGCGTGGCCGCCGGTTTTGGACTGGCTGCCGTCGTCGGCATTCCGGCAGGCTTCCTGCTTGGGCGCTTCGCTTTCCTGAACGCGATGGCATCGCCTGTCATCAGCCTGCTGCGTCCGGTGTCTCCGCTGGCATGGCTGCCAATCGGCCTGCTGTTGTTCAAGGCGGCAAACCCCGCCGCGATCTGGGCCATCTTCATCTGCTCGATCTGGCCGATGATCATCAACACCGCTGTGGGCGTGACGCGCGTGCCGCAGGACTACCTGAACGTGGCGCGCGTGCTCGACCTGTCCGAGTGGAAGATCTTTCGCCGCGTGCTGTTCCCGGCCGTGCTGCCGTACATGCTGACCGGCGTGCGGCTCTCGATCGGCACGGCCTGGCTGGTGATCGTCGCTGCGGAGATGCTCACGGGCGGTACCGGCATCGGATTCTGGCTCTGGGACGAATGGAACAACCTCAAGGTCGAGCACATCGTGATCGCGATCTTCATCATCGGCGTGGTGGGTCTGGTGCTCGAGCACCTGCTGCTGGCACTGGCGCGCCGCTTCAGCTACGGCAACACCTGATCCGGAGACGACCGCCATGGACAAGTTCGTCAGCATCGAAAACGTCGGACAGACCTTCAAGACGCGCAAGGGGCCGTTCGTGGCGCTGCGCGAGATCGACCTGTCGATCGCCGAGGGCGAGTTCATTACGCTGATCGGGCACTCGGGCTGCGGCAAATCCACGCTGCTGAACCTGATCGCCGGATTGACCATGCCCACCACCGGCGCGCTGATCTGCGCCGGGCGCGAGATTGCCGGCCCCGGCCCGGAGCGCGCCGTGGTGTTCCAGAACCATTCACTGCTGCCGTGGATGACATGCTTCGAGAACGTCTACCTGGGCGTGGAACGCGTGTTCGGCGGCAGTGAACCCCGGGCACAGCTCAAGGCGCGCACGCACGATGCACTCGCGCTGGTGGGCCTGACACACGCCGAGTCCAGGTACCCGCAAGAAATCTCGGGTGGCATGAAACAGCGCGTGGGCATTGCCCGTGCGCTGGCGATGCAGCCGAAGGTATTGCTGATGGACGAACCGTTCGGCGCGCTGGACGCACTGACGCGTGCGCACCTGCAGGACGCCTTGCTGAAGATCGTTGCGCGCACGAAGAGCACCGTGGTCATGGTCACGCACGATGTGGACGAGGCCGTGCTGCTGGCGGACCGCATCGTCATGATGACCAACGGGCCGGCGGCGACGATCGGCGAGATCCTGCGCGTGGACATCGCGCGCCCGCGCGAGCGCATTACGCTGGCCGACGACAAGGCCTACCATGCGTGCCGCACCGCCGTGCTCGACTTCCTGTATCGCAAGCAGCGCAATCCGGCGCTGCAGGAAGCGGCCTGACGGGGGCCGCCGCGGAAATCCGGCTGCATGGTTCGATGCATTGGGCGAAGCGGCGGGCCTCCGCTATCATGAACCCCAACCCCACGAAACCCGCAGGCATCATGACCACTGCATCCCAATCGCCGTTTCCGGCGGCCAGGTACATCAAGGAAATCGGGCGAGGCGCCAATGGCGCCCGCGCGCTGCCGCGTGAAGACGCCCAGGCGCTGTTCGATGCAATGCTGGCCGGGCGTGTATCCGATATCGAGATGGGCGCCGTGCTGATGGCGTACCGCATCAAGGGCGAGGCGCCGCACGAACTCGCCGGCATGCTCGACGCGGCGCACCAGCATTGCGCGCCCCTGGCCGCGCCGCCCGACAAGCCCGTGGTGGTGATCCCGAGCTACAACGGTGCACGCAAGCAGCCGAACCTGGTGCCGCTGCTGGCAATGCTGCTGGCGCGCGATGGCCTGCCAACGCTGGTCCACGGCACACGCCAGTTCCAGGGCCGCGTGACCAGCATGGCGCTGTTCGAAGCGCTGGGCGTGCCGCTGTGCACCAGCACCCAGGCCGCGCAGGACCAGCTTCGCGCCGCGTCGAATCCGCTGGCGGTGCTGCCCATCGACGTGCTGTCGCCCGCACTGTCTGAACTGCTCGACAAACGCTCGATCGTCGGCTTGCGCAACTCGTCCCACACGGTCGTGAAGATGCTGCAGCCGGTGGGCGCCCATTCGCCCGCCGAGGCGTTGCGGCTCTACAGCTACACCCACCCCGAGTATCGCGAGACGCTGACCGACTATTTCTCGCACGAACCGGCGAACGTACTGCTGGCCCGTGGGACCGAGGGAGAAGTCGTGGCCGATGCGCGCCGCAGCAGCCGGATCGACTGGCTGCACGACGGCCATCAGCGCACGATCGTCGATCCGGTCGGCGGCTCGATCGGCGATGTGCCCGAACTGCCGCAGGGAACAGACGTGGCCGAGACGGCCGCCTGGATTCGCAAGGTGCTCGATGGCGCGGTGCCGGTGCCCGCGCCGATCGCCGCACAGATCGAAGCCATCAAGGAATGCCTGCGACTGGCAACGCGGGTGGCCTGGGCCAGCCCGCTGTAAGAGACTGCTTCGAAACGATCAGGCCCGGCGCGGCGGCAGCGGAATGCGCTCCGTTTCGCCTGGCACATGGGGGAACTGGTCGTCCTGCCATCGCTGGGCGGCCTCCTCGATCGCTTCCTTGCTGCTGGCCACGAAATTCCAGTAGATGAAACGGCGGCCGTCTGTCGGGTCTCCGCCCAGCAACATCACGCGCGACGGCATGGTCGCCTTGATCGTCACCGGCTCGCCGGGCACCAGCACTACCAGGTGCTCTGCCGGCAGCGTCTCGCCATCCAGTTCCAGGTTGCCGTCGACCGGGTAGATCCCACGCTGGACGTGCTCTGGCGGAATCACGAGGCTGGCACCCTCTTCCATTTCGATGGCCACGTAAAGCGTGCGGCTGTACACCCTGACCGGCGACTCGGCGCCAAAGGCGTCGCCGGCAATCACGGTCATGCGCACGCCCGGCAGTTCGAGCTTGGGCAGCGTGGCACCCGGATGATGGTGGAACGAAGGGGGATCGTACTCATGCGCCTTGGGCAGTGCGACCCAGGTCTGAATGCCATGCAGGCGTGGCCCGGCCTGGCGTGCGCCGTCGGGAGAGCGCTCCGAATGTGCAATACCGCGCCCGGCGGTCATCCAGTTCACGTCGCCAGGCCGGATCAACTGCTCGCTGCCGAGGCTGTCGCGGTGCATGATCTCGCCTTCGAACAGGTAGGTAACCGTCGCCAGCCCGATATGCGGATGCGGACGCACATCCATTCCGGCACCGGGTTCCATCACGACGGGCCCCATGTGATCGAAGAAGATGAACGGCCCGACGGTTTGCGTGGTGGCGGCGGGCAGCAGGCGGCGAACGGTGAATTCACCGATGTCTCTCACATGGGGCTTCAGCAAGTGTTCGATAGCAGACATGTGGGGCTCCTGGAGGATGCGGCTGAAGAACAACTTCAGTGTAGCGAATCCTGCAATACAGCATCCCGAATTCGCTGCGAAACCGAATGCGGGCCGGCCCCTCTAATAACAGTGCCCGGCAAAGGCTCCCCGCCAGCCCTTATGGGGCCTGGCCAGGTCACGACAACGAGAACATTTTTGCTATTTAAAAGAATTAGTTGATTGCCTGGAACTATCAACCCTATAAGTCTTCTAACTTAGCACTCATCCGGATCGAGTGCTAATATGCGTTGCAATGCGGTGTCCCCCCGGGACACACCGGCAACCCACCGCCGGATGCGAAAGGAGTCATAGTGAACGCAGTTCTGTCTGCCGATCAAACCCAAGTTTCTCGCCGTCTGCCAACGGCGCCCCAGAGTGCCGCCGCGAATTCCTTCGCGCTGACCTTCCCCGGCACACTGGGCAATCTGGACAGCTACATCCAGGCTGTCCACCGTATTCCGATGCTCACCCCCGAGGAAGAGCTGAGTCTCGCACGCGACCTGCGCGACACCGATTCCGTCGACGCCGCGCGTCGTCTGGTGATGTCCCACCTGCGCCTTGTGGTGTCGATTGCCCGCCAGTACCTGGGCTACGGCCTGCCGCACGCGGACCTGATCCAGGAAGGCAATATCGGCCTGATGAAGGCGGTCAAGCGCTTCGATCCCGAGCAGGGCGTGCGCCTTGTGTCGTATGCGATGCACTGGATCAAGGCCGAGATCCATGAATACGTGCTGAAGAACTGGCGCATGGTCAAGGTGGCTACCACCAAGGCCCAGCGCAAGCTGTTCTTCAACCTGCGCAGCCACAAGCAAGGCTTGCACACCTTCACCCCTGAGCAAGTGGAAGCCGTTGCGCGCGAGCTCAACGTGAAGCCCGAGGAAGTGATGGAGATGGAAACCCGCATGGCGGGTGGCGATCTGGCGCTGGAAGGCCAGGTCGACGACGGCGAGGAAGAATTCGCGCCGATCGCCTATCTCGCGGACAACCACAACGAGCCCACGCAGGTGCTCGAATCCAAGCGCCACGACCGTCTGCAGGTCGAAGGCCTGGAAGAGGCGCTGACCAAACTTGACCCGCGCAGCCGCCGCATCATCGAGGCACGCTGGCTGGACGTCAACGACGACGGCTCGGGCGGCGCCACGCTGCATGAGCTGGCCGACGAGTTCGGTGTGTCGGCCGAGCGGATTCGCCAGATCGAATCGGCAGCGATGAAGAAGATGAAGGGCGCGCTGGCGGCGTTTGCCTGATTGCCTCCCCGCGCAATGAAGAAGGCCGGTCAGTGACCGGCCTTTTCTTTTTCTGCCTGCGACGCCTGCGACGCTTAAGACATCAGCTGCTTGAGGTCATGCGCAATGGGCTCCGGACCCTGTCCGTGGCGGATAAACAGGCGCAACTGGCCGTTCTGGTCGAACACGTAGCTGCCAGCCGAGTGGTCCATCGTGTAGTTTTCCGGTGACGAACCCGGCACCTTGGCGTAGTAGACCTTGAAGTCCTTGGTCACCTTCTTGAGCGCGGCCTCGTCGGCCGGGCGCAGGCCCAGGAAGCGCGAATCGAAGGCCGGCACGTACTGGCCCATCAGCGCCGCCGTATCGCGTTCGGGATCGACGGTCACGAACAGCACCTGAACCTTGTCCGCATCGGGCCCCAACTGCTCCATGACCTGCTTGAGCTCGACCATCGTGGTCGGGCAGACGTCCGGGCAATGGGTGTAGCCGAAGAACATCAGCACCACCTTGCCCTTGAAGTCGGCCAGCGTGCGGGTCTTGCCGGCGGGGTCCAGCAGCGCAAAATCCTTCCCGAACTCGGTGGCGCCCGAGATATCGACATTGCGGAAGGACGGCTTGGGCTGCCCGCAGGCGGCCAGCAGGGCCGTGCACAGCGCGAGCATGCAGAAGCGGCGGAACGCGGCCCAGAGGCCTTGGGAAGAGGTCGACATGCGCATGAATCGGGAGGAGTTGCCCGAAAGTATCGCCGATCGGGCTGGCGATGACTTCCGGGCGCGGCAAGATGCCGCAGGCCGTTCAGGCGTGCGGCACGAACTTGAAGTAGTGATCCACGAGCAGCGCCGCGAACAGTAGCGAGAGGTACAGGATCGAATAGCGGAAGGTGCGCTGCGCCAGCGCGTCCGAATAGTTGCGGAACAGCTTCCAGGCGTAGCCCAGGAATACCAGGCCCAGGCCCAGCGCCGCCGCCAGGTAGATGTAGCCGCTCATGCCGTACACGAACGGCAGCAGCGTGGCGGCGATCATGATCAGCGTGTACAGCAGGATGTGCAGCAGCGTGTAGCGCTCGCCGTGAGTGATCGGCAGCATCGGCAGGCCAGACTTGGCATAGTCGGCACGGCGATAGAGCGCAAGCGCCCAGAAGTGCGGCGGCGTCCACGTGAAGATGATCAGCACCAGGAACCACGCTTCGGCCGGCACCGTGCCCGACACCGCGGACCAGCCCAGCGCGGGCGGCATGGCGCCCGACAGCCCGCCGATGACGATGTTCTGCGGCGTGGCCGGCTTCAGCAGGATCGTGTAGACCACGGCGTAGCCGAGGAACGTGGCGAACGTCAGCCACATCGTCAGGTCATTGGCGAAGAGGTGCAGCAGCCACATGCCCGCGCCGCCGAGGATGGCCGAGAAGATCAGCGTCTGCGTGGTGGTGATCTCGCCGGTGGCGGACGGGCGCCACGCGGTGCGGCGCATCAGCGCGTCGATCTTCTGTTCCACCAGGCAATTGATGGCGAAGGCAGCGCCTGCCAGCAGCCAGATTCCGGCTGCGCCGCCGATCAGGACGGACCACGGCACCATTCCCGGCGTGGCCAGGAACATGCCGATGATGGCGCAGAACACCGCGAGCTGGGTGACGCGCGGCTTGGTGAGGGCGGCGTATTGGCGGGCCAGATGACGTAATCGGCCCACGGACGAGTGGGATTGGGTTGCTGTGACCACGGGGGGCATCTTGTCCTTCATGTGGCGCGCGCGGCAATCGAAGGTTGGGCGGCGGCGCCTGCGGAGCGAGTGGCGAGGCCGATATTGTAGTTGAGACGGAGCAACAGCATCAGCAGCAGGGCTGCTCCACCGTTATGGGCCACCGCGGCAACCAGCGGCCAGTCGAACACGATGTTCGACATGCCCGTGCAGAGCTGCAGCGCCAGCACGGCCAGCAGCCACCGTGCGTGCCGCGCAAGACCCTCCATGCGGCGTGCACGCAGGCCAAACCAGAGCAGATAGCCAAGAACGACAAACGCAAAGCCTCGGTGCACCCAGTGGATGGCCACCAGTGCGGCGTGCGGAATGTAGTCGCCGTCGGCCGTCATGCCAAGCTGGCGCCATAGCGTGAAGCCGTGGCGGAAGTCCATCTCGGGCACGAGCTGGCCATTGCACAGCGGGAAATCGGTACACGCGAGCACCGCGTAGTTGGTGCTGACCCAGCCGCCAAGGAAGATCTGGATCACCAGCAGCGCCAGCCCAAGCAGGCCGGCCCAGCGCAGCGACGCCGCCTGCGGCGCCACGACGTGCGGAGGGTCGTTGCGCGACCCAAGCAGGATCAGCGACGCCAGCAGCGCCATTGCCAGCAGCAGGTGGGTGACCACGATGACCGGCTGCAGCTTCATCGTCACGGTCAGCATGCCGAATGCGCCCTGCAGGCAGACCAGCAGGAACACGCTCGTGGCGAACCATGGCGACTGTTTCAGCTCACGCCGCTTGACCCACGCCAGCACCATCAGCGAGATGATCAGCACGCCCACTGCCATCGCGAAATAGCGATGGGTCATTTCGATCCACGCCTTCATCAGCG
Source organism: Cupriavidus sp. BIS7 (assembly GCF_000292345.1). GTDB lineage: Bacteria > Pseudomonadota > Gammaproteobacteria > Burkholderiales > Burkholderiaceae > Cupriavidus. Next base: position 71,348 of record NZ_ALOU01000038.1, read on the forward strand.
TGACCGGGCCACTGGGGAGCGCCGTTTCGGCTGCGCGGATCGGATCCATCGCCGCGTGCGGATTCGAGTGGCCATAGCAGCCGGGCCAGTCCGGGCAGCCCAGCCCGGAATCCGTCAGCCGGGTGAAGCTGCCAAACATGATCAGGTCCAGCGTCAGGAACGCCGTGATCCAGACGAGCTTGCGATATTTGTCGCGATTGCCGCGCACCATCACGTAGGACAGTGGCAGCAACGCGATCAGGATGCCAATGATGGCCAACTGGAGCAGCATGGGAATTCAGCCGATACGGGAGTACTTCAGCAGCTTCTTCAGGTCGCTGCTTACCTTCTTGGGATCCGGGTCGGTGGGCCAGCGCATCATCAGGTTGCCGAGCGGGTCGACCAGATAGATCGAATCTTCCGCGCGGGCACCCGACTCTGCCGGCAGCCACTGGGAAATCGCCGTGTGGTCCATGCGCAGGAAGCGCACGCCTGCATAGGGTTCGTTGTAGGCGGCGGAAAGCCGATCGTCCACATCACCCTGGTCCTGGATCAGCCATACCGGCACGATCCGCTCGCGGTCCTCGCCCTGCCCGGCGCGGATCTGCCGCACCGTGTACAGCCGCTTCGCACAGGCTTCGTCGCAGGCGGAGGGGTTGGTCATCACCATCAGCCACTTGCCGCGCATCGACGCCAGCGGCACCGACTCCTTGCGCTCATTGGTCACCTGCACGGGCGGCATTGGACGCTGCGGATCGATCAGCGCGCCATAGTTGGTGCTGCCGCCCGTCGGCTTGATCACGTAGAACGTGAAGTATGAAAAGAGCACCGGCGACGCGCAGACCAGCAGCAGCATCAGCATCTGCAGCCGGCCGCGGCGCGTGCTCGCGTTGATTCGGGGGTCAGGCGTTGCCGTGGGATCGGGCTGCGGCATGGAATTCGTCTGTACGTTCATCGTTCGGTTATGGATTGCCTTCACCTGCTGCCCGGCCGCTCCTCGCGCGCCGCCAGCCCAGCACGGCCACCAGCACCACGGTCAGCGCCGCCAGGCCAAACCACTGGGCGGCGTAGCCATAGTGGCGGTCCGCGCCGAAATCGGCCGGGGCCCAGTCGCGTGCGAGCCCGTCGCCGGTATCGCTCGTCTGTTCCACCACCACGGGCAGGAGTGGCGTGTCGATCTCTCTGGAAAACGCGGCAAGGTCGATATTCTGACGGATCTTGCGCCCGGCCTCCGCGGAGGCGTCCTGGCCAAGGCTGTAGACGCGCGGCACCGCCGCCAGCGCCGTGCCTTCGACGGTGACCTCGCCCGGCGGCGTCTGGAACGGCGCGATGCGCGTGCGGTCCTGCGCATCGCGCGGCAGCCAGCCACGCAGCACCAGCACAGCGCCGCCATCCGACAGCCGCAGCGGCGTCAAAATCTGGAACCCGGCGCGGCTGTCGGTCCCGTTGCCATGCGGGCGGTTGTCGAGCAGCACGGTCTTGCCTGCATCGAACGTTCCCCGCGCACGGACACGCCGGTCAAGCAGCTGCGACGCATCGGCCTGCCCCGCATGCAGTTCGGCAGGGGCCTGCTTCGCGAGCGAGGCCAGCCGCTCCGCGCGGTCGATCTTCTCGTGCGCGCGGCGCAGTTGCCAGTTGCCCAGCGCGCAGGTCACCGCGATCACCACGAGCGCGGCCACCATCGGCACCGGGCCCGGCGAGCGCCAGAGCGTGCGGGTCGTCACGGGTTTCCTCCGTGCATTGCAGTGCGATAATGAGCGCTTCCCAGAACGAGCCCCCACATGCGCTTCGTCATCCTTGTCGCCTTCATCCTGATCATCGGCAGCCTGGCCTCCGCGCTGTTCTTCATGATGCGCGACCGTGGCCGCACGCCCAACATGATGCGGTCCCTGATGTTCCGCGTCGGCTTCTCGGTGGCGCTGTTCCTGTTCATCCTGTTCTCTCACTGGATGGGCTGGATCCAGAGCACGGGCATTCATACATCGCCCTGACAGGCGTCCCAACAAAAAAAGCGCCGCTGAGGATCTCTCCCGCGGCGCTTTTGCTTCGATACCGCACGCCGCCCGCTGCGCGGCGCGGCGAAATCCTTACAGCCAGTAGACCACCACGTACAGGCCCAGCCAGACCACGTCCACGAAGTGCCAGTACCAGGCGGCGCCTTCGAACGCGAAGTGATGCTCCGGCGTGAAGTGTCCACGCAGCACGCGGATCAGCACCACCGTCAGCATGATCGCGCCCATCGTCACGTGGAAGCCGTGGAAGCCCGTGAGCAGGAAGAACGTCGAACCATAGACACCCGAGGTCAGCTTCAGGTTCAGTTCGCTGTAGGCGTGCATGTATTCGTAGGCTTGCAGGCACATGAAGATCGCGCCCAGCACGATCGTCAGGACCAGGCCCTGGATCAGCTGGCTGCGCTTGCCGGCCAGCAGCGCGTGGTGTGCCCACGTCAGCGTGACGCCCGAGGTCAGCAGCAGCGCCGTGTTGATCGTCGGGATCGGCCACGGGCCCATCGTCTGGAAGGTCTCCACGGTGCCGGCGGGGCCCGTGTTCGGCCACACGGCCGCGAAATCCGGCCAGATGATCTTGTTGTTCAGGTCGCCCAGCCACGGCATGGCGATCGTGCGCGCATAGAACAGCGCGCCGAAGAATGCCGCGAAGAACATCACCTCGGAGAAGATGAACCAGCCCATCGACCAGCGGAACGACGTGTCGATGTTCTTGCCGTACATGCCGCCTTCCGATTCGCGGATGGCGTCGCCAAACCAGCTCCTGAGCACGAAGATGAACCACAACAGGCCGAAACCGCACAGGTACGGCGCCCACGGCTGCCCGTTGACCCATCCGGCAGCTCCCGCTCCGGTCATCAGCAGGCCAAACGCCGCCGTGATCGGATGGCGCGACGGGCCCGGCACGAAGTAGTACGGGGCGTTAGCGCGATTCGCACTCATTCTTCTATCTCCAGCTCAGAGTCTTTGATTCAGTTATTCGCACATCCGGCCCCGACATCTGACCGGCGGCGTCCTCGCTTCCTGTAACTTCCTGTCCCTACCCTGCTTACGACTGACTCACCACGGTGCGCACGATCAGGATCAGCACCGTCACGAACACAGCCGCCGCAATCAGCCCGGCGATGATCACGTGCACCGGGTTCAGCCGCGCCATGTCGGATTCATGCTCCGACCCCTTGCGCAGCCCGATGAACGACCACAGCACCGCGCGCACCGTCTGCACGAAGGATGCCTTGCGATGCACCGGATCTTCGCCGCCAGCCATCGTCAGCTTCCCTTGCGCGCCGGCGCGTCTTCGCCCAGCGGCGCCTGCGCAACCGGCGTACCCACTTCGAAGAACGTGTACGACAGCGTGATGGTCTTCACGTCCTTCGGCAGCTTTGGATCGATCACGAACACCACTGGCATTTCGCGCGCCTCCTTCGACTTGAGCGTCTGCTGCTTGAAGCAGAAGCACTCGATCTTCTTGAAGTACTCGGTGGCCTGCTTCGGTGCGTAGCTGGGGATCGCCTGCGCCGAAATATCGCGCGACTGCCCGTTGGCCACCTCGTACACGATCGTCGTCAGCTCGCCCGGATGCACTTCCATCGAGTTCTTGACCGGACGGAACGCGAACGGCCCGCGCGAGTTGGAATCGAACTCGACCGTGATCGTGCGGCTCTTGTCGACCTGCGAATTCTTCAGCGAACCGGAGCCATACAGGTCGCGCGTGGTCAGCACGTTGATGCCGGTCACCTCGCAGATCGCCTTGTACAGCGGTACCAGCGCATAGCCAAAGCCGAACATCAGCGTCACCACCACCAGCAGGCGCAACATCATGCCGCGGTTGAATCGCTTCTCGATTGCCTTGTCCTGCGCGTCCACGCTTCTCTCTCCTACTGCATTGTTCCGATCAGAGCCTCAGCTGCCAAGGAACATCGTCTTGGCTACGAATCCCAGAAAGAAGACCACCACGATGGATAGCAGAATCCACCCCAGGCGGCGATTGGCGGCCCGCTGGGCGGCGCGGCGATCCTGCGGTGATGGGCTTGTTTCCGAGGGCTGCATGTGCTTCTCTTTGCGGGCCGGATGCTCTTCACTTGGGAGAACATCCGGCCGGTATGGCTTGATTACTTGACGACCGGCGGTTCTTCGAACGTGTGGAACGGTGCCGGCGACGGCACGGTCCACTCGAGGCCTTCCGCGCCATCCCACGGCTTGTCGCTGGCGGCCTGGCCGCCACGGTACGACGGCAGCACCACGCAGAAGAAGAAGTACACCTGCATCAGGCCGAAGCCCAGCGCACCGATCGATGCGATCGCGTTGAAGTCCGTGAACTGGGTCGGGTAGTCCGCGTAGCGACGCGGCATGCCGGCCAGGCCCAGGAAGTGCATCGGGAAGAACGTCACGTTGAAGAAGATCAGCGAGCCCCAGAAATGGATCTTGCCGCGCATCTCGTCATACATGAACCCGCTCCACTTCGGACCCCAGTAGTAGAAGCCCGCGAACAGCGCGAACAGCGAGCCCGCCACCAGCACGTAGTGGAAGTGCGCCACGATGAAGTAGGTGTCCTGGAGCTGGATGTCGATCGGTGCAACAGCCGGCATCAGGCCCGTGAAGCCGCCGATCGTGAACACGAAGATGAAGCCGATCGCGAACAGCATCGGGGTCTCGAACGTCATCGAGCCGCGCCACATCGTGGCGATCCAGTTGAAGATCTTCACGGCCGTCGGCACCGCGATCAGCATCGTCGCGTACATGAAGAACAGCTGGCCCGTCACCGGCATGCCCGTGGTGAACATGTGGTGTGCCCACACGATGAACGACAGAATCGCGATCGAGGCCGTGGCGTACACCATCGAGCTGTAGCCGAACAGGCGCTTGCGCGCGAAGGTCGGCACGACGTGCGAGATGATCCCGAACGCCGGCAAGATCATGATGTAGACCTCGGGGTGCCCGAAGAACCAGAAGATGTGCTGGTACATCACCGGGTCACCACCACCGGCGGCCGAGAAGAAGCTCGTGCCGAAGTGGCGGTCGGTCAGCACCATCGTGATCGCGCCAGCCAGCACCGGCATCACGGCGATCAGCAGGTAGGCGGTGATCAGCCACGTCCAGCAGAACATCGGCATCTTCATCAGCGTCATGCCAGGCGCGCGCATGTTGAGGATGGTCACGATGATGTTGATCGAGCCCATGATCGACGACGCGCCCATGATGTGCATGGCGAAAATGGCCATGTCCATGCCCGGGCCCATCTGCACCGACAGCGGCGCGTAGAGCGTCCAGCCCGCGGCGGTGGCGCCGCCCGGCACGAAGAACGAGCCGACCAGCAGCATCGCGGCCGGCGGCATCAGCCAGAAGCTGAAGTTGTTCATGCGTGCGAACGCCATGTCCGACGCGCCGATCTGCAGCGGGATCATCCAGTTCGCGAAGCCGACGAACGCCGGCATGATCGCGCCGAACACCATGATCAGGCCATGCATCGTGGTGAACTGGTTGAACAGTTCGGGGCGGAAGAACTGCAGGCCCGGCTCGAACAGCTCCAGGCGGATCAGCAGCGCCAGCACGCCGCCCGACAGCAGCATCGTGAACGAGAACAGCAGGTACAGCGTACCGATGTCCTTGTGGTTGGTCGCAAACAGCCAGCGGCGCCAGCCATGCGGGTGATCGTGCGCATGATCGTGATCGTGCGCGTGGTCGTGCGGATGGCCCAGTGTCTCCGGGGTAGCGCTACTCATCGCAATGACTCCATCAATTCCTGAATGCGGGGCTGCCGCGGGTCAGCCTGCGACGCGGTTGCCCGCGAGGCTGGCCTGCTTTTCGGGGGTGGCGGCGGGCGTGGCTGCCTTGGGAGCGGCATCGCCTGCGCCGGTTTGTGCGCCGCCGCCTTCCGGGAACTTGCCCGTGCGGGCGTTCGCGAAGTCGGACGGCTGGATCACTTCACCGGTCTTGTTGCCCCAGCTATTGCGCGTGTACGTCATGGCCGCAGCCAGGTCCGTATCGGAGAGCTGCTTCCACGACGGCATGCCGTTGCGGCCTTCCAGCAGCACGTGCATCTGGCCGGCCTTCGGGCCGTTGACGACCTTCGAGCCGTCCAGCGCCGGGAACGGACCGCCGCCCTTGCCGGTCGGCTGGTGGCAGACCGCGCAGTTGGACGTGTAGACCTTCTCGCCGCGCGCCTTGATTTCGTCGAGCGTCCAGACCTTGTTGGGGTCGTCCGCGGCGGCGGCCAGCGCCTTCTTCTTTTCGTCCACCCACTTCGTGTAGTCGGCGTCGGACACCACGCGCACCACGATCGGCATGAACGCGTGTTCCTTGCCGCACAGTTCGGCGCACTGGCCGCGGTAGATGCCGGTCTTCTCGGCACGGAACCACGTGTCGCGCACGAAGCCCGGGATCGCGTCCTGCTTGACGCCGAACGCCGGGATCATCCAGGCGTGGATCACGTCATTGGCAGTGGTGACGATGCGGATCTTCTTGTTGACGGGCACCACCAGCTCGTTGTCCACCTCCATCAGGTAGGTGTTCGACTTTTCCTGCTGGTTGTTGATCTGCTCGCGCGGCGTGGTCAGCGTGGACACGAACGAGATGCCCTCGCCCTGGCCCTTGAGGTAGTCGTAACCCCACTTCCACTGGTAGCCGGTGGCCTTGATCGTGATGTCGGAGTTCGTGGTGTCCTTCATCGCCACCACCGTCTTGGTGGCCGGCAGCGCCATGGCGATCACGATCAGGAACGGCACGATCGTCCAGACCACTTCCACTGTGATGCTCTCGTGGAACGAGGCTGCCTTCGCACCCTTGCTCTTCCGGTGCTTGAAGATGGAATAGAACATCACGCCGAACACGGCGACAAAGATCACCGTGCAGATGATCAGCATCATCCAGTTCAGCCAGTGAATCTGTTCGGCGATTTTTGTAACGGGTTCGGCCAGGTTGAGCTGTCGGACGGCGGGGCCGCCTGGCATGTCACTGACCGCGGAGGCCGCCTGGCTGACAAGCAGGGACGCGCCTGCCAGACATGCTGCGGATGCCTTCTTCCACATTTTCATTGTTTATCTACCCAATTTACAGATTCAAATCTGTCCCCGCCCTGCCCTGCGCCATGTCCGTTCAGACACGTTGCAGGGCCGCTGCGAGTTCCTGCGCGAACTTGCGCCGCCGGTACGGGACCAGATACGACCCGACCTGCACGGTGCGCTTGTCCGACCGCAAGACCACCAGCGCCCGGAACGATTCACCCAGTTCAACCCGCACCCAGCGCGGGTTGAATACTTCCCGCGTGATCCGGCTGGCGCTGGCTGTCTCCACGACCAGCATGCCGTCGGTCAAACTCACGCGTTCATAATCCGCCGCATGGCGCGCATGCACCAGCAGGGCAATCCCCAGCCCGAGCAATTCCAGGCCGGCAAACGGCAACACAAGCCAGGCCCCCTGCCACGCGACAAGAAACCCCGCGATAGCAGTCGAGAAACATACGATGGAGAAGTAGAACCAGCCGACCTGGCGTGGAGAGAGCGAGCAATTCCGCTTCATCAGCCAGTCGTAGTTCGGCATGGGGGCGCGTCCGTCGGGATTTCCGCCGGAGTCACCAACTGCCGTCTGGAACGCGATACCCAAGTCTTGCATCGCCAACCACTCCGCATCGGATGCACACCCGGGACGAATTGCGCCGAAGGGTTGCACGTGCGAAGTGCATGCCTGAGGCGTCTTGTGCCAGGGGACCACTGCGACAAACTGGCGCATTATATGGCGCTTCGCATACCTGAACAAGGTAGGATTTGACCGAAGTGCTTGCCAGCTTCAAGTTTTTGTGCATTGTCCGTGCGACCCCAATTGACAACACAATCGGCGCGCCGAAATTGTTGCGCAACCATGCCCGGCGCCGCATTCAGGGGCGCGGTTTTGCGCGTCCGATGCTGTCGACCGGCACGACTGCGCGGCCCTGATCGTCGGTGGCCTGCCTGCCGCGCGGCGCAAGCTTCCATGCGTGGCCGTAGACAATTTCGAACGTCAATGGAATCACGCCGTCGGCGTTGCGCTGGCGATCGAGCGCGGCCAGCACGGCGCGGTGCCAGCGCCTGCCGCGCAGCCCCGCCGGCCCCGGCCTGCGCAGGCCGCCGAAGCTCTGCACTTCGCGCAGCAGCGTCTCGGCCGATTCGTAGGTGACGGTCAGCGTTTCCATGTCCATCACGGGCGTGGACCAGCCGCTGTGCACGAGCATGTCGCCAATGTCATGCATATCGACAAAGCGCAGCGTGTGCGCGTCGAGATCGACATCGGCAAACGCCGTGCGCAGTTCCTTTAGCGTGTCGGGACCAAACAGCGAGAACATCACGAGCCCCTCGTCGCTGGTCACGCGATGCCATTCGGGAAATACGCGATGCGGCTCCGGGTGCCAGTGCAACGCCAGGTTCGACCACAGCAGATCGAAGCTGGCGGCGCCGAACGGCAATGTGGCAAGATCGCCCTGCACCAGGTCGAACATCGGCCGCTTGCCAAGCAGGCGCCCGATCCATCCGGGCCGCCGCTGCGGATCGCGCTGGCCGGCCTGTTGCAGCATCGCGCCGGATATGTCGAGACCGGCGATCTGGGCGTCGGGAAAGCGTGCGCGCAATCCCGCCAGGCCCTGCCCGTGGCCGCAGCCGATATCGAGCGCGCGGCGCGGCGTCAGCTTGATCACCTCCATCCGTTCCTGCATGCGCTGCCCGATCTCGCCCAGCAGGAAATCAAGCTGGCCGAACCGGGCGCTACGGCGGTCAAAGGCAAGCCGGGTCAGCCGCGCGGGCGGCAACCAGGCATCTGGGGAATCGGTGACATGCAGGGACACGGACAGAAGGGGCGGAATCAGTGGGATCGGCAGGCGGTGCGGCATTGTGTCGCACCCCCGGGGCAGCCGGCCGCGAGCGGCGGGCCAACAGAAACAACAGGAAGCGAAGTATACGCGCCTGCCCGGCCGCTCGCCGGGCGTGCCCTCGGGGCCGCCCGCGGGGTAGCCCACGGGGTTGCCCATCTATGGTCCGCGCTGCTGCCGTCGGCGTGCCTGATCTGCGCGAAGGTCCAGCGCGATGTGGTCTGCGCGGGCTGCACCCGGTCACTGCTGCAAACCGTGCCGCGCTGCCCGCGCTGTGCCATGCCTGGCACATTGCCGGGGCAATGTGACGCCTGTGTCTGTGATAACCCCGGCGATAGCCCCGGCGACCGCCCCGGCAATGCCCCCATCGACGCCACCCTGACACTCGGAGACTACGTCGAGCCGTTCGACAGGCTGGTACTGCAGCTCAAGTTCGGCGGGCGGCTGCCCGCGGCGGGCTGGATCGCCGCGCAGTTGGCGGCGCGGATGCAATCGTCCGGCTGCAGGCCGGACCTGCTGGTGCCGGTTCCGCTGGCGCCGGCGCGGCTGACCGAGCGAGGCTTCAACCAGGCCTGGGAGATCGCCCGCCCGCTTGCGCGGCAGCTTGGCGTCGCGGCATCGCCCACGCTGCTGGCCCGGCAGCGCGATACGGTCAGCCAGCGCGCGCTCGATCTGCCCGCGCGGCAGGCAAACCTGCACGATGCATTCGTCGTGGCCGATCCGCACCGGCTCGACGGCCTGCATATCGGGCTGGTCGACGATGTCATGACCACCGGCGCCACGCTGCGCGAAGCGGCGCGCGTGCTGAAAGCGCATGGCGCCGCACGGGTCACCGCACTGCCGGCGCTGCGCACGCCGTGACACTGGCGGCCGTAAGCGGTAAGCTGCGCTCCGGTTTTTGCATATCCCGCCCATGTTCAACGTCGTCCTTGTCGAACCCGAAATCCCGCCGAATACAGGCAATGTGATTCGCCTGTGTGCCAACACGGGCGCACAGCTTCACCTGGTCAAACCACTGGGATTTCCGCTGGAGGATGCCCGCATGCGGCGCGCGGGGCTCGATTATCACGAGTACGCGACGATGCGCGTGCATGAAAGCTGGGACGCATTGATGACCGCCGAACAGCCAGACCCGACGCGCATGTTCGCGCTGACCACGCACGGCTCCACGCCGTTTGGCCAGGTCAGCTTTGCTCCGGGCGACTGGTTCGTGTTCGGCTCGGAAACGCGCGGCCTTGCCCCGGAACGCCGCGAGTGGTTCCCGCCCGCGCAGCGCATCCGCCTGCCGATGCGCCCCAACAACCGCAGCCTGAACCTGTCGAACACGGTGGCTGTGGTCGTGTTCGAGGCGTGGCGCCAGAACGGATTTGCGGGCGGCGCCTGATTCAGCCCGCTAGCCTTCCGGCTGCACGCCGGCTGCGCGGATCACCTTGTCCCAGCGCACCTTCTCGCTGGCCATGGTCTCTCGCAGCGAAGCCGGCGCAGTACCTGCAGGCACGAAATACTGCGCGCGCATCTTTTCACGGACGTCGTCGCTGCCGATGATCCGCACCAGTTCGCGGTAGAGCCGGTCGATGATCGGCGCCGGCGTCCCGGCCGGGGCCAGGATCGCCTGCCATGAGATCGCCTCGAAGCCCGGGTAGCCCGATTCGGCCACGGTCGGAATCGACGGCAGCAGCGAAGTCCGGCCCGTGCTGGTCACGGCCAGGATGCGCAGCTTGCCGGCGTTGACCATCGGCATGGCAATCGCCGGCACCATGAATCCGGCCTGCACCTGGCCGCCCACCATCGCCGTGGTGATCTGCGGAAAGCCCGGATACGGCACGTGCTGCAGATCGATGCCCGCCATCGCCTTCAACTGCTCCATCGCCAGATGCGCGGCACTGCCGTTGCCGACCGAGCCATAGTTCAGCGCGCCCGGCTTTGACTTGGCCAACGCAACGAACTCGCGCAGCGTGTGCACGGGCAGCCGCGCGTCCACCACCAGCACGTTCGGTGAAGTGGCCACCAGCGTGACGGGCGCAAGCTGCTTCACGGGGTCATAGCTCAGATGGCGATACAGCGACGGCGCCGTGACGAGCGGGCCGTTGATCGTGAACAGCAGCGTATAGCCATCCGGCGCGGCCTTGGCGACCGCACCGGTGCCGATATTGCCGCCCGCACCGGGGCGATTTTCGACAACCACCGGCTGGCCCAGCACCGTGGCGAGCTTCTCAGTGACGATGCGTGCGATCAGGTCCGGCGAGGAGCCGGGCGGGAACGGCACAATCATGCGGATCGGCCTGGCGGGCCAGGTGTCGGCGCGGGTGACAGCGGGCCAGGTGGCGGCTGCGCCTGAGGCAATGAGGGCGCGGATGACTTGGCGGCGAGTGGTCATGAAGTGGTTGGCATTGGATGCGCTGGCCCTCTTCCCCAGCCCCTCCTGCAAGCGGGAGAGGGGAGCGAACCCGAGGCGTTTTATATGTCGTCGGTGTTCTCCCCTCTCCCGCGCGCGGGAGAGGGGTCGGGGGAGAGGGCCAGCGGTTGGCGTGCGATAGCGTTACTCGTCCCGCGCATCGCGTTGAAGCAACTGCGCGACCGCATCGGCAACCGGCAAACCCTCGAACAGCACGGCACACACGGCTCGCGTGATCGGCATTTCCACGCCGACACGCGCCGCCAGCGCGGCCACGGCCTGCGCGCAGCGCACGCCTTCGGCCACGTGGCCGAGGTCGGCCAGGATCTGGTCGAGTGTCTTGCCACCGGCCAGTTGCTGCCCAACCTTGCGATTGCGCGACAGGTCTCCGGTTGCCGTGAGAATCAGGTCGCCCATGCCGGCCAGGCCCATGAAGGTTTCCATGCGGCCGCCGAGCGCAAGGCCCAGCCGCGTCATTTCGGCCAGACCGCGCGTGATCAGCGCCGCGCGCGCGTTAAGGCCGAGCCCGAGCGCGTCACTGGCCCCGGTGGCGATCGCCAGTACATTCTTCACCGCGCCGCCGACTTCGACGCCGATCAGGTCATCGCTGCCATAAATGCGCATCGCGTGGTGGTGAAACGCGGCCTGTGCGCGATCGATCAGTACATGCGCGGTACCGGCCACCGTCAGCGCGCACGGCATACCCTGCGCCACTTCCTTCGCAAAGCTCGGGCCCGTCAGCACGCCGTACTCGATCTCGCCTGGCGCCACGCCAAGCGCGTCCAGTTCTTCGCGCACCATCTGGTGTGGCATCGCATGCGTCTGGGCCTCGAAGCCCTTGCAGAGCCAGAGCATCGCCAGCGGCCCCTTGCGGCGCTGGGCCAGCCGGCGCGCCATCTCGCGCAGGCCCGATACGGGCGTGGCGATGACAATCAGCCCTTCCGGGTCCGACAGCGCGTGATCGACGGCCAGGTCGAAATCAGGCTCGCAGACGAGCTTCTGCGACAGGTTCACGCCAGGCAGATAGGTGGCGTTGATCCCCGTTGCAGCGATGGCGGCAAGCTGCGCCGGATCACGCCCCCAGAGCACCACATCGTGATTGGCGGCAGCGGTGGCTGCATGGCTCGCCAGCGCGGTACCCCATGCGCCGGCGCCGAGAATGGTCAGTTTCATGGCAGGCCTGTGAAGTCAGCGAAAAGCGCTGTCGTCGAGACAGTATGAACTTTGGCGCCCTGCAGAAACACCAAACGGGGCCGAAGCCCCGTTCTGGTGATCCGACAGGCAGTTGCCGATCAGTGGCGGGCCTGGCTGCCGTCAGGCATCACGATGCCCGACTCGCCGCCCTGGCCTTGCGCTTCTTCCATCGCGGCCTGCATGCGTTGCTCGTACAGCGCCTGGAAGTTGATTTCCGACAGGTGGATTGCCTGGAAGCCGGCACGCGTGATCACGTCGGCGATATTGCCGCGCAGGTACGGGTACAGGATGGTCGGGCAGGCGATGCCCAGCAGCGGGTCCAGCTGCTCCACCGGCACGTTGCGGATGTCGAAGATGCCGGCCTGGTGCGCTTCCACCAGGAAAGCCACCTTGTCCTGCACCTTGGTCGTCACGGTGCCGGTAACGACCACTTCGAAGATGCCTTCCTGCAGTTGCGCCGCGCCCACGTTGACCTGGACTTCCACCGACGGCGCTTCCGATTCGAGGAAGATCGCCGGCGAGTTCGGCTGCTCCAGCGACATGTCCTTCAGGTACACGCGCTGAATGTTGAAGAAGGGCTGGTCTTCCTGCTGGGTGGCTTGTTGCTGGTCGCTCATGAAAGGCTTCCGGATTGTTCGGTTTGGGCGCGGTGCGCCATGCGACAGCCAGCGGTGTAGCTCACCCGGCTGCCGGTTGGAAAGCGCATATGGTACATGACGCGGGTAGCGATTTCACCCGGAGCCAATGCAATGGGGTCAGACTTTGATCTCGTCCGCCGGAGGCCGGGTTCAGGCCGCCAGCAGCGGCGCCAGCCCGCCCTGGCGGTCCAGCGCGGAGAGGTCGTCGAATCCGCCGACATGCGTCTCGTCGATGTAGATCTGCGGCACGGTGCGGCGGCCGGTGCGCGTCATCATCTCTTCGCGCCTGCCGGGTTCGCGGTCGATCAGGATCTTCTCGATCGAATCTACGCCACGCTGCTTGAGCAGCCGTTCAGCCATCTGGCAGTAGGGACACACCACCGTGCTGTACATGACGACGCGGGCCATGCGGGATCTCCTTGACTTCAAAACAACGGCGCGGACCGCCCGGGGGCGATTCCGCGCCGCGACTGCATCGATATGGGCCGCCAGCAAAACGATTCTGGCCGCTCCGTTTGGGGCTTTACTTGATGACCGGAAGACCGGCCTGCTGCCAGGCAGCCATGCCGCCCTCCAGCGCGTAGACCTCACTGTACCCGGCTTCCTTCAACGCTGCTTGAGCCTTGCCCGAGCGCTGGCCGTTCTGGCATATCACAATGATCGGGACCGATTTATCCTTTGCAAGACCGCCCGCGCGTGTGCCCAGGTCATCAAGTGGCGCGCTCTTCGCTTGCGGCAGGTGGCCCTTGGCAAATTCGGCGGCGTCGCGGATATCTACCACCACGGCATTGCGCTTGTTGATCAGCTGCGTGGCGGCTACCGCGTTGACGCGCTTGCCGCCCGTACCGCTCTTGATCGTCGGCCAGGCCAGCAGGCCACCGGAGACCACGGCAATGGCGATCAGGGCCAGGTTGTTGTAATCGGTGAAGAAATTCACGTTGGCATTCCGTTGGGTTGGGTCGGCGGCATTATAAAATACGCGGTTTCGCGCCCGCGCCGATATTTGTTTCGGCGCCGCCTGCCACCCCGGCAACCCCGGCCGTGTGGCGGCCAACGCGCAGCGCAGGTCATTTACTCCCTGGAAGCAGCATGTACAAGCTCGTTCTCATCCGCCACGGCGAATCCACGTGGAACCTCGAAAACCGCTTCACCGGCTGGGTCGACGTCGACCTGACCGAAACTGGCGCGGCCCAGGCCAAACAGGCCGGCCAGTTGCTCAAGGAAGCCGGTTTCGCCTTTGATGTGGCCTACACGTCCGTGCTCAAGCGCGCCATCCGCACGCTCTGGCACGTGCAGGACGAAATGGACCAGATGTGGATTCCGGTGCGCAATGAATGGCGCCTGAACGAACGTCACTATGGCGCGCTGGCCGGCCTGAACAAGGCGGAAACGGCCAAGAAGTACGGCGACGAGCAGGTGCTGGTGTGGCGCCGCAGCTACGACACCCCGCCGCCCGCGCTGGAGCCGACCGACGAGCGCGCCTCGTTCAACGACCCGCGCTACGCAAATGTGCCGCGCAAGGACATTCCGCTGACCGAGTGCCTGAAGGATACGGTGGCCCGCGTGCTGCCGCTATGGAACGAATCGATTGCTCCTGACATCAAATCCGGCAAGCGTGTGGTGATCGCCGCCCATGGCAACAGCATCCGCGCGCTCGTGAAGTACCTGGATCAGATCTCGGATGACGACATCGTCGGCCTCAACATTCCCAACGGCACCCCGCTCGTGTACGAGCTGGACGCCGACCTGCGCCCGCTGCGCCACTACTACCTGGGCGACCAGGAAGCCATCGCCGCATCGCTGGCCGCCGTGGCCAGCCAGGGCAAGGCCCGCTGACAGCCGGTGCGCGAGCGCGCCGGCCCGGGCCGCATCCGGGTAGGCGCGCCCCCCCTTTTGTGTGGCCGCCCCCACCATGGAATGGCGGCCCTCAGGTCTTTTTCTCCGCACCCTCTTATACTGTCGGTCAAATCCGCCCCGGGTCGCCCCCTGTCCCGGCACGGACATGACCCTTGCATAATCCTCACACGTTCAGGCTGCCCTCATGCGTAAGACGCTCAAGAACATTAGCCTTGTCTCAATTGGCGTCGTTGCCGGCGTGCTTGCCACGCTGCAGATTTCGGCGACGGCCCAGAATGCTACCGGGCCGCTGCCACTAGACCAGTTGCGGCTGATGGCCGATATCTTCGGGCAGATCAAGCGCGAATATGTGGAACCGGTCGATGACAAGAAGCTGCTGACCGAAGCCATCAAGGGCATGGTCGCCAGCCTCGATCCGCACTCGGCCTACCTTGATGAAAAGGACTTCAAGGAGTTGCAGGAGGGCACGCGCGGGCGCTTTGCCGGCCTGGGCATCGAGATCTCCCAGGAAGAAGGCCTGGTCAAGGTCATCAACCCGATCGAGGACACCCCTGCCTTCCGCGCCGGTATCCAGCCGGGCGACCTGATTACCCGCATTGACGACAAGCCCGTGCGCGGCCTGCCGCTTGAGCAGGCGGTCAAGCGCATGCGCGGCGAGCCGGGCACCAAGGTCACGCTGACCATTTACCGCAAGAGCGAGGAACGCACGTTCCCGGTGTCGATCACTCGCGCGGAAATCCGCGTGCAGTCGGTCAAGACCAAGATGCTCGACAACAACACCATCGCCTGGGTGCGCCTGACCAGCTTCCAGGAACGCACGGTGGCCGACCTGGGCCGTCGCCTGAAGGAGATCGGCGAAAAGAACCCGAACCTGCGCGGCATCATCCTGGACCTGCGCAATAACGGTGGCGGCGTGCTGCAGGGCGCCGTGGGCGTGGCCGCGGCCTTCCTGCCCGAGGACTCGACCGTCGTGTCGACCAACGGCCAGGTGCCCGACGCCAAGCGCGTCTACAAGGCGACGTTCAGCAACTACCGCCTGTCGTCGATCGAGGACGATCCGCTCAAGGACCTGCCGGCGGAGTTCAAGAAGGTGCCGATGATCGTGCTGACCAACGCCTACTCGGCCTCGGCTTCGGAAATCGTGGCTGGCGCGCTGCAGGACCACAAGCGCGCGCTGATCATGGGCAAGACGACGTTCGGCAAGGGTTCGGTCCAGACCGTGCGCCCGCTGACCAACGACACCGGTATCAAGCTGACGATCGCGTACTACTACACGCCGTCGGGCAAGTCGATCCAGGCCAAGGGTATCCGTCCGGATATCCCGGTCGACCAGAACCCCGAAGGTGATCCGGACGATGCGCTGATCACGCGTGAGATCGACACCGAGCGCCACCTGCACAACAAGCAGGAATCGGAAGAGCCGGAAATGAACGAACGCGAGCAGCGCCGTGTGGAAGAACTGCGCCGCCTGGAAGAAGAAAACGCCAAGAAGACTCCGGAAGAGCGCGAGAAGGAACGCAAGAAGAAGCCGGTGGAGTTCGGCACGGCCGACGACTTCATGCTGCAGCAGGCCATCGCGCAACTCGATGGCAAGCCGGTGCAACGTTCGAAGTCGCGCCTGGAAGCCACGGGCAGCGCCGGCAAGCCGGACAGCACCGACGATCCGAAGCCGGCCAGCAAGGCTCCGGCCAAGCCGGCAGCCAAGCCGGCCCCGGCGAAGCCTTCGAGCCAGCCGCCCGCGAGCGCCCCGATCGGCGACCCGCTGGGTACGCCGACCGGCAAGAAGTAATGCGGTAACGGAGCGCGCGCAGCGCCAGTCGGCGCGGCGCTCTCCCGATCCAGTCCTGCGGCCCGCGGTATTGCACCGACGGGCCGCTTTAGTTTCCGCCTTTCTGTATCCACGGGGACCATGAACGACGATCAGCTTTTGCGCTACTCGCGCCATATCCTGCTGGACGAGCTCGGCATCGAGGGCCAGGAGCGCCTGCTGGCCGGCCATGCGCTGGTGATCGGCGCGGGCGGGCTTGGCGCGGCCGCCCTGCCGTATCTGGCATCGGCCGGCGTAGGCAGGATCACGATTGTTGACAACGACGATGTCGACCTGACCAACCTGCAGCGCCAGATCCTGCACACCACGGCCAATGTCGGGCGGCTCAAGGTTGAGTCGGCCAGGGAGGGATTGCTGCGCATCAACCCGGACATCGACATCACGCTGGTGCCGCAACGCGTGGGCGATGTGGAACTCGATGCGCTGGTCGCCCGGGCCGATGTGGTGCTGGACTGTTGCGACAACTTCTCCACGCGCCAGGCCGTGAACCGCGCCTGCCTGAAGCACCGCAAGCCGCTGGTGTCAGGCGCCGCGCTGCGCTTCGACGGCCAGGTGAGCGTGTTCGACCTGCGCCACGCCGATGCGCCGTGCTACGGCTGTCTGTTCCCGCCGTCCGAGCCAGCCCCGGAAACCGCCTGCGCCACGATGGGCGTATTCGCGCCGCTGGTTGGCATGATCGGCACGGTGCAGGCCGCGGAAGCGTTGAAACTGCTGGCAGGGGTGGGCGAAACGCTGGCCGGCCGCCTGCTGATGGTCGATGCGATGACGATGGAATGGACGACGATGCGCCTGGCCCGTGCGCCAGATTGCGAGGTTTGCGGCGCCCATTGCTGAGCGCCGCCGGGCATCGCCGCCGCTGGCGGGCTTACTGCTCGCCAGGTGCCATCTGCGACTGCAGGTAGTTCTGCAGGCCGACCTTGTCGATCAGGTCGATCTGCGTCTCCAGGTACTCGATGTGTTCCTCGGTATCCGTGAGGATATCGACCAGGATTTCGCGGCTGACGTAGTCGCCCACCGATTCGCAGTAGGCGATGCCTTCCTTGACGGTAGCGTGCGCGGTCTGCTCGAGCTTCAGGTCGCACTTGAGCATCTCGGGCGTGTCCTCGCCAAGCAGCAGCTTGTGCAGGTCCTGCAGGTTGGGCAGGCCGTCCAGCATCAGGATGCGGTCGATCAGGCGGTCGGCATGCTTCATTTCGCCGATCGACTCCTTGTACTCGACGTCGCCGAGCTTCTTCAGCCCCCAGTGGCGGTACATGCGAGCATGCAGGAAGTATTGGTTGATCGCGGTGAGCTCGTTCTTGAGCTGCGCGTTCAGATGCTGGATGACCTTCTTGTCACCTTTCATTCAGGGCTCCTGTTGCAAACGACAGCGAGCCCGGCAGCGGGCACGAATGTGCAAGTCACAAATGCAAGAAAGCGCGCCCGCGGACGTAAGTCCGAGGCGCGCTCTCAATGCACGCGTTCTTGGGTAATTCAGCGGTATCTGAATCAGGCAACCAGCGCGGTGCGCCGATCGTTCGCGACTGCCGGGTCCCGAGCGTCCATTATGGCATGTGACGCAGCAGGCGAACAGGCCGAAATCTCGACCACCTGGATGGTGGAAATGCTGGAGGACTTCATGTTCCTGACGGCGGCCACACCTTCGCACAGCACTTGTTGCGCGCACTCGCGGCAACGGCCGCAGCATGTCCCGACGCCGAGCGTTTCTGCCAGCTCATCCATCGTCGACACGCCGAGATGGGCGGCGCCGTGGATCTCATGATCGGTGACCTGGTTGCAGATGCAGACGTACACAAAAGCCTCCTTGGGGGCGGCGTCGGCACCGGCATGCCGTACGCGATGAGAGGCAGAATAACAGAGATCGAAAATGATAACAATTCCCATTAAATCACATGGGGCTTATCCAGCCTACGTGCCATTTACGAGGGAATTCAGGCAGTGATCACGCCACTTCGCAGGCTGCGAAGTGGCGCATAAGGTGTACGGCTGAAGGCAAGAAACCCTGGGGATCCCAGGGTTTCTTCATGCCGACAACTGCTTCAGCGCGGCCGCCAGTTCATCCGGTTCGTAGCAAGTGAGAATCTGCTCGACAATCTTGCTCAGGCGCCCGCAGTCTGAATGAATGACTTCCTGCTTCACGCGCAGCAATTGGGCCGGGTGCATGGAGAATTCGCGCAGACCCATGCCAAGCAGCAGCCGGGTCATTGCGGGGTCGCCAGCCATTTCTCCGCAGACGGCCACGGGAACGCCCGCGTGGTTGGCCTCGCGGATCGTGCGGGCGACCAGTTGCAGCACGGCTGGGTGCAAAGGATCGTAAAGATGCGCCACGGCATTGTCGGCGCGGTCGATCGCCAGCGTGTACTGGATCAGGTCGTTGGTGCCGATGGACAGGAAGTCCATGCGCCTGAGGAACAGCGGCAGCAGAAGCACGGCCGCCGGGATCTCGATCATCGCGCCAACTTTTACGCCCGGGTCGTACGGCAAGCCGCGTTCGTCGAGTTGCCGCTTGGCCTGTTCGATCAGGTCCAGCGTCTGGTCGATCTCGCTCGCGTGCGCCAGCATCGGGATCAGCAACCGCACCGGACCGAACGCCGACGCCCGCAACAGTGCGCGCAACTGGGTCAGGAACATCGCCGGTTCGGACAGCGACCAGCGGATCGCACGCAGACCGAGCGCAGGGTTCAGCGCCGTTTCAAAATCCACGTCACGGCCATCGAGCGGCTTGTCGGCGCCGATGTCGATCGTGCGAATCGTCACGGGCAACCCGTGCATTGCCTCCACGGCATTGCGGTACGCGTGGAACTGCTCTTCCTCGTCCGGCAGTTCGTCACGGCGATTCATGAACAGGAACTCGGAGCGGAACAGCCCCACCCCGACGGCGCCTGCGGCCAGCGCCGCGCCGGCGTCCTCTGCCATCTCGATATTGGCCAGCAGTTCGATCTCGAGCCCGTCCAGCGTCACCGCCGGCATATGGCGCAGCCGCTGCAGCCGCTTCTTTTCCAGCGCGCGTTCGCTCTGGCGGTGCCGGTATTCCTCGAGGATGATGGCCGACGGATCGACGATCACCAGCCCGGCATCGCCGTCGATGATGATCCAGTCGTCCTGACGGATCAGCTCGCTCGCGCTCTTCACGCCCACGGCGGCGGGAATGTCGAGACTGCGCGCGACGATCGCCGTATGCGACGTGCGGCCACCGAGGTCCGTCACGAAACCGTGGAACACGGTGTGCTTGAACTGGAGCATGTCCGCCGGGCCGATATCGTGGGCCACGACAATCACACCCGGTGCGGCCTCGCCATCGGGAGCCAGTACCGGTACCGGTGCGGGTGCCAGCACGGGCGCGCCGGCCAGCACCTTCAGGATTCGCTCCACCACCTGCTGGATGTCGGCCTTGCGCTCGCGCAGGTACTCGTCCTCGATCTCGTCGAACTGACGCATCAGTTCCTCGAGTCGCGTGGTCAGTGCCCACTCGGCGTTGTAGCGACGCTGGAGAATCAGCTCCTCGGGTTCGCGCGACAACGCCTCGTCGTCGAGGATCATCGCGTGGACATCGAGAAATGCGCCCATTTCCTCGGGCGCATCGCGCGGCAGGTCGCGCTTGAGCGTGATCAGCTCGGCCCGCACGGCTGCGCGCGCCGCGCGCAATCGCTCTACCTCGGCGTCAAGCCGGTCTTCGTCGACCAGGTAGTGCGACACATCCAGCGCAGCCGGCGCAAGGATATGGGCTCGCCCGATGGCGACCCCACGCGAAACCGGAATGCCGTGCAAGGCAAAGGGCATGAACCGCTCCGTCAGGAACGTTTAGAAAAGCCTGTTAGCAGGCCGAACTTCACTCGCCTTCGCCGAAGCGGTTGGCGATCAGCGCCAGCAGCGCGTCCATCGCCTCCTGCTCGTCGGGGCCGTCGGTCTCGATCGTGACCGTCGATCCAATCCCGGCTGCCAGCATCATCACACCCATGATGCTTTTGGCGTCGACCTGGCGGCCGTTACGGGACATCTTGACCTGGCTGTTGAAGCTGCCCGCCAGTTGCGTGAGCTTGGCGGACGCACGGGCATGTAACCCGAGCTTATTGATGATGGTTGTGTCCCTCTGCAGCATATTTGTCGGGATGATTTGCGGTTTGGTTCTGGACTGCGGTCGTGCCAACCTGCAGCACGCCCTGGGCGCCTCCGGCCAGTGCCTTGGTGGCAAGCTGGTCGAGTTTCTCCGTGCGATAGCAGATAGCGCGCACAAGCATCGGCAGGTTGACACCGGCCAGCACCTTGACCCTGCCCGGCTCGGCAAGCCGCGCGGCGATGTTGGCAGGCGTGGCGCCAAAAATGTCGGTCAGCACCAGGGCGCCGTTGTCTTCGCAGACGGCCGCCAGGCGCTTGCGCGCCTCGGCAAGCACCGCTGCGGGGTCGGCATCGGCAATGACGTCGATGGCCTCGAGCCGCTGCGGCTGGCCGCAGTAGACGTGGGCAGCGCAATCGCGTAACGCCGAAGCCAGCGGCGCATGCGCGATGATCAGAATTCCTGCCATGATGGTGAATCCGTTGGACTGCCACGATTGTAGCAGGCAGCCTCAGGGCCTCATTCCAGGTTTCCGGCCGCGCCGGCGACTGTGGCGCCCGAGCATCGGCATCAAGTGCGCTCAGCGGCGATCCGCGGCGACTGCCTGCTCCAGCGCGTCAACGAACATCGCAGCAACGTTGAAGCCCGTCTGCTGGGTGATCTCCTGGAAACAGGTCGGACTCGTCACATTCACTTCGGTCAGATAGTCTCCGATCACATCCAGCCCCACCAGCAACAACCCCTGCTTCCACAGCCCCGGCGCCAGCGTCTCGGCGATCTCGCGATCGCGTGCGCTCAACTCCTGTGCGCGCCCCAGCCCGCCAGCCGCCAGGTTGCCGCGAATTTCGCTGCCCTGCGGGATGCGCGCCAGCGCATAAGGCACCGGCTTGCCGCCAATCAGCAGGATGCGCTTGTCGCCGTCCTTGATGGCCGGGATATAGCGCTGGACCATCAGCGTGCGCGCGCCATCGTTGCCAAGCGTCTCCACGATCGCGCCCAGGTTCATGGCATCGGCGCCCACGCGGAAAATGCCCATGCCGCCCATGCCGTCGAGCGGCTTGACGATGATGTCCTTGTGCTCGGCATGGAACGCGCGGATGCGCCCTGCGTCGCGGGTCACCAGCGTTGGCGTGATGAACTGGGGGTGCTGGCCGATCGCCAGCTTTTCCGAATGATCGCGAATCGCACGCGGCTTGTTGAAGACGCGCGCGCCCTGCGCTTCGGCCAGTTCCAGCAGCCAGGTGCTGGTCACGTACTCCATGTCGAACGGCGGGTCCTTGCGCATGATGACCGCGTCGAACTGGGACAGCGGCGTCAGCGCGGCCTCGCCCAGCCGGTACCAGGCCTGGGCGTCGTCGGTCAGTTCCAGCGGCTGCGCCACGGCTTCCACGACGTTCGCGGACAGCGACAGCTGCGACTGCAGGCAGAAGTACAACTCGTGCCCACGCGCCGCCGCCTCGGTCATCATGGCGAAGGTGGAATCCTTGTACGTCTTGAAGGTCTCCAGCGGGTCGGTAATGAACAGAATGCGCATGGTTGCCAGGGCGTTACGGATCAGATGGTCGGGTTCGGGTCGGTCTTCTCAAGCTCCAGCGATGCGGCCAGCAGCGCCAGCCGCGCCACCACGCCATACATGTAGAAGCGGTTCGGCACGGCCGCGCCGGGCTTGGCATGGCTGTCCGGAATGCCGTTCGGCGCAAAGGCCAGCGGCACGAAGTGCATGCCCGGTGCGTTCAGGTTCTCGTCGTTGCCACGGCCCGTGTGCACGCGGTAGAAGCCGCCCACCACGTAGCGGTCGATCATGTAGACCACCGGCTCGGCCACGGCCTCATTGACCTTCTCAAACGTGTGGACGCCTTCCTGGATGATCACGTCGGAGACCTCGAGGCCTTCCTTCACGACGCTCATCTTGTTCCGTTCCTTGCGGTTCAGGCCCTTTATCTCGGACGGGTCGCGTACGGTCATGATGCCCATGCCGTAGGTGCCCGCGTCGGCCTTCACCACCACGTACGGCGTTTCCTTGATACCGTACTCGCGATACTTCTTCGCAATCTTCTTGAGCACGCCTTCCACGGCATCGGCCAGTTCCTCTTCGCCAATGCGCTCGTGGAAGTTCACACCGGTCGTCCGCGCGAAGTACGGGTTCACCATCCACGGATCGATGTCGATCAGCTTGGCGAACTTCTTGGCAACCTCGTCATAGGCGGCGAAGTGGCTGCTCTTGCGGCGGGTGGACCAGCCGGCATGCAACGGCGGCAGCAGATACTGCTCGTGGATGTTTTCCAGGATCGGGGGGATGCCGGCAGACAGGTCGTTGTTCAGCAGGATCGAACACGGATCGAAGTCCTTGAGGCCCAGCCGGCGACCCTTGGTGCCCAGGCGTGCGAGCGGCTCCACCACCAGCGTCTGGCCGTCGGGCAGCTCGATCGGGGTCGGCTCGGTGATTTCCTCGGACAGCGAACCCAGGCGCACGTTCAGCCCCGCCTGACGCATGATCAGCGACAGCCGCGCCACATTCTGCAGATAGAACATGTTGCGCGTGTGGCGCTCCGGGATCAGCAGCAGGTTCTTGGCGTCCGGGCAGATCTTCTCGATCGCGGCCATGGCGGCCTGGACGGCCAGTGGCAGCATTTCGGGCGCGAGGTTGTTGAAACCGCCTGGAAACAGGTTGGTATCGACCGGCGCCAGCTTGAAGCCGGCGTTGCGCAGGTCTACGGAACAATAGAACGGCGGAGTATGCTCCTGCCATTCCAGCCTGAACCAGCGCTCGATGGACGGGGTGGCGTCCAGGATCTTCTTCTCGAGTTCGAGCAGCGGACCGTTCAGCGCGGTGATGAGATGCGGGACCATATCCATCCTAGAGAATCAGCTTTATTGTCCGCCCCGATTGTAGAGGAACGGCCATGAGGCTGCAGGCGCCCCTTGCATAAGCATATGCAGACGCCAGCATAAGGGATGTCGATATGGGGATGGTTCGTGCAATTCAAAGGCCCGGGGTGACGGCGCCCCGCCCTGGACGAAAAAAAAAGCGCGGCGTGGTGCCGCGCTTTCAAATGGCCTGACAGATACGGGGAGCGTTCTGCAGGTGGAGGAAACTGCCTCACTGGCACTCTATGCCCGCAGCCCCCCAAAGACAATTGAGACTTTTTAAGATCCGATTTAAGCACCCTGCGAATACTGACGGCCGTTTGAAATGCACGTGCGTCAACAAATAAAAAAACCCCGGCGCAAGGCCGGGGCAATACTCCTGAGAGAAGATTCCCAATCAGCTCTCCAGCACAACGCTTTTGCGGATATCAGGCTTCGTACGCGGTTTCGCCGTGCGAGGTGATATCCAGGCCTTCGCGCTCTTCTTCTTCCGGGACGCGCAGGCCAATCAGCATGTCCACCAGCTTGTAGGCCACCAGGGCCACCACGCCCGACCACACGATCGTGGTCAGCACGCCCTGGAACTGGATCCAGACCTGCCCGGCGATCGAGTAGTCGTCGGCCACCTTGTTGGTAACGTAGTCGTAGATGCCGGTGCCGCCCAGGCTCGGCGAGGCGAACACGCCGGTCAGCAGCGCGCCGAGGATACCGCCCACGCCGTGCACGCCGAACACGTCCAGCGAGTCGTCCATGCCCAGCATGCGCTTCAGGCCGGTCACGCCCCACAGGCACATCAGGCCAGCGATCAGGCCAAGCGCGATCGAACCCATCGGGCCGACGAAGCCGGCTGCCGGGGTGATCGCCACGAGGCCGGCCACGGCACCCGAGGCACCGCCGAGCATCGACGGCTTGCCCTTGCCGATCCATTCACCGAACGTCCACGACAGCACTGCGGCAGCGGTGGCCAGCAGCGTGTTGACGAAGGCCAGTGCGGCGCTGCCGTTGGCTTCCAGGGCCGAGCCGGCGTTGAAGCCGAACCAGCCGAACCACAGCAGCGAGGCGCCCACCATCGTGAAGGTCAGGCTGTGCGGACGGATTGCCTCGCGGCCGAAGCCGATACGCTTGCCGAACATGAACGCACCGACCAGGCCCGCCACGGCGGCGTTGATATGCACCACGGTGCCGCCCGCGAAGTCGAGCGCGCCCTTCTGGAACAGCCAGCCGGACTTGGCGGTGGCAGCCGTACCAGCCGCAGCGTCGGTGTAAGCGTCAGGGCCGGGCCAGAACCAGACCATGTGCGCCATCGGGATATAGGCGAACGTGAACCAGATCACCACGAACACCAGCACCGCCGAGAACTTGGCGCGCTCGGCGAACGCACCGATGATCAGGCTGCAGGTGATCGCCGCGAACGCACACTGGAACGCGAAGTAGCCCAGTTCCGGCACCACCACGCCCTTGCTGAACGTGGCGGCCACGGCGTCAACCGTCAGGCCCTTCATGAACAGCCGGTCCGTGCCGCCGAAGAATGCGTTGCCTTCGGTGAACGCGAAGCTGTAGCCGTAGATGGCCCACAGGATCGAGATCACCGAGAAGATCACCAGACACTGCATCAGCACCGACAGCATGTTCTTCGAGCGGACCAGACCGCCGTAGAACAGCGCCAGGCCCGGCAGCGTCATCAGGATCACGAACGCCGTGGAGATCAGCAGCCAGGCGGTATCGCCCTTGTTCGGCACCGGAGCGGCCGGCGCAGCAGCGGCTTCGGCAGGTGCTGCTGCAGGGGCGGCAGCGGCAGCCGCGGCGGGTGCGGCAGCGGGTGCAGCGGCGGGGGCCGCAGCCGGTGCGGCAGCCGCCGTCGCGGCCGATGCTTCGGCTGCGGGCTTGTCCTGCGCCACGGCGTGGGTGGATACGCCGAGGCCGGCCGTGCCGAGCGCCAGCGTCATCGCGCCGGCCGTCAGGAATCGCTTGAACCAGGTTTTCATGTGCTTAACCTCTGTGAGGGGTGTCTCGTGTCACAGTGCATCGCTGCCGGTCTCGCCGGTGCGGATGCGAATGACTTGTTCTATTGGTGCGACGAAGATCTTGCCGTCGCCGATCTTGCCGGTGCGAGCCGACTTTTCCACTGCCTCGATGGCGCGTTCCACCACCTCGTCCGGCACCGCCACTTCGATCTTCACCTTGGGCAGGAAGTCGACGATGTACTCGGCGCCGCGATACAGCTCCGTGTGACCCTTCTGGCGGCCGAAGCCCTTGACCTCGGTCACGGTGATGCCGGACACGCCCACGTCCGAGAGAGCTTCGCGCACCTCGTCGAGCTTGAACGGCTTGATGACTGCAATGATGAGTTTCATCGGTTATCTCCTGTGGGCAGGCCAGCGTCGGCCCGCCCTGGCTGACGCTCAATTAGAAAGTCTTGGAAAGCGAGACCCACGCGGTGTTGTTGCCGACGTTGTGGTTGTAGCTGTTCGTATAGAACGACTCCTTCGCATTGGTGCCGATATAGGCCACTGCCAGCGCGAAGCCCTTGCCCAGGTCCTTGGTCAGGCCGAGCTTCCAGTCCAGATACGAAGCGGCGCTGATGTGCTGGACATTCTGGTAGCCGATATGCGCGTTCAGCGTGAGGTCCCACACGTTCAGCGGATAGTTGACGGCGAGGTCGATATAGCTGCTGTACTGGCTGTTGGCGATGCCGAACAGGTTGGTCAGGGCCTGCGAGTACTTCAGGAACACCGGACCGTAGCCGATGCCTGCATACACCTCGGTGGTGTACGGACGCGGCGTGGAGTAGCCGCCCGGGTAGAAGTACTGCAGCGCGCCGACGTCATAGTTGAACTCGAGGCCGCTCGCCTTGAACGTGTTCTTGAAGCCGCCGTAGAAGTCCATCTCGATCGGCGCCGACACGCTCTTGTCGGCATCCGAGATCCAGCTGATGTTCGAGTTCCAGTTGCCGATGTAGAAGCCGCTCTCGTGCGAATAGTCGAATCCGCCCTGGATGGCCGGACGGCGGTTGGTCTGCGTGAGACCGCGATAGCGGTAGTCGGACGCCAGCGCCACGTTGGCCGTGAAGGTGTGTGGCGATGCCGGCTCGGCGGCGGCAGGTGCGGCTGCCGCCGCCGGGTCCGCTGCCGGTGCCGGTGCGCTCTGTGCGAACGCGACCGGGGCGGCAAGGCTGAGCAGGGCCGCAGCGGCGTTGACTGCGAGGCTCGACTTCTTCATCTGTTTTTCTCCTTTTCCTTTGCGTTCTTCGCTGGCTCGTAAACAAGAAGGGACTGCTGCTTGGCTTGGTGGCTTGCTGCCTTATGGTGGTGACGCTCCCGGTTGCTGTACTGCAACAGCCGTGCCAGCCCCGGCGCCCCGTCCCGACGCACCGCTGACGGCCCCGGTCGGACGGGCGCCACGCGTTGGCAGAGCGTGGTTTGCACCACTTTTTTGACGATCGGCGGAGACCAGCGCCTACCAATGAACGCATCGAAAATCCGTTAAAAGATGTGAACAAGCCTTGTCGGAGCTTTCATGGCGGGCGCCGAAGCGCCATAATCCGCGTCATGCAGGGTCAAGTGCTGCGTGCTTGGCGCGTCCCGGGTTCGGCGATGCGGCCAGCCACACGTGCCAACCGCCCGGCCACGCGTCTCGCCCCAGAGCAGTGCAGCATCGATGCGGGTATGCCCGGGGTGCGCGCCGCCTGGACGCCCCACTACGGTGCAAACATGGCGCTGGGGCCGCAGCGGGCCTTGGCGGACCACGACGCGCGGCAGCCTGACCCCAGACGATCCAAAAATTGGTCACCACAGGAGTTCCACCATGAAACCGACCGATCTCTTCAACGACCTGCAGAACAAGGTCAGCGAAGCGCTGCGCAACTCGCCGGCCAAGGACATCGAGAAAAACGTGCGCAGCATGATGACGCAGGGCTTTGCGCGCCTGGACCTGGTCACGCGCGAGGAATTCGACGTCCAGTCGCAGGTGCTGGCGCGCACGCGCGCACGGCTCGAGGAACTCGAAGCCCGCGTGGTGGAACTTGAGCGCCGCGCTGGCGGCACCCCGACCGGCGGAGCATGACCAGGCGCACGCGCCTCTCCTTCCATCGCCAGAAAGGCCACCGCAACCCGGTGGCCTTTTTCGTTAACACTTCCGCAAAACCATGAGCCTGGCAGTCCTGCGCAGCCGCGCCCTGACCGGAATCGAGGCGCTGCCCGTCTCGGTCGAGATCCACCTTGCGAACGGCCTGCCGGCCTTCAATATCGTCGGGCTGGCCGACACCGAGGTCCGCGAAAGCCGCGAACGCGTGCGCGCGGCGCTGCTCAACAGCGAGTTCGAGTTCCCCAACCGGCGCATCACGGTCAACCTGGCGCCCGCCGACCTGCCCAAGGAATCCGGCCGCTTCGACCTGGCGATTGCACTGGGCATCCTGGCCGCCAGCGGGCAGTTGCCGGCCGACGCGCTCGACGCCTTCGAATTTGCCGGCGAGCTATCGCTGGCAGGCGATCTGCGCCCCGTGCGCGGCGCGCTGGCAATGGCGATGGGGCTGGCGCGCGACAACGCACAGCGTGCCGGGCAGGACCACGCACCGCGCGCGTTCATCGTGGCGAGCGAGAACGGCCAGGAAGCGGCGCTGGTGGAAGCGGTAGCGGTCTATGCAGGGAATACGCTGCGCGACGTCTGCCACCATGTCGGCCTGCTGCCCGAGCGGCCGCTGCCGCGCGCGCAGCCGCCGGCCCCCAGTGCGGCGCCCGCCGACGGACCCGACATGCGCGACGTTCGCGGCCAGGTACAGGCCCGCCGCGCCATGGAGATCGCCGCCGCGGGGCAGCATTCGGTCCTGCTGGTTGGCCCGCCGGGCACGGGAAAGTCGATGCTAGCCCAGCGCTTTCCGGCCTTGCTGCCGCCGATGACCGAGGCCGAGGCGCTGGAGGCAGCGGCGGTGCAAAGCCTGACTGCGGGCGGCTTCCAGCCATCCCGGTGGGGCCGGCGGCCATTCCGCAGCCCGCACCACACGGCCAGCGCCCCGGCCCTGGTCGGCGGTGGCGGCACGCCACGGCCGGGGGAAATCTCGCTGGCCCATCATGGCGTGCTCTTCCTCGACGAACTGCCGGAATTCGAGCGGCGCGTGCTCGAAGTCCTGCGCGAACCGCTGGAAACAGGCCGCATCACGATCTCGCGCGCGACGGCGCAGGCCGATTTCCCGGCGCGCTTTCAGTTTGTGGCGGCGATGAATCCGTGCCCGTGTGGCTATCTCGGACATCCCACCCGCATGTGCCGCTGCACGCCCGACCAGATTCAGCGCTATCAGGCACGCATTTCGGGACCATTGCTCGATCGAGTGGACCTGCAGATCGAGGTGCCCGCCCAGAGCCAGCAGGAGATCTTCGACGGCCCGCCCGGGGAACCGAGCGACGCCGTACGTGCCCGGGCCGTGGCCGCCCGCGAACGCCAGATGGCGCGGCAAGGCACGCCGAACAGCGAACTGGCAGGCCGCGCGATCGACACGCACTGCCCGCTCGACACCGAAGCGCAGACCCTGCTGCGCGGCGCGATGCAGAAACTGGGCTGGTCAACGCGCGCGTACTTTCGCGTGCTGAAGGTGGCAAGAACGATTGCCGACCTCGATGGCGCGGAAGTCCTGACGGCCACCCACGTGGCCGAGGCCATCCAGTACCGGCGGGTGCTGCGAACGGCCTAGGAATGACAAAGGCCCGCAATGTTGCGGGCCTTCTGCGCTTCAAATCCGTTTCGGTGCCGTTTCAGTGCCACTCAAACCGGGGGCTCCACCGGTGGCGGCGGCGGTTCCTCGATTGGCGGCTGGTCGGCCGGGAAGCCGGGCGGGGTCGGTTCATCGGGAGGCGGCTCCCTGTGAGCACCCTCCCTGTGAGCACCATAAGGGACGTGCAGGTGGATGACGGCGCGCATGGTGGCCTCCATGATTTCCTGGTCACTCCTCATTGAAGCAAACCCGGCGGCCATGCGCTACCTGCCGTGCACTCAGGCGTGGTGCCGGCGCACGAAGAACAGCGCAGTCCCCACCGCCACCAGCACGCTGCCGAAGAACCGGTTCTGCCAGCGCACGGCACGCGCATTGCGGAACAGGCCCTGCATGCGCGACGCCAGCAGCGCGTAGCCATGCATCACGATCAGATCGACAAAGCACATCGTCGCGGCCAGGATGGCCAGTTGCGGCCCGAGTTGATGGGCCGGATCGATGAACTGCGGCAGCACGGCCACCATGAAAATGATGCCCTTGGGGTTGGTGACGTTGGTCAGCAAGCCGGTGGCAAAGCGCCGGCGCCGGCTCATGACGGCCACGCGCACGGTCTTGTCCTGGGCGTCCTGCTGGTTCGTCTCGACCTTCGAGCGCCATTGCTGGATGCCCAGGTAGATCAGGTACATCGCGCCAATCGTCTTGACGATCAGGAACGCTTCCTCCGATGCCAGCAGCAACGCGCCAAGGCCACCACCGGCAATCAGCAGGATGATGACCAGCCCGGTCTGCAGGCCCATGATCGTCGTCGACGTCTTCTTCAACCCGTAGGACAGGCCATGGCTCATCGACAGCACGGCACCCGACCCGGGCGAAACCGCGATTACCCAGCACGCGGCAAAATAAGCCAGCCAGACTTCCCAACGCATTGCAGACTCCTTGATTGATATAACTAAGAAACCGCTTCGGAATGAAGCGAAGCGGTTCTGGCTAGGCGCGCGGCCGCAGACAGTACAAGTAGTACGGCAAGGCCGCGCAACGACGCCAGAATCATTCCGAAACGGTTTCTAAAAGGGGTGAAAACTGGTCAGAAACTGATCCACCTGCTCAGCCTGCCGCGCATCCCGCGCCGCATCGCCAGCTTCAACCACCACGGCCTGATAGACACGCGCTCCCGAAGCCACCAGACGGGCGGTCAGCCTGCGCGGCGACTTGTCCTGCAGCGATACGCCGGCAACCGACACCTCCACGCCGTCGAGCGCAACGGGCGGCTGGGCGGCTGACATGACGGTGACCGGGCGCGACCGCGCAGGCGAATCGGGATGAGCGCCAAGGTTGGCAACGAGGCCGGCCTGCATCGACGCCAGTGCCTCGCGCCGCAGTTCGGCGTCATCGCCGGGCAGGGTGACCACGCCAACGGCGAACAGCGTGTTGTCGATCCGCGCGGCCTCCATGCGCATCGGCAGCTTGCGCCCGGCGATGGCCACGTCGCGCGCGGCGCTGGTTGGCTTGTCCGGGTACATCGCCGCGTACTGGCCATCGTTCGAGACGATCGTGCGCCAGTCGTAGCGCGGCGAGCAGCCGGCCAGGGCCAGCAGGAGGGCAGCAAGCAGCAGGTGGAATCGAGAGATCAGGGGGCGCATGGGGATGTCGGCGCAATCTGGCGCAAGCCGGTATTATCCGGGAAGCCGCGCGCATCCGCACGACGTCATACGCAACGTCACAAGCAGCGTCACAAGCAACGTCACACGCCGCGCCCATTACCGAGACTCCAGCATGTCGCCCCGTCACCCCCTGCTCCGTCCCGCATTGCATCTGTTCGCCGCGCTGGCGCTGCTGGCCGGCGCTGGCGCGTCGATGGCCGCGAGTCACCTGCCGCCCGTCACCGATATTGCCGCGCAATCCGCCGCGGCTGCGCAACAGGGCGAACCACTCGTCATACTGGTCAGCCTGCCCGACTGCACATTTTGCGAGACAGCTCGACGCAACTATCTGGCGCCGCAGACTGCCGCTGGCGAGATCACCGCGCGCGAACTCGACATGACGGCCGACACGCCGATACGCGACGCCGACGGCACCATGACCACCGCGAAGCAGTGGGCGCGCGCCCGCAATATCTCGGTAGCCCCGACCGTGCTGTTCCTGGACCGCAATGGCCGCAACCTGGCCGCGCCGCTGCGCGGCATGCAGGGGGACTTCTACGGCGCCTATCTCGAACAGGCCATGGATACGGCACGCGCGAAGCTTGCGGAACGGCCGGCTGCGGCAAAGTAGCCCGAATTAGCCCAACGCCGCCGCTTGCGGCGAAATGACGCAGATAATGCGCATTTGATCGGCCATGCTGCTTCCCGGCACATGCGGCAGTAGAATGGCCGCTGTCAATCGATGGCTTCCCCCGGGACCGTAATTCCATGTCCAATACCGCCACCCCTGCCACCCCATCTAGCAAGAAGCGCTGGCCGATTGCCGTTGCAATCGTGATCGTCGCGCTGCTCGGCTTCTTCGGCTACCGCGCGATGACGCCGGCCAATACCGTCCCCGATGCCACATTCACGCTGCTTTCGGGCGAGAAGATCAGCACCGGCGACCTCAAGGGCAAGGTGTACCTGATCAACTTCTGGGCCACGAGCTGCGCCACCTGCGTCAAGGAAATGCCGCAGATGGTCAGCACCTACAAGGAGTTCAAGGATAAGGGACTGGACTTCGTGGCCGTGGCGATGAACTACGACCCGCCGATGTACGTGATGAACTACGCCAAGACCCGCGAACTGCCCTTCAAGGTGGCGATGGACGCAGACGGCGCGGCAGCCAAGGCCTTCGGTAACGTCCAGCTCACGCCGACCACCTTCGTGGTGGACAAGAACGGCAAGATCCTCAAGCGCTACGTGGGCGAGCCCGAGTGGGACGCGCTGCACAAGCTGCTCGATGGCGCACTGGCCAGCGGGGCCTGAACATCCCCGATCTTCATCGAAAAGGTGCCCATGCGGCACCTTTTTTGTTGCCATGCTGTCACGGACGGCCAGGGCGCTTGCCTGTCATAGCTGTATGGATATACAGTGAGCGCCAGATTTTTCTCATCCCGTCCGACTCCCTTCCCTGCCGTGTTACCGGATCTCGCCCCCGAAGCTGACGCCGACGTTGCCGCCGAAGCCACCGACACCCGCGCCTACCTGTCCCGGTTGAACCCGGAGCAGCGCGCCGCCGTGGAATTTGACGGTGATGCCCCGCTGCTGATCATCGCGGGTGCGGGTTCGGGCAAGACCAACACGCTTGCGCATCGCGTGGCTCATCTGGTGGTGAATGGCGCGGACCCGCGCCGCATCCTGCTGCTGACGTTCTCGCGCCGTGCGGCCTCCGAAATGGGCCGTCGCGTGGAGCGTATCGTCGATCAGGCACTTGGCATCCAGACCGGCGCAGGCCGCGCCGCGCTGCAGTGGTCGGGCACGTTCCACGCCATCGGCGCGCGCCTGCTTCGCGAGTACGCTGAAACGCTCGGGCTGGCCCCCACGTTCACGATCAGCGACCGTGGCGATTCTGCCGACCTGATGCACGTGGTGCGCCACGACCTCGGGCTGTCGGAGCAGACATCGCGCTTCCCGCGCAAGGAGACCTGCCTCGCGATCTACTCGCGCGCGGTCAACACGCAGTTGCCGCTGGAAGTGGTGCTGAAAACGCAGTTTCCGCGCTACGCGATGTGGGCCGACGCGCTCAAGGGCCTGTTCGCTGCCTATGTGGAAGCCAAGCAGAAGCAGCAGGTGCTCGACTACGACGACCTGCTGCTCTACTGGGCGCAGGCGATGACCGAGCCCGCGCTGGCGCAGGACATGGGCGCGCGCTTCGACCATGTGCTGGTCGACGAGTACCAGGACACCAATGCGCTGCAGGCGTCGATCCTGCTGGCACTGAAGCCCGATGGCCGGGGCCTGACCGTGGTGGGCGACGACGCCCAGTCGATCTATGCATTCCGCGGCGCCACGGTGCGCAATATCCTCGACTTCCCGACGCAATTCTCGCCGCCTGCCGAGCAGGTCACGCTGTCACAGAACTACCGTTCGACGCAGCCGATCCTGCACGCGGCCAACGCCGTGATCGGCCTGGCGGCAGAGCGCTTCACCAAGGATCTCTGGTCGCTGCGCGAATCGGCGGAGAAGCCCGGCGTGGTGGTGGTCAACGACGAGGCCGACCAGGCGCGCTTCGTTGTCGAACAGGTGCTGGCGCGCCGCGAGGCAGGACTGACACTGATGTCGCAGGCGGTGCTGTTCCGGGCCGCCGACCACAGCGCGCAGGTGGAGATCGAACTGGCGCGGCGCAATATCCCGTTCGTGAAATTCGGCGGGCTGAAGTTTCTGGAATCGACCCACGTCAAGGACGTGATGGCCGTGGTGCGCTGGCTGGAAAACCCGCGCGACCGCATGGCTGGTTTCCGCACGCTGCAGCTGCTGCCCGGCATCGGCCCGAAGACCGCCGCACGCGTGCTTGAAGGGCTGGAAGCGGCCACCGAGCCGCTGGTTGCGCTCGACGCGTTCGAGCCGCCACCGGCGGCCGGTCCCGCATGGGATGAGCTGCTGACGCTGGCACGCGCGCTGATGGCGCCCGCTTCGCCATGGCCGTCGGAATTCGAACAGGTGATTGCCTGGTATATGCCGCATCTGGAACGGATGCACGACGATGCCGCCGCGCGGCAGGCCGACCTGCAGCAGATCGAACGCATCGCGGCCACCTATGCGTCGCGCGAACGCTTTCTGACCGAACTGACACTCGACCCGCCCAGCGCATCGAGCGACGAATCGGGCGTCCCCTCGCGCGACGAGGACTACCTGATCCTGTCGACGATCCATTCGGCCAAAGGTCAGGAATGGAAGGCCGTGTACGTGCTCAATGCCGTCGATGGCTGCATGCCGTCCGACCTTGCCACCGGCACCACTGAAGAAATCGAGGAAGAGCGGCGCCTGATGTACGTGGCGATGACGCGTGCGCGCGACCACCTCGACATCGTCGTGCCGCAGCGCTTCTATGTGCACAACCAGGTTGGCTTTGGCGACCGCCACGTCTATGCATCGCGCACGCGCTTCCTGCCCAATCGCGTGATGCCGAACTTCTACAGCCGCTCGTGGCCGCCCGCGCCGATGCCGGGCGAAGGCCAGGCAAAACCCGCTCTGCCGCAGGTAGATCTCGCCACCCGCATGCGCGGCATGTGGAAGTAGCGGCCAGCCCGCGTCAGTTCAGTTCGATGCCCGCGCGCCGCACGACGTCGACCAGCGCGCCCTGCCGCAGCAGCGCGGCGATCAATTCGATGTCGTCGGTCATGTAGCGATCCATCGACAGGAACGGCACCCGCTCGCGCACGAACGCAAATACCGCGCGCCCGGCTGGCGCCAGTTGCTCGACGGCCCCGGCCAGTTCGGCTGCCTGGCATGCCGCCAGCAGTTCCAGCGCCAGGATGTACTGGTTATTGTCGAGGATGCGGCGTGCATTGCGCGCGGCGATCAGCCCCATGCTGACCACATCCTGGTTGTCGCCGTTCGACGGCACGCTCTGAATGCTGGCCGGGCTGCAGATCGTGCGGTTCTCGGCGATCAGCGCCGTGGCCGGGTACTGCGCGCCGGCAAACCCGCAAGACAGCCCTTCGTTCGCAGCCGCCAGAAACGCGGGCAGATTGTTGTTCAGGTGCGGGCTCAGCAGACGGTTCAGGCGGCGCTCGGACAGCACGCCCAGTTGCGTTGCGGCGATGGCCAGGAAGTCCATCGCGAATGCCACCTGCTGGCCGTGGAAGTTGCCGCCGTGAAACAGCGCGCCGTCCTCGAAGAACAGCGGGTTGTCGTTCGATGAATTGAGTTCGCGCTCTACCACGCTCGCGCAATGGTCAAGCGTATCGCGCACCGCGCCGAGCACCTGCGGAATGCAGCGCAGCGAGTAGGCCTTCTGGATGAAAACGCCCGTGCCGGTGTTCTTGGCATCGCCCGCGCGCGACTTCATTTCCGTGGACAACTCGCCGTGACCGGACAGCCGCGTGGAATCGGCCAGCAGCGCACGCATATTCGCCGCGGAACTGATCTGCCCCGGGTGCGGCTTGGCGATGTCGTGCCCATTCGCCATGAACGCATCGGCCGACGCGGACAAGCCTTCCAGCGCCAGTGCGGCGATGACCTCAGCCTGGCGGACCTGCGCGCGCAGCGTCTCCAGCAGCAGGCATGACACCCCGGTCATCGCCGAGGTACCGTTGATCAGCGCCAGCCCTTCCTTGTAGGCCAGAGCGATCGGTTCGATGCCGTGCGCACGCAGCACTTCGGCCGTGGGCGCCGTGCCGCCGTCGGCGGTCAGTACCTTGCCTTCGCCAATCAGCGTGATGGCCACATGCGACAGCGGCGCGAGGTCCCCGCTTGCGCCCAGCGAGCCCACCTGCGGCACGGCCGGCGTGATGCCGGCGTCCAGGTACTTCAGCAGTTGTTCGATGACGATGGGGCGCACCGCCGAATACCCGCGCGACAGCGCATTGGCTCGCGCCACCATCATCGCGCGCACTTCGTCGCGCGAGAACAGCGGGCCCACGCCCGCGCAGTGGCTGCGCAGCAGGTTCTCCTGCAGCGCCCGGCCATGCTCGATATCGACCCAGTTGTGCACCAGTTCGCCGAAGCCCGTGGACACGCCATAGATCGGCACGTTGGCGGCGGCCAACTGCTCGAAACGGGCGCGGGCGTCGCCGACCTTGTCGAGGACGGCGCCGGGCACGTGGGCAGCACGTTCGCCACGCGCGATGGCTGTGACAGCGTCGGGGGTCAGGTTGTAGCCGTCGATATCGGCTGGATGTGCGGCGTTGGACATGGGTCGGGGCGGTAGCTGTGGAGACGCTTGCCCTCTCCCCCGCCCCTCTCCCGCGCGCGGGAGAGGGGAGCAAACCACCAGCAATTGAAATGCCTTCGGTGTACTCCCCTCTCCCGCATGGCGGGAGAGGGGCCGGGGGAGAGGGCCGGGCCAGAGTGTACCGACCTCCGAATCCGCGGAGTGCGGACGTTACAGTCCGTATCGTTTGATCTTGTCGTAAAGCGTCGCCTTGCCCACTTGCAGCAGGTCGGCGGCCTGGCTGACCGCGCCGCCGGTGCGGGCCAGCGTATCGGCAATAACGGCACGCTCGTAGCGCTCCATCCGCTCGCGCAGCGGGGTCGATTCGTCGGCTGAATCAGGTTTGCCGCCAGTCTGTCCGCCCTCCGGCACGCCCAGAATCAGCCGGTCCGCCGCGTTGCGCAGTTCACGCACGTTGCCGGGCCAGGGCCGCTGCATTAGTTGCTGGCGCTGCATCTCGGAAAGGATCGGCGCCGGGCGCTGGTAGCGCACGGCAGCCACGAGCATGAAGTGCTCGAACAGCGGCACGATATCCTCGCGCCGTTCGCGCAATGGCGGCAGCGGAATCGTCACCACGTTGAGCCGGTACAACAGGTCCTGACGGAACAAGCCCTGCGCCACCAGCCCCTCCATGTCGCCCTTGGCCGCGGCGATGATGCGCACGTCGATCGGCACCGACGTATTCGATCCCAGGCGTTCCAGCGTGCCCTCCTGCAGCACGCGCAGCAGCTTTACCTGCAGCGCCAGCGGCATGCTCTCGATCTCGTCCAGGAACAGCGTGCCGCCCGACGCATGTTCGAGCTTGCCAATGCGGCGCTTGCCCGCGCCGGTGAAGGCACCTGACTCGTGGCCGAACATTTCGCTCTCGAAAATCGCCTCCGGCACGGCGCCGCAGTTCAGCGCGATAAACGGGGCGTCGGCCCGCGTGGACAACGCGTGCAGGCTGCGCGCCACCAGCTCCTTGCCGGTGCCGGTTTCGCCGTTGATCATCACCGGCACGTCGGTGGCCGCCACGTTGGCAATCAGGTCGCGCACCTGCGCGATGGCCGGCGAACGTCCGATGATCCGCGTACCTGCTGCCGGGCCGGCCAGTTCGCGGCGCAGCGCGCGGTTTTCGAGTTCTAGCGCGCGGCGTTCCAGCGCGCGGCGCACGGTTTCGGTCAGGCGGTCGGCGCCGAACGGCTTCTCGATGAAGTCATAGGCGCCCTCGCGCATCGCCTGCACGGCCATCGTGATATCGCCGTGCCCCGTGACCAGGATCACCGGCACGCCGGGCGCCGCGTTACGGCAGTGCTGCAGCAGGTCAAGCCCGCTCGCGCCGGACAGGCGCACATCGGTCACCAGCACCCCGGGAAACTCGGCGCTCAGGTGTGGCATCGCCGCCTCGGCGGATGGCAGCGCCAGCACCGTGAATCCGGCCAGTTCCAGGCTCTGCGCCGTGGCCTGGCGCACCAGCGGTTCGTCCTCGACGAACAGCACCCGCAATCCGTCCTGCATCGCAATCATGAATTTACCTGCCTTCCTTCAGGCCGTTTTCAGGCCGGGACCGTCTGGCGCGTGCGCCGCAACGTCACAACGAATTCCGCACCGCCACCTTCGACATTGCCGGCTGTCAGTTGTCCGCCGAATTCCCGCACGATCGATGACGAGATCGCCAGCCCAAGGCCGAGCCCCTGCCCGATTTCCTTGGTCGTGAAGAACGGTTCGAACAGACGCGGCAGCGCATCCGGGGCGATCCCGGCGCCATTGTCGCGCACGGCCAGCGTCACGGTCTCTTCCGTGGCGCCCACGGTGATATCCACGCGGCCATCATGCGCCCCACTTGCGGCAATGGCGTCTAGCGCATTGCCGACGAGATTCAGCAGCACCTGTTCGAGCTTGAGCTCGTCGGCCCATACCGCCAGGTCGGCGGCCTCGCCATCGAGTCCGCGCACTCTCAGCATCACGTGCCCCAGGCGCGGGGCAGTCAGCTGCAGCACGTGATCGATGGCGCCACGTACGCGGACCGCGTTGCGGCGCTGGCGTGCCTTGCCGGCAAACAGCTTGAGCTGACCCGTGATCTTGCCCATCCGCTCGGTCAGGTCGGCGATGGCGGAAAGATTGCCGGTGGCTGCGTCGAGCTGGCCACGCTCCAGCAGCACGCGCGTGTTGTCCGAGAACGTGCGCAGTGCCGCCAGCGGCTGGTTCAGTTCATGCGTGATGCCGGCCGCCATCTGTCCGAGCGCAGCCAGCTTGCTGGCCTGCACCAGTTCGTCCTGCGTGGCGCGCAGCTCGCTCTCGGCGCGCGTGCGCTCGGCCACTTCGCCTTCAAGCTGCTCGTTGATCGCCATCAGGTCGGCCGTGCGCGCTTCCACGCGGCGTTCGAGTTCGTCATAGGCGGCTTCCAGCAGCCGGCGGCTGTACTGCATGTCGCGCGCACGCTGACGGCGCTGGCGCAGGTTCACCAGCAGCAGGCAGATACAGGCATAGGCCAGCGCCGCGCCGATCGTCGCGCTGCGCGCGTTCGCCAGCACCGGGTCCAGCGGCGCCATTACCTGCATGTTCCAGCCGGCCGGCCCCACGGCACGATTGATCTCCAGGTAGCGGTCCGCGCCATCACCGGACAAGCCGAAGTGCGCATTCTCCGGGTCGATCCCATTCGGCGCCCTTGGGCCGGCGTCCCTGCCCGCCGGGCCCACGCGCACCAGCCGCTCGCCGTCGTTGAGCGTGGTGCTGGCCAGCCAGCGCGAGACCGGCGAATCAAGCGGCTGCATCGGCAACGGCGTGACGTCGACATCGTGATACTGGCGCGTCTTGTGCAACTCGGCCTGCAGTGCGGGGGGCACGGGCCGCAGCGTGCGGTACTGCCAGCCCGGCACCGAGGACAGGAAGATCACACCATGGTCGTCGGACACCATCAGCGGCTCGGTGCTGCCCGCGCCGGCACGCTGGAACCACTCCAGGTTCAGCTTCACCACGGTCACGCCGATCACCTTGCCAGCCGATTCGATCGGCTGGGCGATGTAGTACCCCGGTTCGTCGCTGGTGACGCCGATCGCGTAGAAGCGGCCGATCTGGCCGTGCGAGGCCATCTGGAAGTACGGGCGGAAGCGATAGTCGGTGCCGACGAAGCTGCCCGGCTCGCCATGGTTGCTGGCGGCCAGCGCCAGGCCGTCGGCGGCAATCACATAGGTGGCTGACGCGCGGGCCCGGCTGTTGACCTCGGTGAGATAGTCATTGACCGCGGCAATGCGGGCCGGGTCTTTGGGCGACGCCAGCAGCGCGCGCACCGAAGGGTGCAGCGATACCAGCGCAGGAAGGAATTCGTAGCGGTCCAGCGTCGATTCGAGCGTGGCCGCATAGCGATCCGCGCGCATTGCCGTGGACTGCTGCAATGCCGCGATGCCGCGCTGTACCGAGAACAGCCAGGTCAGCGAGCACAATGCCAGCAGGCCAACCAGCAGCGCGGCGGCAAACCCCCACCAGCGCGTGCTCGACTCCGGCGCGTGCACCGGACCGGGCGCGGCAGGGTCATGCACGGCAAGGAAGTCGTCGGAATGGGGCATCGGCGCGCGCGGAAGTTCTCGCGCCGATGATACCCGCTGGCCGGAGGTGCCGGCGGGTTCATCCGGGATAGCGCCGGCGGCACCCTCCGGGGGTGCGCCGGTCGCTTTCCGGGTCACGTCAGCGGGTGCTGGCGTCGGCGAGGGTACCTGCGTCATCTTCGCCCCGCAGCACGCGGCTCAGGCGGGCGCGGTCAAGTTCATGTTCCCAGGCCGACACCACCACGGTGGCCACGCCATTGCCGACGATGTTGGTCAGCGCGCGGCATTCGCTCATGAAGCGGTCGATACCGAGGATCAGCACCATGCCGGCCACCGGAATCGTCGGCACCACGGCCAGCGTGGCGGCCAGCGTGATAAAGCCCGAGCCGGTCACGCCACTGGCGCCCTTCGACGTCACCATGGCCACGGCCAGGATCGTCAGCTGCTGCATCAGCGTCAGCTCGATGTTCATGGCCTGGGCGATAAATACCACCGCCATCGTCATGTAGATGTTGGTGCCATCCAAGTTGAACGAGTAGCCGGTCGGCACGACCAGACCCACCACCGACTTCGAGCAGCCCAGCTTCTCCATCTTCTCCATCAGGTGCGGCAGCGCGGCTTCCGAGGAGCTGGTGCCGAGCACGATCAGCAGCTCTTCCTTGATGTACGAGAGGAAGCGGAGGATCGAGAAGCCGGTCAGGCGCGCCACGGTGCCCAGCACCACCAGCACGAACACGATGGCCGTGAAGTAGAACGTGCCGATCAGCTTGAGCAGCGGAATCAGCGAACCCAGGCCGTACTTGCCGATCGTGAATGCCATGGCGCCGAACGCGCCGATCGGGGCCACCTTGGTAATCACGTGAACGATGTGGAAGAACACCTTCGACACCTGGTCCACCATCTCGTGGATGACACGTGCGCGGTCACCCACCACGGCCAGCGCCGATCCGAAGAACAGCGAGACCAGCAGGATCTGCAGGATGTCGCCATTGGAAAACGCGCTGAAGAGCGTGTCCGGGATGATGTGCATGAAGAACTCGACCGTGCTCTGGCCGTGCGCCTTCGTCACGTATTGCGAGATCGCCTTCGCATCCAGCGTGGCCGGATCGATGTTGAAACCCACGCCGGGCTTGAGCGCGTGCGATGCGATCAGGCCGATCAGCAGCGCGAAGGTCGAGACGATCTCGAAGTACAGCAGCGCCTTGCCGCCCACGCGGCCCACCTTCTTCATGTCGCGCATGCCGGCAATGCCGGACACCACGGTACAGAAGATGATCGGACCGATGATCATCTTGATCAGCTTGATGAAGGCGTCGCCCAGCGGCTTCATTTCCACGCCGGTGTCGGGCCAGAAATGGCCCAGCAGGATGCCCACGAAAATCGCGAACAGGACCTGCACGTACAGGATCTTGTAAAAGGGTTTCCTCATGATGTCGTCCTCGGTGTTTTGACCGGTGCCCGGCGCTCGATGGCGTGGCGCGTTGCGCGCCTCGATTGCGCGGCGGCGCGTCTGGAGGTAACTATTTGCAACAGACGTGCCACCCTGACGGGAATTCGCAAGTCATTGATTTGCAAGGAAAGCGGCTAATCCGCACGCGACAGGACTCCGGAATTCCGGAAATCCGGAATGTGCGGCTCCGGAGTTTCGGACCCCGCAAAGGCCTTCATCGGCCCGATATGTGGCGCAGACGGCTCACCCAGGCGTGGTTTCCGGGTGCCGCGCGCTCGAATGGCGGCGGGCGCGGCGGAAATTCCGGAATTCCGTGCGGTTGCCAGCGGCCTTTGGGCACTGAACGGTCGTCGTGACCACGTATAATTCCGTGCTTCCGATTCCCGTGCATTGGCGCCATCGCCATGCCGCGCCCCCAAGTCAGCCGTCATGAGCAGCTACTACCAACACCACGTCTTCTTCTGCCTGAACCAGCGCGACGACGGCTCGGCCTGCTGCGCCGACCACAATGCAAAGGCCATGCAGGAATACGCCAAGAAGCGCTGCAAGGAGCTTGGCATCGCCGGCGGCGAAGGCCGCGTGCGCATCAACAAGGCCGGCTGCCTGAACCGGTGTGAACTCGGGCCGGTGCTGGTGGTCTACCCCGAGGCCGTCTGGTACACCTTCGTCGACGAGCAGGACATCGACGAAATCATCGACAGCCATCTGGTCAACGGCAAGCCCGTGAAGCGACTGATGGTAGACCGCTGATACCGCTACCCGCCGGGCCATGCCGGGTCTTGCCCGGTTTTTTGTTGTCCCGCTTTCTCGTAGTCCCGTAGTCCCGTTGTTCCGTTGTTCCGCAGTCCCGTTGTGCAAGAGCCTCCTGCCACCATGAACGCGCATACCCAGGTCACCACCATCGCCGGCCCAGTCGGCGCCATCGACATTTCGATCGATCTGCCGCAGAACGCGCCCGTGCGCGGCCTGGCGCTTGTGGCCCATCCGCACCCGCTGTTCGCGGGCACCAAGGACAACAAGGTGGCGCAGACGCTGGCGCGCACGTTCGTGGCGCTGGGCTATGCCACCGTGCGCCCGAACTTCCGTGGCGTGGGCGGCACGGCGGGCGAGCACGACGCGGGCATCGGCGAGCAGGACGACCTGCTGGCCGTGATCGACTGGATGCGCACCCAGACCGCGTGGTCCCCCGATGTGGCCACGCTGCCGCTGGCGCTCGGCGGCTTCTCGTTTGGCAGCTTCGTGCAGACGCACGTGGCGCGCCGCCTGGCAGAGGCGGGCACGCCTGCGCAGCGCCTGGTGCTGGTGGGCACCGCCACAAGCCGCTGGGACGTGGCCACCGTGCCCGCCGATACCATCGTGATTCATGGCGAGCAGGACGACACCGTGCCGCTGGCCAGCGTGCTCGACTGGGCGCGCCCGCAGGAACTGCCGGTGATCGTCATTCCCGGCGCCGACCATTTTTTTCACCGCAAGCTGCACCTGATCAAGCAGCTTGTCGTCAACGCGTGGGAACGGTGAGCCGTCCCGTCCGCGACATCCCTTTATCGTTGGAAACCTACCCATGCTGAACAGAGCCACGCCGTACCTCGCGTCCGCCCTTGCCCCCGTCATCGTTGCCGCGACGCTCGCCGCGGCGCCCGCCACCGTACTGGCACAGACCGTGCCGGTGCCGCAGGTCGCCGCCAAGTCCTGGATGCTGTTCGACGTAACGAGCGGCCAGGCGCTGGCCTCGCAGAATGCAGACCTGCGCATCGAGCCCGCCTCGCTGACCAAGCTGATGACGGCCTACCTGGCCTTCGAGGCCATCAAGGAAAAGCGCCTCACGCTGGACCAGATCATCACGCCGACCGACATCGTGCGCAAGGTGAAAAGCGATGAATCGCGCATGTTCATCGAGGCCGGCAAGCCGGTCAGCGTGAATGACCTGCTGCAGGGCCTGATCGTCCAGTCGGGCAACGATGCGTCGCTGGCGCTGGCCGAGGCCGTGGGCGGTTCCGAGGAAGGCTTCGTCGCGATGATGAATCGCGAAGCCCAGCGCATGGGCATGAAGAACACGCACTTCGCGAACACCGACGGCGTTCCCGATCCGAACCACTACACCACGGCGGTGGACCTGGCCACGCTGACCACGCGCCTGATCAAGGACTTCCCGGAGTACTACTCGATGTACTCGCAGAAGGAGTTCACCTATAACAAGATCAGGCAGCCGAACCGCAACCGCCTGCTGTACATCGACCCGACCGTGGACGGCGTGAAGACCGGCCACACGAAGTCCGCCGGCTACTGCCTGATCTCGTCGGCAAAGCGTCCGCTGGCCAATGTGCCCAACGGTTCGCGCCGCCTGGTGTCGATCGTGATCGGCACGGCCACCGAGCAGATCCGTACGCAGGAAAGCCTGAAGATCCTGAACTACGGCTTCCAGTTCTTCGACACGCTGCGCCTGTATGACAAGGGCCAGGTGCTGGCCACGCCGGACATCTACAAGGGCAAGGCTGGCACGATCAAGATCGGTGTGGCCAATGAGACGTATATCACGGTGCCCAAGGGCACGGGCTCGCGCCTCAAGCCGGTGCTGGAGCGCCAGGAACTGCTGATTGCGCCGATCGCGGCCGGCCAGCAGGTGGGCACGGTCAAGATGATGGATGGCACCAC
This sequence comes from Cupriavidus sp. BIS7, assembly GCF_000292345.1. GTDB lineage: Bacteria > Pseudomonadota > Gammaproteobacteria > Burkholderiales > Burkholderiaceae > Cupriavidus. The sequence continues at coordinate 115,166 of NZ_ALOU01000038.1, forward strand.
CAAGGTGGCGGAATTCCCGGTGGTGGCGCTCGAGGAAGTGCCCGAGGCCGGCTTCTTCGGCCGCCTGTGGGATACGATCCGCCTCTGGTTCAAGCGCAAGTAAGGCTTCAAGGATTCGAGATGTCTACCGATTCGAACAACGGTCCGCTAATTCCGGGGGAGATTCCGCCGGAACAGTCGCTGATCGAGTATCCGAGCGATTTTCCGATCAAGGTCATGGGCGCGATGCAGGATGGCTTCGCCGAAGCCATCGTGACGCTGGTGCAGGACTTCGATCCCAACTTCCACGCCGGCAAGATGGAGATGCGTCCGTCGCGCAATGGCAACTACCTGGGACTGACCGTGACGGTCTGGGTCACGAGCCGCGAGCAGCTCGATGACCTGTATCGCGCGCTGACGGCGCACCCGATGGTCAAGGTGGTGCTGTAAGCGCATGAACGTCATTACCCTCAAGCCGGGCAAAGAAAAGTCGCTGCTGCGGCGCCATCCCTGGGTCTACGCCACCGGCATCGCGGCCACTGAAGGCCGTTGCGAACCGGGATCGACCGTGGTCATCCGCAGCGCGGACGGCCGCTTCCTGGCGCGTGGCGCGTACAGCCCCGAGTCGCAGATCCGCGCGCGCGTCTGGACGTTCGACGAGAACGAGCCGGTCGATCACGCCATGTTCAAGCGCCGCGTGTCGGCGGCCCTGGCACACCGCCAGCGCTGGGTGCGCGACACCGACGCCGTGCGCCTGATCTTCGGCGAGGCCGACCGCCTGCCGGGCCTGATCGTCGATTACTACGGCCAGGGCGAACGCGGCCAGCTCGTCTGCCAGTTCAACGCCGCGGGCGTGGAGCAATGGAAGGATGCGCTGGTGCAGGCGCTGATCAAGGAAACCGGCTGCCCGAACGTCTACGAGCGTTCCGATGCCGCCGTGCGCCAGCGCGAGGGCCTGCCGCTCGTGACCGGCGTGCTGGCCGGCGCCGAGCCTGACCCCGAGCTGTCGGTCACCGAGCACGGCGTGCGCTATTACGTCGACGTGCGCAACGGCCACAAGACCGGCTTCTACGTGGACCAGCGCGACAACCGCAAGCTGGTGGGCGACCTGGCCGAAGGCCGCGAAGTGCTGAACTGCTTCTGCTACACCGGCGGCTTCTCGCTGGCCGCACTGCGCGGCGGCGCTGCGTCGGTGACGTCGATCGACTCTTCCGGCGAAGCGCTCAAGATCGCGGCCAACAACGTGACGCTGAACGGTTTCGACCCGGCCCGCGCCACCTGGCTGGATGCAGACGTCTTCAAGAGCCTGCGCGAATTCCGTGCCGAGGGCCGCCAGTTCGACCTGATCGTGCTGGACCCGCCCAAGTTTGCGCCGTCCGCCCAGCATATCGACCGCGCCGCGCGCGCGTACAAGGAAATCAACCTGGTCGGCATGCAGCTGCTGCGCCCGGGCGGACTGCTGTTCACGTACTCGTGCTCGGGTGCCATCAGCATGGAGCTGTTCCAGAAGATCGTGGCCGGCGCCACCACGGATGCGCGGTCCGATGCGCGTATCCTGCGCCGCCTGTCAGCCGGAACGGACCACCCGATGTCGGCCGCGTTCCCCGAGGGCGAATACCTGAAGGGCCTGCTGCTCGAAAAAGTCTGACCGAGTCTGAAAAAAATCCGAATCCTAGGGTTTTCCGGAATTGTTCCGGGCTGACTTCCTGCCGTCACAAACGCCTACTAAGATTCGAATCACGGTAAGGCATTGGCAGGTGTCGAACCGTCTCTTCTTATCAGTCTTCGTGGTAATGGCCCCGCTCTAACCCAGCGGGGCTTTTTTTTGGTTCAACGAAGAATTCCGGGGAAGGCTGCCTTGATCTTTAGGAAGAGGTACTCATCACCACGGTAGCGATAGGCCCGGCGCTTGATGATTTTGATTGTGGTATTGAGGTCCTCAACGACGCTCGTTGCCGGAAGCCACCCAGCCGCGTTATTCATTTCTTTTCAGTCAGACCCACGAAACTCTGACATCACTTTCAGGTTTCAGCGATTCCCTCCGCACTACCTCCTCGTTGACGATCTCGCACATCGGGCGCAAGGCCCGACGACAGACGACGTGACTACCGGGGTATTCCAGATGGCGGAAGCAATTGACGGCGGCAGCAAAGCGGCAACGGGTCCAAAGAAGTCTCCTATCACGCCAGTAAAGCAACCACGCTTTGCCTTCCCGTTCCGCAAGAAAGGGCAAGGCACTACGGCCAGCGCCGAGTTCAGCGACGAGCACGAATTCCACAAGCTCCTTAAGAATGAGCCATTGGGCGCCTTTGGCATCAGCCCAAAGGGCATGTGGCATGGCGGCATTCACGTGTCAGAAGGCGGCGCCGGTAGCGCATTGGACCTGATACATGGCGTTCGCTGTATTGCCGATGGCGAGGTTGTGGCCTTCCGCATTGACCGCGCCTACCTCGTCAGCCAGATAGCGGCACAGGCCGACAAGCCCGCCCGAGAGGCGCGCTATAGCACGGGATTCGCGCTGGTGCGCCACACCATGGAGTTTCCCAAGGACAACAGGCTGACTTTCTTCAGCCTGTACATGCATCTGCGGGACCTGGCCGGGTACGAGAGTGACAAGACACTGCCGCGGCCTGCGTACTGGTCGCCGGATTTCAAGGTGACGCAGTTCGCCAATGACAAGCCCACATCCGGGCCGAGGGGCGTTGCTGCCCAGCCGAGCCAGATAGGACTCAGGGTTCGAGCGTCGCGTCCCCATGGCGCGCCAATGTGCATCCTGCCGCGTGGGACGCTGATCAGCATCAGCAAGCGCGAAGGTGACTGGGGCCAGATCAAGGACACACATGGCGCGCAACTGATTCCTCCTGCAATAGGTGGCTATGTTGCGCCGACAGCCGCGATCAACGGATGGGTGTTCCTGGGCAAGGAAGGCGGTCGTCCAGTGGTCTATGAAGTCATGCCGGATTCCATGCTGGACCGCGTGGTCACCCCCGAAAAGCCCATTCAGATCAAGGCTGGCGACCTGATCGGTCACCTCGGGCGCTATGACTCGCTGAGCGAGCAGGCCGAAACCAGCATGGTGCACCTCGAGGTGTTTTGCGGCGACGGTATCGGTGCCTTTATCGAGCAGGGGCGCAACTGGGTGGACAAGCACGGACACCATCCCGAGAACTGGGCGCCATTAGGACTGCCTAGCGAGCCCACCATCCTGCGAGTTGGCAAGAACACCAAGCTGTATAAGGCGCCCTTCAACGAGGGGCAAGATGCACCGCTGACTGATGTCGTCCAGCTTGCCACTCTCGCGGTTCTGGCCAAGAACGCCGACAACAGGCGCGACGAGACCGAAGCGGGCACCGATGGAAAAAAGCGTATTTGGTGGCGTGTCCAAAGCGCAAATGTACTGGGCCATGACATCGACGGCTGGGTGCGACAGGAAAACTTCGCGGGCGGCCGGGTGACGCTTGAGCATGCGCAATCCTGGATTGACTTTGATACGTCTTTCAGGGATCCGCACGATCGAACACACACGATGTTTTCGAACACGAAGGCTTATGTCGATTACTTGATGGGCGCGGACGTGCCGACGCCCGGCGCAGTGGACAAACTGAGTCCGTTAATGGCCACGGTTTATCGCGCAATCTACCCGAGGAGAGATGAAAGCCGGGCGGCAGACGAGTTGCGCGCAGCAGCCGACGATCGGTGGAGTGCACAGCGGATGTCTCGCTTGATTATCAGGCACGAAAGTGAGTGGGCGAATCCGGGTAAATGGCGACAGCTCATCCAGGAAATTGAGAAACATACCGGGCCGCAACCGCAGCATGAGGAAGAGCTGAAGCGGATTGGGAAGCTGGTGTGGTGGGATGAGGTGAAGGCCGGTGTGAGCGATTTGCCGGGAGCGGATGTTTTTCATATTCATCCGATTGGATTGGTGGGGAACTTCCGCAGAAAATCAACCGTTACAGTGGAGATGCTTCGAAAAATATGGCCAAATCAAAAGGCTCCAGATGAAAGATTGGCCGGTATCGCAGCGGAAATAAACGAAAATGCCACTCAGTATCGACTTGACTCGGAGTCGAGGCTGAGTCATTTCTTTGCTCAAGTAAGACAGGAGGTCGGGGAGTTCTGCGCTCTCGAAGAGGATTTAAGATATTACACCCCAAGTCGACTTAAGATTTTTGGTTACTTTCAAAAAAACCCCGCTGAAGCTGAATTGTATGGCTACAAGCCACCTAAGCCTGCTGATTCCGAAGCCATAGCAAATCGTATATATGAACACAAAATCGGCAACGGCAGCAAGGAAACCGGCGATGGGTGGAAATACAGGGGGCGAGGCCTAAAGCAAACCACTGGCATAGGAAATTATCGCGACTTCACAAGAGGCTATAATTTACATTGGACTGACGACGCACAAAATTTTGTTGAAAACCCGGATTTGCTATCAAACACAAAATATAGCACAAGATCTGGCATCTATTACTGGCTTGCACACAAGCTCTACGAAATAGCCGATCAAGGTCATGGCGACACACAAGTTGATGCAATAACGGCACTGATCAACAAAAGAACCGATAGTTATGAAAATCGGCGCAAACACTTCCAAAAAATTATATCAGATAATGTTTTTAGGGATGGCACAAGGTGAAGATATTAATGCATTTTCTTTCTTCGCTGGTGATTTCCGCACATTTTTCATCACCATCGCTTGCAAACTCAATCAGCGAGCAGATTGAAATTAACTTCCTATCGGAGAAAAATTGGATCGAAATTAATCGTATCGAGCGGACACCGGAAGTTTTAGACATAGGTTTACGCCACGTCAATGGCAAGTTGACGCATATTGCGTCCTTCAATCAAGAGGGCCCCGCCCCTGCGGAGTTGGTAACAGTATTCAAGGGCAGCGGAAAATTTCGCTCCGACATTTTCGTTGTGATAAAGTGGTACTACAACCTGCCCGGCGTCGATACAGATGGCAACTTTTATGAAGTGCACGCGTATGAGGAAAAAAAAAATAATAATCAAATCAAATTTTCAGAAAACAAAAAAATATCAAACATTTTCGGACAGGGATTCGATGGTCGACAAGAAGGAAAAATTGTGCGATTCAAATATAAAGATGAACCATCAATTAGAGGAAAATTAAGGCAGTTGAACAATTAATTGAAATTACGGATGCCGATCTCCTCATTAACTTGGTGAAAAAACGAAGGGATTGGTATACGCAGCGTCTAAGCCTCCAGAGTCGGTGGGGCCATTCTCCATACACAAGCGGTTAGTGGTTTCTACCCCGCAGGCGCTTCCAGCATAGTCGGCACTAGATAACTGAACACCGCCTTCGAGCCAAACCGGGCAGTCCAGCCCACAACCCGTCCAGCGGCCCGATACCCTACGATGTCTTGCTATCCAGCATTCCGCCTCTTGCCCCCTTGTACCTATCAAAGTCAGCATGCGGATCGCGGCAACTCGGGCCTACGAAATTCGTCGATGAACTTTCGTTGTTTGTCCTGCGACGTAGACTGCAACCTCTAGCCCAGCGCTACACCACCTCAAACTCCCTATAATCGAACGACCGTTCAATTAGATGCATGCGAGGAGACCTATGCCTGCCGCCAAACATATCCCGCCAGTTCTGCAGAACCTGGCCCTGCCCGTCATCGCGTCGCCGATGTTCATCGTCAGCTATCCGGAACTGGTGCTGGCGCAGTGCAAGGCTGGCATCGTCGGGGCGTTTCCCGCGCTGAATGCGCGTCCGGCCGAGCTGCTCGACGAGTGGCTCACGCAGATCCAGGCGGACCTGGCCGACTTCAAGGCTGCGAATCCCGACAAGCCGGTGGGCCCGATCGCGGTCAACCAGATCGTGCACGCATCGAACGCGCGCCTTGAGCACGACGTGAAGGTCTGCGTCGAACACAAGGTACCGATCTTCATCACGTCGCTGCGTGCGCCTCCCAAGGAAATGATCGACGCCGTGCACAGCTACGGCGGCATCGTGCTGCACGACGTGATCAACATCCGCCATGCCGAGAAGGCGATCGAAGCTGGCGTGGATGGCCTGATCCTGGTGGCGGCGGGCGCGGGCGGCCATGCCGGCATGCTCTCGCCGTTCGCGCTGGTGGGCGAGGTACGTAAGTTCTTTGATGGCCCGATCGCGCTGTCCGGTTCGATCGCCACCGGGGAGGCCGTACTGGCCGCGCAGGCGATGGGCGCCGACTTCGCCTACGTGGGCACGCGCTTCATTGCCTCGCAGGAAGCGCACGCGTCCACCGAGTACAAGCAGTCGATCACCGGCTCGGCAGCGGCCGACATCATCTACACGAACCTGTTCACGGGCGTGCACGGCAACTACATCCGCGAGAGCATCGTCAATTCGGGGCTCGATCCGGAAAACCTGCCCGTTGCCGACAAGAGCAAGATGGATTTCTCGAGCGGCGCCTCCAAGGCCAAGGCGTGGAAGGACATCTGGGGCGCCGGCCAGGGCGTGGGCCAGATCCACGACATTCCGTCTGCCGGAGAGATCGTGGCACGCATGAAGAGCGAATACGACGCAGCGCGTGCCCGCCTGGGGCTGGTAGCATAAGCGCGTTTTTGCCCTTGTTGCGGCGCCCGCCGCATTTCCACCGTTGCAACCAGACGACCCCGAACGCCAGAACAAGCTGACGCACCGCGAACGCGCCATCCGCGCGTTCTGGGTCACCTGCGGCACCCTGAGCCTTGCGCTCGGGATCATCGGCATCTTCCTGCCGCTGCTTCCCACCACACCATTCGTCCTGCTGGCCGCCGCATGCTTCGCGCGCGGCTCGGAGCGCTTTCATCACTGGCTGGTCACGCACCAGCGCTTCGGGCCGCTCGTGCGCGACTGGCAGGCCCATCGCAGCATTCCGCTGCGGGCCAAGTGCCTGGCGTTGTCGATGATGTGGACCTCGATGAGCGTCACCGCCTGGCTGATGCGCGAGCGTCCGCTCGCATCGGTCACGCTGATCGCTATCGCACTGGCGGTTACGGTGTGGATGGTGCGCCTGCCCACTCGGCCGCGTGGCGGCTATCCGAAGGCTGGCGACACGCAACCGGAATAGCCGACCGCCGCGGTCAATCGTAGCGCCGCGCATCCTCTATTACCTTGCCATCCTGCGGCAGCGATCCAGCCGGCACGAAGCGCACCTCGCCGCGCAGACGCATGACCTCGCGCATCGAATCGCAGATGGCCGCCGCCAGCGTCGCGTCGTCGCGCGTGGCGTCGCAGTGCAGTGTCATCACATCGGCGCCGACGGAGCCAGTCACCACCAGCCGCGCCGCACGAACCTCCGGATGGCGCCGCACCACATCGGCCACCTGGCCCGGATGCACGAACATCCCCTTGACCTTGGTGGTCTGGTCCGCGCGCCCAAGCCAGCCCTTGATGCGGATATTGGTGCGGCCGCACGGACTGGCGCGATGCGATGAGCCACTCACGATGGCCGACAGGTCGCCCGTGCCGAAGCGGATCAACGGGTAGTCGCCGTTACCGAGCACCGTCACCACGACCTCGCCAACCTCGCCCTCGGGCATCGGCTGCGAGCCGCCCGGCTCGACAATCTCCAACATCACGCCTTCATCGACGACCCAGCCGTCGCCGCCCTCGGTCTCGTAGGCAATCAGGCCGAGATCGGCCGTGCCGTACATCTGCCGCGCCGTGATGCCGTGGTCCTGCAACCAGGCGCGCAGCGCTGGCGGACAGGCCTCGCCGCTGACCAATGCCCTGGACAGGCTTTTGCACGGCATGTCCATTTCCTCGCCCCGCTCGATCAGCAGCTTCAGGAACGACGGCGTGCCCGCATAAGCCGAAGGCTGCAAGTTGGCCAGCGCCTGCACCTGCGATTCGGTCTGCCCGACGCCGGCCGGAAACACGCAGCACCCCAGCCGATGTGCACCCGACTCCATCATCATGCCGGCCGGCGTGAAGTGGTACGAGAACGTGTTGTAGACCAGATCGCCAGCGCGAAATCCGGCCGCGAACATCGCGCGCGCCGTGCGCCACCAGTCGGCCGAAAAGCCCGCTGGTTCATGGATCGGGCCAGGCGACTGGAATACATGACGCAGTCCTGCCAGAGGCGTTGCATTGAGGCCACCCAGCGGCGCCGCAAGACGTTGCCGCGCGGTCAGTTCGGACTTGCGCGTGACGGGCAACGCCCCCAGCGCCGCCCGCGACGTGATCTCGCGCGCATCGACATCGCACAGCACTTCGGCAAAGTAAGGCGCATGCGATTGCGCATGCGCGACCTGCTGCGCCACCGCGGCGATCAGCGCCGCCTCGCGTTCCACGGGGTCGCGCGTTTCCAGCGAATCGAAATATTCAGCCATGGTGTCTCGTGGTCAGGCCAGCCAGCGCTTGCGGCGGCGATAGCTCTTTACATCGCGGAACGATTTGCGCGCGCCGCCTTCGGCATCGTTGGCGGCCACGCCGAGATAGAACTCCTTGACGTCCTCGTTGGTGCGCAGCGATTCCGCATCGCCATCCATCACCACGCGCCCGTTCTCAAGGATGTAGCCGTAGTCGGCATGGCGCAGCGCCACCATCGTGTTCTGCTCGGCCAGCAGGAAGCTGACGCGCTCGCGGGTGTTCAGGTCGCGCACGATCTCGAAAATCTCCTCGACGATCTGCGGCGCCAGGCCCATCGACGGTTCGTCGAGCAGGATCATCGACGGCTTCGCCATCATGGCTCGCCCGATCGCGCACATCTGCTGCTCGCCGCCCGACGTATAGCCGGCCTGCGACTTGCGGCGCGTCTTCAGGCGCGGGAAGTAGGCGTAGATCTTCTCCAGTTCCTCACGCGTCTCGCCGCGCGATAGCCCACGCGTGTAGGCCCCCGTCAGCAGGTTTTCCTCGATCGTCAGGTGCGCGAAGCAGTGGCGCCCTTCCATCACCTGGATCACGCCGCGTTTGACGAGGTCGTTCGGCGTGAGCTGGTCCACACGCTGGCCCCGGTACTCGATGGAGCCTTTGGTCACATCGCCACGCTCGGCATGCAGCAGGTTGGAGATCGCCTTGAGCGTGGTGGTCTTGCCCGCCCCATTGGCCCCGAGCAACGCCACGATGCGCCCCTCCGGCACTTCGAGCGACACGCCCTTGAGCACGAGGATCACGTGGTCGTAGATGACTTCGATGTTGTTGACGGATAGAAGGGTCATGTCTTGTCCCTGTGCTGTTTTGCTCCCCTCTCCCACTTGT
>NZ_ALOU01000039.1 GCF_000292345.1 Cupriavidus sp. BIS7
TTTTGCTTTTGCGCGAGCGCTTTTGACATCTGACGTCGAAAGTTGCACCGTTGCTGGCCAAAACGTATGATCGGCCGCCATGACATCAGATATCGAGCCCGCGCAGCTGGAAGAAACGCCCTGGTTTCTCTATTTGCTCGAGTGCGAGGGCGACTCCATCTACACCGGAATCACCACCGACGTTCAGCGTCGATATGCCCAGCATCTCGCAGGAACTGGCGCGAAATACACGCGTTCGCGCAAGCCCCTGCGAATACTAGGATGGCTGGAGTTTCCGACCAGATCCGAAGCGCTAAAGGCCGAGATCAGGACAAAGCGCATGACCGCCGCGCAGAAGCGCGACTTCTGCAGTCAATTGCAGCTTCCAACGCCATAACAAAGAAAAAGCCGGCAATGCCGGCTTTTTTGCTTCCAATCGCAATCGCCCTTTCGAGCCTTCGACGATCAGACAACGGTCAGCGTCACCTCGATATTGCCGCGCGTGGCATTCGAGTATGGGCAAACCTGGTGAGCCGCTTCCACCAGCTTCTGAGCGGCTTCCTTATCCATGCCGGGGAGCGAGATCTTCAGCTCGGCCTGAATGCCAAAGCCCTGTGGAATCTGGCCAATACCGACTGCGCCCTCGATCTTCGCGTCGGGCGACACATTGATCTTCTGCTGGCCTGCCACGAAGCGGATCGCACCCAGGAAGCAAGCGGAGTAACCGGCGGCGAACAGTTGTTCCGGGTTCAGGCCGTCGCCCTTGCCACCCATTTCCGTGGGCAGCGCCAGCTTGACGTTCAGTTGGCCATCCGAGGTCTCGGCGCGGCCGTCACGGCCACCAGTAGCGGATGCATGAGCGGTATAAAGGACTTTTTCCAGTTTCATTTGCACACTCCAGGTTTGCCCAGTGGGGGCAGGCTAATCAAATTGCCGGCAACCGGCAGTCACTCATCGGACCGCGCATTCTCAAGCGTGGACCGCAATGCATGCAGGCGCGACGTCAGCGACTCGATCTCCTCGATCGAGCACTGCGTTGCACACAGCAACCTTTCGGGGATACCCGCCGCAGAGGCACGAAGCTTCCGGCCGGCATCCGTCAAACTCACCAGGACGCGACGCTCATCCTCGGCATCCCGCTCGCGTGTCACCCAGCCTGCCGATTCCAGTCTCTTGAGCAGCGGCGTCAGCGTGCCCGAATCGAGCGTCAGCCGTGCGCCCAACTCGGAAATCGTCAGCGTGTTGGTCTCCCAAAGAACCAGCATCACCAAGTACTGAGGATATGTAAGCCCCAGCTCACTCAGCATGGGCTTGTAGATCTTGGTCATTGCCAGCGAGGTCGAGTACAGGGCAAAGCATAACTGGCGATCCAACAGCAGCCAGTCCTCGGCTTGGGATTCGACTTGAGGAGTTATCGTCGTCTCGGTCATGTAGATATCTTATACACAATTAAATTGTGTGCAATATAAAATTTCAATCGAACTCATAGAGGATAGAGCCGCCCGTCGGCCTGACAAAGGATGAATCCGCGACACGCAGGGCCTGAATCGACAACGTGCCTGAAGCGGCACAACCACGGCGCAGTCATGGGCCAGGTCTTTAAGTCTGGTTTAAGTGTGGCTGCTTACGATGCTTTCATCGCGCCAATGGGATCTGCGGCGCCGCGAACCATCTAGAAAGGAAAGCACCATGATTCGTCAGACTCTCGTCCGCTCAGCTGTCGGTGTCGCCGCATTGGCTGCCCTTGCCGGCGGCTACGCGTACCTGCAGAAAGATGCAATCACGCCGGGGTACGCGGCGCAGAACACGAGCGCAGCCGCGAGCGCCGCTCCGGTCGCGGTGGCCACGCCCACGGATTTTTCGAGCATTGTTGACCAGTACGGGCCTGCTGTCGTGAATATCAGCGTGACGGCTCGCGCGCAGCGTACCTCGGCGCAGGCCCCGCAGGGCATCGATCCCGACGATCCGCTGTTTCAGTTCTTCAAGCGGTTCGGCCCACAGTTCCAGGGGCCGCAGGGTGGGCAGCCGCAACTCGTACGCGGTCTGGGTTCGGGTTTCATCATCAATTCGGACGGCCTGATCCTGACTAACGCCCACGTGGTCGACAATGCGACCGAAGTCACGGTGAAGCTGACCGACCGTCGTGAATTCAAGGCGAAGGTGCTTGGCAGCGATCCGCAAACCGATATTGCGGTGATTCGCATCGATGCGAAGAACCTTCCCACGGTCCGGCTCGGGGACCCGGCGAAGGTCCGCGTTGGCGAGCCCGTACTTGCCATTGGCTCGCCGTACGGCTTCGAAAACACGGTGACCGCTGGCATTGTCAGCGCCAAGTCGCGCTCGCTGCCGGATGACACTTACGTGCCTTTCATTCAGACCGACGTGGCGGTGAACCCGGGCAACTCCGGTGGCCCGCTATTCAACCAGCGCGGCGAAGTCATCGGCATCAACTCGCAGATCTACAGTCAGACGGGCGGCTACCAGGGGCTCTCGTTTGCCATTCCGATCAACGTGGCGACCAAGGTCGAGGACCAGCTGGTCACGCATGGCAAGGTCACGCGCGGCCGCCTTGGCATCTCGGTGCAGGAAGTCAATCAGGCGCTCGCGCAGTCGTTCAACCTCCCGAAGCCGTCTGGCGCCCTCGTGAATTCGGTCGAGCCGGATAGCCCCGCAGCGAAGGCCGGCGTGAAGGCCGGCGACGTGGTAGTGCAGCTTGGCGATGACGTCATCGACCACTCCGGCGACCTGCCCGAGCACGTGGCCGATCTCGCGCCCGGCACCGAGACCAAGCTCAAGGTCATTCGCAAGGGTGAGCCCATGACGCTGACGGTCAAGGTTGGGGCGGTGAAGGAAGACGCCCAGGCGCAGAAGGCAAACGGTGGCCAGGCTGGCGGCCGACTGGGCCTGGCGGTCCGCCCGCTGACGCCTGCCGAAAAGCGCGACAGCGGTATCGACGGTGGACTCGTGGTTGAAGACGTGGCTGGCCCGGCTGCGCGCGTTGGCATTCAGCCCGGCGATGTCATCCTCTCGCTGAATGGCACGCCGATCTCTTCGGCCGAACAACTTCGTGCTCTGGTGGCCAAGGCGGGCAAGCAGGTGGCACTGCTGGTACAGCGTGACGATGCACGGATCTTCATTCCGCTGGACCTTGGTTAACCGTCTGCGCGATGTGGTTTACGGTCCGCGCAGCAGGTATACGGGACGTATACGGTAAACGCGTATACGTCCCGCAAACCCTTGCCAGAAGCGGATTTCCGGGTGACAAAACACACCAAAAACGTGTTTGAACGGGTATGATCTCGACTGCGATGCTTGAAGCGTGTGGTGACGCTGATCACCACTTCTGGTTCATGCTGAATCGACAGAAGAAGGACGTCTATGCAGTTGGATTTCACCCGCGCCCCCACCTCGCCGGGTACCGACCTGGCACGGCGGCTCACGCCAGCCACCACAAAGCCGCCGGCACGTCGGCGCAAGAAAGAAGTTCCGCCGCACTGGGAACGCGGCTATCGCTCCCACTACTACCGTAACGAACGTGGCGACAAGCTTGGCGAAGTTCGCTTGTCCGATCGTGGCGATCTTCCCGTGGTCTACCACTGGGCTGCAGGCAACTACTCCGGCGCAGAAGGCTCGCTTGCCCATGCGCGTGCCCGTGTCGAAGAGACCGTAGGTTTCGGCATGCGCCAGATGTCGCTGTTCTGAAAGCGCGCGCAACCTGCGCACGCACGATCGAAGCGAAGGCGATCCGCCGCCATTGCTGCGCTGACGCCAGCGCAAACGTAATACCCCTCCCGCCTCTTGCGAGGCCCGGCTAGTCAAGCCGCCGCTGTACAAGCATGAAGACCGCTGCCGCCAGGGCGAGCACGGCAATCAATCGATAGAGATCCTCGCAGGCAATCAAGCGCGCCTGCTGATCAACCATTGCAGCCAGTTGTGCCAGCGCACCTGCATGGGCCTGACTTGTCTCGAACCCGCGTGATACCAGCGCAGTCTGCGCCATGTGCATCCACTGGTCCGCTTCCGCCGGCCGCTGCCCGATGGCGTGCACCAGGCTCGTATGCACCGCGAACTGACGGTTCTGCAGCAGCACCGCCCCCAATGCAGAGGCGAATGAACTGGCAATCTGGCGAATCAGGTTCTTGCTCCGATATCCGTGCGCAAAGTCATCGCCGCGCAGCGATCCGAACGTCAGGCCTGCAATGGGGATGATGACCAGCACGCCGAACAGTCCCTTGCCGATCAGCCCGAGGGCAAGCGCGGAAGGTCCGATATCTGGCGGCATGAACGAAAACCACGTCATCGCGCCGGCCATGACGAACAGCCCTGTCACCATCAGCGGCTTCTTGTGCTTCAGCCGTCGGGCCACTTTCAGGTACACCCAGATGCCGGCAAGGCTGATGGCCGCGGCAAGCGTGTTCAGCCAGCCGGTGGTGGCCAGCGGAAAGCGCAGCGCCTGTTCCGCATAGATCGGAAACACGTAGGCGCTGAGGTTGTTGATCATGTAGTACACGAAGTACATCGCCAGGCCGGTCAGGAAGACGGGATCGCTCAGCGAGCGCAGCCGCAGCACGGGCGTGTCGTGATGCCATTGTTGCCACACGAATACGCCCAGCAGCGCCAATGCGATCACGGCAATCACCGCCACGCGCACGGGGTGCGAGAAGATGTCGAAGCGCGCCTCCGTCAGCGATGCCTGCAGCGCGACGATCGCCACGCCGAACAGCAACAGAGGCCCGAGCGCGGGCCCTTCCACGTCGTCACGCGCTTCGGCGTCCGGCAACAGCAGCCAGGCGCCGAGCGCGGCCACAGCGGCAAACGGCAGCACGCCATAGAAGACATCCTGCCAGACGCCGCGATCGACCAACTCGGCCGCGAATGCGGGCCCCAGCGTCGACGCGCCAAAAATGCCGAGCATGAAGATGCGCGAGGCGCGCGGCCGCTCGGCCGGGCCGAACATCAGGTTCACCAGGATCCGGCAACTCGTGAACAGGGCTCCGCCCCCCACGCCCTGCACAAACCGTGCGCCAACCATTTGGGTCAGTCCGGTGCTGGTGGCGGCGGCAAGCGTGCCGGCCATGAACAGCATCAGTGACCCGGTCAGGTAGTAGCGATAGCCGAAACGCTGCGCAAGCCATTGCTGCTTGAGAATCATCAGCATGCTGCCCACGGCATAGGCCGCCTGTACAAGCGCGAAACTGCGCGGGTCCGCATCGATGCCACCGACGATATGGCTCGACGCGAACACGAACATGATGTTCTCAAGGAATTCGACACCGGTGGCCAGGGCCAGCAGCATCATGATCAGCGTCTGTCGTTGCTGATGGCTCAGCAGGCGCAGCCAGCGCAGGCGGGCCCGCAGCCGATGCCAGGGGTCCACCTGGGCCGTCACGATTTGCTCGCTTCCAGTGCGGCCAGATGCTGATGCAGCCGCGAAAGATCGCGTGTGGCGTCAGCCAGCCCGGACTTGCCGATCGGCGCCCATGCCTCGCCATAGGCTGCATGCACGGCTGGCGCGGCGCGCTCCAGCAAGGCATGGGCGGCGGGTGTCAGGCTGAGTTCCAGGCTGCGCCGGTCTTGTTGCGATGCCCTGCGCTGGACCAGGCCACGCGCCTCGAGCCCATCGATCAGGCGCGTCATCTGCGTGCGCGTGGCGTCGATCGACATGCCCAGTTCCGAAGGCATGGTTGGCTCTCCGGCATCGATGGCCAGCATGCTGATGACCAGATACTGGTTCAGGTCGAGACCGTGTACGGCGAGCGCCCGCTCGATGTGCTGACGCAGCAGCCGCGCGGACCTCAACAGGAGCCGCGACGCCAGAATCAGGTCGCGCGGGGCTTCCGGATGTTCGGCGCAAAAGCGATCAATGCGTCGCTCGAATGACATGGCGATGTGATTTCATCTGAAATAGTTACGGATGAAACTATATGCGGGGACCCGGCAATTGGCAAGTTCCGCAAGTTCGCCACGCCGAACAGTCCTATCGGCGCAACGATCTGGACAGTTCGCGAAGCGACGCGCGCAAGCGCCCGATCACATCGGTCTGCCGTTGCGCTGCCGGCGCGCCGTAGCGCCAGGCTACATACCCATCGGTGAACGCTCGCACGGCCGGTGCGGCGTGCGGCAGCGCCGCGCTGGCGCGCGCGCCAAAGTCGCTAGGGCCTTCGGCCGCATCGCGTGTGCAGCCATGCCGCGCCAGAAGTCCGCAAAACCGGTCGTACAGTGCCTGGACCGGATCGATGCGCCGGCGCCTCAGCCACAGTGGCACCAGCGCAAGCAGGCTCAAGGCGGCCAGTCCGCCGACCAGCACGGCGGGCAACTGGCCAGTCAGCCCGGCGTGTTCCAGCAGCCTGCCTTGCTGCGTCCGGTCGTACTGCAGGACCCAGCGTTGCCATGTATAGCTGAGGCCATCGATGCCCCAGCGCAAATCGCGCAACCAGCCCGGCGCCCTCAGGTCACGCAGGGCCGGGATCTCGTCCGCGCCCAGCGCCGCATCCACGCCGCTCTCGACACGGCTGGGCGCCACCGCGCCGGTTGGGTCCACACGCACCCAGCCGCGTCCGGCCAGCCAGACTTCGGCCCAGGCGTGGGCGTCAGACTGGCGTATCACATAGTGCCGCCCAACCGGGTTGAACTCTCCACCCTGGTAGCCGTTGACGACACGCGCAGGCACGCCCGCCGCTCGCATCAGGAACACGAAGCTGCTGGAGTAGTGTTCGCAGAAACCGCGATGCGTTTCGAACAGGAAGCTGTCAACCTGGTCGTGGCCGAGCCGTGGTGGTGACAGCGTATAGGCGAACGGCGCGGCCGCAAACAGCCGCAACGCGGCTTGAACGCGCTGCCATGGGTCTGGATACCGGCTTGCCCATTGCGCCGCCAATTCACGGCTGCGCGGATTGCCGTCAGGCAGTGACAGCGACAACTTCAGCTCGCGCCGGGTCAGCGGCTGCGGCATGGCGCCAAGCGTCGAGCGCCCGCGATAACGAAGCGGCCGGTCAATCGGCGCGCCGGCGAAGAACTCATCGTCGATCGATACCTGCGCATTGACGCTTGAGGAGACTGCCACGCCCCGGTCGAGCAGATACAGCCACGACTTCTGCGTGGGCTCCAGCGTGATGTTGTACTCATGCACGTCAGTCGCGGCCGGGCCCGCAAGATCGTCGCCGGCGACATCGTCACGCAACCCCGCAGCCTCGCGCATCAACGTTGACGAGGCCGGCCGCCAGGTTTCGCCATCGTAGTTCCAGAGCACGAAGGCGCGCCAATAGAGTGCGCTCGGCGGCAGCGCCTCGCCGACGATATCGGCACGGAATGCAACTTCCGGCGATCGGATCAGCTCGCCGATACTGCCAGGCTTCATCGTGTCGCTGATGCCGGTGCGGCCCGTTGGCTCAGATTGCGGCAGGCGCCACAACGGATGATCCAGGCGCGGAAACAGCACGAAGAGGAATAGCGCCCACGGCAGGCCGAACAGCGCCATGCGTCCGAGCAACGGCCAGATAGCCAGCCGCCCGCGCGCCTCCGGGTGGTGCAGCAGCAGCCAGTTGCGCAGGACCCATGCGCCGATCGCCATGCTGTAGATGGCCAGCCAGAATGGTTGATCCGCGAGGTACAGGGTCAGCAACAGATAGAAGGAGAGCTGCGAAACCAGCGTGGCATCGGCCAGCGCACGGGTTTCCATCAGCTTGAGAATCACGAATGCCGCCAGCAGCGCGATACAGAGCTCGCGTCCCAGCCTGCCGCCGCTTTGCCAGACAAGGGCTGCGGCGATCACGAGCACAAGCACGGCCGCCACACCGATCAGCAGCTTCGACGGCAACGGTGCGCGTTGCCTCCACAGCAGCCAGCGCCACGCCAGCAACAACAGCAACAGCAGGCTGACCGAAACGGGTAGCGTACGCGCCTGCGGCGCCAGCACCAGCGCAAGCTGGCCGATCAGCATGCCGTGTTCCTGATGGCCAAGCGGGCGCACTGTCGGCGGCTTCGGGGTCGTCTTCGCTGTCATGGCATCCGCCGTTCGGGCCAGAGCGCCAATGCTTCCAGGCAGGCACGCCGATGCGCGGCACCGTAACCGGGCGGGATTTCCACACCGGGAAGGCGCAGTCCGATCTCCGCGGCGTCGCCGGCCGCCAGCACCCACGCGCAGAGCCGTGACAGGCGCGCTTCCGTATCCATGGACGCAGGCAGCGCGGCCCAGTCTATCCAGCAGGTCGGCTGGCGCGGCGTACTCCCGGATCGGCTGAGCCATTTTCCGGTGCGCGCGCTGTGTTTCCATGCGATCCGGTGCAGCGGGTCGCCAGGTCGATACCTGCGTAACTGATCGATCCCGTCGTCCGACGCCACGGTGACCGCGCCGTCATCGGCGTCATCGGACTGGGGCTGCAATGGCAGCGGCGGAGGATTGACCTCTGGCGCGGGATAGACGATGGCCGACAGCGCGAGATCGGCATAGCTCCAGACGCGAAACAGACCAAACGGAAAGCGGCTGAAGATCGTGACGCGCGGTAAGGCCACCCTGCCTCGCCGGGTGGCAGGCAGCCGTACCGGCAATGGCCCGCTGGACATGCCGTCGAGCGTCAGCGAAGCCGCAGGTGCAAGGTCGTCGGATATCCGCGTGCGCGCTTCCACGCCGATCCGTGCCGCGTCGTCCTGGTTGTCGACATGCAGCGTAAAGACCACGCTATCGCCGACGAATGCCGATGCTGCCGGCCCCGCTGAAACCGTCAGGTCGAGCAGGTTCCGGTAGGCCAGCCACATGCATGCCATGCCAATGCCGGCCAGCAGGAATGTCAGTGCGAAGCCGAGGCTGATGTCGTAGTTCAGCGACGTGACCAGCATGGCCATCAGCAACACCGCGAAGCCGATCCCGCTGCGCGTGGGCAGGATGTACAGATGCCGACGGTCAAGCGTGACCACGCCATTGATCGGACCATGGCTGCGGCGCAGCCACGCGGTGAGGCGTCCACCGCGTGCCGGGGTGCGCAGATCTGGCGCAGGGAGGGCGTGCCGCCTGGTCATGAAAGTGCGATAAGCGCGAGCAGTCTCAGGGGATCGCCACGCTGGCCAGCAGGCGATCCAGCGCATCGGCGCCCTGGCGTGATGCGACATGCCCCGCCGGCAGTAACCGGTGCGCGGCAACGGGCTCGAATACGGCCTGCACGTCCTCGGGCAGCACCATGTCGCGCTGATCGAGCAGTGCCCATGCCCGCGCGCAGGCCAGCAGCATGAGCCCGGCGCGCGGCGACAACCCGGCCGCGAAGTCCTGCGCCGCGCGTGTGGCCTGCACCAGCGCAAGTACGTAGTCGATCAGTGCGGGGCTGGCGTAGACCTTGTTCGCTGCCGCTTGCAGCGCAACAACCTGATCGGCATCCATCACGGCCACGGCATCTTCCCTGTCCGCGCCGCCGAGATACAGCACGCGCTCGAATGCAGGATCGGGATAGCCAAGCGAGATCCGCATCGCAAAGCGGTCAAGCTGCGACTCCGGCAGTGCGTGCGTGCCAATCTGTTCGAGGGGGTTCTGGGTAGCGATGACGAAGAACGGCAACGGCAGCGCATGGGTGACGCCGTCGTGCGTGACCTGGCGCTCCGCCATCGCTTCAAGCAAGGCGCTCTGCGTCTTGGGCGGTGCGCGGTTGATCTCGTCGGCCAGCACGAGCTGGGCGAACACGGGACCACGATGGAAACGGAACTCGCCCGTCTCGCGCATGAATACCGATACGCCGACCAGGTCGGCGGGCAGCAAGTCGCTAGTAAACTGCACGCGCTGATACTGCAGTCCCAGCGTCTGTGCCAGCGCATGGGCGAGCGTGGTCTTGCCAACACCCGGCAGGTCTTCCAGCAGCAGGTGACCGCCAGCAAGCATGCATGCAAGGGCCAGTCTTAACTGGCGTGGCTTGCCCAGCACGATGCGGCCAAGCTGGGTTTGCGCCTCGGCCAGCGAGGCAGTGATCTTCGGTCGGGCGGTCACGTTGACGCTCTCCGGGAAAGATATCGGTGATTGCAGCTTGGACGGCGAAAAGGTCCGGCCATTGTAGCGGCGCAAGGGTCGCATCGGACAGTGGGTTTCCGCACGCTGGGACGATCTGAAACATTTCTTGGTACTGCTAAGAAATTGCCAAATCGGCCGCAAGGGCGCGCCGGATCTCACGGCTTCTGGCATCATCGACCTTGTTGGCGCCTTGCCACTTTCAGATTCGTCTTAACCGCTGCAATGACTGCCTCGCAATACCACGCGTCTGGCGCGTCCACTTCCCTTGACTTCGATTCATCCGCTCCGCTTGCCGATCAGGCCGCGCTGGCCAGTCTCGCGCGCGAATTCCATGCGGGCGGCTATATCGTGCTGCGCCAGTTCGCAAGCGAGGCCACCTGCGCCGCGCTGGAAGCAGTGACGCGAGAACATCTGGCCGGCGCGTTACCGCCGGTCGAGTTCGAGGCCGATCTCGGCTATCCGGGTGCCCCGGTCTCGCGTGATTCGGCAGGCGGCAATACGGTGCGCCGGCTGCGCCAGGCGTATGGCCGTGACGCGGTGTTCCGCCGCTGGGCCAGCGATCCGGGCGTGGTGGCGACGGTCGAGGCGCTGTTGGGCGAGCCTGCCCGCCTGACGCTGGCGCATCACAACTGCGTGATGACCAAGCATCCGCATTACGGCAGCCAGACTGGGTGGCACCGTGACACGCGGTACTGGTCGTTCGTCAAGCCGGAACTGGTCACGGTGTGGCTGGCGCTGGGCGATGAGGACGAGCGCAATGGCGTGCTGCGCGTCATTCCGGGCTCGCATCGCGCAAAGCTTGATCCCGCACAGCTGGATCCGGCGGAGTTCCTGATCGAGGCACATCCGGCCAGCCAGCAGTTGCTCAAGGGGACGATGCCGCTGGCATTGCACCGCGGCGACGTGCTGATGTTTGACAGCCGCCTGTTTCATGCCGCAGGCCGCAACGATTCCGAAGCGGTCAAGCTGTCAGTCGCGTTCGCCTATTTCGGGGCGAGCAACCGGCCGCTCGCCGGCTCGCGTTCGGCCGAATTCGGCAGCGTGGAGCTGCCGCCAACGACGCTCTGAAGCCGGGGGTCGCCCAAACAAAAAACCGCCCTGACGGGCGGTTTCTTTTTGGTGAGGCGTTCCTCAGACGGTCTTGCGACGCGCGCTGGCGCCACGGAACAGGGCCAGCAGGTCGATCAAACGGAACGGCAGCAGCGGCGTGGCGTGCCGAACGGCATCACGGCGTGCGAAGTGGCTCAAGAGCTGCTCGCCCACCGGACGGCCGAAGTACGAAGCATCCGGGTATTTCATGATGGTCATTCTCAATTGTGGCTAACACTGGACTACAGTATACACTGCAATGGTGCAGTGCGCCATTTCCTGGTGCGCGTCATGCCATTGCGCGGCGTGATGGGAATGGGGTCGCCCGGGACTGGTGCAAGCGGACCGGGCCGCTGGCGGGTAGCCAGGCGGCCAGATAGCCGGGATGGAAGGCAGGGAGTCGGGCCGCCTTAATGGTGTCCGATGTGGCGTCCGATGTGGCGCTCTTATGTGGCGTCGGCTGCGGCGGGAGACGCCGGATCGAGATTCATGGCCTCGACGGCTTTCG
This sequence comes from Cupriavidus sp. BIS7, assembly GCF_000292345.1. GTDB lineage: Bacteria > Pseudomonadota > Gammaproteobacteria > Burkholderiales > Burkholderiaceae > Cupriavidus. The sequence continues at coordinate 11,565 of NZ_ALOU01000039.1, forward strand.
CGGCGCTGTAGACGTGGCGCGTGGCCAGCAGCGACGCCAGATCGGCATCGCCGGCAATCACTGCCTGCAGGATCTGGGCGTGTTCGTCCCAGTTGATGCGCGCGCGGCTCAGGTTGGCGGGGGCGAACAGCAACGCCGTGCGTTCACGCAGTGAGCGCATCATGTCCTGCAGCACGCTGTTCGCGGCGATATTGCCGAGTACCTCGTGAAAGCGCGAATTCAGTTCGACAAAGCGCTCGGTCTGGCCGCTGTTGACGGCGTCGTTGCCTTCCTTGAGCACTGCTTCGAGTTCATGGATCAGCGCCGGGTCACGGCGCTGTGCCGCCAGCTTGGCATTGAGGCCTTCGAGCGTGGCGCGCACTTCCACCATTTCCCGCGCGATATTCGCCGATAGCCGCGCCACCGAGGCGCCGCGGCGCGGTTCGATGCGGATCAGCCCTTCAGCGGCCAACGCGCGCAGCGCCTCGCGCACGGGGATGCGCGAAACGCCCAGTTCCTGAGACAGCGTGTTCTCCACCAGCCGTTCCCCTTGCTCGTACTGGCCGCCGAGGATGCGCTGGCGCAGGGTGTCGGTCACCAGCGCGAAAAGCGGGGAATGCTGGGCACCCAGGCTGGCAGCCGGCGCGTCCGGAGTCTGGCTGTAGGCACTGGCAGTGGCGTCGTTCATGGTCGGGATCGGCCGTCGGAATTCGGTGGACGCCGCTGCACTGGGCCACGGCGTGAATGCCGCTATTGTATACCGTCACCCCCACATTGCAGACATAGGGTAGACATTGAGATCCGCTCGATGCGGCACCATGCGACGGACTCAGCCAGGCGCATGCTGGAACGTGAAGCCATCCGAATAGATGAACGGCGCCTGCGCACCGAGCACCATGAACGTCTGCTTGGCATCGCGGATCATGTTCGGCGATCCACACAGGTAGATCGCATGCTCGGACAGGTCGCCGAGATCGGCCGCCACCGCGTCATGCACGTAGCCGCGCCGGCCCTGCCAGCCGTCGTCGGCGCGTGAAAGCACCGGCACGTACTGGAAGTCGTAAAGGCGTTCGCCCCATCGCGCGATCTCGTCATGCAGGTAGAGATCGGCGGCCGAGCGCATGCCCCAGTAGAGCCACACCGGAGGACAGTCGGGATCGTCCATCAGTGCCTCGAGCATGCTCTTGATAGGCGCGATCCCGGTGCCGGTGGCAACCATCAGAAGCGGCCGGTAATCCTCCTTGCGCAGGCTGAAGCTGCCAAGCGGCACTTCGACGTCGAGCCTGTCGCCGGGCCGCAGTTGCGGGAGCTGGCCCGTGGTGAAACGCCCCCCTGCGATCTGCCGCACATGGAAGTCGATGGCGTTCCCGTTCGGCGCCGATGCCATCGAAAAGCTGCGATGGCTGCCGTCGTCGAGCAGGATCTTCATGTACTGGCCCGGCTCGAACGCGAAGGCATCGTCGTCGGACAGTGCCAGCTGCAGATGCAGCACGTCCGGGCCGAGCGGTGCGATCGCCTGCACCGTGGCCGAAGTGCGCCGCGCCGGGATGGCAGGCTCCGCCGCGCGCGCCGTACTGATCACGAGGTTGCCAGCAGGCCGTGCCTGGCATGCCAGCGCAAAGCCCGCGGCATCTTCTTCCTCGGTCAGTCCCATCGGAAACTCTTCATAGGTGACCGCGCCTTCGACCACGTGCACGCGGCATGTGCCGCAGCCGCCAAACGTGCATTCGTGCGCCAGGCTGACGCCGCTGCGCAAGGCGGCGTCAAGCACGGATTCGCCGGGCGCCACCATGAATACCTGCTGCGTTTCCGCAACCTCGACCCGATAGGACATGACAACTCCCACGCTGATTACTTCTTGATGTCGGCCTGCGCCAGCACGGTCAGGTCCTCTGCGGCCAGCAGGTCGCGCAGCGCTTCCAGCGCCGCCACGCCACAGGCCGTGTCCTGCTCGCCGTTGCCGCCGGACAGGCCCACGCCGCCAATCACTTCGCCATTGACGACGATCGGATAGCCGCCCACGAACACGGCGAACTTGCCGTCGAAGCTCCACTGGATGCCGAATGCCTCGTTGCCGGGCAGTGCCGGGCCGTTGGGCGGCGTGTTGAACAGGTGCGTCGAACGCTTGTGGCCAGCGGCCGTGAAGGCCTTGTTCCAGGCGATCTGCGGCCCGGTGATGCGGGCGCCGTCCATGCGTTCGAGCAGCAGCGGATAGCCGCCGTCGTCAACGATGCAGATCGATTCCAGCACGCCGATTTCCTCGGCCTTGCGGATGGCGGCCGCCACCATGTGGCGGGCTTCCTTCAACTCGAGCTTGATGGCTTTCTTCATGTTTGTAATTCCTCCAATCCTTTAGATGCCCTGGTAGACGGTCTTGATCTGCGTATAGAACTCAAGGCCCGCGCGTCCCGATTCGCGGAACGTTGAGGTGCTCGATCGCTTGAGGCCGCCAAACGGCGCGTTGACCAGGTTGCCCGTGGTGGTGCGGTTGATCTTGACCGTGCCCGATTCGATATCGCGCGTGAAGTCGTGCATGTAGCGCGGATTGCGCGTGGCGATGGCGGCGGACAGCCCGTACTCGGTGTCGTTGGCGCGCGCGATGGCATCGGCGTAGTTATCGACTTCGATGATCGCCAGCACCGGCCCGAAGATCTCCTCGCGCGCAATGCGCATCGACTGGGTCACATCGGTGAACACGGTCGGCGCCACGTAGTAGCCATGCGCGAACTCGCCGTCGGTGAGTTGTTCGCCGCCGCACAGCAGCGTGGCTTCCTGCTTGCCGATGGCGAAATAGCCAAGCACTGTTTCCAGCTGCTTGCGCGTGGCCAGCGGGCCAAGGTCCATGCCTGCGGCCATGCCGCTGCCGATCTTCAGCGCCTTGACCTTGGCTACAAGCTTTTCGGTGAACGCCTGCTTCACTTCGCGCATCACCAGGATGCGGCTGGTGCCCGTGCAGGCCTGGCCCGACAGCGACAACCCGCCCTTGATCGCCAGGTCCACGGCGCGATCGAGATCGGCGTCTTCCATGACAATCAGCGGATTCTTGCCGCCAAGCTCCATCTGCGTGCGCGTGGTCATCGGCACGGATTTGTGAATCTGCTCGCCTGCGGAGGTCGATCCTGTGAACGAGACGGCCCGGACCACGCGCGATTCGCAGATCGTTGGTCCCACCTCGGCGGCGCTGCCGGTGATGAAGTTCAGCACGCCCTTCGGAATGCCGGCTTTCACGAACGCCTCGGCCAGCCGAAAGCCCGACAGCGGCGCGTCCGACGAAGGCTTGAACACCACCGTGTTGCCCGTGATCAGCGCCGGCGCGATCTTGCGTGCGGGGATCGACACCGGGAAGTTCCACGGAGAGATCACCGTCACCACGCCCAGCGGCTCACGCAGGCTGTAGACGAGCATGTCGGGATCGTCGTTCGGATAGCTTTCGCCGCTGAACGTCTGCCCTTCCACGGCGTAGAAGCGCAGCGTCTGCGCCGAGCGCATCACTTCGTCGCGCGCCAGGTTCAGCGCCTTGCCTTCCTCGCGCGTGAGTTCGGCGGCGATGGCGTCGGCGTTGGCTTCAAGGTGCGCGGCGGCGTCGTTGAGGATCTTCGCGCGCTTGCCAATCGGCGTCTTCTTCCAGCCGTCGAATGCGGCGGCAGCAGCGGCCACGGCAGCAGCGGCGTCACGCGCATCGGAAGCGGCATGGCGGCTGACGATGTCGCGCGTATCGGCGGGGTTGACGTTGTCGACAGTGCGGCCGCTGGCGCTGTCGCACCATTCGCCGTCGATGTAGTTGCGGTACGTCTCGGTCATCTTGCGGGGGCCTTGAACTGGGATCGAAACACCGGACGCACCTGGGGCGCGTCCGGGGTGTACAACACGCGCAACTCAGGCCGCGGCCTGAGCCTTCACGTCGACGTAGTCGTAGTACAGCGCGGTCGTGTACAGCAGACGCATCTGCGCGCCGATCTCGCAGATCTTCAGGCAGCGCTGCTGCAGCTCGGGCGTGTTCGCGTGTTCCAGCACGATCTGGTAGCCGCGCTCGCCGTGGATTTCATCGGAGACGATATGGAGATCGAAGAACTCGACTTCCTCGTCGGTAAAGCCATACTTTTCGCGCAGCGTCGGCGTCTGCTTGCGATAGATCGACGGCACCTGCGATTCCAGGCCCACCACCAGGCCAGCCACGGCCACCACCGGGTCTTCACGCATCGCCACGGCATAGCACCAGCTCTGCAGGCCACGCGTGGTCGGCGACATGTTGTCGGGGCTCACCACACGCTCGCGCGTGGTGCCGCATGCTTCGGCAAAGCGGATCAGCAGATCGGTATGGCGGTCGCCGCCAATCTCTTCCTCATACATGTTGGCCAGCAGGAAGTCCTTGGCCTCGGTCATGTGGTCGGGCGTGCGGGCGTAGATGTAGCCGAGATAGTCCGCAAACGGGCCGACGTAGTGATAGTGGTTCTCGGCCCAGCGCGCCAGGTGCTCGCGGCTCAGCTCGCCGCTGGCCCAGGCCTTGCTGAAGGGGGCCTGGTTGGCGCTCTTGCCCTTGATTGCATTCTCGAGTGCGGTGCGGAATTCTTCGCGGTTCATCAGTTCGGCCATTTGGGGCTCCTGTCTTGACGAGGTCGGTTGGGGTTGGACCACCGCGGCTCGCTGAGCGGGTCGCGGCGTATTCGGGTTTGTATACTTTCTACAACGAAGTTGCGGCGAGAAAAATGCCGCGCGCGGCGGCAGGTACATCGGGTTCGTTTCAGGCGGCGGCAGCTTGTGCGGCGGTCACGCGTTGATAGGCAATGCCGGCCAGCGCGACATCCTCGAGCCCCACGCCAACCGACTTGTAGATCACGATGTCGTCGGCGTGCTTGCGCACGGGGCGGGTGTCGAGCAGTACGTCGGCCAGTTCCACGATCTTGTCGTCGGGCAGCACGGCCTTGTCCGCCAGTACCAGGTCACCGGCTTCACGCAGCGACTGCGGGCGCCACTCGACGACCACGGCCGCAGCGCGAGACAGCGCCACGTCGTCCAGTTCGCGCGTATGCGGCAGGCTCGATCCGATAGCCGCGATGAACGTGCCTGGGTTGACGATGGCCCCTGGAAACAGCGGCGTGGTCGAGCGTGATGCGGTGACGATGATGTCGGCGGCGGCGGCCGCTTCCTCGGCCTGTGCAAACGACACCGGAATGCCGCATTGGGCGGACAGCCGCTCGGCGGCTGCGGCATCGGCGTACGGGGCGCAGATCAGGATGCGTGTGAGCGGCAGCGCTGCCGACAGCTGCAACGCATGCTGCACCCCCTGCGTGCCCGCGCCGAACAGCGCCAGCGTCTGCGCATCGGGGCGCGCCAGCCGCTTGGCGGCCAGCACCGTGCAGGCCGCGGTGCGCAGCCGCGTGATGGCGCCGGCGTCGAACGAGGCCAGCGGGCGTCCGTCAACCGTCGAAAACAGCAGGATGACAAACGAGAACTGACCGGCGATGGTTGTGTACACCTTGGCGCCAGCCACCTGCTGATCGGGAATGACCGCACCCAGCGTCGAGAGCTTCACGCCACCGGCTTCGGTACGAATGCGTTCCTGCATGGCAGCCTGCCCGCGCCCAAAGCTGCGGAAGGCGTCCAGCATCGCGGCCTGCGCGTCGGCGGCCGAGACGTGGCGATCAATCAGTGCGTCTGTGATGTGAAGCATATGGGGGCTTGTTTTGTTATTTCGGTATACAGTCTACACAACGATTTAGAAAACGCTAGCCCCTTGTCGAAGAATCTGCACGCGCGCAACTGGTGCCAAATGCGCTAAAGCCGTGCAGTAGAGCGGGAAAGCGCACCGTCGTGGGTGGTTTCCCTAGGGCCGGCAAGTTTCGCTTGTTCCGACAGTTATTGGAATATAGTATACAACACAGCAGTGACCACAAGAAATCATTACCGCCCCCACAAGGGCCTCCATCACCGGGGAGCCTCATGCATCAAACCGTAGAGATCGGCCTGGCACATTGGGTGTATTTGCTAGGCGTGGCAGTGATCGTGTTGACCATGATCCTTAGAGCCAACGTTGTCGTGCCCTCCATCGTCGGCACATTCCTCGTGATACTGGCCATTACCGGCAGTCCAATCACGGCGCTGGGCGGGATCTTCTCCGCAAGCCTGGTCGCGGCCAAGGAACTGTTCAATATCTTCCTGGTGATCGCCTTCATGACGGCGCTGCTCAATGCGCTGAAGACATTGCGATCCGACATCCGCATGGTCGAGCCGTTTCGCGTGGTGATGAAGAACGGGCATAGCGCCTACTTCATCCTGGCAGGCATCACCTATGTGATTTCGCTGTTCTTCTGGCCGACGCCGGCCGTACCGCTGGTATCCGCCATCCTGCTGCCCGCCGCGATCGCCGCCGGGCTGCCGCCGCTGGCGGGTGCCATGGCCATTGCGATTGCCGGGCAGGGCATGGCGCTGTCGTCTGACTACGTGATCGGCGTGGCGCCGGGCATCAGCGCCAAGGCCGCCGGTGCGGCGGTCAGCGCGGCAGTGGTGGCGGATCGCGCGCTGATCTTGTCGATCATCACGGGCGCTATCGCGCTGACCCTGGCATACCTGTCGATGCGCCGCCATATCGTGCCCGCAAGCGGCGCGCTGCTGGACCGCTGGCAGTCGCGCGCCACGGGTGTCGATACGGCCGTGGAAGCCACTGGCACCTTCGACAAGGCCGAGATCGCACGCGGCACGTCGCACGAAGAACCGCTGGACACCGACGCCAACATCGAACGCAGTCTGGCGATGGTGGCGCAGCGCCGCATCAAGTGGTCGAAGTTCTTCGCCGTGCTGACGCCGCTGGCCTTCGCCTGTGTGGTGACATTGATGGTGCTGCCGAAGATCTCCTCGGGCATGGTCGACCTCAAGGGCGGCGCCGCCGCCGCGCTGGTGGGCGGCGTAGCGGCCGTGCTGATGATGCTGGCGACGCTGGCCGCAGAAGGTCCGCGCAAGATGCTCGACACCTGCCCGGAGCACATCACCGACGGTTTCGTCTTCGCGTTCAAGGCGATGGGCTCGGTGCTGCCGATCGCCGGCTTCTTCTTCGTCGGCGCGGGCGAGACCGCCGCGCAGATCCTTGGCGTCGACACAGGCCGCGCGCCAAGCCTGCTGTTCGAACTGATCCAGGCCTATCAGCACATGATCCCGGACAACCACGTGCTGGTGGCGTTCGGCGTGCTGCTGGTCGGCATGATTACCGGGATCGACGGGTCGGGGTTCGCCGGCCTGCCGCTGACCGGCACGCTGGCTGGTGCGCTGGGCCCGGTAGTTGGCTTCGATTCGGCCACGCTGGCCGCGGTTGGCCAGATGGGTGCGGTGTGGACGGGCGGCGGCACGCTGATTGCGTGGTCGTCCCTGATCGCCGTGGCCGGGTTTGCGCGCGTGCCGGTGCTTGATGCCGTGCGTGCGCTGCTGCTGCCCGTGCTGGCCGGGCTGACCGTTTCCACCATCTGCGCGATGCTGATCTGGCACTGAGCGCACGGCGGACATCCTTACTGATTGCAGAAGAAAGCAGAGCTATGCCGAAAGTTGTCTTTCACAAGAACGGCCAGGTCTTCGTGGACGAGGTGAAGCCCGAGACCAACCTCGTGGTCCGCGCGGGTATCAAGCAGTTTCCGTATCCGAACCTGCGCTACGAATGCGGCATGGGCAAATGCTCGAAGTGTGCGTGCCGCGTGCTGGCCGGTGCCGAACATCTGCCGCCACCTAACTGGAAGGAGAAGAAGCAGCTAGGTGAACGGCTTGACCAGGGCTTCCGGCTGGCGTGCCAGATCTGGCTCACGCATGACATCGAGCTGGAACAGCAAGAACTGGCCGCCTGACCCATCACCGTTCCCATGACCGTTCCCATGTACGTGATCCTGACCAGCAAGAAGGGCCAGTTCCGCACCGAAGCCGTACCGGGCGTGGACCCCGTGGAAACGTGGGAGTACCTGTTCTACGGGCGCTGCACGGCCACGTTCGTGATTGCCGAGCTGCCGGACGCGCCGGATGCGCAGAAGGCGCTGAAGGTGCGCGTCATCGACGAGGCCGGCGGCGCCGACGCCGAGATCGTCAACCACGTGCCAACCAAATTCCTCGAGCGATTCGACACGCTCGACGCTGCCCGCACCGCGCTGCAATCGCTGGCGCATTTTGGCAGCATGGACCTCTCCTTAAGGAAGCAATGATGCAGGCCGACACCGCCGAAAGTGCCGCCGTGACCGAAATCGACACCGCACCCAAGGCCCGAACCATCGAGATCACGTTCTTGACGAACGGCGACAAGACCGTCAACGCGCCGGAGAACAGCAACCTGCTGCGTGTTTCGCTGCGCGAGCAGGGCGGGATTCCATTCAAATGCGGCGGCGGGATCTGCGGCACGTGCAAGTGCCGCATCGAGCGTGGCCTGGAGCATACCGATGCGGTCAAGCCGAAGGAGCGCAAGCACCTGAACGACGACGACCTGCGCGCCGGCTACCGCATGGCATGCCAGACGTTCGTCAACGGCGATATCGCGGTGTCCTGGTAAGCGTCGGAGCACGCACTCAGGTGCGCAGCCCCACCATCGCCGAGATCTTGTCGGCAGCTTCCAGCAGCGGCGGCAGGAAGCGGTCCAGCATCTCCTGCGCGCTCGTGCGGTTGGCCTGGCCGCTGATGTTCAGCGCGGCAATCACCTGCCCGGCGCGATTGCGGATGGGCGCCGCCAGCGAGACCAGCCCCTCCTCCAGTTCCTGATCGTTCAGTGCCCAGCCGCGTGTGCGGATCTCGGCGATCAGTACCTTCAGCTCATCGATATCGGTCACGGTCCGTTGCGTGCGCGCGCGCCGCTCGGAGGCGCGCAGCACGCGGTCAAGCTCCGTCTGGTCCAGACCCGACATCAGCACCCGCCCCATCGACGAGCAATAAGCCGGCAGCCGGCTGCCAATCGACAGGTTGATCGTCATGATCTTGCGCGCGGGAACGCGCAGCACGTAGACGATATCGGTACCGTCGAGCACGGAGATCGAGCAACTCTCGTGAACCGATTGCGACAATGCCTCCATGATCGGCTCGGCCAGGTTCCAGAATGGCATCGACGTGAGGTAGGCAAAGCCGAGATCGAGAATCTTCGGCGTGAGCCGGAACAGCCGGCCATCATTCTGGACGTACCCAAGCCCCACCAGCGTCAGCAGGATGCGGCGCGCGCCAGCGCGTGTCAGGCCGCTGGCCTGCGCGATCTCCGTCAGCGTCTGCGCCGGATGGCTGGCGTTGAACGCGCGGATGACCGACAGGCCGCGTGCGAAGGACTGCACGTAGCTGTCGCTCGGCTTCTCTGTGGCGCCCGCTGCGGGCGCACGGGACGTTGCGGAATCGGCTGGATTCGCCATCGATCGGAACACCGGCGCCGACGCGCCGGAATTGGCTCGGAAAGGCCGAAAGGGTAGAGGAAATGTGGCTGCTTTGCCAGTCTGGCACGTCCTGCGGACGCGCGCGTGACAGGCAGCCACGCTGACGAGACATATCTGTCTACCGCATAATGTGCATCCGCACAATGTTCAACAGTCGGTCACAAAAGCAGCGTCAGCAAAGGAAACAGGGTCCGGTGAACGAAACAATCCAGTGGAATGATTGGGAGGCTTTCTGTTGCGTCATCGAGCAGGGCACTTTTACCGCGGCGGCGGCGGCGCTGGATTGCCCCAAGTCGCGCGTTTCGGCCGCAGTGGCCCGCCTGGAAACGGCCATTGGCGCCAAGCTGCTCGAGCGCACCACGCGCCGCATGCGGCTGACCGACGCCGGCGGCGCGGTCTATCGTGACGTCGCGCCGCTGTTTGCGCGGCTGCGTGAGATCCGCCAGGAAACCCTGGCCCGCGAGGAGCGCGTGCAGGGCATGCTGCGCATCGCCACGCCCTATGAATTTGGCGCACAGCAGCTTGGCGGAGTGATCTGCCGTACGCTTGCTGCCCATCCGGCGCTTGATATCACGGTGGAGATTTCCCAGGGACTGGTCGATCCGATCCGCGAGGGTTTCGACATCGCTTTTGTCACGGTAGACGCCGACCTGCCCGATTCGGGCACCATCGCCCGCCGCATCTGGAATGTGGAGCGCGGTCTGGTGGCGGCGCCATCGCTGGCCGCCAGCCTGTCTGCGCAGATGCAGCCCGAAGACCTCTCGAACATGCCGACGCTTGCCACGCCGGGCGCCTCGGTTTGGGAGTTTTCCCGGAACGGGCAGCGTATCGCGGTGCCGATCCGGCCGCGCATGCAGACTTATAACGCCGAACTGCGCATGCAGGCCGCGTTGGCGGGACTCGGGATTGCGCGTGTGCCGATGACGGCGGCGGAGGCGGAAATCGCGCAGGGCAGGCTGGTGCGGGTGATGCCCGACTTTCCGTTGCCACCACTGCGGGTGTTTGCGTTACTGCCCGATCGTCGACTGCAGCCGCGCAAGGTGCGCGCGTTCATGGAGGCTATCGAGTCGATGATGGGGGAGGATCTCGACGATCCCGGGCAGTAAGGGCCGGAAGCCAAACGATTCTGGCGTCGTTGCTTGCGCTGGCAGGCGCAGGCCATGACGGCTTCACTTCATTTTGCTGGCGGCCCCAACTTGCGCTGTGTACTGCTGACTACTGCTGACGGGGCAGGGGGAGCGCCCCGTCGAACTTGCCTGGATCAGGCTGGCGAGGCTCAGGCGCCTTCGCTGTAGACGTCGCGCTTTTCGGTGATGGTGCGGGCGCCTTCGGTGTAGACGTCACGCTTTTCGGTGACGCTGCGTGCACCTTCGGTGTACACATCGCGCTTTTCCGTCACGCTGCGGGCGCCGTCCAGGTACGGATCAACCTTGCGGCCGATGCTGCCGTCCAGGCGAGCCAGGTCGGAAATCGGCTGCGAAGCCTGCGCGGCGGTAGCGCCGATCGACAGGCCGATAGCGCAGAGCAGGGAGAGTGCGAGGGGGGTCTTCATGATTGTGCTGTCCTACTTTTTGGCAGAGATCGCGGGTGGTTCCGCGGTGGCTGTAATGTAGGCTTCAGCACGCACAGGAAAAAGGGAGAATCAGCGACAGACTGTCCAATGCTTTGGACAATAAGGGTTTTCCCTAGGGAGTCTTTCTGTGCTAGGGTGGCGTCCCGCCACCGCGCTGGGCGGGGTCCCAAGGGGGACCCCAAGCGAGTCCCCTTGCCCCATCGCTCGCGTCAGATGCTGCCCCGGCTGACGCTGGCAATCACCATCAGCAGGATCTGGGCAATCACGAACAGGATCAGCGGCGAGATGTCGAACCCGCCCAGGCGCGGCAGCACGCGCTGGATCGGGCGCAGCAGCGGGGCGGTCAGGTGCCAGATCGGCCCGGCCATCGGGGATTGGGGATTCACCCACGACAGCACCGCCATCAGCAGCGTCACCCACATCACCATGCTGATGCCCCACTTGAGCATACTGAGTACGCCCAGCGCGAGGATCAGCGGCAGGAAGCCCAGCGGGTCGGCCCCGAGTACCGCGGCCCGGCACAGCAGGAACACCACGGCCGTCAGGTATGCCGCGATGACGGTAGCCCAGTCGATCCCGCCAAGCCCCGGAATGACGCGGCGCAGCGGCCGGATGATCCAGTCGGTCACCTGAAACACGCCCTGCGACACAGGATTGCGCGAGGGCAGGCGGGTCAATTGCATCCACAGGCGCAGCAGCAGCGCCATGCCAAAGAGCGTAAAGACGGTATCAAGCAGGAACAGGGCGATTTCCGTGAACATCGGTCGGATTTCCGTTGGCGGTTATAGGGTGTCGGCAACCGCACAGATTCTGCCATACAGCGCCGGCCTCCAATGCGTCGAAATGCAGCCAGCCGCCCAATGCGCGCCGGCGCACGGGGGCGGCGCAGTCGCACCTCATATAATGGGCGGCCGGTCTCCCATTGTTTTTGCTGATCCGACATCCATGCCACGCAAGTCTGCCCAGGCCAAGGCCACCGACGAATCCGCCGTGCTGAGCAAGCATGACTTCGAAGCGCTTTCCGATTTTCGCTACCAGTTGCGCCGCTTCCTGCGGTTTTCCGAGGAAGCCGCGCATGCCGAGGGCGTGACCGTCCAGCAGTACCTGCTGATGCTGCATATCCGCGGATGTCCGGACAAGAACTGGGCGTCCGTGGGCGAACTGGCCGAACGCCTCCAGGCCAAGCAGCACGGGGTGGTGGCGCTGGTCAACCGCTGCGAGGCAGCCGGGCTGGTCAGCCGCAAGGTCAACCCGGACGACCGGCGCGTGGTGCAGATCCACCTGCTGGCCAAGGGCGAGCGCTGCCTGAACCGGCTGGCGGCCCTGCATCGCGCGGAGCTGGAATCGCTGCGCAATACGTTCCGCGTGACGCGCATTACCGCTTACAACGACGACGGCGCGGAGCGCTTCTGAGCCACGCACTGAGCCACGCACCGAGCCACGCACCGAGCGACACCCTTGGTCGATCCCGGCGCGCCGTTACAGCCGGTTACCCATCACAATCTCCGGTGACACCTGCCATCAGGCCGTGGCACTAGACTCCCGCGCAATATCAATACGCGCATCGGCGCAGGAGTCTCCATCATGTCTTTCCCGTTCCGTTCGGTTGTGTTGGTCGCGCTTGCCGCGAGCGCACTGGCTGGCTGTGCCGCGCCGTATGGCTATGCCGCCGATGGCTACGGAACGGGCTACGGCGGCAGCTACGGCTCAACCGGCTACGGCTCCACCGGCTATGGCTCCCCTGGCTACGGCTCCGGCGGCACGCAGATCAGCGGCGGTTACCCGGCCTACCCGCAACAACCGGCCTACCCGCAACAGCAGACCTACCAGCAGCAGACCTACCAGCAGCCGTCCTATCCGCAGCAGAACGGCTACGACCAGTACGCCTACCCGTCGCAGCCGTCGGCGCCCCAGCCGCAGGCCGGCTACGACAGCAGCTATGGCAATGGAAATGGCTATGGCGACCCCAATGCGATGCGCTATGGCTGGGTCGAATCGATCGAGCAGGTAGGCGGCCAGCCGGCCGACACGAGCGGCGCGGGCGCCGTGATCGGTGGTGTGGTGGGCGGCCTGCTCGGTCACCAGGTGGGCGGCGGACGCGGCAACACGGTGGCCACGATTGGCGGCGCGGTGGCAGGCGCCCTGGCTGGCAACGAGGTGGAGAAGCGTTCCGGCACCACGCCACCGGCCTTCCGCGTGCGCGTGCGTACCAACGACAACGCCTATGTGACGCTGACGCAAAGCAGCCCGTACAACCTGCGTACGGGCGATCGCGTCAGGATTCAAAACGGCGTTGCCATGCCTTACTAGAAGCAGCTTCCTGAGGGCCGAACGCCCGGTGCGCTCTGCCGTTACGACAGTGCGTTGGCCAGGAATGTCAGCGCGCGTCCGTGGGCCAGCGCCGCCGAGCGCTGGTGATACGAGCCACGGGCCCAGCAGTTGAAGCCGTGGTCGGCCTGGTCGTAGACGAAGACTTCCACGCCACGCTTGCCGGCCACCGCCTGGCGCACCTTTTCCACATCCTCGGGCTTGATGTGCGCATCGAGCGCGCCGTAGTGGAACTGCACCGGCACGTTGATCGCGGCGGCCTCGTGGAGATTGTTCTGGATGCCGCCGCCGTAGTACGGCACCGCCGCGTCCACCATGCCGCGCGCCGCGGCCATGTATGACAGCAGGCCGCCAAAGCAGTAGCCCACTGCGGCCACCTTTCCGCCAGCGCCAATTTCGGCGCGCAGCGCCGTAGCGGTTGCGCCGATATCGGCCACCGCTTCCTCCAGGTTCACCGCCTGGCGCAGCTTCATGGCCTCTTCCCAATCCTTGCCCGAGTAGCCAAGTTCCACGCGCGGCGCCTTGCGCCAGAACAGGTCGGGCGCCAGCACCACGTAGCCATCGGAAGCGTACTGGTCGGCAACGGAGCGGACGTGTTCGTTGACGCCAAAGATTTCCTGGATCAGCACGATCCCCGGATTGCCCGGCTGCTTGCCGGCGGGCGGCAGGCTCAGGTAGGCGTCGAAGCTGCCATCGGGGGTGTCGATGCGAATCCAGCGGCTATTGATGGTCATGATGGGAAACTCCAATGGGTGAATCCAGCGGGTGAAGAGTCAGCCCGCAAGTTTGCCACCGGCCCGGTAATCGTGCAGCGGACGGGTCGGCACTCACCCGACAAAAAAATGCCGGCATCCGTGCGAGGACGGATGCCGGCATCGGGCTGCAATCGACCTGGGTCCAGACCTGCGTCTCGACCGGCATGGCCAGCCCGCGCTTACCAGCGCATTTGAACGTTCTTTTCGCCAGGGGCCAGCGTGGTCTGCTTGGACATGCCTTCATAGGTCGCCACGACCTTGTACGAGGCACGCGGCCCCCTGATCAGGCAGCGCGGGCCGGTGGCATTGAACTCGGCCACTTGCTGGCCGTTACGCATCAGCTTGACGTCCACGTCGGCCAGGTATTCACCCCGGCCGCCCTGCGTGAACAGCAGGCCCATATCGTAGTTGCGGGCCTCGCTGCGCATTTCGGCCTGCTCGTCCGCGGCAACCCCGCCGCAGACATAGGTGATCGGCCCCGACGTCGAGCTCGTGATGTCCGCGCGTGCCGACATCGCGGCACCCAGCGACACCACAGCGACGCCAACCGCGCACCAGCTGCGCGCACGACGGCGCATTGCAATCTGTTCTGTTTTCATCGCTTCCTCCTGCCAGGTAGACGGATGCGATGACGATGAAGGAGACACGTGCTGAAGTTACGCACTCCGGGGCCCGAGCTGGCGGCCCGTCGCGCATCCGAGGTTACTCGTTTCAAGTACACACTTGGGCGCACGATGGTTATGTCAGCGTTTGGCTGATCCTGATGCCGGACAGCGCCGAACGGGTTTGGGGGAGTGCAGGCGCGTGCCTATGATGAAGGGATACCAAGAAGCCGCGCAGCCACATTGCACGCTTACTGCACGCCTTTTCGTCACACAGCGCTCACAGGAGACGGATCATGTCGAATCACACCTACAAGCTGGTCGAGATCGTCGGCTCTTCCGCGGATGGCACGGATACAGCCATTCGCAATGCACTGGCGAAGGCGTCGGAGTCCATCAAGAACATCGACTGGTTCGAGGTCGTGGAAACGCGTGGCCATGTGCAGGACGGCAAGGTCGCGCACTTCCAGGTGACGCTGAAGATCGGCTTCAGGGTGAACTGAAGGGGGCAGGGTGAATTGAAGGGGCGGTGCCCCCCTTCACCCGCATGGGCAACGCCGCAGCTGATGGCCGCCGCCGAGGCGCGCCCGGACGCGGCCGATCTGGTTGCCGGCTCGCAGGCGATGCAGGACCTGTTCGAACAGGTCAACACATTCGCCAACTTCGACAGCAACGTGATGCTCCATGGGGCAACAGGCGCGGGCAAGGAGCGTGGCCCGTTAGTGGCGGTCAACTGCGGCGCAATCCCGGAAGGCCTGTTCGAGTCGCAGTTCCTCGGGCACGCCAAGGGCGCGTTCACCGGCGCGATGTTCGCCCATCGCAGCTTCTTCGAGCAGGCCACTGGGGCACGCTCTTCCTCGATGAAATTGCCGACCTGCCGCTGTTCCAGCAGGTCAAGCTGCTGCGCGTGGCGGGGGAGAACGCGGTGATCGAACTGCGCCTGCCACGCCTTGAGGATCGCGCGGTGGGGTACTGGCGAAGGTCTGCTGGACGGTATCATGCGTGACCGCACGGCTTGTGCCGTGCTTCCAGCGCCACCCGCGCCGAAGGACCCGAATTGCGTTTTCTCCACACCGCCGACTGGCATCTTGGCCGGCTCTTCCATGCCCGCAGCCTGATCGAGGATCAGGCTCATGTGCTCGACCAGTTCGTGGCGCTTGTGCGCGACGTGCGCCCTGACGCCGTGCTGATTGCCGGTGACGTCTATGACCGCGCAGTGCCGCCGCCAGAGGCCGTGGCGTTGCTCGACGACGTGCTCGCGCGCATCGTGGTTGACGCGGGCGTGCCGGTGGTGATGATCGCGGGCAACCATGACAGCGCACAACGGCTGGGCTTTGGCGCCCGTCTGCTTTCGGCGCGCGGCCTGCACGTGGCGGGGCGCACGGGTCCCGAGGCTTCCTGCGTGACGCTGCATGATGCGCACGGCGAGGTGCGCATCTATGCGCTGCCCTATGCCGAACCGGCGGCGGTGCGTGATGCGCTCGGCGCCGACCTGCCAACGCACGATGCCGCGCTTGGTGCGCAGCTAGATGCAATACGCGCCACACATCCGGCCGGCGTGCGCGCGGTGGCGGTGGCCCATGCGTTCGTGGTGGGTGGCGCGGTCAGCGAATCGGAGCGCCCGCTGACGGTGGGCGGCAGCGGCGCGGTGGCGGCCGGGCTGTTCCACGGGTTCGACTTCGTTGCGCTGGGCCATCTGCATCGGCCGCAAACCATTGGCGAACGCGTTCACTATTCGGGCTCGCTGCTCAAGTATTCGCTGTCAGAGGCCGAACACCACAAGACGGTATCGCTGATCGACATCGATGCCGACGGCGGCATCCGGATCGAGGCGATTCCGCTGCAGCCGCTGCGTGACCTGCGCATCCTGACGGGTCCGCTGGCGCAACTGATGGAAGCCGGTGCCGCCGATGCGCGCCGCGACGACTACGTCTATGCGGTGCTGACCGATACCGGCGCGCTGCTGGACCCGATGGCGCGGCTGCGCCAGGTCTATCCAAATGCGCTGGCGATCGAGCGTGCGGTGCTGGCGCGCAGTGGCCAGGCTGGGGAGGCTGGCCGCAGGCTGCGCGAACTGGATACGGGCAGTCTGTTTGCAAACTTCTTCCGCGAGGTAGCTGACGCGGATCTTGACGGCGACCAGCGCCGTGCGCTTGACGATCTGCTGGCCGGCATGGGGGCATCTGAAAGGGAGTCGGCATGAAACCGCTTTACCTGAAGCTGCAAGCCTTCGGCCCATTCGCCGCCACGGAGACCATCGATTTCACGCGGCTCGGCGATCAGGCGTTCTTCCTGATCCACGGGCCCACGGGCGCGGGAAAGACCACGCTGCTCGATGCCATCTGCTTTGCGCTCTATGGCGATACATCGGGCGGCGAGCGCAGCCCGCAGGACATGCGCAGCGCCAATGCCGATGCGGTCCTGCGCACCGAAGTCACGCTGGAGTTCGCGCTCGGCGCGATGCGGTATCGCGTCACGCGCTCTCCCACGCAGGATCGGCCAAGCCAGCGCGCCGCGGGCGGCCTGGTCAAGGAGACCGCCAAGGCGCAGCTCGATGTATTCGTTGACGACGCGTGGAAGAGCCATGCGAGCCAGCCGGGCCGCGTGACGGATGCCGTGCGCGACCTGCTCGGCTTCGACAGCGCGCAGTTCCGGCAGGTCATCGTGCTGCCGCAAGGGCGTTTCCGCGAGTTGCTGACGGCGGATTCCAAAGCGCGGCAGGGCATTCTGGAGCGGCTGTTCCACACCGAGTTGTATCGCCGCGTGGAGGAACTGCTCAAGGAACAGGCTGCGGGCATTCGCCGCGAGGCCGACGAAATCGTGCTGCGGCGCAAGACGCTGCTCGATCAGTACCAGTTGCCTTCGGAGCAGGCGCTGGGCGAACGTGTGGCGGCGCATCAGGAGACACTGGGCGAGTTGCAGCGGCGTGAAACCGTGGCGCGTGCGGGCAGCGAAGCCGCACACGCTTCGTTGCGCAAGGGCGAGCTGGAGAGTACGCAGATCAAGGCATGGCACGAGGCCGAGGGCGCCTACGCCGTGCTGTCCGCGCGCATCCCGGCCATCGACACCGACCGTACACGCCTGGCGGCCGCACGGCGCGCGGCACAGGTGGCGCCGCATGCCCAGCTTCTGGACGCCGCCCGGCAGGATCATGCGGCAGCGCACGCCGCGCGTGCCACGGCCGAGACGCGGATGGCAGGCGCACGGCAGGCGGCAGACACTGCGGCGGCCGCGCTGCGCGCGGAACTGGCGCGTGGTGATGCACGGCTGGCCGCGCAACGCGCCGTGACGGAACTTGAGACCATGTTGCCGCAGGCGCGCAGGCTTGGCGTGCTGCGTAACGCCGTGGCACAGGCGGCCACCGCTCAGGCCACCGCGCAGGCAGCCTTCGTCGCGAAGTCAGAGGCACGCGCTACGGCGCTGGAGACGCTCAGGAAACTGGAAGCCGAGCTTGAGCTTGCCCGCCGCGACGGCGTGAACGTGCAGGCGTTGCAGCTTCAACTTGCCCATGCGCGTGAGCGAGCCGCGCGGACGGCGCGTTACCGGCAGCTACAAGCAGAGCTCGGGCCGCTGCGCGAGGCGCTGTCCTTGGCCGAGGCAAACGCGCAGCAAACCACGCAGGTGCGCGATGCCGCGCGTGCCGCGATGCGCCAGGCGGAATCGGACTGGCGTTTTGGTCAGGCGGCACGTCTTGCTGCCGGCCTGAAGCGAGGCGATCCGTGCCCCGTTTGCGGGGGCAAGGACCATCCGGCACTGGCCCAGCAGGTGCTGGCGCTGGTGACCGATGACGATCTCGATGCCAGCCGTGCAGCGCTGCAGCAGGCGGAAGAGAAGCTGGCCGATGTGCTGGCCTTGCGTCAGCAGGCCGAAGCAAAGGTCACGCAGTGGCAGGCACGTCTGGCGGACCTGGAGGGCGGTGCTGGCGATGTGTCCGATGCCGGCGTACAGGCACTCGACGCGCAGATCGCCACGCTGACGGCGGGCGTCGCGCAGGCCGAAGCCGCGGCAACGCGCGCGGCCCAACTGTCGACGCAGGCCACACAGGCGCGCCAGACGCTGGAGGCCGCTGAAGCTGCCGTGCAGGCAGCAGATGCGTCGGCGCGTACCGCCGTGCATGAGCATGCCCGTCTCGATGGCGAATGGCAGGCTAACAGCGCGCAGGTGCCGGAGGCATCGCGCGATCCTGATGTCATCGCCGCATCGCTGGAAGGCGCGAAGCGTGAGGCCGGCGCGCTGGAGGCCGCGTTGCAGGCTGCCCAGGGTGCCGAGCGCGACGCCGTGACGCGGCTGGCCGGCGCGGATGCGGCGGCAACCGCCGCGCGCGATGCCGCCGTGCAGGCCGACGCGCGTTTGAGTCAGCGCCAAGCTGCCTTTGGCGATGCGCTGGCCGTGGCAGGCTTTGCGCAGGCCGACGACTATCGCGCCGCATGGCTGGACGATCCGGCCACGCGTGCGCTCGACGATGCCGTGCGCGCGTTCGATGTGGATCTGGCGCGCGCTGCCGAATGGCGCCAGCGCACGGCGGAAATCGCAAAGGCGCTGCAGGCGCCCGATCTTCCGGCATTGCTGGCAGCGCGCGATGCGGCGGCCGTGCAGCTTGAAGCAGCGATCCGCCAGCGCAGCGAAGTGGCCGCGGCGCGCGATGCGCTGTTGCAATGCCAGGGGCTGCTCGATTCGCTGGCGGCAGAAGGGCGCGACGTGGAAACGCGGTACGCAGTGCTCGGCCGCCTTTCGGAAGTGGCCAACGGCAACAATCCGCGCCGCATGACGTTCCAGCGCTTCGTGCTGGCCACGCTGCTCGATGAAGTGCTGGAAGCCGCGTCGCTGCGGCTGCTGCGGATGAGCCGTGGCCGCTACGCGTTGCAGCGCGTGCGCGAGCAGGGCGATCAACGCATGGCCGGCGGGCTGGATCTGGAAGTGTTCGATCACGATACCGGCACCACGCGGCCCGCCAACACGCTGTCCGGCGGCGAGGGCTTCCTCGCCTCGCTGTCGCTGGCATTGGGGCTGGCTGACGTGGTGCAGTCCCGCGCGGGCGGCATCCAGCTGGACACGCTGTTCGTCGACGAAGGCTTTGGCACGCTCGACCCCGAGAGCCTCGATTTCGCGATTCGCACGCTGCTGGATCTCCAGCAGGCGGGCCGGCTGGTCGGCATCATCTCGCACGTGACCGAACTGCGCGAACGGATCGACGTGCGGCTTGAGGTCCGGCCCGGCGTGGCCGGCAGCCAGGCGGTGTTGCGGCTGCCGTGAGTGCATGAAGGTCTGAGGGTCTGAGAGCCTGAAGGCCGGCGCGTTCCGCGGAGCGCGCCCGTGACCGGATGCCACTTGGGAGTTACCCCGAATCGCGCGGCGATGATGGCATGCCTAGAATATTCGGCAAGCACTTAATTGAGAGTGCTATCCACAACGAATATTGGGAGGTGTCGTGCGTTTCCATCGTCGTCCTGAATCTGTTCGTGCCCTGGTAGCCGCCGTGATGTTGGCGTGCAGCGCCGGGGCCCTCGCCCAGAGCCTTCCCGCCAGCAAGGCGCCGCCTGCCACGCTTACGCCCGAGCAGCAGCGCTTCCATGACATCTACAAGGAACTGATCGAGATAAACACTTCACACTCGGTCGGAGACAGCACGCGGGCGGCGCGCGCGATGGAGAAGCGCCTGCTCGATGCGGGCTTCTCCGCTGCCGATATCCAGGTGTTCGAACCGTTTCCGCGCAAGGGCAATCTGGTGCTGCGCTTCAAGGGCACCGGCGCGAAGCAGCCGATCCTGCTACTTGCGCATATCGACGTGGTGGAAGCCAGGCGCGAGGACTGGAAGACCGATCCGTTCCAGCTGCAGGAGACCAACGGATATTTCACCGCGCGCGGCTCGATCGACGACAAGGCGATGGCTTCGTCCTTCGTCTCGGTGTTGGGGCAATTGAAGAAGGAGGGCTTCAAGCCGTCGCGCGACATCATCCTGGCGCTCACGACCGACGAAGAGCGCGGCGACGTACCCAGTAACGGCGCGTACTGGCTTGTGAACAACAAGCCCGAACTGCTGAAGGCCGAGTTCGGCATCAACGAGGGCGGCGGGGGCGAGTTGCGCGATGGCAAGCCCGTGCTGCACCGCGTCCAGGTGGCTGAGAAGATGTACACGACCTACGAGCTGGAAGTGCGCGACGTGGGCGGCCACAGCTCGATCCCGACCGGCACCAACCCGGTCTATGCGCTATCCGCGGCGCTGAACCGGCTT
Organism: Cupriavidus sp. BIS7; assembly: GCF_000292345.1. Taxonomy (GTDB): domain Bacteria; phylum Pseudomonadota; class Gammaproteobacteria; order Burkholderiales; family Burkholderiaceae; genus Cupriavidus. The sequence continues at coordinate 32,408 of NZ_ALOU01000039.1, forward strand.
GGCGCCTATCAGTTTCCCGTCAGGCTGGCGGACGTGACGCAGACCTACTTCGCACGCAGCGCGCCGCTGGCGAAGGGCCAACTCGCGGACGACATGCGAGAGGTCGGAACGGGCCACCCGAGCCAGGCGGCCATCGATCGCCTGTCTGCCATCCCGTTCTACAACGCGCAGTTGCGCACGACCTGCGTGGCAACGATGGTCAACGCCGGTCATGCCGAGAACGCGCTGCCGCAGTCGGCCAAGGCAATCGTCAACTGCCGCATCCTTCCGCATGACGACCCGGCGGATATCGACCGCCAGCTCAAGCAGGTCATCGGCTCCGACAAGATCAGCGTGCGCTACGTCAACAAGCCGCTGCACAGTCCGGCTTCTCCGCTCGACGGCGAACTGGTGAAGACTGTCGATGCGCTCACGCAGCAGATGTGGGGTGTGCCAGTGATTCCCGCCATGAGCACGGGTGCGACCGACAGCCGCTTCATGCGTAATGCCGGTATCCGGATGTATGGCGTGTCGGGCCTGTTCACCGAGCCGTCGGATATGCGCGCGCATGGCCTGGACGAGCGCATTGAAGTTGCTCGCCTGTACGATGGCCGCGAGTTTCTCTACCGTCTGGTGAAGCAGCTGGCGGAGTAGCCAGCGCGGCGGCATATTGGCAGCACCGGCGGGCAGCGGCTGTGGGAGCCTGCAAAGCCTCCGCCCGCCGGACCGCGTGCCATCTGCCCCTGGCGCCACCTGCGTCCTGACTCGCGTCCTGACTCGCTTCCTGACTCGCTTCCCGGCGGCAGGCTGTCCGATTATCGCCCGCGACGTGGGGCCTCGCCTTGACCCTGTTTTGGCGGCAGGTGTAACCTTTGTTCATTCTGCGAATTGAGGTTCGTATAGCGAACTAACCTGCGTGCAGGCGAACTTTAACAGCAGTTCGCTGCACATCGCAGCAAGAAGCCGCAAAGACGGCTGACAAGACAACTGCAAGATTGTTGGACCCTGTCCTTGCCTGCCACCGCGCGCACCGCGGGGCATGCGACGGGACGCCCGTCCAGCACTGCCGGAGACAGCTTTGCGTGCCGCCCTCTTTGCGGCCGGTCCCGGCAAGTTGCCGGACCTTTCCATACTGGAACGCAAGTGATCAACAAGCTATATGACTCGGTGGAAGCGGCGGTGGCCGGCATCCACGATGGCGCCACGATCCTGATCGGCGGTTTCGGCCTGGCCGGCATGCCGGCGGAGCTGATCGACGCGCTGATTGCCCAGGGCGCGCGCGACCTGACCATCGTCAACAACAACGCCGGCAATGGCGACACGGGCCTGGCGGCGCTGCTCAAGGCCAAGCGTGTGCGCAAGATCATTTGCTCGTTCCCGCGTCAGGCAGATTCCTACGTGTTCGACGCGCTGTACCACGCCGGCGAGATCGAACTCGAACTCGTGCCGCAGGGCAACCTGGCCGAGCGCATTCGTGCGGCCGGTGCCGGTATCGGCGGCTTCTTCACGCGTACGGCCTACGGCACGCCGCTGGCCGAAGGCAAGGAAACGCGCATTATCGACGGCCAGGGCTACGTGTTCGAAAAGCCGATCCATGCGGACTTCGCGCTGATCAAGGCCGATACCGCAGACCGTTGGGGTAACCTCATCTATCGCAAGACCGCGCGCAACTTTGGCCCGATCATGGCCATGGCCGCCAAGTGCGCGATCGTGCAGGTCAGCAACATCGTCGAACTGGGCGAAATGAATCCCGAGCACATCGTAACGCCGGGCCTGTTCGTCAAGCGTGTGGTCAAGGTTGGCGCCTCGGCTGCCAAGGCCGCCTGAGCATAGGAGATACAGATGCAACGCCTGACCCGCGATCAGATGGCCGCCCGCGTGGCCAAAGACATTCCGGACGGTGCCGTGGTGAACCTCGGCATCGGCCTGCCCACCCTGGTTGGCAACCACCTGCCGGCCGACAAGGAAATCCTGCTCCACAGCGAAAACGGCCTGCTCGGCATGGGCCCCGCCCCGGCGGCCGGTGAAGAGGATGGCGACCTGATCAACGCCGGCAAGCAGCCGGTGACGATCAAGGCCGGCGGCTCGTACTTTCACCATGCCGATTCGTTCGCGATGATGCGCGGCGGCCATCTCGACTTCTGCGTGCTCGGCGCGTTCCAGGTTTCCCAGCGCGGCGACCTGGCCAACTGGCACACCGGTGCACCGGGCGCCATCCCCGCCGTGGGCGGTGCGATGGACCTGGCCATCGGCGCCAAGCAGGTGTTCGTGATGATGGAGCACCTGACCAAGCAGGGCGAAAGCAAGGTCGTGCCCGAGTGCACGTATCCGCTGACCGGCATCGGCTGCGTCACGCGTATCTACACGGACCTGGCCACCATCGACGTGACGCCGGACGGCCTGGTCGCCCGCGACCTCGTGGAAGGCCTGTCGTTTGAAGAACTGCAGCGCCTGACCGGCGTGCCCCTGAAGCAGGCCGTAGCCGCCTGATCCACCACCTAGACGAGCGAGACAGAACATGAGCGACGCATTCATCGTTGACGCCATCCGTACCCCCATCGGCCGTTACGGCGGCAGCCTGTCCGGCGTGCGCGCGGACGACCTGGGCGCGGTGCCCCTGAAGGCCCTGATGGCGCGCAACGCCGGCCTGGACTGGTCGGCCATTGACGACGTGATCTACGGCAACGCCAACCAGGCTGGCGAAGACAACCGCAACGTGGCACGCATGTCGGCGCTGCTGGCCGGTCTGCCGGAAGCTGTTCCGGGCGCCACGATCAACCGCCTGTGCGGCTCGGGCATGGATGCCACGGGCACCGCCGCGCGTGCGATCAAGTCCGGCGAGGCCAACCTGATGATCTCCGGTGGCGTGGAAAGCATGAGCCGCGCGCCGTTCGTGATGGGCAAGGCAACCTCGGCGTTCTCGCGCGATGCGCAGATCTTCGACACCACGATCGGCTGGCGCTTCATCAACCCGGCGATGCGTGCCGCCTATGGCGTGGACTCGATGCCCGAGACCGCCGAGAACGTGGCCACCGACTACAAGATCAGCCGCGAAGACCAGGACCTGATGGCGCTGCGCAGCCAGGAGAAGGCATCGCGCGCACAGGCAGACGGTACGCTGGCGCAGGAAATCACCGCAGTCACGATCCCGCAGAAGAAGGGCGATCCGATCGTCGTCGAGCGTGACGAGCACCCGCGCGCCACCAGCATGGAAGCACTGGCCAAGCTTCGCGGCGTGGTGCGCCCGGACGGCACGGTGACCGCGGGTAACGCATCGGGCGTGAACGACGGCGCGTGCGCACTGCTGCTGGCCAGTGAAGCCGGCCTCAAGCAGCACGGCCTGAAGCCGCGTGCGCGCATCGTCGGCATGGCAACGGCCGGCGTGGCACCGCGTGTGATGGGCATCGGCCCGGCACCTGCCACGCAGAAGCTGATGAAGCAACTGGGCATGTCGCTGGACCAGATCGATGTGATCGAACTGAACGAAGCGTTCGCCGCGCAAGGCCTGGCCGTGCTGCGCCAGCTTGGCATCGCCGATGACGACAAGCGCGTGAACCCGAACGGCGGCGCAATCGCGCTGGGCCACCCGCTCGGCATGAGCGGCGCGCGCCTGGTAACCACTGCGCTGTACCAGCTGGAGCGCACCGGTGGCCGCTTCGCGCTGTGCACGATGTGCATCGGCGTGGGCCAGGGCATCGCAATGGTGATCGAACGGGTTTGATGGTTCGAAGCTGAGTGCGGCTGATATGCGCTCCCCTCTCCCATGCAATGGGAGAGGGGTGGGGGAGAGGG
>NZ_ALOU01000040.1 GCF_000292345.1 Cupriavidus sp. BIS7
TGCGGGCCCCGCCCCGAGTGTCCGGGATCTGCTGTCGTCGCCCCTGCTTCCGTTTCCAAGACAACCAAACCGGCCAGCCACTGCCTATTGTGCGGCGGCGGGTTGCGGACTGGCAGCGTGTGCGAGCCGGCCGCGCAGCGGGCAGCCCGGTTGCTGACCAGCCGCTTTCGTGCGCGAATGGGCTTTTCGCCCGTTGCTTTTTGTCGCGCCTGGATCTACACCGGTTTACGTGCTCCGTCCCCCGGCGGGCACCTTTTCTTGGACAGGGAAGGAGCCACCCATGTACGCCAGAATCCTTGCCACCATCGCACTGGCCATGCTCTCGACTGTCTCGGCACCGGCGCTGGCAGGCAACTATGCCTATTTCGACCGGCCGGACGCCGTCAATCTGAACAGCCATGCGGCTGTCAGCAGCGATAGCTATGTGCGCGCCTTTGGCTGGGCCTGGGGTGACATTCGCTTCCAGCCGGACCAGTCCGCGCCAAAGACTGACGAACGCCAGGCGCGTGACAGCGCCGTCGATCCACATGACGCGCTGCCGGACCACGGACACGACAGCACAACGCCGCCCCGCACCCGGCGCGGCAAGATCAGCATGAGCTGACCCCGGCCCGGGGTCAGGATTGGCGTTGCGCGGGCCAAGCCGCGCTAGCCTGCCGCCGCTGTCCGGGCGTCAGGACAAAGGAGACCCGGCGAGCGGACGTCGCCGGGTCGCCCTTGGCCTCGGAATCTCTCCCTTGACGCATCCAACTGCCAGGACTCGCGCTATTCGGCCGAAGCTCCCTGCTGCGTGTCGACGCGGATGTTGTGCTTGTGCATCAGCCGATACAGCGTGACGCGCGACACGTTGAGTTCGCGCGCGGCCGGCACCACGTGAAACCCGTGGCTGGCCATGACCGAGCGGATCGCTTCGCGCTCGGCCTCCTCGCGGATCGCATCGAGCGTCTTGCGCGGTACCTCCGTGCCTCCGTGCAGTTGCAGATCCTCGGCGGTGATCTTGCGGTTATCGGTCATCACGATGGCACGCCGCACACGATTGATCAGCTCGCGGACATTGCCAGGCCACGCGTACTGCATCATCGCCTGTGTGGCGCAGGTCGAGAAACCGCGGATGCGCCGGTGCGCCTCGTGGCCATGCTCCGCCAGTACAGCGTTGGAAAGCAGCAGGATGTCCTCGCCACGCTCGCGCAACGGCGGGATCGTCAGCGTAAGCACGCACAGCCGGTGGAACAGGTCTGACCGGAACCGGCCGTCGGCCTGCGCCGCAACCAGGTCGACGTGCGTCGCGGAAATGATGCGCAGGTCCAGCGGAATCGACTGATGGCCGCCGAGCCGGGTGATCGTGCCTTGCTGCAGGAACCTCAGCAGCGCCACCTGGCTTTCCAGCGGCAGGTCGCCAATTTCGTCAAGGAACAGCGTGCCGCCCTGTGCCTGTTCGATCCAGCCGATCTTGCGCTGGTTGGCACCGGTGAACGCGCCCTTTTCATAACCGAACAGTTCGGACTGCACCAGGTGCGATGGAATCGCGCCGCAGTTGATGGCCACGAACGGTCCCTTGCGACGGCTGGAGGCTTCGTGGATGGCCTGGGCCGCGAGTTCCTTGCCGGTACCCGATTCGCCAGAGATGAACACTGGCGCGTCGTTGTGCGCGACCTTCGCCAGCGAACGGAACATCGACCGCATGGCCGTACACTCGCCGATCATCGGCCCGCGCGCGACCTGCTCGGGCGACCTTGCCCCGTGCAGGCAGGCCATGCCGTGTGCATGCTTGAGCGTGTAGAGCAGTTCGTCGAACGAGAACGGCGTACGCACGTAATCCACGCAATAGTCGCGGATCAGTCGGCGGATGCGCTCGTCCTCGAGCATCGCCGTCGAGGTGATGGCCACCCACATGACATGCAGATGCTGCAGGCCTTGCTCAAGCTGGCTCAGCTCGGCATCGCTGTACGGGGTCTGCAGATCGAGCACACCGGCCATCGGTGAACTGCCTCGCACCGTGCGCTCGAGGTCGCGCACCTGCTGCACGCGGCGGATCTCCCATCCCGAGCCAAACTGGCTCGCACTGAAACCAAAATCTTCATAACGCGACACGAGCACGATCTGTGCGGTCCGTGCCGGCGCCTTGCACAGTCGGTCCATGACGTTCTCCCTGACGTTGAACTTCTTGTTGGTAACGGAACCCGGGGCCGCTGGCATGGCGGCGGGCCGCTGGGCCCGTCCGGATTCCGCTGGCTGCGCGGTGGTGCCCGCGCACAACGTAGGGGTCACGGTCTGGACAGACTGCGTGACTGGTCTTCAAGGACGCTGAGATAGTCGCGCCCGGCGCTCAACTGTTCGCTGATACGTCGGCGCACCATGTCTTTCTCGCGCATCAGTTCGACGCTCGGTGCTTCGGGCGACTGGCCGGAATACTGGAAGTACAGGGCCTTGTAGGTAAGCTGGCTGAGAATCCATTCCTGGAGCAGCCTGCGCTGGCGCGTGAGTTCTTCCGCGATGAGCCGGTGTCGCTGCACCAGTCTTTCCACGGCGGCCTGCGTGCGCGGCGACACCTCATGGTCATCGGCGAGCGCGGCGGTGACGTCGGCGATGGCGTAGTCCTCTTGCCTGTCTCGCTGCGCAAAGTCCGAGGACGGATCGCCAAAGACTGTCCACGCATGGTGGATCGACGGACTGGCGGATTCGCTGATGGGCCCGATGGCGGGACGCCGGATTTCTCCTGCGGTCATGGTTTGTTCCCCGTTGAACAACATCCCCCGGCACTACACGTTCGCTGTTACCACTTTCTCTGTTCTGGATTTGAGCTTTCTTTATGTGACGCACGTGTCTTTCCGCGCGCTCTTTATTTCGTGGTGGCGAAGTCGTCCTTCTGCTGTGGACGATCTCATCGGCGCGTGGTCCTTTTGATGGCTGAGATTGCCGGACCTGGCCTTCTGTATGAAACGGTGCCGGATACCAACGGCGGCTTGCCGGATTCCGGAGTCAAGAAAGGGCGCTCTTGCGCGCCCTCAAATTTTTTGCCACGCCTCTAGTTCAGTGCATTTGGCCCTATTTGTCCAGCCCGGCGTGCTCGCTTTCGTCCTCCTCTCATACTTTTGTATGAGACTTTTGCGCGGCCTGATGGCGCCATGGCGAGGTTAATGAGTCCTCACATTCAACGCAGAAACGGGTACGCTGCGATCCAATTGGAAAAATGTTTCATACGCAGAAACGGGTACGCTTCCTGTCATTGACATCGTCGAATGGCAGCGTTTTCATCTTGATGCTGCCGAGTTGGCTTCCTGCAACACAAAGGGCGGCCGAAGCCGCCCCTGGTTGGTCTACAACCTCTTCGGGCTCAATGTCCGGGAAGGTAATAGAACTTGAACAGGAAGACGACGGCGATGATCCACGCCATCGCTGGCACCTCACGGGAACGTCCGGTCAGCAGCTTCAGGCCGGCAAAGGTGATGAAACCGAACGCCACGCCATTGGCCACCGAGTACGTGAACGGCATCCCGAGCGCCGTCAGCACCGCGGGGACGACTTCCGTCACGTCGCTCCAGTCCACGTCCACAAGTTCGCGCAACATCAGGCAGGAGACATAGAGCAGCGCGGGAGCCGTGGCATAGGCCGGAACCGTACCGGCCAGCGGCGCGATGAACAGGCAGGCCAGGAACAATACGGCCACCGTCACGGCGGTCAGCCCGGTACGCCCGCCCGCCTGCACGCCCGATGCACTTTCGATATACGCCGTGGTCGAGGACGTCCCCAGCAGCGAACCGGCCATGATCGCCGTGCTGTCCGCCATCAGCGCCTTGTTGAGCCGGTCCATCCTGCCGGCCTTGAGCAGGCCTGCGCGGTTGGCCACGCCCATCAGCGTGCCCGTGGCATCGAACAGTTCGACCAGGAAGAACACGAGCACGACATTGACGATACCAATCGACAGGGCTGCGGAAATATCGAGTTTCAGCAGCGTCGGCGCGATGGACGGCGGCGCCGAGAACACGCCATGGAACGTGTTGCCCGCGAAGACAAAGCTGAGGATCGTGGTGCCAAGGATGCCGATCAGGATGGCGCCCCGCACCTTCAGGTGGTCCAGCGCGACGATCGCAAAGAATCCGATCACGGCAAGGATCGCAGGTGTCTGGTGCAAGTCGCCAATGGTGACGAGCGTTGCGGGGCTGGCCGTGATGATCCCGGCGTTCTTGAGCGCGACGATCGCCAGGAACAAACCGATACCGGCCGTAATGGCCACGCGGAGCCCATGCGGAATGCCCTTTACGATCATCTCGCGTACACGGAACAGGGTCACGACCAGGAACAGGCAGCCTGAAATGAATACCGCGCCGAGCGCGGCTTCCCACGGCAGCCCCATGCCCTTCACCACCGTATAGGCGAAGTAGGCGTTTAGCCCCATGCCCGGCGCCATTGCGATCGGATAGTTGGCGTAGAACCCCATGATCATCGTGCCGATGGCCGCGGCAAGGCAGGTGGCCACGAACACGGCGTCCTTCGGTACCCCCGCGTCCCCAAGGATGCTTGGGTTGACGAAGATGATGTACGCCATGGTGAGGAAAGTGGTCACGCCCGCGAGAATTTCGGTTCGGGCGTCGGTCTGGTGTTCACCGAGCTTGAAGATGCGCTCGAGAAGACCCGGCGAGGCCTGGACGGCGATGGTGGAATCGCTGCCCGGCCGCGGCGTCTGGTCCGATGTGGACATCGGTGATCTCCTGGTTGGCGATGTGGCGATTGCGTTGCCGGCAATGTCTGGCGGCGGGCACCCCATCGACAATTTTCAAAAAAGGCGTGATGATCCCACACGCTCGCCGTGTTGCGGGAGATTGCTCTGGGGAATCCCCCGCCTTGACGTAGGCCGCAATCCCCCGTATAAATCTCCGCCAGATTCAAGCGACGAGGCAACAGTTCATTCGTTAGCCACCGTCTTGGTACTTCGGTTGTCCATGGTGTCCTTTCCTTGAGTTGGCTGTACGGTGGTGTGCGCACCATCGGTTTCTTTTTTTCTTTTTTTGGAAAGTAATACCATGCAAACCGGTATCGTAAAGTGGTTCAACGACGCCAAGGGCTTCGGCTTCATCAAGCCGGACGCAGGCGGTGACGATCTCTTCGCACACTTCTCGGAAGTTCGTGCCGACGGCTTCAAGTCGCTGCAGGAAAACCAGCGCGTGTCGTTCGAAGTCAAGAACGGCCCGAAGGGTCTGCAAGCCGCGAACATCACGCCGCTGTAAGCATTGCGATTCCGGGCGCACCTCGCGTGCGCTCTCTCGCAAGGAAACCCGCCTTCATGGCGGGTTTTTTTTCGCCCGCCATCTGGCGCTTTGCCCATTGCTGGGCACGAGTGCTTCGTCAGGCTGACGAACCGATGAAGTCTCACGCTCGCAGAAACGGGTACGCAGTTACGTTTTGTGTTGGGCACCGCGGCTCGATCACCTCGCCTCCTCCCTCGACCCGATCTCTTGTAGCCCCGCCCTCCGTTCCTCCAGATCCAACGCAGAAACGGGTACGCATGTAGTACCGGGCATTGGGGCCCTGGAAGCTTTCGCAGAAACGGGTACGCATCTGCGCATGCCCTAGTGTTGTCGCGTTGTGGCTATCCAACGGTCGCGTACGGCGAGCGATACTCCCGGAATCCGGCTGGTTTCGCTGCCTACGAAGTAAGCAGACGAGTTATCCCCGCAGAATCGGGTTCGGACGCCCAGGACATTGGTATACGCGCAGCCTGGATCCGTGCTGCCCGCAGAATTGGGTACGCAATTTCCAGCGAACTGTGCGCAGAAACGGGTACGGGCGCTGTCCTGATCACAACAATCGCCGGGTATACGTATCGACGTATACCCGGCTGCCTCGCAGAAATTGGTACGTTTCCGTTAACCGCACCTCGCAAGGTATACGTAGAGAGCGGGCACAAACTTTCCTTTGGGGCGCATTGCGCTCAGGCATCGTACTTGGTCCGGTTGTGTCGGATCGCGGCTTCGCACGCAGAATTGGGTACGGCCGCCGGATATCGCAGCCTCCGCTGGCACGCAGAAATGGGTACGCAAGGGTCTGTTCCCACAACTGCGCCCACGCTCGCAGAAATAGGTACGCTGCAGAAATGGGTACGCCCTGCCGCGTTTGATGCACATAAGCCCTGTACCGCAGAAACAGGTTCGCCAATCCAGGATATCCACGCAGAAATGGGTACGGAAGCGTACCCGCAAGTGGCTACACCGACGGCGATGCGTACCCAATTCTGCGTGAATAACGAGGTGCGACACCCCGTGAGCTTGGCCGGAACGCTGGTTCTCGCAGAAATTGGTACGTTTACGCGGCCCAGGCCTGTGGAAAAGCCTGTGGGATCAGGCACTTATCCCCGCAGATTCCGGTTCGGCAAACTCGCTGAAACGGGTTCGGTCTGCCGCAGATTCAGGTTCGGCCGTTCGCAGAATCGAGTACGTTTACGCGCAGAAACTGGTACGCAGGGGGTAATTTTTCTCTTTGAAATCAACGGCTGGGATTGTCCGTATACGGTTTACGAGTAGTTAACCCGTATCGGTATCGTTTACTGGTAGTGGATGAGCAGGCAACCGTGGACAACCCCTCCGGGTTGCCCACCGTCTGCCAGCCATCCCGCCACTAGCCGGATTCCCGGCAGCTGCAACCAGTCGGCCTGCACGAAAGCCCAGAGAAATACGTATACGTACCCGTTTCTGCGTGACAACGTTTACGTGTTCGCGTACAAAGGCGGGTAATTCGAAGCCCGTCAATATGCCGATCAAACGCTCAATGGCCATCGACGAGGATCGCTCGCCCCTGCAAGGGGACAACGAGCCATCCCGCATCATCGTTCCCGGTAACGAGAACGGCCTTGTTCCGTCCGAAAAATTCCAGCGCCTCTTCGATGAGGCCCAGGCAATGGAGCGCGAGGACGCCTGGCAAAGCGGCGAAGTCGGCTTCCTTAGCCGTGCCAGTGTGCAGGTCACGCTGCCTTATCGCGCGCCCAAGGGCGCGCCGCCCGTGTGGACGCGCACAAGCGGGAATATCTCGCTGATGATTCAGCCTGGCTACTTCACGCAGCAGCGCTCTGAGCGGGCGACCAACGGCCGGCAGAAGCTCGTTTCCGAGACGGTGTCGCTTGGCTACCCCTATGGCTCCTATCCGCGCCTCATGCTCGCGTGGATCGGCAAGGAGATCATGGCCAAGAAGAAGCGGGGCGAGTTTACCGGCACGGTTGAGGATCGCCGTATTTCGCTGGGTAACTCGTTGTCCGAGTTCATGTACAACCTCGGAATTCCGATGGCTACCGGCGGCAAGCGCGGCACGATGACGCTGGTCCGGCAGCAAATGATCCGGCTGTTCTCGGCGACGATTGCAATCGTCCAGAACAAGTCGATGCCTGTGCCCAACCAGGCACCGAATCACGAGCCACTCTCGATCGATCGCGTGGGCTACCTGCTTGCGGATCAGTTGTCGACCTGGTGGGATCCCATGCAGCCGGGACAAGGCTCGATGTTCGAGAGTTTTGTCGTATTGTCCGAGCCATTCTTCAATGAGCTGGTCAATCGCCCGGTGCCGGTCGACATGCGTGCGCTGAAAGCGCTCAAGCAATCGCCTTTTGCGCTGGATGTCTATTCCTGGCTGACGTACCGGTTTTTCACGATTCAACGCCGTACCGAGATTCCGTGGGAAGCGTTGCAGATGCAGTTTGGGACGGAGACCGAAAGCGAGCGCAAGTTCCGTGCGCTGTTCCGCAAGGCGCTCAAGGATGTCCTGGTTGTTTATCCGGGGGCAAAGGTTGATGCGGACTCGTCGAAGGCGTTGATACTGCAGCCATCGCGAACCAGCGTCCGCAAGCTTTCCTGAACTGCGCCTCGGCTGCAGGCAACAAAAAAGGCAAGCGCGACGCGCTTGCCTTTTTTGTTTGCCGGACGGTCAGTAAATCGAAACGCCGGCGCTTATTGCAGTTCAGCTCAGGCGGGCTTGATGGCCGATGCCTGCAGACCCTTCGGTCCCTGCTTCACTTCGAACGTCACGCGTTGACCGTCCTTCAGCGTCTTGAAACCGCTACCCTGGATTTCGGAGAAATGCGCGAACAGATCCGCACCACCGTCGTCCGGCGTAATGAAGCCAAAACCCTTGGTCTCGTTGAACCACTTGACCGTACCGGTTGCCATAAGAATTTCCTTTCGAAGCAAGTTCGTTACACAGCGCAAACAACCGTTCAAGCATGTTGAGTTCTCGTAGATACCGAACGGAAGCCGACGAGGATGACACGACTTGACTCGACTGTAGCAGGCATCATAACCACATTGTGTTGCGGTGTCATGTGCGGCGTAATGCGCACTACTTTTACTTTAGGCGCATTCCGCCCCGCATTTCAAGAAGAAGAGATTCTGAGTATCGAGATGGCCCTGATCTCCTGCGGGTTTCTGCTGATTTTCCGGGCAGGACCAGTCTCGTATGACCGCTTATTTATCAAATTTTTAATTAATTGAAAGTCGGGTTGTAGTGGAATCTCAATTTGGCTAAAGTGACGCCTTAACCGATCACCATCATTCGCGCTTTCAGCGCTGAAAGTGAGGCCCTTGTGGCAGCAAAAATTATCACCGTTTTCAACCAGAAAGGCGGCTGCGGCAAGACAACCGTCAGCATGCATGTCGCTGGCACACTCGGACTCCGGGGAGCGCGCTCGCTCCTGGTAGATATGGACGAGCAGGGCACCGCCACGCGCTGGGCCGCGCAGGCGAGCGACGAACGCCCCTTTCCGGCGTCAGTAATCGGATTGGCGCCCTCTGGTGGAGCGATGCATCGCGAAGTTCGCAAGTTCATTCACGACTACGACTACATCCTGGTCGACTGCCCACCCGCGGTTCACTCGGCTGCGCCATCCAGCGCGCTGCTGATCTCCGATCTGGCCATCATTCCTGTCGTGCCATCACCCCCGGACCTCTGGGCCGCCGTGGCTGCCAAGACGTTGGCGCAGCATGCGCAGGTTCAGAACGAAACGCTTCAGATCCGAGTGATGGCGAACATGGTGCAACGGCGTGTGTCCATTGCTCGGCAGGCTATCGAGATTTTGGGCGACGACGGGGATGTGCCACTGCTGAACGCGATGATCGGTTCTCGATCGGCATTCCGTGAGTGCCAGGCCATCGGCTGCACGGTGCACGGTGTACCGGGCGCGCGCGAGGCGATCCAGGAAGTCGACATGATGGTGGACGAAGTCTTGTCCCTGATTGAGTAATACGCATGGCAACAAAATTGAAGAGCCTCAAGGCCGGGATGCTCGCCGGCATGGCCGCAGAGAAGACGCGTAGTGACGCGATTGACCGGTTCGCGCGCGCGGAAGCGGCGATCTCCCAGCATCCGAACGGACTCCTGCAGTCGCCGCGCCCGGTGCCGCCGGTGGCCGCTTTCAGCGCTGAAAGTGAAAGTGAGGCGGTAGCCATCGAAGGCCGTACGCTGATCAGGATTCCTATCGCCCAGCTTCACGACAACCCGTTCAACGCCCGGCGCATCTACGACCCGGCCGTTGTTCAGGAGCGTGCGGCGTCGATCGCCACCCATGGACAGAAAACGCCGGGCCTTGCCGCGCAAGATCCGACCCGCCCCGGTCACTACATTCTCATCGACGGTCACTACCGCAAGCGCGCACTGGCGTCGGCGGGAAAGCTCGAGATGGAATGTTTCGTCGAGAGCGATCTCAGCGATCTCGACTTCTATCGCCTGTCCTTTCTGCTTAACGAACAACGATCGGACCAGTCCGCGCTCGATAACGCGATTGCCTGGCGTCAGTTGCTCGATGAGGGCAAGGTGCAGAAGGAAGAAGAGATCTGCGAACTTACCGGCATGTCCGCTGGCACGATCAACAAGACGCTGGCGCTATTGAAACTGCCCGAATCCGTACTGGCCGTCATGCGGGAGCGGCCGAGCGAAATTGGGATCGCTACTGGCTACGAGCTGACCCTGTACTACAAGGTCGCGGGTGAAGACCGCACGCGGGACCTGGTGACCCGGGTCATGAACGACGGCTTGTCGAGTCGCGAGGTTGAATCGATCCGCAAACAGGCGCAAGAAGGCAAGCCGCGCAAGGTCAAGGAGATCAGCCGCCAGTACAAGATCCGGACCGAATCCGGTCAACTGCTTGGCACGATCAAGGAGTGGGATTCCGGGCGGCTGATGCTTGATGTTCAGCTCACGGACCGCAATGCCCGCGAAGATTTGCTTGAAGTCCTCAAGGCCCGTTTCGGGTTGGACAAAACCTTGATCTGAGATGGCCGGATCTGAGATGGCGGGATCGATCGAACCTGGAAAGTCAGATCGCGGTCTGCGCAAGATCATCAGATCAGGGCTGGCCCGACCGAAAGTTCCGAGCCACAGGCAATCAGGCCAGCCGTAGCAACCGCGGTGTAAAGGCGTCCGATTCGGCGCCATGCACTGCGGCAAAGCGCTTCCAGCTTGTCCGCAGCAGCTGGTCCAGTCCGCTGGCTGAGTAGCCGGCGGACACCATCGACTGCTTCGCGCGGCCACGCGCAGTCGTTGGAAACTCGATTGGTGCGAGCAGCGCAGCGTCAGGCTTCCAATCGGCATGCGCTGTATCCCACGTCAGCCGCCTGTCGGTCCAATGCGCGGACAGCGCAGCCAGGACATCTTCAGCCAACAAGATCTCGCCCCGTCTTGCTGCACTTTTAGCGGCCAGCAGCAGATGCCCGCCAGCATCGCTGCGCGATGAAAAATGGCTGAGCCTGAGCGCCGCCAATTCAACGATACGAAGGCTGTGACGCGATAGCAGTAGCGCCGTCGCCAAGGCGGCGCGCTGACGAGGCGACGGCGCATCATTGCCCAGCCATCCCAGGAACGATTCAATTTCGTCGCGAGACAGCACAACCTGGGCCCGGGCGGAATCCCGCCCGCTCGATTCGGAAGCACCATCGGCATGTCGATGTGTCACGGGTGCCTCGTCACGCAACGAGCGCAACAGCGCACTGACAACACGCATTGCAGCCTCGCAGGAACTGGTACGCAGTGGACCCTCGAACGGCCGCCAATGCGCCTTGTCGCGCGGGCCCGCCGGGCCGCACCAGAACGACGATGGCTCGGGACTGGACAGGAAGGCGCGATAGTCCGCGAGATCCTCGCCCGTCATCCCACTCGGCACCTTGCCATTCGCGGCCGCCCAGAGCAGGAGACGCTCCGCCTCCCGGCGATAGCTCTTCCAGGTGTTTGCCGACGCCGTTCGCGTGGCCAACCAGTTATGCACAAACTGAAGATCGTTGCCCAATGCCATAGCCAACGGAGTTGATGGCGATGGCGCCCGCATCAGCTCCAGCGGCACCGGGAAAGGCATTCCGCGTACCAACTGCTGCGACACAAGTACCTTTCGAAGCACTATTTGAGATGGCGCGATCACGTGCGCGCTGACCGCCAAAGCCGGTTGCATCTGCTGGCTACCAAGCCAGCGGATGATCGTCTCAGCAGAATGCCGTCCTATGCGCGGGACATGCCGCCACCAGCTACTGCCCTTCCGGTTGGCAAGATCGGTAAGGTCGGCAACCGTCCGGATACCCGCCGCCGCGAGCCGACGGGCCAGGCTAGGCCCGAACCAGAGCGACACCTGATGGCTCGGCAACGGCCGTCCCTGACCCAATTGCTCGATCGACGACAGCGCCTCCACCCGGCGCGTCATCCCCGTGTCGGAACGGCCGCGCAGCGCCTCGAACATCTCCGCGATATCGGGACGATCATGCTGCAGGGCAAACTGCACCAGCCGGTCGCGCAAGGCCAGGATGCGCTGAATGGCCTGATGCTCGGTCAGCACGTCGTCGTCGTCGGGATCCAGCAGGTACCGGTTTGCGATGTCGACAGGCCGCATGCCCTGGGCATAGGCACGAACCACGGCAAATTCCGTCCGTGTCAGCTTTGTGGCGGCCAGCGTATCTCGGTCGTCAGGCATATATTGAGTGTGTCTTGCTGCACGTTATGCGCGCAGCAGGCATCGCGCGTGAGCCTGCTTCGCCACAGGCCAACCATGCATAAGTGACTGAATTTCAACAGAAAACTTCCGAGTCGAATCCGATCCGGCATGTTTTGCATCACAAAGTGCAATGTAAATTATTTTTTGCTGGATGCAAAGTGGCGCTTGCGTCGGCGCAACGTTCCGGCACGCCTTGACGGCCTGCTCGGGGCATCGGGCGTTCATAGGAACCAAACGTGGCGGTGTATACCGCTGGCGATGCGGATGGAAGGCTGCTGCGGCGTCTGAATGGTGGCGAGGGGGGCGCCAGGGCACCTGTTGCGTTTGTCCGGCACTCCGAAATCGCGGGTATGAACGCACTGCTACCGCTGAACACAGCGGCTCAACTCAGCGTTGATTTACAAGAAGATTCATACGCAGCATCAGGTACGCCGACACGCGAACCAGCACCCGAAGCGCGCATGAATCATCGCAACCATCGTCAGGAGCGCCCGAGCAAAATCGGTATACGTCCCCGTGTTTACACGCTGATCCGAAAATCGTGCACTCGCGAGCAGGCCATTCGCCGCAAGAATTCTTGACCTCGATGAGCGAACGTCACGCAGTCCTCAAACACATGATGGACAGGGCAGCAGTCTGCGCGGCGCGATCAGCTACCGGCCACGCCGACGTATGCATTGTTCCAAGTGTTGTCCGCTACTTGAACGTGTCCGCCCAGTAGGACACCACCTGCTTCACCAGTTCCTGTGGCAGTGCCACGTAGTGTTCCGTGGACGCATCGGCCTGCCCTTCCGCCAGCGCCCAGCGGAAGAACGCAAGCGCGTCTTTCGTGTTGGACGGATTCGCCGCGGAGCGTTGCATCAGGACGAATACGGTGCCGGTGATTGGCCAGGCGTTCGGGCCTGGCGCGTTGGTCTGTATCTGGTAGAAATCGGACCGCGCACTCCATTGCACGGCCGTAGCCGCCGCGCTGAACGATTCGCGCGAAGGTTGCACATAGAGTCCGTCGCGGTTCTGCACCAGCGCGTACGGCAACTTGCGCTGCAACGCGTAGGTCAGTTCCACATAGCCAATGGCGCCACGCAGATTGCGGATGTAGAGCGATATCCCCTCATTGCCGCTCGCGCCGGGGCCACGTGGCCAATGCACGGATGTACCAGCGCCAGCAGCAGTCTTCCATTCCGGACTGACCGTAGAGAGGTAGTTGGTCCAGTTGAACGTCGTGCCTGAACCGTCGCTGCGATGGACGACCGTGATCTTCAGATCAGGGAACGGGATGTCCGGATTGAGTGCGGAGATGGCAGGGTCGTTCCAGTTGTCGATCTTGCCCAGATAGATATCGGCCAGCAGCGCACCTGTCATGCGTATCCGGCCCGGGGCAATGCCCTGGAGATTGATCACGGGAACTACGCCGCCGATTGCGATCGGAAACTGGGCCAGTCCCGCGCGTTCCAGTTCCTCGGGCTTGAGCGGCATGTCGGTGGCGCCGAACATCACGTTGGCCGCCTTGATCTGCCGAATGCCGTTACCGGATCCAACGGGTTGATAGTCGACCTGCCGACCGGTCCTGGCGTAATACGTGGCCGCCCATTTGGACATCAATGGAAAGACAAAGGTGGAACCGGCACCGGTAACGTCGCCGGCGAATGCGCTGACTGCCGCAAAAAAAAGGGCCAGCGCCGCGATGTGTTTGCCCATGATTTTTCATCCTTCTGCAGTCCACACAAGCCCGGCTTCCGGAGATTCAGGCTAGCAGATGCTTTGCGAAGGGAAAGGGATTTCAGTGGCGGCCGACGCCGGCACCGACACCGGCAGCAAGACGGCTGTCATGCGGTTGTCATGAATCCGTCATGATGCCGGTGCATCGACAAGGCGCCACTGCGTGCGGCACGCTTCGCGTCCTGGATTTGACACGCAAGTCACGCAGGGTCACGCGGGTAAATCGGGTCACTCCAACCTGAACGTCCGCACCACCTCCGCAAGCGTTGACGCCTGCGTCTGCAGCGCCGCCGCCGCTGCGGTGGACTGTTCCACGAGTGCGGCGTTCTGCTGGACCATCTGGTCGAGGTGGCTCACGGCGAGGTTCACTTCCTGGATGCCGCGTGTCTGTTCGCGTGCGGCGTGCGTGATCTCGGAAATGATCTGCGTCACGCGGCCCACGTTGCCGACGATCTCGCGCATCGTGTCGCCGCTCATGCGTACCTGCCCCGAACCGGCGTTCACGCTGCCCACCGTCGAATCGATCAGTGTCTTGATTTCCTTGGCCGCCTGCGAACTGCGCTGCGCCAGCGCTCGCACCTCTCCAGCCACCACGGCAAAGCCGCGGCCCTGTTCGCCGGCGCGTGCGGCTTCCACTGCCGCGTTCAGCGCGAGGATGTTGGTCTGGAACGCGATGCCTTCGATCACGCCGGTGATGTCCGAGACCTTCACCGCAGCGCGCTCGATGTCGCCCATCGTTTCGATTGCATTCGAGATTGCCGTGCCGCCATCGGTGGCTACCTGTTGCGCCTGCGCGGCCGTATCGTCGGCCTGGCGCGCGGACGCTTCGGACTGTCCCACGGTTGCGGTGATTTCCTCCATCGATGCAGCAGTCTGTTCCAGGCTTGCCGCTGCCGATTCGGTGCGGCGCGAGAGGTCGGCGTTGCCTTCGGCGATCTCGCTCGCGGCTACGTGCACCGATTCGCTTGCATCGCGAATCTGCCGCATCACGCCCACGAGCTTGTCGGCAAACGTGTTGAACGCGCGTGCGATCTGGGCGACTTCATCGCTGCCGTCGGCAGGCAGGCGGCGCGTCAGATCTCCATCGCCAGAGCCGATTGCCACCATGGCATCGCGGATGCCAGACAGGCGGCGGAACGAGACCGCGGTCACGCCAGCCACGATCACGGCGGCGGCGCACGCCACCACGACAAGCGCGATCAGCGATGCAATCAGCACGGAACGCATGCCGGCCGTCGCTTCAGCCTTGTCCAGCGCAATCACGGCCACCCAGTCGGTGCCGGGGATCTCGCGCCCGCGCAGCAGCTTGGCAGTGCCGCCGATGTCCACTTCGGTTGGCGCGGCGGCGCTGACCAGCGCACCTAGCTTGTCGCCATCGAGCGCGGGCACCAGTTCGGTGATCGGCTTCAACGTGAGCTTGTCGTCGAGGTGCGCGACGATCTGGCCGTTGCGCGCCACAAGAATTCCAAAGCTGGCCGGGGTCGGATGAATCGAACGGACATTGGCGACCACGCTGTCCATGGCCACGTCACCGCCGACCACGCCCTTGACGGCACCGTCGCGGATGATCGGCACTGCGAACGTGACCACCAGCTTGCCGCTGCTGGCGGCGATATACGGCGGCGTGACGATCGGCTTGCCTGCGGCCGCGGCCTGCTTGTACCAGGGGCGCGCGGTCGGGTCGTAGTCGGGCTTCAGGCCGGTGGCGTCCGAGAAGCGATGGCTCTTGTCCGGAAAGCCCACATAGGTCTTGATGAACCCGCCGGATTCGGCGACGAGCTTCAGCGCCGGGATCGGGTCTTCCTGCAGGGCCACGTCCTGCAGGGCGGCGACCATTTTCGTATGGCTGGCGACCCAGTCCGCAATGGCGTCGACATGGCCGGTCTGCACCGCCGCAAGGTTGTTGTCGATCGCTTCGTTGTTATAGGTCCGTGCAACCAGGTGGTTGACGATGGCATTGGCTGCAAGCGCCACGATGACGATGGCCACGGATAGGGCCACGATGCGCGCGCGGAGCGAGGAAAGCATGTGATTGACTCTTCTCTCAGGTTGGCCCGGTTATGGGCAAGGGGGCTGCGCACGCATTTACGGCGCGTGAGGCGGCAGGCTTTAGTGCGCCGCACAAATGCGCTCTGTGCTCCACCCCGCCTGTGCACGAACGATCGTTCGGGGCCCTCGTATGGCAGTTGCCTGGTCGATGCGGGAAAACCCTCTGCAATTCGCTGCGCTGCAGCATCACCTTGCATTCACACGGCGCTCTTCCTATGCTGAACACCAGAATTAGATTTAATTTGAATCAGAGTTCAGAAGTATCTAACGCGCTACATGCGCAAACGGGGCGGTTGGGCATCCTCCGAGGGAGGGCCGGAATTACTGCAGCGGGCCTGGACGGGAAGCTGCGGGGGGCTCGGGAGGCTATACCTGATCGTAAGGAAGTGCAGCCGCGTATAAGCGGAGCGCCTCCAATTAGCGCGATGCCGAGTTGCTATCCTCCGGCGCCGCGCCAAGAAGAAGTGAGCGGCCATGGCCACAATCCTCTTGTTCGAGCCACATCCACTGTTGCGCCTCGGACTGCGCCACATTTTGTCCCAAGCGCACGTGCCCGGCGATCTTGTCGATCTCGACCCCACAACACTGCTCCACCCTGAACCCTGGGTTCACCACGCCGATCTGCTCGTCTGCGGGCTGCCCACCGATGCAGAAACGGGCTGGCACATGCTGGCCGACCTGTGCGATCGCCTGAAGCCGTTGCGCGTACTGGTGCTGGCCGAGCAAGCGCCAGTGCCGATGCCCGAGGCCGGCTTGCCGGAGAAGGTGCGAGGACTGCTGACCAAGACCTGCTCGTCCGATGCGCTGGAAGCCGCGATCCGGCTGGTACTGGCGGGCGGCGAGTGTTTCCCTTCGCAGGTTCCGGCCGCGCGTCCCGGTGAATCGACCGTGGCGGTGTTGCCGGCGGATGCCGCGCGGCACGCCACCACACCGATCGTGGTTCCGCTGCATGGCAGCGTGCCAGGTGCGGGGGCCCACGAGGTGCCGATGGAAACCCCGGCGGCGGGAGCGCACCTGCTCAACATCACCGAGCGCCAGTACGAGGTGCTTGCGTTGCTGGCACGCGGCTATCCGATCAAGACCGTCAGCCGCCTGCTCAATATCTCGGTGGCCACGGCCAAGACCCACGCCTGCACGCTGTATCAGCGGCTGCACGTGCGCAACAAGGGCGAAGCGGTGTACGTCGCGTTGCAGCGCGGGGCGTCGCTGAACTGGCCCGGCCCCACTCCGGCCAGGCCGACCCATATCGCGATGTCGTCGCTGACGGCACAGCAGGCATGCGAGGCAGCCTGACAGCATCGTGCCGCAGTGGCTACCGACCACCGTTCGCCGTCTTTCGTCGTCGTCCTCCACCTTCCGCCGGCCCGCCCTCATCCAAAAGCATGAGGCGGCAGCCGGCGGCCATTGCTACGTTTGAGGTAGAGAAGCGCCGACCCCTGCATACTGGGCAAACCGCCGCCAGCCAGGCTGCGCGGCCATACTAACGAAACGCCCTTTTTCCGTTCGATGACGACTTACCTGATCGCGAGCAACGAAATGATGTGTCGCATCCTTGCGCGACGCATGGAAGGCCAGGACATACCGCTACCGGTGCGCTGGCACAGGCCGGAATGGCTCGACGGTCTGACCGACGGCGCCGTGGGAAGCGCGCCCGTGCATACGATCGACAATCCCGATGAAGCCGAACCGCTGCCGCATGGCGCGGTAGACCTGGTGCTGGCGGACTGCAGCACGGCCGATGATCCGTGCGATCTGCTGGACCGCGTGTACGCGCGCCTGGCACCACGCCGCTGCCTTGTCCTGTCAGATGCGCTCGATGAAACGTTGATGGCCCACGCCGCACGCCTCGGCGCAAGCGGCTGCCTTGCGGTGCCGGCACCCGTGGACCTGGTGTGCGCTGCCGCGGCGCTGGCATGGGCCGGCGGCCAATGCTTCCCCCGTTCCGCGCTGACACTGCAGCGCGCGCGGGCTGCACAGCCGATGCCGTCAACACAGTCCGCACGGCCGCTGCAGTCGCCTGTGACTGCGGCAGAGGCCTCGTCCGCATCCATACCTCCTCCTTTTCGGATCTACCCCGATGGCTCTACAGCCATCGGATGAGAGCGATTGCGCGTTGATATGGCTATGCTGGATGTGCCCGCAGTCAGAAGCCGGCGTGATGGCAGGCCGGCCGCTGCGGGGAGCAGGGGGTCACATGGATCGCAATCTGGATATCCTGGTCGTGCACGGCTTTGCCGTTCGCGAGGGCCGGGGCAAGTGGGCATGCTGCTACGAGATTCGGCTCGCCATTCTCGGTGGGCCACTTCTGTATCGTGGCGAACTGCACGGACGTAGCTTTGCCACCGAGGACGCCGCAATCTTTGCCGCGCTGGACATCGGCGAACGCGAAGCGAGCCTCCATCTTGAAGCCGCGCGCGCGATGATCGTCGCGCTGACGCGCGTGACGCACGACCACATCCCGCACTAGTCACGTAAGCCCGGACCCGGGCATCGATCCGCTCGGCGAGCCAAAAAAGAAGCCCGCCGACCGGGGGACCATGCGGGCTTTGAAATGGGCGCCCGCGCAAGCGCGAACGTCCATTACAGATGAACATATCGAATCGCGCGGCGACACTCTATCAACCAGAAGCAGCAGGCGCGCCGGGCATCTCATCCCCAAGGTTGCAGGTGGCCGCACGTCTCATGCTTCGGTATGGAGGGCCGAGGCGCCCGCCAGCCGGTCAGTTGGAACTGCCGGTGATGTGGTGTTACGCTGCCGCTTGCCGAGCTTCCCGTCATTCACGCCACGCCAACGCATCATGAGCCGCTGGGAACTGATCACCTTCTTTGGAGAGTCCGCCTTTCTGCTGCCGTGCGCCGTATTCCTGTACGTGTGGCTGCGCTGGCGCGGCGCGACCGAAAGTGCGCGTCACTGGCTGCTGGCGTTTTCCGTGACGGCCCTGGCCGTGCTGGTTTCCAAGCTGGCGTTCATGGGCTGGGGCATCGGCAGTGAAACGTTTGACTTCACAGGATTCTCGGGCCACTCGATGATGGCCGCATCCATCCTGCCCGTACTCGCCTATCTGGCGGTGCCGTCGGGGCATCGAGGCTTGAGCCTGCTGGCCGCCGCCGGCGGCATGCTGCTGGCGCTGGCCGTCGGGGTGTCACGGCTTGCGCTGCATGCGCACTCGGTGTCGGAGGTGATAAGCGCGCTGGCGCTGGGGTTCTGCGTCAGCGTGCCGTTCATCATGCGCCGCGCCATGCCTCGCGGGCCGATGGCGATGCTGCTGGCGTCGGCTGCGCTGGCCATGACAATGGCGCTGCCGGTCGGCGGCATTGCCGGGGCCACCCACACGTGGGTCCAGGATCTCGCCACCTTCCTTTCCGGCCGCGATCGCCCCTACCAGCGCGGCGAATGGACGTCCCTGTCCGGCTGCCGGGCCTGCGTGGCCGGCGCGGCGGCGCGTCCGACATGCTCCGCCAGGCACTGCCGCTGCTGACCGGCGGCTGACCCGCTGCCGAACGCCCGCTCCCCAAGAGACCCCGGGGCACTTTGTGCGCCGGCCCACAGACGACCCACGACGGGTGCGCAACCATGGCTGCGATATGGTTCCCGCGAGGGCTTTGGGGCGGTCATGGCATCGAACTGGAACGTTGCCGCCGAGCGGCACACGGCGCTTCACTACCTCTACCGGCTCGGCGACGCGGTGATGATCGCCGCGGGCGGGATCGTCATGGGGGCGCTCTACTTTCCCGGCGGCATACGGGCGGCAGCCCCGGTCAACGGGTTCCTGACCATGCTGTGCGCGCTCGCGGCGCTACTGGTCTTCCCGGCCTTCGGCATCTACGAGTCCTGGCGAGGCCGCAGCCAGGCCGTGCTGGCCCTGCGCATCGGCGCTGCCTGGACCCTGGTGTTCAGCGCAGGTTTGCTCGGCGCGTTCCTGATCCACCAGATTGCATCCGTGTCGCGAGTGTGGTCCATGGGCTGGTTCATCGGAACCGGGGCCACGCTGGTAGTGGCACGGGCGGCCATGTTCCGCATGCTCGGCAACGCGCGCGAACAGGGTATCAACGCCAAGCGCGTGCTGATTTTCGGCTATGGGCCGCTGGGCCGCGAGATGTATTTGCGAGTCCATCAGTTCCGTGCCGCCGGCTATCGCGTCGTGGGCATCTATGACGAGCTGACGAACGCCATTCCCGCCGAAGTGGTGCCGCTGCGCACGATGGAGGAGGTCAGCACGTTCGTGCACAACCAGGGCGTGCGCGAGATCTGGCTGACTCTGCCGATGGCAGCGTGCCGCGACCTGTCCGACGTCGTCCGGCAATTCCGCAATGAAATGATCGACATCCGCTGGGTGCCCGACGTGACTTCCGTCGAACTGCTGGGCCATCGATTCAGCGAATTCATGGGCTTGCCCGTCATCGACCTGAACAGTCCGCCGATATCGGGTATCACGGGGCTGCTCAAGGCAAGCTTCGATCGCGCCTTCTCGTGCGCCGTGCTGATCAGCCTGAGCCCGTTGCTGCTCTTGATCGCCGTCCTGGTGAAACTGTCATCGTCAGGCCCGGTACTGTTCCGACAGCAGCGGCTGGGGATCGACGGTCATCCGTTCGACGTGTTCAAGTTCCGCACCATGCGTGTCCACCGGGAGGCCGGCGTGACCCAGGCCGTGCGTGGCGATGCGCGTGTGACGCGCGTCGGCGCGTTCCTGCGCCGTACCAGCCTGGACGAACTGCCGCAGTTCATCAACGTGCTGCGCGGCGAGATGTCGGTGGTCGGCCCGCGCCCTCACGCGATGGAACACAACGAGATCTACAAGGAACTGATTGACCGCTACATGCTGCGTCACCGCGTCAAGCCGGGCATCACCGGCTGGGCGCAGATCAACGGCCTGCGCGGGCAGACGGACACGATCGAGAAGATGCGCAAGCGCATCGAGTTCGACATCTACTACATCCAGCACTGGTCGTTCCAGCTCGACCTTCGCATCATCCTGCGCACCGCGCTGTACGGCTGGACTGGCGCCTCCGCCTACTGAGGCAAGGGCGCCGCAACGCGTGGTTTGGTGCGACATCGCACCGAGCAGACCGCGCAAAACCAATTGCAATGGAGCCCGTCAACGCAAACGGAGATCACGAATGAAAGCAACCATCCGCAATATCCTGGGCGAAGTGGCCCGGCTCGATGTGCCTCTGGCTTCCCTGGCCGACAACGACGACCTCTATGCGGCAGGACTTTCGTCGCTGGCCACCGTGCACGTGATGCTGGCGCTGGAGAACGCCTTCGATATCGAGATTCCGGATCAGATGCTTACGCGTCAGCTTTTCCGCAGCGTTGACTCGCTGGCCGCTGCCGTGGAAACCATTCGCCAACAGCAGGAGGCAGCATGAACACCGGAGCCAAGGTCACGCTGGCACATGCCAATCCCGATGCCGGCGCTGCAATGGCCGGCGATGCATTGCTGGCCGCCGCGCGTGAGGCGGCAACGGTCGCGCAGCGCTTTGCCGATGAGGTCGACCAGGGGGCGCGCTTCCCGCACGAGGCTTTCGAGGTGCTGCGCGAGCAGGGTTTGCTCGGTGCGATGGTGCCGGCCGTGCTTGGCGGCAGCGGCGCATCGCTGGCCAGCGTGGCGGCAATCTGCAAGGTGCTGGGCGAGTCGTGCGCGTCCACGGCCATGATCTACGCGATGCACCAGATCCAGGTGGCATGCATGCTCGAACATGGGGCCGGCAGCCCGTGGCACCAGCAGATGCTCGCGCGGCTGGCCAGCGAACAGCTGCTGCTGGCGTCGGCAACATCAGAGGAAGCGATCGGCGGCGCGCTGCGCAGCAGCGGCTGCGCGGTCAACGTGGAGGGCGACCGCTTCCATCTGCTGAAGATGGCGCCGACGATCTCCTACGGCGCCCATGCCGATGCCATCCTGATCACCGCGCGCCGGCACGCCGATGCATCGCCGTCCGACCAGGTCCTGGTGTGCGCGCTGAAGGCCGACTACACGCTGCAGAACATGACCGCGTGGGACACGCTCGGCATGCGCGGCACGTGCAGCAACGGCTTCCGGCTGGAAGCCACGGGGCAGGTGGACCAGGTGCTGCCGGTGCCGTTCGGCGAGATTGCCGACGCCACGATGACGCCGGTCTCGCACATCCTGTGGAGTTCGATGTGGCTCGGCGTTGCCAGTGACGCGGTATCGCGCGCCAAGACGTTCTTCCAGGGCCAGGCACGCGCCCGCCCGGGACAGTTGCCGCCTTCCGCGCCGCGTGTGTCCGAAGCGGTCAGCATGCTGCAGATGATGGAAGGGCGTGTGGACCTGGCGCTGGCGCACCAACGCACACGCCATGCGGGCGCATCGGTATCCGCCGCGTTCGCGCTGGCCGCCGAGATGAACGGCCTGAAGACGGCGATGTCAACGATGGCGCTCGATGTCGTGCAGCAGGCGCTGCTGGTCTGCGGCATGGCTGGCTACAAGCATGGCACGCCGTTCAGCCTTGGCCGCCATCTGCGCGATCTCTGGTCGGCGCCGCTGATGATCAACAACGACCGCATCCAGACCAACACCGCCAACCTGCTGCTGGCCGACCGTTCCTGAAGGAGGCATCCATGGATGCACACGCGCTTACAGAGGCTCTTCCGCTCGGCGGCGCCGGCGCGGCCGAGCCGCCGCCGACGTATCTCGAAACGCTGCTGGCGGCAGGGCTGCTCTTCGAAACCGACGTGCGCGGGCTGTATGGCCGCAGCGCCGTGTTCGAATCGATCGCGGATGGCCTGAACGCCGCGATCACGCGGATCGGCGCGGACCAGCAAGCCGAGGTGCTGCGCTTTCCGCCGGCCATGAGCCAGACGGACTTCGAGACGAGCGAGTACCTCAAGAGCTTTCCGCAACTGGCCGGCACGATCCACAGCTTCTGCGGCGACGAGCGCGGACACCGCCGCTTGCTGGCAAGGATCGAGGACAAGCAGGACTGGACCGACCAGCAGGCGCCCACTGGCGTGGTGCTGACGCCTGCGGCCTGCTACCCGATCTATCCGGTCATCGCGAGACGCGGCCCGCTGCCTGAAGCGGGCAAGGTGGTGGATGTGCTGTCGTACTGCTACCGGCACGAGCCGTCGCTGGAGCCGACACGCATGCAGATGTTCCGTCAGCGCGAGTACGTCTGCCTGGGCTCGCCGGAGCGCATCGTGGCGTTCCGCCAGTTGTGGATGGATCGCGGGCAGCAACTGGGCCGCGACCTGCAGCTTCCGCTGGAAGTGGACGTTGCCAACGATCCGTTCTTCGGCCGTGGCGGCAAGATCGTGGCGGACAGCCAGCGCGAGCTGAAGCTCAAGTTCGAGCTGCTGATTCCCGTCAACGATGGTGCGTCGCCCACGGCCTGCATGAGCTTCAACTACCACATGGACCACTTCGGCGCGCTGTGGCACATCGGGCTTGCCGATGGCGGCGTCGCGCACACGGGCTGCGTCGGTTTCGGCATCGAACGGCTTGTGCTGGCGCTGCTGAAGCACCATGGACTTGATCCCGCCAATTGGCCGCAAGCAGTACGGGAAACGCTGGGAGGCGTGTAAATGTACGGGGATGGCAAGGTGCGCACGCGCGGTGGTGCCTATGCGCTGCACGGGGGCAACCCCGTGTGGTCGCACGCCAACCGCCACATCGACCTGTGGGTCGAACTATTGCATGGCTGGGAACTTGAACCCATTGCGGCATTGCCATTCACCGTCACGCAGGATTTCGAGGGCGACCAGTTCACCTCGTCGAACATTCCATCGGCCGACCTGGAACTGCTCTACGGCATCGTGAAGGACGAGCTGTCGACATACGGACGGCTGGAGGCCCACGTGGCCGCGCAGACAAACCGTGGCAACGTGGTGCTGCTGGAGGTGGACAGCTTCCAGTTGCCGCATCCCGCGGGCGTCTATCGCCGGCAGCATGCGCGCTCGTGCATCGCCATCGATGTGCTGGTGCCCGAGGCAACGGCCGTGGGCTACTACCATAACGACGGCTATCACACCGCCAGTGGCGACGACTATGCCTCCATCTTCCGCACACCCGAGGGCGACACGTCATGGGGTGCGGCATCGTTCCCGCAGGTGGAGGTTGTGCGGCGCCGCTTTGCCGCGCAAGCTGACGATGCGCTGCTGCGCGCGTCGATGGACCTGCTGCGCAGCCACCTGGCACGGCGCCCGCGCGAGAACCCGATCAAGGCGTTTCGCGCCGCGTTTCCGGCGCACCTCGAACAACTGATGGCGCGCGGCGAGCCCAACTTCCAGGTCTATGCCGCCAGCGTGCTGCGCCAGATCGGCGCCAACTTCGAACTGCTGGGCCGATACGTGCGCTGGCTGGTGATGAACGGCCAGGCGCTGCCGGATACCGTGGCCGAAGCCTGCTACACGATGGCTTCCGAGGCGATGGTGATGCAGTTCCGCCTGATGCGCGCCGTGATCAGCCACAAGCCCGATGGATGCCAGGATTGCCTGGAGCAGCTGGAGGTGGCCTACCAGGGTACGGTCCCGGCGCTTGCCACGCACTTCGGAGAGACCGTCACATGACCGCACGCGATCCGGAACTGGCCCTGCAGCCCACTCTGCGTCCCGGCGTGGCCGTGGGCCATGCACGGCTGGAAGGCGACTGGACGCTGCTGGAGACCTTTGCCAACGCAGTTGGGCATCCGGGCGAACTATCGGACAACGGGCTCTGGCTGCCGGCACCGGTGCCGGGCACGGTGGCCAGCGCGCTGCGCGCGGCAGGCCGCTGGGACGAAACCGCGCCGCCGCCGCTGCATCAGCACGACTACTGGTACCGGCTGCAGTTTTCCGGCAGCGGACGACGGCTGCTGCGCTTCAACGGCCTGGCCACACTGGCCGAGGTCTGGCTCAATGGCGTCAAGGTGCTGTCCACGCAGCACATGTTCGCCGCGCATCAGGTGGAAGCGGAACTGGCCGGTGACAACGTGCTGCACATCTGCTTCCGCGCGTTGCACCCGTGGCTGCGCGCGCAGCGCGGGCCGGTTCGCTGGAAGCCGCGCATGATCGTTCCGCCCACATTGCGTGCGGTGCGCACCACGCTGCTGGGCCACATGCCCGGCTGGTGCCCGCCCGTGCATGCTGTGGGTCCGTGGCGCGATATCGAATTGCTCGACCCCACCGGCAACGGCGCCATGCACGGCGTGCGCGCGGAACTGTCGAGCCATCTCGATGGCCACGACGGCGTGGTGCTGCTGCAACTGCATTTCCCGGGGGCGGCGCCCGCGCAGGGCACGTTGTCGGCGACAGGCCCCGATCACGCAATCTGGCATGGCGAACTGCGCCGTATCGGCACGCATACGCTGGCCGGCACGCTGCGCGTGGCGCAGGCACAGCGCTGGTGGCCGCACACGCATGGCGTCCCCGCGCTGTATCGCATCGATGCCGGTGTTGGCGAGCAGGCCGTTGCCTGCGGCCATACCGGCTTTCGCACGATCACCGAGGACCGCGGCGGCGAGCCGGGCGCGTTCACGCTGCGCGTCAACGGCGAGCGGGTGTTCTGCCGCGGTGCCTGTGTATCGAGCCACGACCTGCCGGGCCTGGCCGATACCGACGAGGCCGTGGCCCGCTGGCTGCAGCTTGCGCGCGATGCCGGTGCGAACATGGTCCGCGTCAGCGGCGTGACCTGCTATCCCGGCGAGGCGTTCTATCGTCAGTGCGATGCGCTGGGCCTGATGGTGTGGCAGGACTTCATGTTCGCCAACTTCGACTATGGCAGCGAGACCAGTGCCAGTCCGGCGCTGATGAACGATGCCGCGCGCGAGGTGGCGCAATGGCTGACTTCCACGCGCGCCCATGCGAGCCTGGCAGTGCTGTGCGGCGGCAGCGAGGCCGAGCAACAGGCGGCCATGATGGGCGCCCCGCGCAACGCGTGGCGCCAGCCATTGTTCGATGAACTGATCCCGTCACTCGTACGCGAACATCGCCCCGACATGGTCTACGTGCGCAATTCGCCGAGCGAAGGCGCGTGGCCGTTCCAGCCCGATACCGGCGTCAGCCACTACTACGGCGTAGGTGCCTACCAGCGCCCGCTGTCCGATGCGCGCATGGCCAACGTGCGCTTCACCTCGGAATGCCTGGCCTTCGCCAACGTGCCCTGCGCGCGCACGCTGGCAGAGGCCGGATTGTCGCAGCCGCTGCATGATCCGCGCTGGAAGGCCCGCGTGCCGCGCGATGCCGGAGCGGCGTGGGATTTCGAGGACATCCGCGACTTCTATCTGCGCGAACTCTATGACGTCGATCCGCCGCGCTTGCGCTACGAGCAGCCGGCACGTTACCTGGCGCTGTCGCGCGCGGTGGTGGCAGACATCATGACCGAGGTTTTCGGCGAGTGGCGCCGTGCCGGTTCCACGTGCCACGGTGGGCTGGTCTGGCAGTTGCAGGACCTGATGCCCGGCGCCGGTTGGGGCATTATCGACGCGCGTGCGCGGCCCAAGTCGGCCTGGCATGCGTTGCGGCAAGTGTGGCAGCCGTTGCAGGTCATCCTGACGGATGAGGGGCTGAACGGCCTGCATGTGCACCTCATCAATGAAACCGGTACGCCGCGCACGGTGCGGCTTGCACTACGCTGCCTGCGAAACGGCGAGGCAGTGGCGGCACAGGCCACACAAACGCTGACGCTTGCGCCTCGTGAGATACGCAGGCTGGCTGCCGCGGAAATGCTCGATCACTTTTTCGATTTCACCTATGCGTATCGGTTCGGCCCACCCGCGCATGACGTGGTCGTCGCCACACTGCATGAGCCGGACGAAGGCAACGCGTTGCTCAGCCAGTCGGTATATCTGCCGGACCGGCGCGCCAACGCGCTGCGCGAACCGGGGCTGCAGGCCGGCGTGACGCGCGAAAACGAGTCGTGGTGGCTTACGATCCGCACGCAGCGCTTCGCGCGTTGGGTGCATATTGACGATCACGCGTTCCAGCCGGAAATCGACTGGTTCCACCTTGGGCCGGGCGAATCACGCCGCATCCGCCTGATGCACGATATCGGCGGTGCAGGCGGTAGCCATGCCATACCTTCGGGTGAAGTTTCTGCGTTGAACGCCCACTGTTCGGTCAGCTACGACGGCTGATCTCATCCCGCTTCACCCCGCCTCATCCTTACCCGCCTGCGTTCCAATTGCCCGCCAGCCCAGTGCCGGCGCCGATGCGCCGCGCGTTCCCCGGGTGTCTTCACCGTGGCTTCACCCGTTCGGGTCAGCCGTTTTCCTCCATCCAACCTACCAAAGCATGACCGACCATCCCAACCGTTAGCCCACTGTCGGTTCTGTGCGGCATGGCACTTAATAGATCAACAACGAGATACAAGCCGGGGCCAAATTCCGGCGGGGACAACGGGTGGCAGCCGCAAGGCTGCCTGCTTGCACCATCAATCGAGTACGGGTGGCGCGGCGAAATCGGGTCACGCATCCCTTATGCGGGAGGAATCCTGCAAGGTGCGTTCCGATATCGCTTCGGGATCAAAGGGAGGCAAAGAAAATGATCACGCATCGGTCGGACCTGCATGTCAATCACTTGCTCAACGCGCTGCCGCGCCATGAATGGGAGGCGCTTTCGCGGCACTTCGAGCTGGTTCGCCTGCGTGCCGGCGAACTGCTGACCGATTCGGGCCAGCGCATCGTGCACGTCTATTTTCCGACGACGTCCGTCGTGTCGCTGCTGTCGCTGCTGGAAGACGGCGCGACCGTGGAGTTCGCGGCGGTTGGCAACGAAGGGCTGGTGGGCATTCCCGTGGTCACTGGCGGCGACACGATGCCGAGCCGCGTGGAGGTGCGCAGCCCCGGCTTTGCGTATCGCATTCCGGCGCGCGTACTGCGTTCGGAACTGGGCCATCTGCCCGCGCTGCAGCGCGTCACGCTGCTCTACGTGCAGGCCGTGCTCACGCAGATCGCGCAGACGGCCGCATGCAACCGCCACCATTCGCTGAACAAGCAGCTATGCCGCTGGTTGTTGCTGGCCATCGACCGCATGAGCACCAACGAACTGGTCATCACGCAGCAGGTCATCGCCAACATGCTTGGTGTGCGCCGCGAAGGCGTGACCGAGGCGGCCGGCAAGCTTGAGGACCTGGGCCTGATCCACCACAGCCGCGGCCACATCACCGTGCTGGACCGCTGCGGGCTGGAACGGCACTCATGCGAGTGCTACAAGCTGGTCAAGCGCGAGTATGACCGCCTGCTGCCCGCACTTGCGGAAGTGCATATTTGAGGCGCTGCGCGGGGAAAGGGGGCCGGTGTGCGCACCGGCCCTTTTGGTTGAGTGGAGTTCAGCGATGCTGCAGTCAGACGTGTGCGGGGTCCACGCTGCCGAACGAGCGCAGCAGTCCCTCTATGACCTGGTCGTAGGCGGCTTCCAGCGTGCCAAGGGTCTCCACGCACAGGTCGGGGCGGCCACGCGCCACGGCGCGCGCCAGCCGGAACTGCAGCACCTTGCATTCCGATGCGATCGTCGCGGCACCGTTGACGACGGATGCGGGCACGCGATATCCGTGCTCGCCCAGCCACGTCAGGCAGTGACCGAGCATCTCGAAGTTGGCGCCGAACTGGCGCGGCAGGTTGAAGCCATAGTGATGGAAGTAGGCATCGCCACGCGCCAGCACATTGCCGACCTGCTCGCCGA
Organism: Cupriavidus sp. BIS7; assembly: GCF_000292345.1. Lineage (GTDB taxonomy): Bacteria > Pseudomonadota > Gammaproteobacteria > Burkholderiales > Burkholderiaceae > Cupriavidus. The sequence continues at coordinate 28,335 of NZ_ALOU01000040.1, forward strand.
ACGCTTCGCGCCAGCTTGCCACCGGATTGCCGGCCGGGCGGCGGCCCAGATGCCGGCGCATCTGCGAGGCCACGGCATTCGACAACGCCACGCCCTGCAGCGGCGGGCGCACGCGCTTGGCGCACTCGGCATATGGAAACAGCAGGTCGCCATTGTCGCGCAGCGCCGGGTCGAGCCGCAGCAGCCCGCGGTAGTCCTCGCCGTCAGCCGTGTAGTAGCCAACGCTGTGGTAGTAGGACAGCCGCTGTGCCGCCGTGTCGATGCGGTCGATCGCAATCGTGGTTTTCACATGTCCGCGGCGGTAGGCCGTGGCGCGTGTATCGGGCAGGTAGTAGCTGTCGACCTCGACCAGCACGGTATGGCCACGTGCAACCTGCTCCGCGATATGCGCTTCCAGCGTGTCGTAGACGGCCATCTCCTGCACGATGGTGCCGTAGAGCTGTTCGATGTCGGCCTGCGGATACTTGAAGAACGTGAAGTGGTCGCCCTCGAAATCCTGCGTGACGGTAAACGCCAGCGCCGCGCGCGGGTCGAGCCCCCAGCCGTAGAGCACTTCAATCCACAGATCCATGTAGCAGTTGGTTTCCTGCCAGATCGCGTCCTCGCCATGCAGCCCGCCGGGCCGCGCCGGTGTCGGCGATGGTGCCGAGGAAGGTGCCAGGATGCCCGGGTCAGCGGACCCGCCGCCACCGCCAAGCGTGCCCAGGACAGTTTCAGTACCACGCTCCATGTCGTTTCTCCGCAAGATTCGAGTGCATGCCGTGCACTGCCCGTCGTAACCGGTACGGACGCGGCCAACGCTATTGAAGCGCCCACGTGCGGCGTTTATCGGTACGGTGGGCAACAGAACCCCTGCCTGAATCCACACCCGAGCGCCGCCCCGCCTCACCGCATCTGGCGCCGGCCAAGCGTGTGCGGAATCGAACAGATGCCGGTTCTGCCACGTTCCTACACTGACGCGTATCAGCCGGAGATATGTCCGGAATCGTCTTGCGTACCCATTTCTGCGAAGTGGCAGGAGGCATGATGAAAACACGGAGTCGGGAGAAGATCCTGCCACCGATCACGGTGCAGGCGCTTGTCGAGGAAGTCCCGGTACTGGTTACGCCAGTACGGGCGACACTGCAGCCGGTGATTCTTGCGGGCGGCTCCGGCACGCGGCTCTGGCCGCTGTCGCGCGAGCAATATCCCAAACAGCTGCTCAACCTGGTTGCGGACGACACGTTGCTGGAGGCCACGGCCCATCGCCTTGAAGGCGTGGCCATGCGCACCGGCCGGACGGCCGGAATGGAAGCGCCCCAGATCGTGGTCTGTGGCGAAGAGCATCGCTTCATGGTGACGGATATGCTCAAGCGCAAGGGCAAGCGAGCGCGCATCGTGTCCGAGCCGTGCGGCCGCAATACGGCGCCGGCGCTGACCGTGGCCGCGCTGCACGCACTGGCTTCCGCAGGCCCATGCGGCGACGCGGTGCTGGTAGCCACGCCTGCCGACCACAGCGTGGCCGATACCGATGCATTCCGGGATGCCATTGCCACGGCCGTGCATCACGCCGAGCGCGGTGCCATCGTCACGCTCGGCGCGCGGCCCACGGTACCGGAAACCGGCTTTGGCTACATCCGTGCGGCGGCGCCGGTGCAACCGGGCGGCTTCGTCATCGACCGCTTCGTCGAGAAGCCGCATCTGGAACTGGCCCGGCACTATGTGGACTCGGGCGAATACTGGTGGAACTGCGGCATTTTCGTGGTGCTGGCGTCGGTATGGCTCAACGCCGTGAGCCAGTTGCAGCCCGAGATGTACAAGCAGTGCCGCGCTGCCTACGAGGCCGGCGAGGCGATCGGCCAGGGCGACGTGTTCCGCGTGGAACGCGAGGCGTTCGATGCGTGCCCGTCCGATTCGATCGACTACGCGGTGATGGAAAAGCTCGACGCACTGCCGGGCATCCCCGGCATGCTCGTGCCGCTCGACGCCGGGTGGTCCGACGTCGGCTCATGGGCCGCGATCTGGGATATCGCCGTGAAGGACAACGCCGGCAATGCGGGGCGCGGCCGCGTGCTGTTCGATGGCGCCACGTCGTGCCTGGCCCATTCGGAAGGTCGCCTGATCGCATGCGTCGGTGTGCAGGACGTGGTGGTGGTGGAGACGGCCGATGCAGTGCTCGTGGTCGACAAGGCCCATGTGCAGGACGTGAAGAACGTGGTGCAGCGCCTGCGCTCGGAGCATGGCGCGGAGATCGTCAATCATCGCAAGGTGCATCGCCCCTGGGGCTGCTACGACTCGATCGACCATGGCGACCGCTTCCAGGTCAAACGCATCATCGTGGAGCCGGGCGCGAGCCTGTCGCTGCAGATGCACTACCACCGCGCCGAGCACTGGGTCGTGGTACGCGGCACGGCGCGGGTTACCTGTGGGGACACCACCAGCATTCTTTCGGAGAACCAGTCTACGTATATCCCGATTGGCACGCTGCATCGCCTCGAGAATCCCGGCAAGACGCCGCTGGAGATCATCGAGGTGCAGTCGGGCGCCTATTTGGGTGAGGACGATATCGTCAGATTCGAGGACAACTACGGTCGAAAGTAGACCGCACGGGTGAAGTACAGGTGGAAGCAAAAGGGGGTACGCGGTGAGCAACATGTTCTTTGCAGGGCCTGGGGCGGCAGCCGGCGCCATGCCTGCAACCAATGGCGGTGCGCGCCGCGCGCTGCTCGATCACGCAGGCTGGATCATCTGCGCCGGCGTTGCCGGCGCGGCCATCGCATGGCTCGTGGCAATTGCCCGGCCGGACGTCTACAACGCCAGCGCGCTGGTTCAGGTGCTGCAGCCAAGGGAAGGTGGCGCACAGCGTGGGGCAAACCTGGCCGGCAGTGTCACGTCGCCGGCGGTATCGATCGACAACGGCATGCTGCGCAGCCGCGCGGTGGTGGCGCCCGTGGTGGAGCGACTGCACCTCGACATCAGCGCACTGCCATTGCGTGCGCCGTTGCTGGGGGCGCTGGCTACCCACTTTGCCACGCCCGGCAAGCTTGCGGGGCCGTGGCCTGCCACTCTCGGCTATGCCTGGGGCGGCGAGCAGATCGCCGTGGAGAGGCTCACCGTACCCGATCGCCTGATCAACGTGCCGCTGACGCTTGAAGTGCTGCCTGGCAGCGCATATCGCGTCTATGAGCAGGACACGCTGCTGCTGGAAGGCGTGGTGGGCGCCAAGGTGGAGTCCAACGGCATCAACATGTTCGTGTCGCGCATCGACGCCCAACCGGGGACCCGGTTCGTGGTGACCCGCCATGACTTGCTGCAGACCATCGATTCGGTGGCCAGCACGCTGCGCATCGACACCGACGTCAAGGACACCGGCACCGTAAGCATCGGCTGGCAAACGTCCGACCGGACGGTGGTGGCCGCGCTGGTCAACGGCATCACGGAATCGTTCATCGATGCCCAGGCTGCGCAACGGCGCGATGACGCGGCCGCGACGCTGGCCTTTCTTTCAAACGAAATTCCGCGTGTGAAGACCGAGCTCGAACGCGCGGAGGCCGCGCTGACGAAATACCGGTCGCATAGCGGATCGATGCAGCCGAGCCAGGATGCGCAGTCGTACCTGAATGGCAGCATGGATTACCAGCGCCAGATTGCCTTGCTGAAGCTCGAGCGTACCAAGCTGCTGCAGCGCTTCACCGAAGAGGCCAACGAGGTCAAGACGGTCGACAACCAGATTCAGCAAATGATCCGCGAGCGGCACGACATGGACGCGCGGCTGCAAAGTCTTCCCGCAACCGAGCGCGAATCGGTGGCGCTGACGCGTGACGTCAAGGTGGCCGAAGACATGTACATGACGCTGCGCAACAAGGCCGAGCAGCTGTCGTTGTCCCAGCTTGACCGCACAGGCCAGGTGCGCGTGCTGGACACCGCACTGGTACCCGTGCAGCCCGTGGGAATGGGCCCATGGCCGATGACCGCCGGCGGCGGCCTGATCGGACTGTGTCTGGCGATGGCCTGCATCACGATGCGCCAGCGTATGAAGCCGACGCTGGATACCGTCAACGATGCCGAACTTCAGCTTGGGCTGCCCATGCTGGGCGACATCGTCTTCAGCCAGGAACAGGTGGAACTGGAACGCCTGGTGGATGCGCGGCTGCACGCGGCGTTCGGCCAGCTGACCGCGTCTGGGCTGCTTGAGCGTCCGCAACCGGGCCACGCGCTGGCCACCCCTGACGAACTGGCCGAGAACAGCGAAGACGATCGCGACGGCGCCGAGCGGCTGCTGAGGCTAGGGCTGCACGACCAGTTCCTGCTGGCGCGCAACGCACCCCATTCGATGGCGGTGGAAGGGTTGCGCAGCGTGCGCGCGGCCTTGCACTTCACGCTGCGCGGTGCGCGCGACAAGGTGCTTGCGGTCACCAGCCCCACGGCGGGCGCCGGCAAGACGTTCGCCTCGGTGAATTTGGCCGTGCTGTTTGCGGAGGCGGGCCAGCGCGTTCTGCTGGTGGATGCCGATCTGCGCCGCGGCAAGGTGGCAAGCTGGTTCGACCTGCCGGCCGAGACGGGCCTGGCCGAGGTGCTGGCGGGTCATGCGCCGTTGTCCAATGCCGTGCAGCGCACCGTCGTCAATGGTCTGTCCGTGCTGCCGGCGGGCACGCACCCGACCAATCCTTCCGAGTTGCTGATGCACCCGGCCATGGAGGCTTGCGTGCAGGCCTGCAAGGAGCGCTACGACCTTGTGCTGATCGATACCTCTCCGGTGCTGGCCGTGGCCGATGCGACGTTCGTGGCCAACCTGGCCGGCGCAACGCTGCTGGTGCTGCGCGCGGACACCACGCTGCCCGGCCAGGTGGAAGAGGCGCTCAAGCGCCTGGGCCGTGCCGACGCACGCATGATGGGCGGCATCCTGAACGGTGTGCGGCCCAAGCGCAGCAACCAGGCCGACTACCGCAACATGAATCCGTATCTGGGTATGCCCCTGCCCGTCACCATGCGGCGGCTGGAGCGGGCCCCGGTCATCGAGCACAAGACGTGAGCATGCAGTCGGCGAGACAGGAGTCGCGTACCCATTTCTGCGTGCCGGATCGGCTGGCCGCGAAGGAGCCGGCATGAGGCGGATCGCATTCGAAGGCTGCACGGGATGGCTGCATGGCGAGGCCGGCCAGACCGGTGTCGTGCTGTGCGCACCACCTGGCCATGAGGGGATGTGGTCGCATCGTGCCTTGCGTCACCTTGCCGACGATCTCGCCGCGGCCGGCATGCCTGCCTTGCGTTTCGACTACCACGGTACCGGGGACGCCGCTGGCACAGGTGACGAGCCAGAGCGTCTCGCATGTTGGGTAGGCAATATCATCGCGGCCACCGAGCAGTTGCGTATGCGCACCGGGGTTCGGCAGGTGGTGTTGTGCGGCATGCGTCTGGGTGCCAGCCTTGCTGCGCTGGCGGCTGGGGCACTGGCGCAACGCGGCGAGGCGGCAGCGGCGCTGGTACTGCTGGCCCCGGTTGTCAGCGGCCGGGCCTTCCTGCGCGAAATGCGCGCCCTGCACCTCAACTGGATCAACAGCGTGGCGCCTGACCTTGCGCGATACGCTGCGCCGGAAGGCGGGCTGGATGTCCTCTCCTATCGCCTGAGCGCGGACCTCGTACATGCCGTGCAGGCGTTTCGGCTGGACCGTCAGCAGGACTGTCCGTCATCACGCGTACTCATTCTCGATCCCTGGCTCGGCCCCGCGTCGGCTGTGCCGCCGCTGGTGGCACACTACCAGGCGATGGGTGCGCACGTCGAAACCGGAGCCTTTCCCGAATATCCGGGGTTGATGCAGTCCACCGAGTACTCAGCGGTCCCGGAGCAGGCATGGCAGCAGGTGACCGCCTGGCTGGCATCGTTGCCGCCGTGCGCCCAGGCGTCGGTGGCGCCGGCGCATGACCCCGGCGAGTGCACCGAGTTCGCGACGGACGGCGCGCTCGAGCAATCTGTCTGGCTTGAGGGCGCCAGCCAATTCGGGGTGCTGAGCCTGCCGGGCAAGGGCAGTCCCGCCAAGGTCGCGGTGATCTTCCCGAACACTGGAGGCAACCATCATGTCGGCGATGGCCGCCTGTTCGTCACGCTCGCGCGGCGGCTGGCGCGCAACGGGGTTGCCTCCTTGCGGCTCGACCTCGCCGCGTTGGGCGACAGTCCGCAGGCATGGCGCCGCATGAGCATTCCTGACATCTATGCCCCGGCGCCGCGTGCGCAGCTTGCCAAGGCCGTGGACTGGATGCATGCGCGTGGCTTCGAGCATATCGTGCTGGCCGGCGTCTGCTCGGGCGCCTTCCTGAGCCTCCATGCAGCACTGGCCAATGACAGGGTGTGCGGGCTCGTGCTGGCAAACCTGGTGAAGTACACATGGGGCGAGGCGGACGTGGCCAGCCTGGGCGAGGCTGACCAGCCGCTGGTACTGCTTTGGCATGCCGCGCGCAAGCCTGGCAACTGGATGCGCCTGCTGCGTGGCGACATTCACCTTGGGCGGCTGCTCAAGGGCGTTGCGCGGCGGGTGAGGACCCTCGCGGCATATGGCCTTGGCCGCTGGCGTCCCGCCCCGCGCGGCGTTGCAACGGTCGATGGCGCGGAGGTTGATGCGGCGCATTCCGCGCGGGCCTTCGCCTGGGCCGCCATGCGCAGGCTCGATACGCGCGGCGTGCGCACGCAGTTCCTGTATGGCGCCACCGACATCGGTCTGGAAGAAACCGCGCAATGCCTCGGCCGCAACCTCGAAGCGCTGCAAGGTCTGTCGCACATCTCGTTGCAGCGTCTCGACTGCCTGGATCATGCGCTGTTCCTGCACGAGAGTCGCGAACGCTTTAGCGAGCACGTGATGCGCCATGTCGAGGCGCAGCTGGCGCGAGTCGCTACACAGGCGAATCCCGTGGTGGCTTCGGCGGCGGCTTCAGCGGCGACTTCAGCGGCGGTCGCGCGCGACATCAGCGAAGCGCTTCGATAGCCGCTGCTCCCGGCACAGCTTGCTGCCGTGGCAATGGTCGATGGTGGTCAAGCGAACTGAGCAGGGCGATCGCGAGTGGCACACTCGCCTTACTTTCCGGCGCGGGCTTGCGCATGCCGGCAGCCTTGCCGTTACCTTACCCGGTTCCGCCCCATGAAGCTGCTACACGTCATCCCATCGATCAATCCAGTCCAAGGGGGCCCCAGCGAGGGCATCAGGCAATTGAACGGACCGCTCGCGGCGCTGGGCGTCGAAGCGGAAGTCTGCTGCTGCGACCTGCCCGATGCGCCCTATGTTCGCAGCGCTGGCTTCCGTGTCTTCGCCTTCGGACCTTCGTGGTTGCGCTACGGCCTCAACCTGCGCCTCGCAGGGTGGCTGCGCCGCCATTGCGAAGACTACGACGCCATCATCGTGGAGGGCATCTGGCAGTTCCACAGCATCGCGACCTGGCTCGCCCTGCGCGGCAAGCGCGTGCCCTATTTCGTCTACACGCACGGCATGCTCGATCCCTGGTTCAAGCGGCGCTATCCATTGAAGCACCTGAAGAAGATGGCGTACTGGCTCTTTGGGGACTATTGGGTACTGCGCCACGCACGCGCCGTGCTATTCACGTCGACAGAGGAGAAGCTGCTTGCACGGCAATCGTTCCGTTTCTATCGCTGCCGCGAAGCAGTGTCTTCATACGGCACCGCTACACCGCCGGGTGATCGCGAACGCCTCTCCGGATTGTTCCTGGACCAGTTTCCGGAATTGCGCGGGCGGCGCCTGCTGCTGTTTATCGGACGTGTCCACGAGAAGAAGGGATGCGACATTCTGCTGCGCGCCTTCGCCGCTTCCTGCGCAGCTGACAGCGCGCTGCATCTGGTGATCGCCGGGCCGTGCGAGCCAACCATGCGGGAGCAGCTTGACGGTATCGCGGCGGCCGCTGGCATTCGTGACAGAGTGACCTGGACGGGGATGCTGAGCGGTGATCTCAAATGGGGCAGCTTCCACGCGGCCGAGGCGTTTTGCCTGGCGTCGCATCAGGAGAACTTCGGCGTCGCGGTAGCCGAGGCGCTGGGATGCGGGGTGCCGGTGCTGATCTCCGACAAGGTCAACATCTGGCGGGAAATCGTGGAGGACGGCGCCGGAATGGCAGGCGACGACACGGTGGAGGCGATGACCGGCGTCCTGACCCGCTGGCTGGCGCTTGACGCATCCGCACGGGAACGCATGCGAGCGGCCGCCATGGACTGTTTCCTGCGGCGTTTCCAAAGTCAAATGGTTGCGGAGCAACTGACAGCCCTGATACGCGCCGAGATCGGAAGCCAACGCCGGTGAGCTGGAGCTGCCGGCGTTGCGTCCGCGTCGTTAGTGCCCGGGACGTTCGGCGAAATCGACCCGGTACAGGCGCCAGTGATCCTTGTTGGGAGTGAACTGGGTCATGTTGTTCCTGACCACGAGTGTCTCCAGCAGCGGCGTAAAGCGAAGATTCCTGCCTTCGATTGGCTTGTCGTCACCGAATGTCTCAACATAGTAGTGGATCGAGAATCGTGTGAGAAACGCCTCGAGCGAAGCAAGGTTGTCTCCTGGCCGGGTTCCCGTCGCTCTGTAGAACTCCATGGCCTGGCCGGATACCAGGCCAACGGTATCGGCAATCGGCAGCGCGGAGTAGTAGCCGAACGCTCCCACCTCGGATAGGGCCACTGTCTTTGGACCGCCTTCCGCGTGCACGACGATTTCGCGTGCGCGTTGCGCGAAGTCGCCAATGGCGACGCCCTCGTCTGTTGCCTTCACGGGCAGGAAGAAGCAGAACAGAGCGATGGAAATGGCGAGTTGGGCATAGGCTGCCGCCCGGACAAGCGGGGACAGCCTGGAGCGGCCCGCCAGGACCAGGCAGGCCGCAAGCAGCAAGGGGAAGCCGATACTGGTCTCGTAGCGCGTGGAGACCAGGATGTTCTTGTAGGCAAGGTAGCCGCTCAGCGCCATCGTGCACACGGCGCTGGCCCAGAACAACCGCACGGCGCGGTCCGGCACCTTGCGCTCAACGTAGGCACAGAGCATGAGCAAGGCGCCCGACACAAAAAGGATCTTGCTTATGGCGATGGCGCTGTACCACTTGTTCGGCATGGCCAGAAAGATGCCCTTGGCCTCGGCAGTCTGGGGGATGATGTGAAAGTCGACGGCAAATGCCACGGCCGTGAACAGAACCAGTCCTGCCAGTCCAGGCCGCAGCAGGCCCCGCATGTTGGCGCGCCAGTCCTTGCCTTCGGCCAGTACCAGAAGCACGACGGCGATGGAGAGCAGAGCCAGTTCCGGACGGACGAAGATCGACAAGGGGGCGAGCAGCGCCACGCAGTTGCGTATTGTTTCTGTCCGCGACAGATAGCAGGCGAACAGGAGTGCGACGAACAGCATCGTCAGCGGGTTCTCCATACCGCTTGAAGACCAGCGCAGCGTCAGCGGGTTCAGTAGCAGCACTGCAACGAGCAGGCCGGGAATCCGCCTGATCCTCAGTATTACGACGAAAGCGCAGGCAAAAACCAGCGCACCGATGATCTTCCACCCGATTACCGTCAGGCCGAGCAGCTTGCAGAGCCCACCAGCCAGTAGCAGCCAGGCGGGAGACGTGACGCCAGTCGACAACGTACCGTTGTAGCTATAGCCGTCACCGCTTAACAGCGACTTGGCGTAGTTCATGTAGATATAGGTGTCGTCACCCGTGCTCCAGCCGCTGCCTGCCAGGGAGACGGCTACCGCAAGTACGAATGCGGGGACTATCCAGGCCAGGCGTGTGAAGACAGGGGTGCCTAGCTGCAGCGTTGGGGGAAGCTGGCTGGCCCTATTCTCGTCTGGCATGTCTATCTCCCTGGAGACTTGCGGTTCGTGGTCGCGGAGCCGTGCACACGGTTCACAGTGCGAGCCGGCGGAAGACAACGTCAGGCAGCGCGCGGATGGCCCACATGATGGGGCGCCAGAAGCCCGGCACGTATGCCACGGCCGTGCCACGCTGAATGGCGGCCACGATGTGCGCGGCCGCATCGTCCGCGCTGATCCACAAGGCGTTCTTGCGGAACGAGCCGGTCATCGGCGTGTCGACAAAGCCGGGTTTGATGGTGACCACGGCCACACCTGATTTCGACAGGCGCTGGCGCAGTCCGGACATGAAAGTGGTAACCATGGCCTTGGCGCTACCGTAGACGTAATTGCTCTGCCGTCCGCGTTCGCCTGCCACCGAGGATATGACCGCGATCGTGCCGACGCGCCGAGCCTCGAAGTAGTTGGCGAAGAGCGTCAGTAATGCAATGACGGACAGAGCGTTGGTGCGTAACTCGGCCAGCGTAAGTTCGACTGACTGTGCACAGGCCGCCTGGTCGGAAAGGGTGCCGTGGCAGATCAGCACGGTATCGATCGTGTCCAGTGCATCTTCCGCCTGACGCAGCATCGCCGCGTGTGAAGAAAAGTCATTCGCGTCCATGGTCAGCGTCTGGACTTGTGCCGCCCCGCGTGCGCGCAGGTCCTGCGCCATCACCTGCAGGCGCGCCGCGCCGCGTCCCACCAGGAAGAGCGAGTCGCCACGCTGGGCAAAGCGCCGCGCGGCGGCTTGCGCGATGGCCGATGTCGCACCAATGATCACTATCGTCGTCATGTCCATCTCCATGGGTGCGGACCGCCTAGCGTACGGCTGGGCCATTGGTGACCCGCCGCCAGAACTCCGACGAGAACGCCGGGTCGACAAAAGGAACCAACCTTTGCCATTGCGGGTAGCCGGCGCGGAAGCATTCGCCGCTCATGCGCCCGTCCTTGGCAGGATAGAGCCGGCCACCCGCCTGCTCGATCAGCGCATCCAGCCTGCCGAAGAGCGCGTGCAGGGCCGGGCCAGTGTTCGGAAAGTCGAGAGCCAGTGTGTAGCCTTCGCGTGGGAACGACAGCAGCCCCGGCGATGGCAGGCCGCCGAACCGCTTGAGCACGCCAAGGAAGGATGCCGCGGCCGAGCGTCCAATCTCGGTCAGCAGAGCCTGCAGCACGGCATGCGCATCTTCGGGCGGTATAACGCACTGGTATTGGTAGAAGCCACGCGGGCCGTACATCCGGTGCCATTCCAGCAGGTCGTCTAGCGGGTAGAAGAACGTCTCGCAGTGTTCGAGCTGGTCGGTCGGCCTGGAGCCGGCCGCGTGATAGTGGAGTGTGTTGAATGCACTGACTGTCAGGCGGTTGACCAGCGACAATGGCGGCGTGAATGGCATCCGGCGGGTTTTTGAGCGTGACGCGGGCGCTTGCGGTGCGCTTTCCGCAGGCGCGTGATTGGCGCGCGTGAAGAGGCCACGGCCGACGCGCCGCGCACCGCCCGAGCAATCGATCCAGGCCACCGTATATTCATGCGTGTCGGCGGACTCGCGGCAGAGGCGGAAGAACGTATCCAGATCCGCGAACTGCTCGGTCCGATGCTGCACCCAGGGCGAAGCGACGGGGCGCAGCTGGATCTCGGCCCACAGAATCATTCCAGTCAGGCCCAGGCCGCCAATCGTGGCCGAGAACCAGTCCGCATTGTGTTGCGCGGAACAGCGCAGCAGGGTGCCGTCCGAGCGACGCAGCATGAACGCGCGGACGTGACGGCCGAAGCTTCCGTGGGTCAGGTGGTTCTTGCCGTGTACGTCATTCGCAATTGCCCCGCCAAGCGTAACGAAGCGGGTGCCGGGTGTGACCGGGAGGAACCATCCCTGTGGCAGGGCAAGGCGCAGAATGTCGGCCAGCAACACGCCGGCTTCGCAGCGCAGCACGCCGCTGGCGCTGTCGAAGGCGATGAAGTGATCGAGGTAGCGGGTGGACAGCAGTGCGCCGCCGTGGTTCAGGCAACTGTCACCGTAGCTGCGACCGTTACCGAACGGCAGGAAGCTTGTGCACCCGGCGGGTAACGGCGGCACGGGCGTGAAGCGATTCCGTAGCGCCACGACTTCGCTGTCGCTGCGTTGCACGTGACCCCAGGAGTGGATGGATTGCCGCGCCATGGTGCTTGCTAGGCCGCCGTGAAAATCACAAGCGCGGCCAGTGCGCCGAGCACAAGGCTGACGCGGTCGCGCAAGGCGAACATGACCGGGTCATCATGCATTTGCCCGCGGTGCGAAAGCACCCATACACGGCTCACCCAGTACAGAAGCAGCGGGCACAATGCCCACAGCAATTCGGGACGGCGATATAGATTCTCGACGGCCGGATTGTTGATGTACAGCGCAAGCACCAGCACGCACATGTATCCAGCGCCGGTACCGAGACTCTCCAGCAGGCCGAGATCGTCCAGGCGGTAGCCGCGCCCGGCGGCTTCCAGTTTGCCATCGTGTTGCATGACCTTCAGCTCGGCGAAGCGCTTGACGAGCGCCAGGCTGAGGAAGAGGAACAGGGAGAACAGTAGCAGCCACAACGACAGCGGCACCGCCACGGCCATCGCCCCCGCCACGATGCGGATCGTGTACAGCCCCGCGAGGCAGATGACATCGATGATGACGATTTTCTTGATGCCCAGCGTGTACGCCAGGGTCAGAAGATAGTAGGTCGCCAGCGCCAGCCTGAACGGTCCAGGCAGCAGCATGGACAGGCCGGCACTGGTGAGCAGCAGCAGCGGTATCAGCACGAAGCCGGTGCTCAGGGGCAGTACTCCGCTTGCGAACGGACGGGTCGACTTGCGGGGATGCTGGCGGTCGGCTTCCACGTCGAGCATGTCGTTCAGTACATAGACGGACGATGCGCACAGACAGAACGCGACAAACGACAGCAGCGCGTTTGCCTGTGCCGAGAAATCAAGCACACGGTGCGCGGCAGCCAGCGGCACGAAAAGCAGCACGTTCTTGGCCCATTGATGAGGGCGCAACGCCGCCCATATCGCCCGCGCAGTGCTCCTGTGTGAGGTAAAGGTGCGGTAGACGTCGGTCACCTCGCGGGCCCGCTGTTCAAGACCAATGTCTGCGTTGACTACCACGCCGCCCCGACTGACGGACCAGACGTGCAGGTCGACCCGGTCGTTGCCGCAGTAGTCGAAGGCACGCGAACCGAACTTCGCCACAAGCATGTCAGCCTTCTGCCTGCCAGACAGATTCTGGGTATCGCTGCTCGCCAGCACGCCGTCGAACAGTTGCAGATGGGAAGCGACGGCTTCCGCGAGGCGATGATTCGAAGCCGTGCACAGCCAGATATGGCGACCGTCACGCTTCTCGTCATTCAACCATTGCAGCAGTTCCTGATGAAACGGCAAGGCCGCATGATTAAGCAGCACGCGGCTTGCGATCTGCGCCTTGAGGTAGGCCTTGCCGTGCAGCAGCCACCATGGCAGCGCGAACAGGTAGAGCGGATTCTTGCGTAGCAGCGCGACGCAAGTCTCGAGCAGGAGGTCGCCATGAATCAGTGTGCCGTCGAGATCAACGCAAAGGGGAACAGTAGGCTGATGCATGTATCAACTCCGCTGATTGGCGATCTCTGTGGAAAGGCTGCTCGCGGCGCTACGAAACACGTAGCGTTTATCCAGTCGGTACTTCAGGTAATAGCCGAGGCCAAGGCCAATTACGCCGCCGAGATAGCGCATCTCCTTGCCGGTGAACACATAGGCGAACCCAAACTCGAAGGCCCAGAAGATCAGCGTCGTCACGAGCCCCATTGCCGTGTACTGCAGGAACACCCGCACGTCGTGAGAGGCACTGCGGGCGCGGAAGTCGAAGATGAAGCGCTTGTCGAGCACATACTTCACCAGCAAGCCAACGGCCGTCCCAAACATCACGGAAAGGAGCCCAACCAGCGCGCCATCGTAGAGACGCACGAACAGGTCCTGAGCGCCAATGTTCGCGCCGATGGCAACTATCGCGAGCACGATGTAAAGGAAGGCGATGCGTGCGGCGCTGCCTTGCACACGTTCCCCAGGCGGATGCGCCACGTGCTGGGCGGGTGCCAGCCGGCCGCGGCGGCGGCAGCTGGAGTCCGCCGCGATCGTGCAGGTATCCTGCGTGTCCGGAACGTGGGGCATGTCGACGTCTCCAGGAACGCGGCGCTCAGGCGCGCTTCGAGTTCGCTGCGCCGTACTGGGCCAGGTAGCGGTACTTGCCGTAGCGGTAGTGCGGCCGGTACCAGCGTCCCTCGACATCGAGGCCATTGAACAGTACACCCTTGACTTCGCCCCCGGCCTGAATGATCGCCCGCTGCGAGGCCTGCAGTTCGCTGGCGGTCGTGCTGTCTGCAAGCGCCACCAGGAACACGGCGCCTGCCTTTGCGGCGAGGATGCCGGTATCGGATGCCGCCAGAACCGGCGGCGTGTCGATCAGCACGATGTCGTAGCGGGCCTTCAGTTCCTCGAGCAGTGCGTCCATTGCCGATGCCTGCAGCAGATCAGCGGCCAGTTGCGGTTGCGCGCCGGTGGCGATGAAGTCCAGGCCGGGCAGCACATCGCGCTGAACGACCTTGTCCAGCGGGGTGCCCGTGAGGCGCTCGGTGAGTCCAGGCTCGCGCGGCTTGTCGAAACTGCGGTGAAGTCCGCCGCGGCGCAGATCCGCGTCGACCAGCACGATCCGGCGGCCGGCCGCGGCGGCGATCGCGGCGAAATTCGCGCACAGGAACGACTTGCCAACCCCCGGGGCCGGCCCGGTGATGACCACGACATGGTCACGACTGTTGGCCAATGCAAACTGCAGTGAGGTGCGGAAGCCGCGCATGCTCTCGATGGCGGGGTCGTCAGGCTGACGCATGGCCAGCACACCATCCGCGGGTTTCGCGGTGCTCAGCGGGATCGTGGCATAGACGGTCAGGCCCGTCTGCCGTTCCACGTCGTCGGCCTCGGCGAGACCGCCGTTCATCATGCGCCGCATGACCACGGCCAGCGCACCTGCCAGAAACCCCATTGCCAGCGACACCACGCCGATCATCATGCGGTTCGGGCGTACCGGCTTGAGCGGCAGGTCCGCAGGGTCCACCAGCCTCGCAGTGCCTACCTTGCTGGCGCGCACCAGCCGCAACTGCTGCGCGTCATTGAGCAGTGCCTGGTACATCTCCGTACTGACCTTGACATCGCGCATCAGGCGCAACACGTTCTGTTCGACTTCGGGCAGGCGCTGGATCTTCGACGTAACGCCGCCCAGTTGGGCGCTCAGGCTGGCGATCTGGCTGTCGAGGATCTCGACGCTCGGATGGTTCGGCGTGTAGCGCGTGGCGAGTTCCTGGCGCTTCTGCTTGAGTTCCTGCAAGCGTGTCTGGATCTGCACGGATTGCGACAGGTACAGCTTGGATTCTTCACTCAGGTCCACCGTGCCCCGCTGGTTGCGCATGGCGTTATAGCGCGTCTCGGCGGTTTCGACCTGCTGCTTGAGTTGCGGCAGCTGTTTTTCCAGAAAGGCCAGCGATTTCTCGGCCTCCTCGGCCTTGCGGCGTGTGTTCTGGTCTACGTATTCATTGCCGATCTCGTTGAGGATAGCGGTCGTCCTCTCGGGGGAGGTATCTTCCAGCGCAATGCCAATCACACCGCTCTGCTTGCCGCGCTCGCCGATTATCAGCCTTTCCTGCAGGTCCGCGATGGCTGCCGAGCGGGCGACGTGGCGTACAACGTACTGGGTACCGGGATGGCCGTCGAGCTGACTGACAATGATCCTGACCTGGCCTGATTCGGTGTTGACCACAAGCGGCGTGCCGAGCGTACCGGCAGCCGTGGTTGCATCGCTGGCAAAGGCCACGCGATAGCGCCGCTCGCCCAGTGCGGTGAGGATGATCTTGCGACCGTCCATCTTGGCGGGCACCTGAAGGTCGTCCACCTTGATTGATTCGTTGCCCCAGGCGAAGCCCCCCCAGCCGAACAGGCCCGGTGTCGACAGTTCGCTGCGGTAGCCGGCGATGGCGGCACCGATCACCGGGAAGTAGCGCGGCATGGCGCTGATGTCGAGGCGCAGGTTGTCGACTGCCTTGCCAACCACCATGCGCGAGCGCAGCAGTTCGATCTCCGCCGTTGCCGCAGGCTTCACATCGAACACCGGAGAGATGGACGCGGCAATCTTCGACGCATTGCTGCTGGAGCCGGTGTCCTCGATCTGCACGAGCATGTCGGCGCGGTACACGGGCTTGGTAAGAAGCGCGTAGAGCAGTCCCACTACGATCACCGCCGCAGCCACTGTCATGAAAGTCCAGCGGAAGCGCAACAGTACGTCGAGGTAGGCGCTCAGGTCGATCGGTGTTTCTGCTGCGTCCCAGTTGTCGGCCGCGCCGCCTTGCACTGGTTTCTCTGTGTTCATGTTGTTCCTCCGCACGGATCGGTGGCAGCCGAGCGGATGCGTGCCGACCACGATTCGACGCCCAGCCTGATCAGGCCGAGTGCGATCACAAACATGTTCTGCGAACCGCCGTACGGGTCAGGGATATCTGTCTGCTCCTGCTCGCAGAGACGATGGGTCTTGCCAAGCGAGCACGGGTAGTGCTGCTCGAGATAGGTACGCTGGTCGGCCTCCATTACCAGCACCAGGTCGGCGGACTCGATCTGTGCGTTGTCAACCGCACGTGCCCGGTGCCGCTTCAGATCGCAGCGCTCGCCGGAAAGCAGCCGCACCGCGCGCGGGTCGGCTACGGCCCCGATCGGCGGCGCCAGTCCGGCCGATTCGATACGGCACTCCGGCAGTGCCTGACGCAGCAGGCATGCGGCCATCGGGCTTCGACAAGTGTTGCCCAGGCAGACGACCAGGATTGAGCGTATTTCGGCCATGTATTCGCCTTTGCACCTATGGCTTGATGAAGGCGGCAGTGCCGGTAATCGGCTGGATCAGCAGGCCCATCACGCGGCTCCATCGCACCAGGTTGCGCGCGTCGACATAGACCACGTCCTTGGGTTCCAGTTCGAAGCTCTCGGCAACCGCGAGTGCCACCGGCGACGTGCCATCGAGATGGAAGACCTGCGGAGCGCCGCTGGACGCACGCCGGATCACGTAGATCTGTTCGGCGTCGGCGGTGCCCGGATTGACGCCGCCGGCATCGCCGAGGGCCTCGTTCAGGGACATGTGCCCGTTGCGCATCAGCAGCGACGTCGGTTTGAGCACCTCGCCGGTGACGAATATCTTGCTGTCCTCGCGCTGCTCAACGCGCACGATATCGCCCGACTGCAGCAGGATCTGCGCGGGATCGACGCCCTTGGCAAGCATGGCGGGAATGTTCACGTACCAGCTGCGCTCGCCACGTGTCACGCGGATGCGGCTGTTGTCGCCGGTCAGGTTGAGTACGCCGCCGGCGCGGTTGAGCGCCTCGACAAGCGTCATCGGCGCATCGTCGATGGCCTGCATGCCAGGAGTCTTCACCTCGCCGTCAACATAGATGCGCTGGCTGCGGAAGCCCAGCACGCGTACGGTCATCTGCGGATCGCGGACCACGCGCGACAGCGCACGCGCCATCTCGTCGCGCACCTGGTTGGCGGTCTTGCCGCCGACCTTCATCACACCCGCATAGGGAAACTGGATATCGCCCAGCGGGCTGACCACGTAGCCTGGCATGTTCGAGCCGCCAGTCTGGGCGGGCATCTCGAAGCCCGCGGCGATGCTGTAGGTCTGGGTCGGAAACACCAGTTCCGGGTGATCCCAGACCACCACGGAGATGATGTCGCCCGGGCCGATGTGGTAGGGCTGGGGCTTGGCGAACAGCTCTTCGACCCCAGCGTTGGTGGGCGGCGCCTTCGCGCGCATGGTGCGCACCAGTTCGAGTGTAATTGGGGTGATCTCGGGCGGCGGGGCGCTCGGGTCTGCGGCGTCGACCGGCATAGTGCCGGTGAGGCGCATGCCCGGCGATGCTGCGCAGCCGGCGAGCACGGCCACGACGCACGCGATACCCAGGCGCGCGGCGTAGGATAAAGCAGGGCGGGACAGTCCGATCACGGCATTCTCCATTGCTGCTGGGGGACAGAAAGGCACGCCTGTCCCCGGACATTGCCATCTTGAGGCGGAGTGGCCCCGTCTTCGGTACGGTCTCACACATATTTGGTGCGGGATCGGGGTACAGGCGCGGCGTACGGGCGGCAGCCCGGAGAGGAGGGCATTCGATCAGTGTGGCGTAGCGCACGGAGCCATGCCGGGCGGCCCGGCTAGGCTGCGGCATGGCCTCCAGACGTGGCGCGATGCGTTCTCTGGCGGGGGCGCTTGACGCATGCGAGGCGATCGATGACATCCATTTCCGTACTGATCCTGACGAAGAATGAGGCAAGCGATATCGCAGGCTGCCTGGAGTCGGTGGCGGCGATAACCGACGACGTGCATGTCCTCGATTCCGAAAGCACGGATGAGACGTGCAGCATCGCCGCAGCGCTCGGCGCGAAGGTGACCGTGCGCCCTTTCGATAACTTTGCCGCACAGCGGAACTTCGGCCTGCACCAGCTACCGATCCTGAACGACTGGGTGTTGATGCTGGACGCCGATGAGCGGCTGGGCCAGGCATTGGTCGAAGAGGCGCTGGCCCTTGTTGCCACCTGTGATGATTCCGTGGCGGCGGCGCGCATGGGGCGGCGCGATTTCTGGCTTGGCCAGCATCTGAAGCATGCATCCATCTCGCCTTTCAATATCCGGCTGGTGCGGCGGTCGTGTGTGCACTTCGAGCGGGAGATCAACGAGGTGCTGGTCGTGGATGGCAACATCGCGGAGCTGAGCAACCCCTTCGATCACTATCCGTTCTCCAAGGGCATGAAGCACTGGCTCAACAAACACAATCTCTACTCGACCATGGAGGCGGAGCTGATCGTGCGCAATCGTGTGGGCCGCCCGGCAATTGGCAAGGCGTTGTTCTCGCGCGACCCGTCCGAGCGCCGCCTGCACCAGAAGCGCATCTTCTATCGGCTACCTGCCCGCCCGCTGATCAAGTTCTTCTACATGCTGGTGCTGCGCCGCTCGTTCCTGGATGGATTGCCCGGATTGCACTACACGCTGTTGCAGTGCATCTACGAGTACATGATCGTGCTTAAGACACTGGAATTACGTGAGCGTCAGGCGGCCGAAGAAAAGGGGCTTGAAAGTCCGACATTGCAGGCATCCACGGCGTCGCGCGTACCCAAGGCAACCGAGCCGACCTGATTGCGCCGGCACCGCTCGCCACGGATGATTCAGGGCTGTGGCTTTCGCTTCCCGATCGCCCTGGCCGGTGCGCCCCCGTAGACGGTCCAGGTCTCGCGCAGTGGCCTGGTCACCACCGAGCGCGGTGCGACCACCGATCCTTCGCACAGCGACACGCCAGGCGAGATGAAGGCCTCGGCGCAGATCCACACGTGCCGTCCAAGCACGATCGGTGCCGAGATCAGCTGGAAGGTGGGATCGTTGTAGTCATGTGAGCCGGTACAGAGATGGGATCCCTGGGAGACGATCGAAAACTCGCCGATCTCGATCGGGCTGATGTTGTACAGGGTGACGCCGTCGGCCGCTGCCGTATGGTTGGCCATCGTCAGGTGCCACGGCGCCCACACCTTGACGGACGGGTAGATGTGCACATGGTGTCCAAGTCGTGCGCCGAACAGGCGCAGCAATGCCGCGCGCCAGCGATGCGCGGAGCGCGGGCTCGGGCGGAACAGCAGCAACCACGTCCAGTTCCAGATCTGGCGGACCACGCGGTTGCGCAGCGTGAAGGACGGGCCGGAAAGGCGATCGGTACGTTGCAGGATCATGGTGCTTCAATGGTGCTTCAGCCGCGGCCGCCAGCAATGGCGCGGCAGCACAGGTTGGCCGGGTTGTGGAGGTCATGGTCGCCGCGCGGCGCCGCTCTTTCGGTGCGCAAGCGCACCGAGTGCGCAGGGTCATCCGCGCATGATCGGATAGCGCCCGGAAAGACGGCGCGCGACCAGCAAGCAGCGTTCAGCACGGAGGCATTCATGATCGCGGATACAGTTCAGGACCGGATCAACAGAAAGGCATGGACCAGCTGGGGCGCTCGCCACTGGTTCGCCGCTGCGGTAGAGCCGACAGATCCTGGCGAGGCTGCGGCAATCGCGCGAATTGCCGATCAAGTGCGTGGCACACCGCTGCTCGATGTTGGCGTGGGTGGCGGGCGCACCGTGCAGATGCTGCGCGCGCTCAGCAATGACTATGTGGCGATCGACTACACGCCGGAACTGGTTGAGATCTGCCAACGCAACCATCCCGGTGTCGCCGTGCATCGCATGGATGCGCGCGACTTGTCTGCCTTCGCCGATAACAGCTTTGGCATGGTCATGTTCAGCTTCAACGGCATCGATGCGGTTGACGCCGACGGTCGCAGCGCGATCCTGCGGGAATTTGCCCGTGTGCTGCGCCCGGGTGGCTTGCTGCTGTTCTCCACGCACAACAAGCGCGGCCCGAGCTACCGCGAGAACCTGACGCGCTTCCTTCAGCTGCCAAAGTGGTCGCCCAATCCGCTGCGGCTGGGCTTCAATACGGCCCGCATCATTGTCAATCTGCCTCTTGCCACCATCAACTATCTGCGTCATTCCAGACTCAACCGCGAGTACGATGGCTACGCCGTGCGCGTGTGCGCCGCGCACAAGTTCGGCATTGTGATCATCTACACGGAAATGGCCGCCCAGAAGCGCGCGTTGGCCAATCTTGGCCTGCAAACGGAGGTCGTCTTCGGCAACCTCGATGCGCGTGAGCTAAGCGAAGATGACGATGTAAGCCAGGTCTACTGGTTTCACTTCATCGCCCGCAAGACCTGAGCGCGACGAGTCTGCGCCGGTACGGAGCGTTGTAGTGTGATTTGCTCCGGCCGGTGGCACGCAGGCTAGCCGCCCGCGCGGCCAGGGCGCCAGGGAATCATGCGCAGGACTGCGTATGAGAACCAGTAGGCAAGCAGGTAGATCAGCAGGGTCTCGATCCAGCTGCGCACGACGTAGCGCGGCAGGCCAGCCATCGACTCCATACCGGTCGCCGCGCTGGTCAGGAAGAATAGCCAGGCAAAAAGACGCACGGCATTGAAGGAGTTGAATGCCGGTAACCAGGGTGCCGAGTGCGGGCCGGGATTCGGGTTGCGCACGCGCGTGGTCTGTGTATCGGCGAGCGTGAAGATCGGGATCAACGCCAGTGCGATCACGAACGGATACAGCCAGCCGAACAGCGCATAGCCGCTGCCGAAGATCGAGCCAGTGCGAAAGCCTTTCAATGCATCGTAGTCGCCGGTGGTGGTGAAAAGCATCAGGTCGCCCCCGGACGAGGTGCTGACCAGGTCCTTATCCACCGGCAGGCCCAGCATGTCGATGACCGGTCGAGGCAAGACGCTGAGTACGCTTTGCCATTCGAGGTCGCGCAGCTTTGCCTTGGCCGACGCGTCCTGACGCAGCGCCAGGTCCAGGCTTTCGTCGGCGAACTTGAGGTTCGACAGACGCGCCAGGAACAGGTTGTCGACGTAGTACTCGTCCCAGTCGTAGCTCTTGGTGGCATCCTGCTGCCGTCTCTCCTCGATCGCGCGCCGGTCATGCATCGTGGTCATGGTCTCTTCGAGCAACTGGGCGGCCGCCAGATCGCGCCTTGCATCACGTACGATCACCATGCTGGTGGCGAGGTCGGCCACCGGTCCCTGCACCAGTATCAGCCCGGCGACCAGCAGCACGAAGTTGCGCACGCTGAACAGCCGCGATGTCACACTGCCCGAGACAACCCCGTACAGGTAGGCGATGCCGAGCGAGGTCAGGCCAAGCAGGAAGGCGGAGCGGCTGTTGCTGCCCATCGAAACGAGCAGCAGCACGCCTGTGTAGGCCGCGAGCACCAGCTTCCAGAACGCGGACACGCGCGCGCCGCTTGCCCCCAGGACCGGCCGGATCAGGATGCAGTACGGCAGGTAGACAAGCGGAAACATCGCCTGCATGAACTTGTTGTCCGCACCCAGCACTTCCTCGCGCGCGGAGCCCAGCACGAAGACCTGGTAACTCATCGCCGCCAGCCCGATGCCGCCGAGAATCAGGAACTGGGCATTGCTCGGTACACGGAAGTACCCCAACGGCTGCAATACGCGGACTGTGAGCGCCTTGCGCACCGAGCCCGCCAGCCGGCTCTTTCGGTAGAGCGCGTGCGCGCCCAGCAAGAACAGCAAGCACACCAGGGCGTGCACAAAGATCAGCTCCGCGTGAACCAGGTTGTTTGTCACCGGCTTCCACTCGAACAGCGTGGCGACTGGTGGCAGCAGGAAATAGGAAAGGGTGTAACCGAGCACGATCAGCGTGGATACGGGATAACAGCGCAGCAGATCGCGCCGCGCCGAGAAGCTCACGCCGAGCACGCCGCCGATGAGGATCAACACGGCGCAGACGATGTTTTCTGGCGTAAGGAAGCACAGCATCTGGAACAACACCAATAGCGACCACACGGCGAGCAGGTGCCCGCGCTTCTTTTGCACACGTAGCAGCAGGTTCGAACGATATGGCTTCCGGGCGCTCAGGATCATGTCATTCCCCAAGGGGTTCGGAGGCGGTCGACACGGACTGGCCGCCGTCGCTGCTGCCAGCAGGCAGCACACGCGAGCGCCAGGAACTGGCCAACAGCCATGCAAGTACCACCGTCTCCGGTACGAGCAGCAGCAGCGCCGCCCCTAGAGTGGGTGGCAGCGCTTGCGCCAGCAGCAGCCAGATGGCCAGCGCGGCACAGCTGGCGCCTGCATACACGGTTGCAACGCTGACATGCGTATTGGTGGCGATCAGAAGTGCCGCGGGGATGAACCAGGCGACGTTGAACAGGGCATGCAGTCCGATAACCGCGAGTTCCAAGTGGCCGACGTGCACGGCGCCGCGTCCCCAGATCTCGATGATGCGGGGCCCGCCTCCCACCAGGCAGGCGTAGACGATCACGCAGGCCGCCATGATCCACAGCGCCGCGCTGCGCGTGAAGGCTCGCGCGCGGGCCATGTCGCCCTGGCCGGCAAGCCGCGAGATCTCAGGCTTGAGCGCGTAGTTGGCCACCACGCCAAACTGAATGATCATGCGCATCAGCGTGCGCGCCATCGTGTAGGCGACCACTACCGCGGGGCCGCCGAGCTGGTTAAGCACCTGCACGCCGCCCTGCAACGTAATGGCCTGCGACAGCGGGAAGCTTGCGTAGGCGAGCGAGGGCTTGAGGACCGCGCGGAACTCGGCCCAGGATGCATGGCGGATGCCTACCACGGGCAGTGGCGTATAGCGGTTCGCAATCATGATCTGGCCCACCGCCAGCAGCGCCTGGCAGGCGCACATGGCTGCGGCCAGTGCGACGGTGCCGCCGCCGCACAGCAGGACCGCAATGGTGATCACGATGTCTGCCAGCCGGCGGTTGGCGATCAGGAAAGCGCCCAGCGGAGCATGGTCCATCGCGCGGAACCAGCCGTCCACTGGCCCCCCTATAAACTGAAAGCCGACATACAGGGCCATGTACAGCGTGATCTGCCTGGCCTCCTCGTTGCTGATGGTGTGCAGCTTGAGCAGCGCGACCCAGTCGATGAGCGGTGTTATGGCGCAGGTCAGTGTGAAGATCGCCACGCCGAGCATGAGGGCGAACACGAAGGACGTCTGCAGGATGACGCGGGCGGCAGGCCAGTCATGTGCGCCGGCGCATATCGTGGCACGGTTGGCCGACGCCTGGGAAATGCCCAGGTCGAGCAGGATGAACAGCGACGGCACACCGGTCAGCACCAGCCAGTCGCTATAGCCGATCTTGCCCCAGGAATTGACGAAGAACGGCAACTGCACCAGCTGGGCCAGGATGGTGACGATCTGTGCATAGCCGTAGCTGAGCGCATTGAGGCGAAAACGCGCAAACAGTGATGGCTGCCGGGCGGCGGCCGGAGGGGGCAGCGTTGACACGGACCGGTACTCGCTGGTTGGCTGGTGTGGTGCGGAGCAGATGCGCTGATACACCGAAGCAACATCGATATCAGGCGAGCCTATACGCGCAGCGCGCGTACGGATGTGGGTTAGCGCACCGTTCTCGCGCCGGTCTGGAAACGGTGTGCGACAGCGTACGGACAGTCAGCAGGGGGGCGCGGCATGGTGCGGCATGGTGCTGCATGGTGCGGCAGGTGGGTCGGCCGCGTGCCGCCTGTCGCGTGCGCATCTGTGCCGCGCCTGACCCGTTCCCTTTCTGGAGACTTGATATGAGGATCGTCGTGCTCGGCCATCCGCAGTATTTCGGCAGCCACAGCATGAACCGTTTTGCGGCCATGGTGGCGCAGGGGATGGCAGACCGCGGCCATGAAGTGTTCCTGTGGTCGCCGGAGCCGATGCTGCAGCGCCTGGCAATTGGACGCGCGTCGCGCAAATGGCTGGGCTACCTGGACCAGTATCTGCTGTTTCCCCTGCTGGTGAGGTGGCGCCTGCGCGGCGACCGTGCCGGTACGCTGGTTGTGCTGGCCGATCATGCACTTGCCATGTGGCTGCATTTCCTGCGTGGCTATCCGCACGCGATCCACAGTCACGATTTCACGCCGCTGCGCGCCCTGGCAGGCGAGCTGCCCCAGATGGAGCTATCGAGAGCCGCGACGCGCGTCTACCAGAGGATGATCCGCGCCAGCCTCGGGCTGGGCCGCTATTTCATTGCCGTGTCGCACCAGACCGCCAGGGATCTTGGCCGCTTTCATGGCGGATCGCCGTTTCAATGCAGCGTGGTGTACAACGGCCTCAATTATCCGTACTGCCCGCTTGATGCCGCGACCGCGGTGGAGCGCCTGCGCAGCGCAGGGCACACTGCAATCGGCACTGGAGCCCTGTTGCATGTCGGTGGCAACGACTGGTACAAGAACCGTCGCGGCGTACTTGCGATGTATATCGCCTACTGCCGGATGAGCCATCAGGACCAGCCAATCCGCCCGCTCTGGATGATCGGTGCACCGCCCACCGACGCCTTGCGCGCGCTGGGTGCGCAGGCGGAGGCGGCTGGCGGGCAAGTGCACTGGCTTTCCGGCCTGGATACCGGGTGCGTCCATGCTGCATACGCGCTGGCTTCGGTCCTCCTGTTCCCGAGTCAGGCCGAAGGGTTCGGCTGGCCGATCATTGAAGCCATGGCATGCGGTACGCCGGTGCTGACCGTCGATCGCGATCCGATGCGGGAAGTGGCGGGCGGTGTCGCCCAACTGGTTCCCCCGATGGACGATGCCGATGTGGAAGGCTGGGCTGCGCGCTGCGCGCCGACGCTGGCCGCGATGCTCGAGTGGTCCGCCGAGGAGCGCGCGCAGGTAGTGCAGCAAAGCTTGCAGCACGCCGCGCGCTTCTCTGCGGAGCAGGCATTGGATCAGTATGAGCGTCTTTACCAGGTTGCATTGCGCAGCGGCGTGGCGACAAGTCATGCATCGGCAAGCACTTGAGTCGCGTTGACGCTCGTTGACGCTCGTTGACGCTCGTTGGCGCTCGTTGGCGCTCGTTGGTGGATAGCGAGCGGGTCCGTCGCCACTACCGTCAACGCTATGGTCAATACGCTGGTGTCAGGGGCCCCAGCTCTCCAGCGCGTCGCCGCGCCTGTCGGCACTCGCGCTATCCTTGACGTTGGCGTGCACCGCACGTAGCGATTGCTCGAATCGCGTCAGCACGGCATCGCGTTCCAGATGCTGCTGCGCCCATCGACGCCCCGCCGCGCCAAGCCCCGCACGTTTCCTGGCATCGTCAGCCAGCGCGGCAATCGCGCGGGCAAATGCGGCGTTGTCGCCGGGCGCCACCACTACGCCGCACTGGCTGACCACGTCGGCCAGTGCGGAATCCGGGGCCGCCGTGGCGACGACCGGGCGGCCGCTGGCCAGCATGCCGGTCAGTTTCGATGGCATGACCAGATCGGTGACGTCCGCGCGTTGCGGCAGCAGGTGAATGTCGGCGGCTGCCAGCAGCGCCTGGAATCGATCCACGTCCTGCAGCGGCAGGAACTGCACACGTGGCAGGCCCGCAGATGCGGTCTGCAGCGTGGCACGGCCACCGCCGTCGCCGCAGAACACGAAGTGGATGTCTTGCCGATCGCGCAACAGTGCTGCGGCGGCCGAAAGATGTTCAAGTCCCTGCTTGGCGCCCATGTTGCCCGAGTAAAGCGCCAGTACCGCGTGCGCGGGGATGCCCAGTTCCTCCCGCATCGCCGCGGCGGCGTCAGCGGGGGTGTCGTGCAGTATCGTCCAGTTCGGCAACAGGATCGCGCGCGACGGGCTGACGCCCTTTTCGATGGCCAGTGCGACCATGGCCGGGGAGATCGACGATACGCGGTCCTGCCGCTTCAGCAGGAAACGCTCGAACCGTGTCGCCAGCCAGCGCAGCCACGGTTGCCGAAGCAAACCAAGCGCGAAGGCGGCATCGACTTCGTAATCCTGGATATGGAGCCACGCCTTGCTGCCCCGGCAGCGGCTGAGCAACGTCCCGGCGGGCGCGCACATCAGCGGCGGCTCGACCATGAACACGACATCGGCACGCCAGCGCAACTGCAGGGCCAGCACTGGCAGGCTGGACAGCGCAAAGCTCGCCAGATGCAGCAGCCGCCGCAGCCCGGACTGCCGTGCGGGAATCCAGACAGGTGCACGCCAGACGTCCACGCCGCGGATGTGCTCGCGGCGGTATTGCCACGCACGATAACCGTCGCCGATCTTCCATGCGGGATAGTAGGGGGGCGCCGCGATGACGCGCACTTCATGCCCGCGTGCCGCGAGCCATTCCGCCTGCTCGGTGGTGTACTTGCCGATACCCGTAAGCTCCGGCGCGTAGTTGAGGCAGTACATGAGGATCTTCATCTTGCGCTTGCCATCGTGCCGGGAAAGCCCGGCGTGGGTGGTCAGGCTGCCGGCGCCGGCTCGCGCGTACTCAGCAGGCCGTTCGACAGTGCGTTGCGATAGGTGTCCTGCAAGCCCTCTTGCAGCGCGATGCGCGGGTGCCAGCCCGTGGCCGCGATGGCGCTGCAGTCCAGCCGCTTGCGCGGCGTTCCGTCCGGGCGGCTCGCATCGAATCCGATCGTGCCGTGGAAACCGGTGGTTCTGGCAATCAGCGCCGCCAGCGCCGCGATGCTGACTTCGTCGTCGCTGCCCACGTTGAAAAAGCCGTGCGGCGCTGCGTGCCGATACGTGGCCACGGGCAGGGCCATCAGGTGCAGGCACGCCGATGCCAGGTCGTCGACATGCAGGAACTCGCGCAACGGCCGCCCGCTGCCCCACACCGATACCTGCGCGGCGCCCTGCGCGGCGGCGTCGTGGAAGCGGCGCAGCAGGCCCGGAATGACATGGCTGTTGTCGGGGTGGTAGTTGTCGCCGGGTCCGTAGAGATTGGTGGGCATCGCGCAGCGGAAATCGGTGCCGTACTGGCGGTTGTAGCTGCTGCACAGCATGATGCCGGCGATCTTCGCCAGTGCGTACGGCGCATTGGTTGGTTCCAGCGCGCCCGTGAGCAGCGCCTCTTCGCGGATCGGCTGCTCGGCAAGTCTTGGATAGATGCAGCTTGAACCGAGAAACAGCAGCTGGCGCACGCCGTTCTGCCATGCCGCATGGATGACGTTGGTGGCAATCGCCAGGTTCTGCTGGATGAATTCCGCTGGAAACGCGTTGTTGGCGTGTATGCCGCCCACGCGCGCGGCGGCCAGGTAGACCTGGTCGATGCGCTGCCCGGCAAAGAATGCCTGGACCTGTTGCTGGTCGCACAGGTCCAGCTCCGCATGCGTGCGCGTGATGATCTCCACATCGCAGTTTGCCCGCAGCGCGCGGGCAATGGCCGAGCCGACCATGCCGCGATGACCGGCCACATAGATGCGGGGCCGGGTATCAGTCATGGTGGTCGTAGGCGCGGAATCCGGCCAGGCGCACCAGCGCATCGCGCCGTGCCGCGGCGTAGTCGGATTCGATCATCTCGCGCACCAGCGCCTCGAAGCCGATACGCGGGGTCCAGCCCAGTTGCGCGCGTGCACGGCTGGCGTCGCCGAGCAGCGTTTCCACTTCCGTGGGACGGAAGTAACGCGGATCCACGCGTACGATGACGTCGCCAACCTTGCAGGCGGGACGTACCGCGCCCATGCCGGCATCGATGGCGGTGACGACGCCCACTTCCTCGGTGCCGCTGCCGCAGAAGCTGACCGAAATGCCGAGCGTGCGCGCCGAAAGCTCGACGAATTCGCGCACGCTGTGCTGCTCGCCGCTGGCGATGACGTAGTCCTCGGGCTGCGGCTGTTGCAGCATCAGCCATTGCATCTCGACGTAGTCGCGCGCGTGTCCCCAGTCCCGCAGGGCGGACAGGTTGCCCAGGTAGAGCGTGTCCTGCAGGCCCAGTGCGATGCGCGCAACGGCGCGCGTGATCTTGCGCGTGACGAAGGTTTCGCCGCGCACCGGGCTCTCGTGATTGAAGAGGATGCCGTTGCATGCGTACATGCCGTACGCTTCGCGATAGTTCACGGTGATCCAGTACGCGTAGAGCTTGGCCGCCGCATAAGGGCTGCGTGGATAGAACGGCGTGGATTCCCTCTGCGGTATCTCCTGCACGAGGCCGTAGAGTTCTGATGTCGATGCCTGATAGAAGCGCGTGGAGCGTTCCATCCCCAGGATGCGCAGCGCTTCCAGCAGCCGCAGCGTGCCCAGCGCATCGGTATTGGCGGTGTATTCGGGCTCTTCGAACGAAACCTGCACGTGGCTTTGCGCGGCCAGGTTGTAGACCTCGTCGGGCTGCGACTGCTGCACGACGCGCATCAGGCTGGCCGTGTCGGTCATGTCGCCATGGTGAAGAAACAGACGGCGATCGGGCTCCTGCGGGTCCTGGTAGAGATGATCGATGCGTTCGGTGTTGAACTGCGAGCTGCGGCGCTTGACGCCATGAACCTCATAGCCCTTGTCCAGCAGCAGTTCGCACAGGTAGGCGCCGTCCTGGCCCGTGATGCCTGTGATCAGTGCGCGCCGGGGGCGCGGGTTGTGCGTCAGATCTGCTTCGCCGAGACCGGCAATCGGTTGGAGGTCGTTAGCACCCATTTCGTCCGAGGCTCCTGGCTTGTGGCCGCAAGCGGTACCCGGGATTCAGCGCGACCCGGGACGGGCCGCGGCATACCCGTGAGGGGACTGTATTCCGTAGCACCGCATGGCACTGTGGGATAGCACACAAATGGGTTGTTTCGACGCGCGGGCCTTGCTCGGCCGGATCGGCCGGTCTACGCAGAAATGGGTACGCCTGGCCGCGATCCACGTGCGTACGCGGCTTCGGCATGACAACAAGGAAGGGAGATTGGCGGGCGCGCAGGGCACACAGCGGCGCCCGCCGGAGGGATCAGAGCGTGGCGGTTGCCGCGCCTGACGGGTAGTGCGTTTCGTCGCGGCGGGCCGCCTGACGGGCCGACGGCTCGTCGCCGCTGACCCACTCGAGCGTTGCGCCGCGCTGGAGCGCCGCGTAGACGGCTTCGCCCTTGTTCCGGACCTTGAGCCGCTGGTACAGCGTGCAGGCATGGCTCTTCACCGTGGCCACGGAGATATTGAGCATGCGGCTGACGGTCTTGATCGGATAGCCACGGGCCAGCAGCACCAGCACCTCGTACTGACGCGGCGTGATCTGGAGCATCTCCGCTTCGTCATAGCTCGGCTCTTCCTCGGCCAGCGGCCGCGCCACCGCGACGGGCGAAGACATCGGCTGCCCGGGGCGCAGGCTGGTGAGGTCGCGCACGGCCACCGCGGAACGCATGGCGCTGGCGCACAGGCCGGGGGAAAGCGGGTCTGGCTGCATGGCCGATGACAACGGCAGCGGCGCCGCGGAGGCCAGCGACTGCGTGACCGGCATGGCCGAGCGCGATGCCGATGGCGTCGTGGCGGCTTCGCCGGCGAACATCAGCCCCTGGACGCTGGAGATGGCCAGCCGGATGGCGGCCTCGATCACCGCCAGCGAAGCGGACTTGGGCAGGCAACCGCAAATGCCGCGCGCGGCATCGGTGTTGGGCACGTGTAGCGGCAGCCCATCGGCCAGCACCAGAATGCGCTGCGGTGCCAGGTGCTCGCGAGCCTGCTCGAGCTGGACCCAGCCTGCGGCCGGGTCGGCAGGCATGCCGAACACCAGCAATTCAGCGTTTCGATGTGGGACTTCGAGCCGGACAACGTCGGCCGGCGACATCGCCAGCACGTGTCCAAATTCCTGAATGGTTTCGAGCATCTGCAGAAGCCCGAGCCGGAGCAGCGGATGCTCCTCGATCAGCAAGGCGTTCATTCTTGTTCACTCCCCGTTCATGGGTGAGCTTCGGGAGCTTTGCGTGTGGGAGTGAACTGCTGCGTCAGGACAAGCGCCGCCTTGGCGGTGCCGCGAAACTGCGCCAACCCCGTGCTTCCGTATCAGTCGACGTCCACTTGTCAGGATGGACTTGTCCGCGCGACCGGAAGGATGACCCGAACCCAAACCCGAAAAAAAAATCTCGCTCCAAAATCGAACTTAAAACCATCTTATGGGGTGGTTGATCTGAATGCAAGCGGCCGGGTTTGAGGTGGTGCCGGGTTGGAATGAGGTCCATCTCATAATCCATTGCCGGGGTCGTTCATTTGGTTGTCAGAAAGCTCGCAGGCCCTTGTAATTAGGCCTGTCACAGCGGTTGCATCGTTGATACAGCGGCATTCGAAAATGTTTCACACATGCAACCGATTTGAATGAAAATCGTCTGGTGAATATCAAAAGTTCACCCGGTTGGGGGGTGTGGCATTAACAAATATCGTGCGGGGTGACGCAATGATGAAACCCCTGGGAAAGTACCTTTATGTCATTAATTCGACCTTTGACTGCGATAGGGCGGGCAGTCGGACTAGGGCAAATGGATGAGAGGGTTACCCCTCTTCAGTAGGAGAAGAAAGGCTGGTTGTCGGGCACCCGCCGCCCGGTATCCCACCGCCATTCGCGGGAGTCCGGCAGGGGGTAAAAATGGCAGCGGGCCGGGTCCCATGCCCATGGCCCCAGCCCGCCTTCAGCCATTTTCCCGTTTGCCGGAACCGCAGCCCGGTAGAGCGTGTGCTGACTTACCTGAAGCGTGTCCGTAAGAATGTCCGTGACAGCGTCCGTTTGGCGATCCGCTCAACGGTCCCAGTATCCAGGCCGCTTGTACCAGCCGTTCGGCCCGCGGGCCCAGCGGTCAGGTACGTATCGATAGCCCGGACGCGCCGGTTGCCAGTAGCCCTCACGCCATGCGTAAGCCCCATGTGCCCGGTCGTAGTGGCCCGGCACCCAGACATGGCCCGGCCGCGGCGTTGGGCGCATCTCATGGTGCGGTGGCGGGGGCGGGCCGCGGTAGTAGTCGTGCGCCTGCGCCGCAGGCGGCAGCAACCCGAGAACTCCGCCTGCGGCAAGCACGGCGGCAGCGAGCAATAGTTGGCGTTTCATGATGTCTCCTTGACTGGCGTTGAACCGGCGGCTGGTGGCGCGTCTGGCTCAATGGCCGCAGCGGCCGTTCGGTAGCGTCAGTAGCGGTCGTAGTAGTGGTAGTGCGGGCCGCGTGGCGGCACCACGATGCAGGCTGAAAGCAGGGCGCTGGTGGCGGTCAGCAGGATGGCCAGGGCGAGGGCGCGTTTCATTTGGGGGCTCCGTATCGGGTTCGTGTTGAACACGGCTTCAATCTAGCGGCGCTCCCGGCGCTTGCGTGGTTGCACTTGTAAGGTGGTTTCTCACGCCCGAAGGTGTCCGGGCGCGTTTTCCTGATCTTGCAGGCATCCCGCGCGGCCTTGCCAGGCAACGGTTTGCGGGAATGTGACGTGGGCGCCGTCGCATGCGGTGGCGATCACGCGCCGAATAATGTGGCGTTACATCGGAAATGAATCGCGCAAAGATTTTCCGATCCGCAGGCGTTGGCTACCGCATCCGGATGTGCCCTGTCATCGCAATGACGGCTCACCACGTTGGTCGCAGAAACGGGTACGCTTTCATCAGTCGGGCCGTTGCCGGCTGATGCGCCGATACGGTGCGCGGGATGCGCCCGAAGGTGGCGCCCGAGGTGGCCCCGATGGTGGCGGCGGGACGTGGCACGCCCCACCATGCGTCAAAGAGATGCGCCAGCCCGGCCCGCCCGGTGGCATGGAGCTTGCGCCAGTCTGTTCGCCGTAAACCCGAGGGAGGAAGTCATGCCGGTCATGCTCATCCTGCTGGTCCTGCAGGCGCTCGAGGGCCTGAACCCGCTGATCGTGCCGCAATTTGCGCGCGCACACCTGGCTGATGGTGCCGATTCAGTAGCGGTCATCGAACACGTGCCGGCGCCATAGGACCGGCGCCATAGGACCGGCGCCATAGGCGTGGGCGAGCGTGGCGGCCCTGGCGCCGCCGCTCAGCCGAAAAATTCCTGGTAGTAGCGCGCGCAGTTGCCGGTCTGCCGGAACGTGTAGGGCAGTTCGGCCATCGCGGCTGCGTCGAGCGAACCAAAGGGGATGTCGAGGTCGGCTTCGGGTTGAACGGCCTCGTCGTTGCTGCTGGAGATTTGTTGCGGATTCACGGTAACGCTCACTCGATCAGGGCGGGTTTTCGGGGTTCTTCGCTGTTGCTCCCGGGCGCCGCATTTTGGGGGACTGGACGGGATCGCCATCCTGCAACGCATCGTACGCAGTCACTGCAATCCGATCAGCCACGTTCGCCCGAAAAGACTGTTTCACTTCCGATATCAATCGCCTGACCTATCGCTGCGATAGCGCAGCATTCGCAACAACGACCCTGCTTCCAGTGCGGACTTGTCGTGCCATAAAGACAGCACAAACAAAGCTGCGCCGGGTTGCCGGGGCAGGACTATAGTGGCTGTGGAGTCGCGCCCGGCGCGGCTTTCCCCATCGGTTTCCGCCATCTTCCCAGCCATTCTGCGGGAGTCCGTCATGAGTCTGCCGCCATGCTTTGCCGACCGCCGCGAGGCGGGTCAGTATCTCGGCCGCTATCTGGTCGAACTCGGTTTTGCCCGGTCACGCGATGGTGACCCGGCGCTGGTGCTGGCCCTGCCGCGCGGCGGTGTTCCCGTTGCCTATGAAGTTGCGCGTGCGCTCGGCGCCGTGCTCGATGTGCTGCTCGTGCGCAAGATCGGCGCACCCGGTTACCCGGAACTGGCACTGGGCGCGGTCGTGGAGGGCGATGCGGGCGGCAGCGGGCCGCATACCGTCGTCAATGACGATCCCTGGGCGCGCCGCGCGCTGGAGTCTGGCGCGTTCGACGCCGAACGCGGTCGTCAGCTCGGGGAAATCTGCCGACGGCAGCAGCGATATCGTCAGGGACGCCCCGTTGCGGCCATGGCGGGGCGACGCGTGATCGTCGTCGATGATGGCGTGGCCACGGGCGCCACCATGCGTGCCGCGCTCGATGCCGTGCGCATGGCAGGTGCCGCGGAGGTGATTGCGGCGGCGCCGGTGGGATCGGCCGATGGCATCGACACATTGCGCGGTGTGGCCGATCAGGTGGTCTGCCTGAACATCCCGCCGAATTTCGGAGCCGTCGGCGCGTTCTATCTCGATTTCACGCAAACCTCGGACGACGAAGCGCTGTCGCTGCTGCGCGATGCCGGTTGCACGCCGCCGGTTCCCACACCTGGCACCTGGCCGCGCAACGATGGCGCGTCAGGGGAGTTCAGGAACGGCGGCCCCGCCGCGCATTAAGACGCGGCGCCGCTCTCGCATGGCGGCCAATATCAGCCGCCAAGGCGCGATTTGAGATGCGGCACCAGGCCGCCGGCGTGCAATAGCGCGAGCAGGAAGTCGGGCACTGGCTCGCACGGGACGCGCGTGCCGTCGTCCAGTCGCACCTCGGCGGCATCGAGGTTGAACGCCGCGCGCAAGCCATCGGCCAGCGCGGCGGTGTGCGCGCATACCAGCACCGGCAGCCCGATATTGATCGCATTGCGATAGAACAGGCCCGCAAACGACGACGCCAGCACCGCCGATACGCCAAGCTGCTTCAGTGCCTGCGGCGCCTGCTCGCGCGATGAGCCCATGCCGAAGTTGCTGCCGGCCACGATGATGTCGCCGGGTTTGACCGCGCCCGGAAACTCCGGCCGCAGGCTCTCCAGGCAATGCGCTGCCAGTACGTCGAGCCCCGCCTTCATGAAGGGGCCTGGGGCCATCGCGTCGGTATCCACGTTGTCGCCGAAACGCCAGATGCGGCCGGCCGGTGGTTGCTGAAAATCGGGTGCCGGGGTCATGCCAGTAGCGTGCGCGGGTCCGTGATGTGGCCGGTAACGGCGCTGGCGGCCACGGTCAGCGGGGACGCCAGCCATACGGCACTGCCCGCATCGCCCATGCGGCCGGGGAAATTGCGGGCGGTCGATGCGATGGCACGGCTGCCCGCCGCGAAGCGCGTTGCGCCGTAGCCCGCGCATGCATTGCACGCGTTCGGCAGCAGTTCCGCGCCCGCATCGACAAGCGCGCCGAGCGTACCTTCCAGCGCTGCCTGTTGCTGGTCGCGGACCGAGGCCGGCGCGACCCGCAACGACACCCCCGGTGCCACCTTGCGCCCGCGCAGCACGCGCGCGGCCATGCGCAGGTCCTCCAGCTTGGCGCCGGTGCAGGCGCCAAGATAGGCGATGTCGATCGATTGCCCCGCAGCCTGGTCCACCGGCGCGCTGTTCGCCGGCGAATGCGGCGCGGCAACCTGCGGTGCCAGCGTGGCGGCGTCGAAGCGATGCGTGGCCAGCACTGGCGCGTTGGCGTCGCTGCGCCACTGGCGCGTGTCGATGCCTGCGAGCGTAGCTGCATCGACGCCGGCATCGGCCAGCCAGGCCATCGTCGTCGCGTCGGGCGCGATCAGCGCTGTTTGGGCACCAAGTTCGGTGCTCATGTTCGTGAGCGTCATGCGCTCCTGCATCGGCAGCGCCTTGACCGCGGTGCCCGTGTACTCGATGACTTCATAGCGGCCGCCCGCCATGCCCAGCGTGGTACACAGGAACAGCATCATGTCCTTGGCGCAGACGCCTTCGGACAGCATGCCCTGCCACTCGATGCGGATCGTGTTCGGCACGCGCAGCCAGATTTCGCCCGTGACCAGCACGCCGGCCATCTCGGTGGCGCCGATACCGAACATGTAGGCGCCAAACGCACCGCCCGTCGGGCTGTGGCTGTCGCCGCCGACGATGAACCGGCCGGGAAGGATATGGCCGCGCTCGGGCAGCACCACGTGGCAGATGCCTTCGTTGTCGATGAAGTTCGTGATGCCGGCTTCGCGCACCCAGTCGCGCGTGAAGCGGATGATCGCCTCGGCCTCGGGGTCGGCAGCGGGCACGAAGTGGTCGGTGACCACCACGAAGCGCGATGGGTCCCATACCTTTGCGCCGAGTTCACGCAGCAGCGGCGCAACGCGTCGCGGACCGCTGGAATCGTGCGACATGGCCAGATCGACCTTGCACATCACCACGGTGCCTGGCACGACATGCGCCACGCCCGCTGCGCGCGCGACCAGTTTCTGGGCGAGCGTAGCGGGCAGGATCTGCGGATCGACGGCGCTGCCGTGCGGAGGGGTCATTCCGGTTGGGCTCCTGAGTACTTCACGACGGTGGCCCAGCGCTTGACGTCCTGTTTCACGAAGTTTGCGAACGCGTCGGGCGGCATGCCGCTCGGCTGTGCTCCATCGTTTTCCAGACGGCGACGCACGGCGGGCTGTTCCAGCCCGTGGCGCGCGGCCTGGTAAAGCGTCTGCGTGATTTCCGGCGGCAGGTTGGCCGGACCGAACAGGCCGAACCACGCGCTCGACTCGAAGCCCTTCACGGTTGCGCCGATCGGCTGCACACCGGGGAACTGCGGCAGCGGCGTCGGGCTGGTGACGCCGAGTACCTTGAGCTTGCCCGCCTTGACGTGCTGCGCCACGTTGATCGTGCTGGCGAACATCAGGTCCACCTGGCCGGCCAGCAGGTCCGTAATGGCTGGCGTGGTGCCCTTGTACGGGATGTTGACGATGTAGGTGCCCGTCATCATCTTGAACATGTCTCCGGCCAGATGCACCGACGAGCCGACCGCCCCGATGCCGAAATTCAGCTTGCCGGGCTCCGACTTGGCCAGGCGGATCAGGTCGGGGATGTTGTTCGCCGGCAGGCTGGGCCGCGCCACGAGCACGCTGGGAACAGTGGCCACGAGCGTGATCGGCGTGAAGTCCTGGATCGGATCGAACGGCAGCTTCTTGTACAGCGTTGCGTTGATGGTATGGCTCGTGAAGCTCATCAGCAGCGTGGTGCCGTCGGCCGTGCTTTTGGCAACCATGTCGGCGGCGATGTTGCCGCCTGCACCGGGCCGGTTCTCGACCACCACGGGCTGGTCCAGCACCTGCGACATCTCCTGGGCAATCGTGCGTGCCAGCGTGTCAGTGGTGCCGCCAGCGGGCGCGCCCACCAGGATGCGGATCGGCTTGCCGCCAGCTATCGCGGCTTCGGCGCCGGACGGAGCGATGCACAGCGCCACCAGCGCAAGCAGCGCGGCGCCAGATACGCGGCGCATCCTGCTTGCGGGTTGCGGGGCGGACTTGCTGGCAGGCTGATGCTCGCCCGGGCGAACGACTGGCATGACGAAAGCTCCTGGTGTGATGTGGAGTGCGCAGTATCGCCCGATTTTTCTTTACCGCAATTAGAGCGGGGCTCTAAGAGACGCTGTCACGTCCCTGACTCCCGCCCTTGCCCATCAGTCGCGCAGGCCCGTACGGGTTTCGTTTTCCACCCACACGTTGGCGCTGTCCCCGCCGCCCATCGGCGACAGTTCCATGCGGTACTCGTAGCGGTCGGGCCGATACTGCCCCAACAGCAACTGCACCGGCCTGCCGCTCTTGTCCAGCACCACACGGCGCACAGCCAGCAGCGCGCCGCCCACGGGTACGTCAAGCAGCGGGGCCACGACTACGTCGGCCAGCCGGGCGGTCAGCACCTGCGACGCACGGCCCAGTTCCACGCCGGCGGATTCCAGCAGGCGCAGCATCGGCGTGGTCTCCAGATCCTTGCGCGTCAGCGATCGGCCCAGGCTGGCGGGCAGGTAGACGGTGATGTACGAGAGCGGACGGCTCTTGTAGTGGCGCACGCGCACGACCTTGACGACAGGGTCGCCCACCTGGATCTGCAGCGCCTCGGCAACTTCGGGGGTGGCGTGAACCTCGTCGATCGAAATGACCTTGACCGCGGTCTTCTCGCCCATGTCGATGATCGCGCCGAGCAGGCTCGTGGCGCGCTCCTCGGTGACCTGCGGCTTGACCGGGTGCGGGTTGACGAACGTGCCGAGCCCGCGGTGCCGGCGCACCAGACCCTCCTGGACCAGACGGTCGAACACGCGCCGCATTGTCACGCGCGAGGCGTGAAACTGCTTGGCGAGGTCGATTTCGCCAGGCAGCGGGCCCTGGCCGAATCGGCCTTCCACGATCTGCTGGCGGAGCACCACGTAAATCTGGTGATACAGGGGAACGACGGCTTCACTCATGGTTTCCCTAGCGAATGCGCTGACAAGTCCTAGACGCGTGTAATGTACTTTAAATCAGACATAGAGCCTAGCAAGAAACGCACTCGCGGCGTGGGCGCCACAATTGGCCGCCCCAACTGTTGCCAGACGACATCGGGACAGCACTTGCCGCAAGAAAGGCCCCGCCTCCGCGCCGATTCCCTCCATGGATGGAGGTGACGGCGCCTCCAAAATGGCGCTCCGCCGCAATTGCAGCATGACCAAGCCGACACTGACTAGTCAGGTTTACCGGCACATTGTCGAGCGACACGCAGGTCACCACGGTATGGATGTTTCATTGCCGTAACGCGCGCCGGCGGCGTGCGACTGCCGACGGCGCGTCCGTAACCCTTTGAAAAGGCGCCGCTTTTCCCAAGGGCGCCGGAAGGGCCCCGCAAGCGGGCCAGATCCCGTGTCACAGCGCTGTGACATGTCTACTGCCGCGCACAGACCTCGCGCCTATGTGCGGTGCACAACTGTCGGGAAAAGTTCCCCTGCGCGCGTGCGGCAGCCTTTGTAATTCAACGGGTTTCGGCGCTGGCCCTCAGTGCTGGCACTGAATATGCGCAAGGGAAGGCTGGTCCGGCAACGGTGCGGGACCTGAACCTCCAGCCGTCGTTCGGCGTGTATGAGCGGCGGCCGGAGGCTGAGCCGCGATGTGTATTTCTCCTGGGAGCAACGTATGAACAAGACATTACTTGCGTCGGCGATTGCGCTAGCTTTTGGCTTAGCAGGTAGCCAGGCGTTGGCAAACCCGACAAACACCAACCAGAAGGCCCAGAACAACACGCAGACCGCAACCGCAACCGCGACACAAAGCGGCAGTGGTGCCGATGCAAATGAAAATTCAACTGCTATCCAGGCGAACGGGAATTCTTCGAGCAAGACAAAGACCACTACTACCAACACCACCAACACCAACTCCAAGAACCACAGTGACCAGGACATGAGCGGCTATGGCAACGCCGCTGCAGCGAATGGCAGTACGGCTACCGCCACGTTCACCGACGCGTTCAACACCAGCAAGGCGATCGCGGTCAGCAAGCTTGAAGGCACGGTGACTGGCAACTACATCCACAACATCGGCAATGTTGCCACCAATAATGGCAACGCCAATGGCGGCGCGGGTGGCAAGGGTGGCATGGGCAAGGGCGGCACTGGCAACGGCGGGACTGGTGGTAATGCTGGAAACGGTGGCGCCAGTGGCAACGGCGGTGCCGGCGGCTCGGGCGGTTCGGCGACGAACGGCAGCGCTACTGCAGGCTATGCCTCCAACGGCAGCGCCTCTGCAGGCGACGGCGGCAATGGCGGCAATGCCAAGGGCTGGGCTGGTGACGGTGGCAGCGCCAAGTCCTATGGCGGCGGCGCGCTCTCGGCAAGCCTTGGTGTAGGCGGCTTTGGCGGCTCGGGCAAGGGTAGCGGCGGCGACGCCGGCTCCGGCGCCAAGGGTGGCTCTGGCGGCGATGGCGGCAATGCCAAGGGTAGTGGCGGCGGCGCCCTGGGCGCCAGCGGCGGCCTTGGTGGCAGCAGTGGTGCGCTTGCTGCGTTGGGCAAGGTCCATGGCAATGCTGGCAATAGCACGGCAACGTCTGGTGCTGGCGGTGCCGGCACTGGTGGCACTGCTTCGGGCGCTGGCGGTTCTGGCACGGCTACTGGCGGCGCTGGCGGCGCTGGCGGTGCGGCCACTTCGGCTGCTGGCGGCGGTTCCGGCACGGGTACCGGCGGTGCTGGTGGTGCCAACGCCTCGACGGCTGGTGCGGCAACTGGCGGCGCAGCTACGTCTACCGGCGGTGCAGGCGGTGCTCAAACCAGCACGGCAGGCGCAGGCGGTGCCGGCGGCTCGGCCACCAACGGCGGCGCGAGCAGCCTGGCCTCGAACGGCAGCGCAACGGCCGGCAACGGCGCAGTCGGCGCAACATCAGGCGCTGGTGGTGCAGGTGGTACTGGTGGCGTCGGCATGGGCGGCACGGGTGGTACTGGCAATGGTGCAGTTGGTGGCGCCGGCGGCGCTGGCGGTACCAACTATGTCGATGCTGGAACCTTCAACATGTCCAACGCGATGGCCAGCGTCGGCCAGTCCGCAGCGGGCATCATGATTGCCAACCAGAACAGCGGCATGGCGTCGCTGGTGCAGCAAAGCGTCAACGTCCAGG
The DNA here is from genome assembly GCF_000292345.1 of Cupriavidus sp. BIS7. Taxonomy (GTDB): domain Bacteria; phylum Pseudomonadota; class Gammaproteobacteria; order Burkholderiales; family Burkholderiaceae; genus Cupriavidus. The sequence continues at coordinate 67,708 of NZ_ALOU01000040.1, forward strand.
CGAACCTGAACGTCGGGCACTAAGCCCGGTTGAGCGTCTGTTCCGTTCCGCACGGAGCGGAACGGCGCCCGCAGGGTTGAATCCGGAAGGACAGTGCATACCGGCGCGCTCGCGTGCCGGCTGCACTGGCGTGTCAGACGCCTGTATGTCCGATATCGCATCCGAAGCTCGCGGCCCGGATGGGGGGCCGCGTCTCGGGGCATGAGGAGACGCACCATGCGATCGCATCGCCGAGCTGTCCTGGCTTTGTCGACAGCCATTCTGGCCTGGCCGTTTGCGCAGGCCGTTGCAGGGCCGCCCAGTGCCGAGGCAACCGCCACGGCCGTCGCGGCGGCAAGCAGTGAATCGGGCGCAGCCACCGTGGTGGCGGGCGCGGCGGCAAGCGTTGCGGCGGGGACGCCGGACGCCGGTCCAAAACTGAATATTTTCGGTACGACAGCCAGTGCAGTCGCGAGCGACAAGCTCGACGGCGTGCGCGGCGGCGCCGAACTGGTCGTCAACGATATGCGCCTGAGCGGCACGGTGGGCAACAACGCCGCCATCAATACGCTCTCCGGCAGCAACATCGTTTCGGATGGCTCGTTTGCCAACGCCTCGGGCTTGCCGACCGTGATCCAGAATTCAGGCAACAACGTACTGATCCAGAACGCGACCATCCTCAACGTCCAGTTCAAATGATCATGCGCAGCCTGCTGTTGGCAGCCGCCTCCGTGGCGGTGGCGCTGGGCGGCATCGCCGGAGCCCGCGCCGATACCGTTCGCATTCCGGGCGATCAGGGCAACTCGTACACGGTGCCCGTGACCAGCCTGCGCGAGGCGCGCTTCCGCACGACGATCCGGCAGCAGTATGACTTCAGTTGCGGCTCCGCCGCCGTTGCCACGCTGCTGACCTACCAATACGGCTTCCCGGTCAACGAAGAAACCGTCTTCGCCAACATGTATGTCAACGGCGACCAGGCGAAGATTCGCACGGAAGGCTTTTCGCTGCTCGACATGAAGCGCTTCCTGGAATCGCGCGGCTTCCAGGCCGACGGCTACGAATTGCCGTTGTCGAAGCTGGAAGAAGCGCAGATCCCGGCCATCGTCCTGATCGTCGAGAACGGCTACCACCACTTTGTCGTGGTGAAAGGGGTGAAAGGCAACCGCGTGCTGATTGGCGACCCCGCACGCGGTACCCGCGCTCTCGAACGCGATCACTTCGAGAAGATCTGGGAAAGCCAGTTGTTGTTCGTCATCCACAACCGCACGGAGAGTGCACGTTTCAACCTCGCGTCCGACTGGCGTGTCGCGCCGTCGGGCCCGTACTGGATGGGAGTCCCCCGAGACAGCCTGTTCTTCACCGTCATGCCGAAGCATGGCGCCTCTGATTTTTGAGCTGAGGAACATCATGGTCCAGACAACCATTTCTTCCGCGTCAAGACGCACGGCCGGGTCGGCAACCGCGGCCGTGCTGCTGGGCGCGGGACTCGCCTGCGCGGGCAATGCCCACGCGGGTGTCGAGACCCTGGCGCCGGAGTCAGCGGACACCGCAAGCGTGGCGGTTCCGACCGCCATCGATCTACCCGCATTGCCGGCGCCGACGGAACTGGCGGCGCTGCCTGAAGCCCCGATCACCGATGCGGCACGTGCCGCCGAACCCGCTGTTGCCGAACCTGTCATTGCCGAACCCGTTGCCGAAGCGCCTGCGCGAGTGGTGCCGGTCGACAAGGCCACCGTGGCCCGGTTTCATCCCTCCGGGGACTCGCTCGAGGCAGCCATGTCCATGGCCACGCGCGAACCCGAAGTGCAGGTGGCCGAGGCGCGCAAGGGCATGGCCAAGTGGAAACCGGTCGCGCAGGCGCGGCTTGAAGATTCGCGCGGCGGGTTCGATGTCGGTGGCGGGTTGCAGGTTGGCTTCGGTATCGATCGTGCCGTGTTCGTCAACGGCGCACTGGCCGTCGCCACCAGCATCACGATTCCGAATATCAGCAACATCACCTCGGCGCAGGCGGCGCAGCTTGCTCAGGCACTGGCCCCGGTGACCGTGGCGGTGACGGGCGCCAACAGCGTGGCCAGTGCCGCCATTGCAGCCGCGCAGGCTGCCGCTGCGGCGGCGCAGGGCGCGGCGGGCCAGGCAGGACAGTCGTCGATGGCAGCCGCAAACGGCGCGGCAGGCAGTGCCCAGGGCGCGGCCGGTGCGGCGGCGTCGTCAAGCGCGGCGGCCGCCACTGGCGGCGTGGCCCAGGCGACTGGCGCCGCCGGACTGGCGCAGCAGGCTGCCGCGACAGCTACCGCCGCGACAGGCACCGTTGTCACCAACGGCCTGCTTACAGTGATTCAGAACGGTGCGGCAAATACCGCGAATGTAGGTGCGGTATCGAACGTGCCCGCCACGGTGATCCAGAATACCCTCAACAACCAGAACATACAGAGCCTGATGACGATCAACGCAAGTGTGAACACGCTGGCGGCATTCCGCTCGCAGATGGCAAACACCGCGTTGAACAGCGTCATCCAGAGAATGGCCGGCATGAAGTAACTGGGTGTATTGCGTAGCAAGGAACAGTATTCGCGCACAGAAGGACATCGAACGAACTGGCTGCGGGCGACCGCGTAATCGCCCGCCGTCCCCGGGGGAGGAAGACGTCATGAAGAAGCGCTCGCTGCAGGGCATCCGATTTGCCGGTTGCTCGACAATGTTGCTGCTTGGCGGCATGGCCCACGCGCAAACGCCGCCTGACGATGGGCCGCCAGCAGCGGCCAGACTTGAATCGCTCCAGAAGGAACTGGCCGAACAGGCAAAACAGCTAGAGGCGATGAAACGCGCGCTGGCCGATCAGGAGGCCACGATCCGCGACCTTCGCAGCACGGTGGATGCCGAAACGCTGGCGCGAAAACGCGGCGGCCAGGCGGGGGTGGGCACCGGCGTGACGCCGGGCAATGCCGCCACCAACGCCGCGGCCGCCAGCGCGGGCAGCGCAGCCACCCAGATCAACAATACGGCTCAGCAGGGCGTGCAGGCGCAGCAGGCGCCATCCGATGCGCCGCCGCAGGCCGTGGCACCACAACCGCAGGACACGCAACAGGGCCAGGCCGCACAGGGGGCCCAGGCTCAGGGCGACCAGCAGGGCGAGTCGGTGGCGGGCCCCGAACAGCCGGTGGGCAAGCCGCCGGAGCGCGATACGCGTCCGCCGGAAATCGCACCGATCTTCGATCAGCCAGGCGTGCTGACGCCGCAGGGCAAGATCGTCGTCGAACCGAGCTTCCAGTACGGCTACTCGTCGAGCGATCGTGCCGTGCTGGTGGGTTACACGGTGATCCCCGCGCTGCTGATCGGCCTGATCGACGTGCGTGAAATCAAGACGTCGACGTACATCACATCGCTGGCATTCCGCTATGGCATCACCAAGCGGCTCGAGATCGAAGCCAAGGTGCCGTACGTGCATTCGAGCAGCGATACGGTCAGCCGCGAGATCTTCACGGGTACGGCCGTCGACAATGCCTTCAATGCCAGCGGCAGCGGGCTTGGAGACGTGGAAGCGACCCTGCGCTACCAGCTCAATTTCGGCAACGAGAAGATGCCGTACTTTATCGGCTGGCTGCGCTATAAGTCGAACACCGGCACGGATCCGTTCGAAGTGGTGACCGATTGCGTGACGCGCTGCGTGAGCAATACCACCGGCACCGGGCTGCCGCTGGGCATGCCGACGGGTACCGGCTTCCAGGCAATCCAGCCCGGCGTGACGTGGCTGCTGCCAACCGATCCGGCGGTGTTCTTCGGCACCTTCAGCTACCTGCACAACTTCGCGCGCGACAACGTCAGCCGGACCGTGCTGAATGGCGAGCAGGAGTTCCTCGGCAAGATCGCCCCGGGGGACATCTTCGAGTTCAACTTCGGCATGGGCCTGTCGCTCAATGAGCACGCGTCGTTCAGTATCGGCTATGACCAGAGCATCATCTGGCCGACCAAGCAGAACGGACAGACCGTTCCAGGCTCCGTGCGCATCACGCAGGGCACGCTGCTGGTGGGTTACTCGTACCGCTTCAACAACAAATACACGCTGAACCTGTCGGTGGGCGCCGGCCTGACGCGCGACACGCCAGACCTGACCGTGACGGTGCGGCTACCGATCACATTCTGAGGGGCATCCGGGGGGGTGATGTGACGCGCGAAATCCATCAAGCGCCCACCCCCTTGCTGTCATCCATTCGGTACCTTGCGCTGGCTTCGCGGAGGGAGTAGAACACCAACTAACCCGTCCCGCAGACGGATGACCCACATCGGGGCGGCCTGACAGAGGAGACAAGTCATGCGCAAACGGATCTTCTGGTTGTTGCCCGACCTGGCAAGCGCGCGTCGCACGATGGACGACCTGCTGCTGGCTCGTATCGAGAATAGCCACATCCATTTCGTGGGACGCGATGGCGCCGACATGACGGGTCTGCACGAAGCAAACCTGTTCCAGACTTCGGACATCGTGCATGCCGCGGAAATGGGCCTGATGGTTGGCGGTGGCGTCGGCATCGTGGCCGGGGTGGTGGTGGCGATGTTCCCGATCGTCAGCGACTCGCCGCAATGGGGCCTGGTAGGCGTGCTCGCCGTGCTGGGCGCCGTGTTTGGCGCGTGGGCCTCGAGCATGATCGGCAGTTCGGCCCCCAACAGCCGTCTGCGCACGTTTGAAAAGGACATCGAGGCAGGCAAGCTGCTGCTGATGGTGGACGTGCCGCGCAGCCGCGTCGAAGAGATCGAGACGCTGCTGCAGAAGGTGCATCCCGAAGCGGCCTTTGCCGGCCTCGATCCTGCGGTACCGGCCTTCCCCTGATACCGGGAACGCCGGCTTCACCCAGCGCGCCAGTCGTGGCGCGCCCCGGCGCACGTGCTATCGCGCGCCATGCTGCGGCCACACCTGAAACCGTTACCGGAGTCATCGGGTTTCCGGTGTGATGCCGCAGCAACACTTTCCCCCGCAAATCCCGTCTTCATCCCCCCCTTCGTTTGAACAATCGCTGCCGTTGGGTTACCTTGCGAAAGCCGCCGTGTGGCACCGTGAGGGTGTGTGCAGTCGCGCGGCGCGCATTGGCACAAGAAGCCGTTTCGCTTCGTTCTGAAGCGGCTTCTAAAAAATAAACACGCCAGCGCATCTGGAGGGGTCAACAATGAACGCAAGGCAATTTGCGTGCGGCATGCTTGCCGCCACGCTCGGGTTTATCACGCCCATCGCGGCGCAAGCCGAACCCGGCATCACCAAGAGCACCATTCGCATCGGCCAGTCGGCCGGCGTCACCGGCCCGGTGGCGGGCTCCGTCAAGGAGCAGATCGCGGGTGCCCAGGTCTATCTCAACGCGATCAATGCAAGCGGCGGCATTTCGGGCCGGCGCATCGAGCTTCTGACCTACGACGACGGCTTCGATGCCAAACGCACCCCCGGCAACGTGCACAAGCTGATCGCCGACGACAAGGTGTTCGCGCTGTTCATGGTGCGCGGCACGCCGCAGAACGAGAGCATCCTGCCGATCATCGGCGCGGAAAAGGTGCCGCTGGTTGCGCCGCTGACCGGCGCCATTACGCTGCACCGGCCGGTCAATCGCTACGTGTTCAACGTGCGCGCCAAGTACCAGGACGAGGTGGCACGTGCGATCAACCATCTTGCCACGTCAGGCATGAGCCGCATCGCGATCTTCTATGCCAACGACGGCTTCGGCCAGGACGTCTTCGAAGGCTTCACCACGGCGTTGCAGGCGCGCGGCGTGCAGCCGGCCGGGGCGGCGTCGTTCAATCGTCCGATGGGTGATATTGGCCAGGGTGTTGCCAACATCAACAAGGCCGGCCCGCAGGCCGTGCTGGTGATCGGCTCCGGATCGGAAGCCGCGAAGATCATCCGCGAGATGAAGAAGGCCGGCAGCCAGGCGCAGTTTGTCACGCTGTCGAACAATGCGGCCGACTCGTTTATCAAGGAGCTTGGCGACGACGGCCGCGGCCTGATTATCACGCAGGTGGTGCCTGGCATGAATTCGAGCCAGATGAGCATTGCCAGCGAGTACCGCAGCATGGCCAAGGCGCAGAAAGTGGAGCCGACCAACGCGGGCATGGAAGGCTTCATGTCGGCCAAGGTGCTGGTGGAAGGCCTGCGCCGCGCGGGGCCAGAACTCACGCGCGAAAAGCTCGTGGCGGCACTGGAGGGCCTGCGCGACTATGACTTGGGCGGCATCCTGATCAGCTACAGCCCCACGCGCCATACCGGCTCCTCGTTCGTCGAAATGTCGATCGTTTCGTCAACCGGCAAGCTGATCCGCTAGTGATCCGCTAGTGATCGGCTAGAGGGACCGGGGCTGCGGTATATTTGCCCGCATGGCAACTTCCTACCCAGCCCATCCTTTCTCGCTTTCCGGCCGCGTGGCACTGGTCACCGGCGGTGCGCAAGGCCTTGGCCAGGCGATCGCCGCCGGGCTGGCCGCCGCCGGGGCGCATGTACTGATCTGCGCACGCAACGCCGGACGCGTCAGCGAGGCCGTGGCGCAACTGCAGGCGCACGGACTCGGCGCCGAGGCGCTTGTGCTCGACATCACAGACGAGGCCGCCGTAGCTGCGGCGTTCGATGACATCGCCGCCAGGCACGGGCGGCTCGATGTCCTAGTCAACAACGCCGGCGCGCGCAATCGCAATTCGATGGACCAGCTCGATGCGGGCCACCTGCGCGCGATGCTGGAGACCAACCTCGTTGCTCCCTACGCGCTGTGCCGCCATGCGGCCCGGCTGATGCAGCGGGGCCAGTACGGGCGCATCGTCAACGTGACGTCGATTGCGGGTCAGGTCGCACGTGCCGACGACGTGCTCTATCCCGCCACCAAGGGCGGGCTGGATGCGCTCACGCGCGCGATGGCGGCTGACCTGGGCCGTCAGGGCATCACCGTCAACGCCATTGCTCCCGGTTACTTTGCCACCGAGCCGAACCAGGCGATGGTGGCCGACGCTACCGTGGCCGAGTGGCTGCGGAACCGGACGTCACTAGGCCGCTGGGGCCAGCCGGATGAAGTGGCGGGCGCGGTCGTGTTTCTTGCCTCGCCTGCCGCGTCGTATGTGACCGGGCAGGTGCTGGCTGTCGATGGCGGGTATCTCGGGCATTTCTGAGCGCCGGTATCTTCAGCGCTTGCCGCCCCGGTAATGCGCCCGCAGGGTTTCGATCATCGCCGCCGCGGCGGCTGAATCGCTGCGTTCCTTCAATCGCACCATGCAGATTTCGCGCATCAGCGACGGCATCTGCATGGGACGGATCGCCAGCCCCTCCCGCCGGAACTGGAACAGCGCCAGCGCCGGCACCACGGACACGCCCAGGCCCGCCTCGACCAGCGCCGCCACGGTAGCCAGGTGCTCCACCTCCATGACCCCGTGCAGCTTGAGCGGATGCAGCGCCGCATCCAGATGCTGCCGCACGCTGCTGGTTCGCGACAACTGGATGAACGGCAGCCCGGCCAGAGCCTGTGGCGTGATACGGCGCCTGTCTGCTAGCGGGTGATCGACCGGACAGACCAGATGGAAGCTGTCGTGCACGAGCGGCTCGACGCGCAGGTCGGCATCCTGGGCCGGTGCAGGGGCCAGTGCGAAGTCGGCCTGGCCACGTCGCACAAGATCGATGCAGCCATCGGCCAACTGGTCGTGCAGTTCCAGCGCGATGCCCGGATAGCGCCGGCGGAAGTCCGCCAGCAGTGGCGGCAGGTCGCCGCCGGCAAGCGAGGGCAGCGCCGCAATGGCGACACGGCCCTTGCGGCGCTCGGCGTGGTCGCGCAGATCCTCGAAGGCCGCTTCGAAATCGCCAAGCAGCCGGCGCGCAACCTCTTCGAAGCGGCGGCCGTCGGCGCTCAGTTCGACATGGCGCGTCGTGCGTTCGAACAGCCGGCTGCCTGCCTGTTCCTCAAGCGTCTGGATCAGCGTGCTGAATGCCGATTGCGACAGATGGCACGCCTGCGCCGCGCGCGTGAAATTGCGGTGGCTCGCAAGTGCCACAAAGGCGCGCAGGTGCTTGACCGACAGGTTCGAGAGCATGATCGCGGGCGTGGGATTCATCCAAGAAGTCGATAGATTAATTCAAATCATCCGTTTGTTAGTGGGAGTGGGCCGGCCCTAGAATGGGATCGCCGCTCTCCCCAACGTGTACTGCGAACGCCCATGACTGCTCCCTTGCTGATCGGGTCCGGCGCCGGATTCTCCGGTGACCGTACTGACGCCGCCTTGCCCGTGGTGCGCACGCTGATAGCTGCCGGCGGCCCGGCCGCGCTGATTTTCGAGACGCTGGCCGAGCGTACGCTGGCACTGGCGCAACTGGCTCGCCGCGATGATCCAGAGCATGGCTACGAGCCGCTGCTGGACCAGCTGCTGATGCCGGTGCTCGGGCTGTGCCTGGCCAACGGCATTCCAATCGTCGGCAACTTCGGGGCGGCCAATCCCCGGGCGGCCGCGCGACGCATCGGCGAACTGGCGGCCGAGCTGGGCCTGCCCGCACCGCGCGTGGCGGTGATTGAAGGCGACGACCTGTCGCACGACGCAGGCCGTGCGTTGCTGCGCGGTATCGTCGGCGACGCTTTCCCCGACGCACGCTTCGTCTGTGCCAACGCGTACATCGGCGCAAAGGGCATTGCCGATGCTCTGCGCGAGGGCGCCCAAGTGGTGGTGTGCGGCCGCGTGGCCGATCCGGCGCTGGCTGTCGGCCCTGCCATGGCGCATTTCGGCTGGGCCTGGGACGACTGGAACCGCCTTGCCGCGGCAACGATGGCCGGCCACCTGCTCGAATGTGGAGCGCAGGTCAGCGGCGGATACTTTGCGGACCCGGGCATGAAGGACGTTCCGGATGTGCACGCGGTAGGGTTTCCCATCGCGCAGCTCGATGACGATGGTCGCATCGAGATCTTCAAGGCGGCCGGAACCGGCGGGTGTGTGGACCTGCGCACGGTCAAGGAACAGTTGCTCTACGAAGTGCATGACCCCAGTGCCTACCTGACGCCGGACGTGGTGGCCGATATCGGCGCGGTAACCGTCGAACAGATCGGCCCGGATCGCGTGGCGGTGCGTGGCATCCGCGGCCATGCGCGCCCCGATACCCTCAAGGTGAACCTGTTCCATCAGGGCGGATGGATCGCGGAGGGAGAGATCTCATACGCCGGCCCCAACGCCGCAGCACGCGCGCGGCTGGCCGCCGAGATACTTCGCAAGCGCATGGAGGGGCTTGGGTTCGAAGTGCCAATCCGCTTCGACCTGATTGGCGTGCTGAGCGTGTTTGCCGACGATGCCGGTGAAATGCTCGCGCGCCCACAACCGCATGAGCCTGCCGCGCAGGATGTGCGTTTGCGCGCGGCCCTGGCACACGACGACAAGGCCGTTGCCCAGGCGCTGCTGCGCGAAGTCAACGCGCTCTATACCTGCGGCCCGGCCGGCGGTGGCGGCGTGCGCACGGCGCTGCGCGCACGCCTGAATGCGATGTCGTGCCTGGCGCCGCGCGCCGCCGTGACGCCGCGCCACACCCTGATGGCCTGACTGGAATCCGCCATGACCCCATCCGCCCAGCCCTTCCTGCTCTACCAGCTTGCCCACGGCCGCACCGGCGACAAGGGTGATCGCTCCAACATCAGTGTGATTGCCTACGACGCGCGCGACTTTGAGCATCTGGTTGCACACGTCACCGAGGACGCCGTTCGCACGCTGTTCGCGCATCGCCATCCCACGGCTGTGAAGCGCTATCTGGTGCCATCGATCCACGCGATGAACTTCGTGATCGATGGCGTGCTCGATGGCGGCGTCAACGACGCGCTCAACCTTGATGCCCACGGCAAGGCGCTGGCCTTTCTGCTGCTGGGCATGCAGATCCCCCTGCCGCCGCGGCTCGCCGGCGGCACCGCATGATTGCCGAGCCGACCCATGACAGAACGAACAGAGGAGACAAAGATGTACGCGTTTCGCAGGTCGAAGGCCCTGGCCGCCATTCCAGCCGCCATTCTTGCTCTTGGCACGTTCGCTTGCCTGGCCCTGCCGGCCGGCAGCGCGTGGGCCGAGTATCCCGACAAGCCGATCCGCTTCGTCGTTCCTTTTGCGGCAGGTAGCGCCACCGACCAGCTCGCGCGTGCCGTGGGCAAGGCCGTGACGCAGGAGGCCACGGTCAGTGTCGTGGTCGACAACAAGCCGGGCGCCAACGGTTTCATTGCCGCCAGCGATGTGGCCAAGGCCGCGCCCGATGGCTACACGGTGCTGATCACCACCAACACCACGCACGCGGCCAATGAGCACCTGTTCAAGAAGCTGCCCTACGACCCGGTCAAGGACTACGCGCCGGTGACCGCGCTGGGCCGCGGCGGCCAGATCATGGTGGTCAACCCGCAGGTGCCCGCAAAGACCGTGGGCGAGTTCATCGCGCTGGCCAAGAAGGAGCCGGGCAAGCTCAGCTTCGGCAGTGGCAGTTCGTCTTCGCGCATCGCCGGGGAGCTGTTCCAGCAGATGGCGCATGTGGAACTGCTGCATGTGCCGTACAAGAGCAACCCGCTGGCCATTACCGACCTGCTCGGCAACCAGATCCAGATGATGATCACCGATACCGCCACGGGCCTGCCGCAGGTGAAGAGTGGCAAGCTGCGCGCGCTGGGCGTCTCGGGCAAGGTGCGCTCCCCGCTGGCGCCGGATGTGCCGACGATCGACGAGGCCGGCGTGAAAGGCTACGAGATGAGCTACTGGTTCGCCGCCTATACGCCGGCCGGCACGCCGCCTGCCGTGGTCAACAAGCTGAACCAGATGCTGGTGAAGGCAGCCCGAAGCGACACCGCGGCCACTTTCTACCAGACGACCGGCACCGAGGTGTTCACGACCTCGCCGGCCGAACTGGCAAAGTTCCAGTCGCAGGAATCGGCCAAGTGGGGCCGCATTATCAAGGCCGCGAACATCCAGCCCGAGTAAGAAACCGCTTCAGACTGATTCTGGCGTCGTTGCGGGGGCCTTGCCGTACTACTTGTACTGTCTGCGGCCCCGCGTCTAGCCAGAACCGCTTCGCTTCAGCCTGAAGCGGCTTCCATTGTTGATCACGCAGAAACGGGTACGCTTGCCGACGGTATGACGCTCCCGTAACAACTTGCCGCGCCATGCGCCGCGATTTGGCCTAGAGTGTCTGGATCGGAACGACTGGAGCGAGCCATGGGGCAAACGGGCAAGGGATTCCGGGGCGGCCGCCGCAGGCTGCTGGTTGCCGCCACGCTGTCGGCGGCACTCGGTGCGGTGGAACTGCCGGCGCAGGCGCAGACATTGCGCGGCAAGCCAAGGTCGAAGATCGGCGTCATCGGCTCCGGCCATATCGGCGGGACGATCGGCGGATTGTGGGTCAGCGCGGGGCATCCGGTGATGTTCTCGTCGCGCCATCCCGAGGAACTCAAGTCATTGGTCGACAAACTGGGCCCGCTGGCCCAGGCCGGCACCGTGGCGCAGGCCCTGGCATTTGCGGATGTGGTGCTTCTTGCCGTGCCCTACAGCGCGGTGCCCGAACTGGGCCGGCAGAATGACTGGAAGGGCAAGATCGTGCTCGATGCCACCAATGCGATATCACCACGCGATGGCGCGATCGTCGACGAGGCCAAGGCCAACGGCATCGGGGTGACCACCGCCAAGTACCTGCCCGGTGCGCGCATCGTGCGCGTTTTCAACTTTACGAGTGCCGCCACCTTCCAGCGCGAGAGCAATCGCACTGGGTTGCTAATGGCCGTGCCGATGGCCGGCAACGATGCCGCCGCGTTGATGCAGGCGGGCAGGCTGGTACGCGATGCAGGTTTCCAGCCGGTGGTGGTGGGTGGCCTGTCCAGTGCCGACCGTTTCGCGCCGGGCGGCAAGCTGTACCATGTCGAGGGCACGGAAGCGGAGTTCCGCAAGGCCATGGCGCAATATCCCGCGCCATGACGCGTGGTTCGGCGGCGCCGCTCAGCGCCGGTGCCACTCCATCGCCACCATCGACGGGGCAAAGCCCATCTGGCCGAAGAACGCTGCTTCGGAAGAGCGCGCTGCACGCAGGACCCAGGTGATGTCGGGGTCGTTGCCCATGACATGACGCATCAGCGCGCGGCCAATGCCGCGGCGCCGATGCTGTGGCGCCACCGCGACCATCGAGATATAGCCGTTCGAGATATCGTCGCAGAGCGCGCGTGCAAAGCCGATGACTTCGCCGTTTTCGACGGCCACGGCAACGCGTTGCGAATTGGCGATCAGCTGTGCGAACCGTTCGGGATTGCTGACCCGTTGTTCCCAACCGTTGGCGGCCAGCAAGCGCCGGGCTGCCTCGATTTCTGCGGGCAACGGGTTGCGGATTTCCATTGACGACTCCTCCAGCCTGATACCTGCGCACGTGCGCGACCCCGCCAAAGTGGGGGATGCGGCGGCGCTTGCGCCACGAGCGCGCGGATTCCCCGCGCGTTTCGGCGCAGAGTGTAGCGAAGCGAATGCCGCCGCGTCAAACAACTTTGCCGGAAACGCACCGGCGTCCGCTGACGCACGCAACGCCTGCACATGGCTCTGTTGTGCACGGGATGCAAGCGGTATGATGGCTGCCATGAACGCCTCGATCTTCTCTTCCGCCCACCCGGCCGATCAGTTGGCCGAGTTCAACGACGCCGATAGCGCGCTCGCGCGCATCCGCGAAATCTATGACAGCTCCGTGGCTTCCGTGCGCGCGCGCTTTGACGCGTTCGCCAAGGGCAAGCCGCTGCCTTCGGCCGCGCACGCGTGCTATCCGTACCTGGGTATATCGGTCAATCTCGAAACGATGGTGACCGACAGCCGGCCCTCCTGGGGCACGGTGGCCTACCCTGGCGTCTATGGCACGACAGTGACGCGCCCGGACCTGCTGTGCGACTACTATCGCGACCAGATCGAACGCCTGATGCGCTATCACCGCGTGCCGGTGGTCGTCGGGTTGTCGCGCCGGCCGATCCCGCTGCCATTCGTGATCGAAGCGTCGACCACCGATATCAGCTACACGCAGGCGCGCGAACTCGAGGCCTCGTTCGTGTTGCCCGAACTGAGCCGCATCGACGATTCGATTGCCAACGGCACGTTCGAGCCGACTCCGGGCGAGGCGTGGCCGCTGTCGCTGTTCTCGGCCGAGCGCGTGGATCTGGCACTGCAGCGGCTGTATCACTACACGGGCACGGCGCCACATCATTTTCAGCGCTTTGTCCTGTTTACGAACTACCAGCGCTATGTCGACGAGTTCATCACGCTGGGCCGCTCGCTGATGGCCGGTGACGGCGGCGATGGCTACGTGAGCTTTGTCGAACCTGGCGACGTGATTCAGCAGCTTGGTGCAGCGGAGCCCGACGACGCAACGCGCCCGCGCGCGCTGCCGCAAATGCCGGCCTACCACCTCGTGCGCGAGGACGGGCTCGGTGTCACGCTGGTCAATATCGGCGTGGGGCCATCCAACGCGAAAACGATGACCGACCACCTCGCGGTGCTGCGGCCGCATTGCTGGCTGATGGTGGGGCACTGCGGAGGACTGCGTCGCTCGCAACAGCTTGGCGACTACGTGCTGGCGCACGCGTACGTGCGAGATGACCACGTGCTCGACCACGACCTGCCGCCGTGGGTGCCTGTGCCGCCTATCGCGGAGATCCAGGTGGCACTGCAGGAAGCCGTGGCACGCGTGACGGGCTTGTCTGGCACCGAGATGAAGACGCGCATGCGCACCGGCACGGTGGTATCCACAGATGACCGCAACTGGGAGCTGAAGTCAAAGGCCCTATACGCCCGCTTCAACCAGTCGCGCGCGATTGCCATCGATATGGAGAGCGCGGCAGTGGCCGCCAACGGATTCCGCCTGCGCGTGCCCTACGGTACGTTGCTGTGCGTATCCGACAAGCCGCTGCATGGCGAGCTCAAGCTGCGAGGCATGGCCAATGCGTTCTATCGGCAACGCGTGAGCCAGCACATGACCATCGGCCTGGAGGCGGTTCGGATCCTGCGCGAAAACGGTGTCGAGCAACTGCACTCGCGAAAGCTGCGCAGCTTCGACGAACCGGCGTTCCGGTAATCTCTTCCCAGAACGAAAAAAAGCGCGAAAAAAAGCGCGCGGGATCGCCGCGCGCATGGAAGCGGAATGGGCCGTGTCAGCCCAACCGTGTGACAAGGAGGAGAAAGCGTGTGGCTTAGAAGCGGTAGCCGACGCCCGCGCTGAACAGCCACGGATCGAGTTGCACCGACGATACCTTTGCGCCGGTCGAGTTCGCGTAGACGTTGCTCGAGATCCAGACCTTCTTGACGTCGACGTTGAGGAACCAGTTCTTGGTTACCTTGTAGTCCATGCCGATCTGCAGGGCAGGACCCACGCTCCAGCGGTCGAGACCAAGCGTGCCGCCGGCGATGTCCGCGCCCCAGATGCGCGTGACGTTCACACCGGCGCCCACATAGGGGCGGAACGTGCCGTTGGGGATGAAGTGGTACTGCAGCAGCAGGCTCGGCGGCAGATGGCTGAACGAGCCGATCTTCGCGCCATCCAGGCGGACATCCTGCTTCTGCGGAATCGTCAGCACCAGTTCGGCCGCAATGTTCGGCACGATGAAGTACGTGACGTCGACTTCGGGAATCCACTTGTTGTTGACGCTGATGCGGTCGGATGCGCCGACACCGCCGATCGGGTCGGACTTGTTGTCCATGTTCAGGAACGTGCCGCGCAGGCGGACCATCCAGTTGCCCTGCGTTTCATCGGCGGCCATGGCCGGTGCCGAGAGCGTACCGATCGTTGCGGCGGCGAGCGCCGTGCAGATGGACGAAGCGAGGGTCTTGCGGCGAAGAGAGAAGAGAGTAGTCATATTGGACAAGCACTTGACATCGAAAAAGTGCGCCCAGTGTGTCTTGCGGTGTCCCGCCAGACCTTGATGCAAAGCAACTGCGAATCACCCCTCACTACGAAGGGTCAATGACCGTCGCCTGTGCGCGACAGGCTGATGCGAAGTGCGACAGTGTTTGCGCTGACTCAACGTCTATCGACATGCGGAAGGATTCGTGGCGCCGCGATGTCGATCCCCTTACGCTGTGCGCACGTGGTTGTGCACCGCGCATGTCGTGGGCGTCCTTGAGGGCGTCTTTCACGGTGTGCCCTGTGGGGGCAGGGCACACCGGTTTTCTTCGGCGCAGTAGGGTGCACGGGCATCTGGTTGCAGTGCTCGACGCATTGGCGTACCTGGTCAATATCGGAGAAGTCCAATTCCTGGTCCACGCGCTGCGTGTACAGGTTTAGCGCCAGCGTTACCAGGTCGACGTTGCCGGTGCGCGCGCCATTGCCGAATGGCGTAGTTCAGAAGACGCGCAGGCGTCAACCGTGAATTAACGCCGAAATCGGCAAACGTGAGCATATGTAGCGGCCGGACTTCCGACCAATGGATGAATCCTGGTCCGCTATGTGGGCTTGCGCTCAGTCCTCTGGCTGGTATTGCATCCGCCGCATCGCGCCTAGTCTGATTGTGGGAACGGGACCATAACCACAAACAGAGGGGATCATCATGCGGACACGTACGTGGGCCACGTGGCTTGCCTGTGGGGCGATTGCATTGCTGATGGCGGCATGCGGTGGCGGAGGCGGCGGTTCGGGTTCCGGCACGGCGCCCACTGGCAGCGGCGGCAGTGGCACGGGTAGCGGTGCCGGTGGCACGGCGGCGGTGGCGAAGTCCTATACGCTGGTGATGAACCAGACCTCGGGCAAGGTCAGCGTAGGCAATTCGATCTCTCTGACTGCATCAGTGGTTGACGATCTCGGCAACGATGTCACGGGATCGACCAGTTTTGCGTGGTCCACCTCGAACGTTTCAATCGCGGCGGTTGCGGCCGGTACTGTCCCGGGCAGTGCGGTGGTGACCGGCGTAGGCACCGGTACTGCCACCATCAGCGTGGTGGCGACCGTGACCGGCGCCAACAATGCCACGACGGTCCTTCCGCAGGCGTCGGCATCGATCACGGTAGTGGCGCCTGGGACAACGACGTACAGCCTTGCATTGCCCTATCCCTCGCTATCGATGACCAATGGGCAGACGCTGCCCGTGACGGCATCGCTGATCGACAGCGATGGCGCCGACCGCTCGGCAATCGCTACCGGATGGACGTGGCTCAGCAGCACGTCGGCGGTGCAGGCGACAGGAACGTCGAATGTCGGCACGCTGCTCGGCGTCAATGCAGGCAGTGCCGTTGCGTTGTCGGTGGTCAGTGTCCAGGTCACCGCACCTGATGGCAGCACGCTGACCGGCGCGTTCCCGGTGTCCGTGTTCCCGGCGGGCACGGCGAGCTACCGGCTCGTGCTGTCGCAGAACGGCGCGCAGATCAATGCGCTGAACGTGCTCAACGGCCATCCGCAGACCTATAACTCGCAGGTGGTACGCAACGATGGCACCGATTCAACTGCGGATTTCACCGGCCTGTGGACCTTCACGACGACGTCGCCCACGCTGGCAGTGTTGCCGGATTCGTCGACGCGCATCACCACGGTAAGCACCAGCCGCGCGAACGGTGCATCGCCGCTGCAGAGCATACTGGCCGAAATGGCCGGCAGCCTGACGCTGAGCGCCAAGCCGCGCGCCAGCCTGTTTGTCACCGAACAACCGACCTGGGCACTGGCCTACAACGGCCCGCAGCCACTGGTGGTGATGCGCGTGGCCGGCGTGACGACGATCGCCGTGCAACTGTTGCATCGCGGTGTTGACGAGGGCATCACGGGGTGCGGAAGCAGCTGGGCGTGGTCGACATCGAGCGGCAATATCGTGCTCACGCAGTCACCGCTCGCGCCCAACTCGGCGTCGATCATGCCGACGGCAACCGGCGCCTTCACGGTCACGGCAACATGCACTGCCGGCACCGAGGCCATGCCGCTTTCGATCACGATTCCGGGCACGGCACAGTAGCCGGCGATTCACGGGCGTACCCGTTTCTGCGTACGGCTCGCATGCTTCGGTCTGCTCCCCTCTCCCGCGTGCGGGAGAGGGGCCGGGGGAGAGGGCCAGGCGGCTCTCAATGCGACAGGTCGCGATTTAGACCGCTTTTCCCTCTCCCCCAGCCCCTCTCCCATTTCATGGGAGAGGGGAGCGCAGAACAGTGTCTCGGGCAAAAGCGTACCCGTTTCTGCGTGCCCGCTCACCTGCGCCACAAACAAAAACGGCGGCCCCGAAGGACCGCCGTCATCCACCAGCATCGATCACGCCATCAGGACTTGCGCACGAACGTGATGACCTGCTCGTTTGCGGAACCCGAGCCGGAATTGCCCGTGGAAGCCGAAGTATTCGACCCACACGTGCCGCAGCCACTATTCGTGTCGCACCCCGTGGCACAGCCAGCCGCCGCCTCGCGCGGTGTCATCCGGCGCGCCAGCCAGCCGCGCCAGCCCTGCGCCGACGCACCGCCCAGCGATGCCGCCAGCCCGGCTTTCACGCGCTCGCGCGTGCGCGGCATGTAGCGGGCTGCCACATGCACGGCGCAGGCCACCACGATCAGCGGGACCAGTAGCGATTCAAAGGCGTGATAGAGCGTCATGGCTTCTTTGTCCGATCAGCTGAACATCAGTGCCACACGGTAGGTGATGAACGACGCGATGTAGGCCAGCCCTGCCAGATAGGCGGCCGAAGCGGCCATCACTTTCCAGGAGTTGGTTTCGCGGCGGATCACGGCGAGCGTGGAAATGCACTGCGGCGCGAACACGTACCACGCCAGCAGCGACAACGCGGTGGCCAGCGGCCACTGCGCGGCGATCATCGGGGCGAGCTGCGTGGCCACGGCGTCATCGCTGCCGGACAGCGCGTAGACCGTTGCCAGTGCGCCCACGGCCACCTCGCGCGCGGCCAGGCCGGGCACGAGGGCGATGCAGATCTGCCAGTTGAAGCCGATCGGCGCGAATACGTGCTCAAGCGCGCGGCCGATCATGCCTGCGAAGCTGTAGTCGATCGGGGGCATCGTGGCGCCTTCGGGCGGCGACGGGAACGTCGCCAGGAACCACAGCAGCACCGTCAGCGTCAGGATCACGCGGCCAACGCGCGACAGGAAGATGCGGGCGCGCTCCCACAGGCCGATGGCGATATCGCGCGGATTCGGCACCCGGTACGACGGCAGTTCCATCAGCAGCGGATGGTCGGTGCGGTCGCGGCGGAACCACTTGAGCACAAACGCCACCGCCAGCGCACTGACGATGCCCGCCACATAGAGCGCGAACAGCACCAGGCCCTGCAGGTTGAACAGGCCGGCGACCGTGCGCTGGGGGATGAACGCCGCAATCAGCAGTGCATACACGGGCAGGCGCGCCGAGCAGGTCATCAGCGGTGCGACGAGGATCGTCGTCAGCCGGTCGCGCGGGTCCTGGATTGTCCGCGTGGCCATGATGCCGGGGATCGCACATGCAAAGCTCGACAGCAGCGGAATGAACGAGCGGCCAGACAGGCCCGCGCTCATCATCAGCCGGTCCAGCAGAAACGCGGCACGTGGCAGATAGCCCGATTCCTCGAGCGTCAGGATGAACAGGAACAGGATCAGGATCTGCGGCAGGAACACGATCACGCTGCCCAGACCCGCAATCAGGCCATCGACAACCAGGCTCTTGAGCATGCCCTCGGGCATCAGGGTGCCGACGAGTTCGCCGAGCCAGTGCACGCCGCCCGCGATGCCGTCCATCACTGGGGCCGCCCACGAGAACACCGCCTGGAACATGAAGAACAGCAGCACTGCCAGAATGGCCAGGCCGAACACCGGATGCAGCACGATGCGGTCGAGCCGGTCGTCGATGCGCGCGGTGCGCGTGGGCATCGATACGGCGATGCTCAGCAGGCGCTTGACCTCGGCATGGGTGTCCAGCTCGGACACGCCTTCCAGCGGCTGGGCCGGCGGTGCGGGTGGCAGCGCGTCGTCGAACATCCTGATCAGGGATGCCGCGCCGTCGTGCCTGACGGCCACGGTCTGCACCACCGGCACGCCCAGCGCGCGCGACAGTGCATCCCGATCGATCTTGATGCCTCGCCGCGCGGCCGCATCGCTCATATTGAGCACGACCACCATCGGCAGCCCCAGGCGGCGCAACTCCAGCACGAACCGTAGGTGCAGGCGCAGGTTGGTGGCATCGACCACGGAGACGAGCAGGTCGGGCCGCGCCTCGCCGGGGCGCTGGCCCATGCAGACCTCGCGCGTAATGGCTTCGTCAAGGCTGGCCGAGTGCAGGCTGTAGGCGCCCGGGAGATCCAGGATGCGTACCGTTCGGCCGGCCGGCGAGATGAACTGGCCTTCCTTGCGCTCGACGGTGACGCCCGCGTAGTTGGCCACCTTCTGGCGGCTGCCTGTAAGCCGGTTGAACAGTGCGGTCTTGCCGCAATTGGGATTGCCTACCAGCGCGATGCGCAGGGCGGAGGGATTCTGGGCGACGGACATGATGGTTCGGAGGTCCTGGCCTTCAGGCGATACGCTGGGATGGCGGCGCGTCGGCGTCGATCTCGGGCGCGATGCTCGTGACGGTGGCGCTGAGCACTTCCACGGTGATGCGGGCCGCTTCCGCGCGGCGCAGCGCGAAGCGCGTATAGCCAACCTGTGCTACCAGCGGGTCCTTGCCGAACGGGCCGACGGCAATGATCTGCACTTCCTCGCCAGGCACGAAGCCCAGGTCACGCAGGCGGCGGGCAACAGGATCGTTCGCGAACTCGTCATTCACGGATTTCACGACGGCGGCCGTGCGCCGGGGCAGTTCTGACAACCGCATATGCTTCCAGTCCAGGGGGCGGGATTAGCGCCACGCGGCAAGGCAAGAACCTGCCGGGTACGTAAATAGAAATCGTTCTCGATTGTATAGCATTCGCGGAAGTTTGGCGCTTTTACGGTGAAGACGAGGGGGGGATTGCGCACAGATCGAGGACCGGGCCGCGACGATCGGCAACGGCCGCCGTGGGGGGCGTGTCCAGGCGCTCAGGAAAACCCCCACTTATGTTCCGAATAACACATTTGCGGTATTGGTTACCGTGCAGGCCCGGCGATAAGCTGCAAGCACGCTGAACACCCCGTTCCACGCGTACTTCTAGCCACTGGCTTCGGCCAGTGGCTCTTTCTTTGCGCGGCTAGATTTCTGCCTTGGCGGCTGCGGCCCTGACCGTATCGACAAAATGGTCGCGCGCCGGGTGATCGGGTGCCTGTTTCCACACGCAATACACCTCGGACGGCACCGTAGCGTCGGCAAGCGGCCGGAAAACGGCGCCAGCCATGCCGGAACGCGCCAGCGCAGCCGGCACCACGGCCACGCCCATCCCCTGCGATACCAGCGACACCACGGACAGCCAGTGACGCACCTCGTGGCGAATCTGTGGATAGAAACCTTGCGCCGCGCACATGTCGAAGATGCGGCTGTAGTAGTCCGGCGATGCCTTGCGCGAGAACAGCACGAACGCCTCGCCACGCAAGTCAGTGAGCGCTACCGTATTCTGCGAGCCAAGCGGGTGGCCGGCCGGCATGCAGCAGACGAATGCTTCGCTGTGGGCCAGCGTGGCCGCCAGCTCGTCCGGCACGCGGCTTGTGTGGACGAAGCCGGCGTCCAGTTCGCCATGTAGCAGCGCATCGATCTGCTCCTGCGAATTCAGTTCGGTCAGCGCCACATGGATGCCGGGGTAGCGGGCCTGGAATTCCTGCAGGCGCTGGGGCAGGCCGCGATAGAGCATCGATCCGACGAAGCCGACGCGCAACCGCCCCACGGCCCCCGCCTCGATCTCGCGCGCCAGCAAGCGCGCCTGCTCGGCCTGCGCCAGCAGCGCGGCCGCCGATTCCTGGAACGCTCGCCCGGCCGCTGTCAGCCGCACGCCACGGCTGTCGCGCTCGAACAGCCTGGCGCCCACGGACGCTTCCAGTTGCTGGATATTGAGCGAGAGCGGCGGCTGCGAGATCGAAAGGCGTCTGGCGGCACGCCCGAAGTGAAGTTCCTCGGCCAGCACAAGGAAGTAGCGCAGATGTCGGAATTCCATGGCGATACAAAAATTATATTGATCGAGCCAATTTTAGAATTAGACACGAATCGTTGGGGTTCGAATAATGAACGTCAAACCATCCCGCCCGAGCCGCGATGCATGCCGGGCAGGGAGCATCAGGAGACGATTCATGCCGACCAGCGCCGCAGCCCCCACATCCACCCTGGCGCCTGCCACCCCCGGATTTTCCGAGCCCACCGCCCATCCGGTACCTGACCGCCATGGCGCCAGCCTCTTCACGGCCGATCCGGACCTGCGCGCGCTGCTGCCGCTCTATCTGCCTGCCGATCTGTTCAACCACCTGCTGCCGCACCTGGAGCGCATGGGCGCGCTGGCCGGGGGCGTGCTCGACGAACTGGCCAACGTGGCCGACCACGCACCGCCTACGCTGTCGCATCGCAGCCGCACCGGCCTGGATGACCAGCGCATCCACAAGCATCCGGCCTATGTGGAGCTGGAACGCGTGGCGTTCTCCGAATTTGGTCTGGCCGCGGCATCGCACCGTGGCGGCGTGCTCGGCTGGGACAAGCCGATGCCGCCAGCGGCCAAGTACGCACTGACTTACCTGTTCGTGCAGGCCGAGTTCGGCCTGTGCTGCCCGTTGTCGATGACCGATTCGCTGACGCGCACGCTGCGCAAGTTCGGCGATCCGGCGCTCGTGGAACGCTTCCTGCCGAACCTGACCACGCAAGTGTTCGATGACCTCTACCAGGGCGCGATGTTCATGACCGAGCAGGGCGCCGGCTCCGACGTAGCGGCCACGGCCACGCGCGCGATCCGCGACAACAGCGTCGAGGGCGGCTGGCGTCTGGTAGGCGACAAGTGGTTCTGCTCGAATCCCGACGCCGCGCTGGCCATGGTGCTGGCCCGTGTCGAGGAGGCTGACGGATCGGCTGTGGACGGCATCAAGGGCGTCTCGCTGTTCCTGCTGCCGCGCACGCTGGCCGATGGCAGCGCCAATCACTACCGGATCATTCGCCTGAAGGACAAGCTCGGTACGCGGTCGATGGCCAGCGGCGAGATCCGCCTGGAGGGCGCGCATGCCTGCCTGGTGGGC
Organism: Cupriavidus sp. BIS7; assembly: GCF_000292345.1. Lineage (GTDB taxonomy): Bacteria > Pseudomonadota > Gammaproteobacteria > Burkholderiales > Burkholderiaceae > Cupriavidus. Next base: position 89,719 of record NZ_ALOU01000040.1, read on the forward strand.
GAACTGGGCCGCGGCTTTGTGCAGATGGCCGACATGATCAACAACTCGCGCCTGTCCAACGGCGTGCGTGCGGCCGGCCTGATGCGCCGCGCGCTGACCGAAGGCCAGTTCATCGCACGCGAGCGCCGCGCGTTCGGCAAGCGTCTGGCCGACATGCCGCTGATGCGCCGCCAGTTGCTGAAGCTGACCCTGCCCACCGAGCAGGCCCGCACGATGGTGTTCCAGACCGCCGAGGCGCTGCGCCGCGCCGATGCTGGCGAGGCCGATGCCTACCCGCTGATGCGCATCCTGACGCCGCTGATCAAGTTCCGCGCCTGCCGTGACGCGCGCAAGGTCACCGGCGACGCCATGGAGATCCGCGGCGGCTGCGGCTACATCGAGGAATGGAGCGATCCGCGTCTGGTGCGTGACGCGCATCTCGGTTCGATCTGGGAAGGCACGAGCAATATCGTCGCGCTCGACGTGCTGCGCGCGATCCGCCGCGAGGGCTCGCTGCCCGTGCTGCAGGCGCACCTGCAGGCGCTGCTGCGGGATACGCCGATGCACGCCGCCGCGCGCGCCACGTTCGACCTTGCCATCGCCAATGCTGCGGCGCTGGCGAGCCGTGCTGCGGAAGCAGGCGCCAATGGCGACGTCCTCGCACGCCAGGCCGCTTCCGCGCTGTATCACGTGACCAGTGCCGTGGCGATGGCGTGGGAAGCCGGACGGATCGGCTCGGTACGACGCATGCGCCTGGCGCAACTGGTGCTTGTGCATCGTGTGTTGCCACAAGACCCGCTTGGCGGCGGCATCGAGCCAGTATGGCTGGCCGAGACGGTCGCGCCGCCTGCTGACGGTGTCGTACGCGCGGCAGGCCCGGTCGATCAGGTCAACGTGTTCTGACCGATCGCTTGCGCAGTACGGTGCACCGGCGAAGGTTCGCGAAGGTGCACCTCGCGCGCTCGCGGCGCGCATCCATACATAAATAGATTCACCGGAGACAACCCATCATGCCCCAATGGCACCGCCGCACGGCTCTGGCCGCGCTGACCTCCTTCGTCGCCTGCACGCTCGGCATCGTCACCACACCGGTCTTCGCACAGAAGGACCAGAAGGACTTCCCGACCAAACCGATCATGCTGGTGGTGACCTACCCGCCCGGCGGGCCTACCGACGCGATGGCGCGCACGCTGGCAGCCGCACTGAAGAACAGCCTTGGCCAGCCCGTGGTGGTGGAGAACCGCGCGGGCGCTGGCGGCAATATCGGCGCAGAAGTTGTTGCGCGTGCCGAGCCCGATGGCTACACGCTGATGTTTGGCACGTCGGCGCCGCTGGCGATCAATGTCAGCCTCTATCGCAAGATCAACTACGACCCGGTCAAGAGCTTCGCTCCCGTGATCCAGATTGGCCAGTTGCCCAACGTACTGGTCGTGAACCCGAGCGTGCCGGCCAAGAACGTGCAGGAGCTGATTGCGTACGGCAAATCCCATCCGGGCAAGCTGTCCTATGCGTCGTCGGGCAATGGCGCGTCGTCGCACCTGGCGGGCGTGTTGTTTAACAACCTGGCCGGCACGGACTTCCAGCACGTGCCGTACAAGGGTACCGGCCCCGCGCTGAACGATCTGCTGGGCGGACAGGTCAGCATGACCTTCACCGATGTGCTGACCGCGCTGCCGTTCATCAAGAGCGGCAAGGTGCGCGCGCTCGGCGTGACCACCAAGGGACGCTCGCAGGCGCTCCCTGACGTGCCCACCGTGGCGGAGCAGGGTGTTGCCGGTTTCGATGTTTCCGTGTTCTTCGGCGTGGTAGCCCCGGCCGGTACGCCGCCGGAGGTCATCAGCAAGCTCAACCATGCGTTTGCCGATGCGCTGCAGCAGCCGGGCGTGCGCAAGACGCTGCTGGCACAGGGGCTCGAATTCGCGCCCGCGACCGCGCCCGAGCAGCTTGGCGGTTTCGTGAAGGCGGAAGTCGGCAAGTGGCGCACCGTGGTGCAGAAGTCCGGCGCGCAACTGGACTGATCACGACGAGCAGCGACAAGAACCAAGGAACAGACATGACGCCATTTACCCCCGGCGCGCTGGCCGGCATTCGCGTGGTCGACCTGTCGCGCATTCTGGGCGGGCCGTTCTGCGGCCAGATCCTGGGCGACCACGGCGCGGACGTAATCAAGATCGAGCCGCCGCAGGGCGACGATACGCGTACCTGGGGGCCGCCGTTCCGCGATGGTGTGGCGTCGTACTACTTCGGCCTCAACCGCAACAAGCGCGTGATGCGGCTGGACCTGACCGCCGACGCGGATCGCGAAGTCCTGTTGAAGCTACTGGCCGATGCCGACGTGATGATCGAGAACTTCAAGACCGGCACGCTGGAGAAATGGGGCCTGGGATACGACGTGCTGTCGCAGCGCTTTCCCCGGCTGGTGCATTGCCGCGTGTCGGGGTTTGGCGCCGATGGTCCGCTCGGCGGCCTGCCAGGCTATGACGCGGCGATCCAGGCGATGGCCGGCATCATGAGCATCAATGGCGATGCCGATGGGGAACCGCTGCGAGTGGGCCTGCCGGTGGTCGACATGGTGACCGGCCTGAACGCCACGCTGGGCGTGCTGCTGGCACTGCAGGAGCGCGAGCGCAGCGGCCGCGGGCAGTTCGTGGAAGCGGCGCTGTACGACTCGGGCCTGTCGCTGCTGCATCCGCATGCGGCCAACTGGTTCATGAGCGGCAAGACGCCAGCGCGCACCGGCAACGCGCATCCGAACATCTATCCGTATGACACGGTAGCAACGGCAACCGACCCGATCTTCCTGGCAGTCGGCAACGACCGGCAGTTCCGCATCCTGTGCGAACACCTTGGCGTGGCCGCGATGGCCGACGACGAGCAATTCGCCACGGCGGGCGCGCGCTCGGTCAATCGCGTGTTGCTGAAGAGGGAGCTTGAGTCGCGCATGGCGACGTACGATGGCAAAACTTTGGCCGATGACCTGGCCGCAGCCGGCGTGCCGTGCGCACCGGTGCTGTCGGTGCCGGACGCACTGCAGCATCCGCACACCGCGCACCGCGAGATGGTGGTGGAGATGCCCGGCGGCTACAAGGGCCTTGGCGCGCCAGTCAAGCTGAGCCGCACACCGGCGACGTACCGGTACGCGCCGCTGACAGAGGGTAACGAGTTCCTGCCAAGAGAGGCGGCGAACGACTGAGTTACCGCTAACCGTTGTTATGCGCTCCCCTCTCCCATGAAATGGGAGAGGGGTGGGGGAGAGGGCGAGCGGTTCAATCCACGACAGTTCGAAATTTGAACCGCCATGCCCTCTCCCCCTGCCCCTCTCCCGCAGGCGGGAGAGGGGAGAAAACCAGTAGCACGGTTTAACCCGGAATCATCCCCGTCAGCACATACGCCTGCAGCGTCGTGATCACGCCGACGATCGCCGCAAACAGCAGGCTGTGCTTCACGGTGAAGCGGAACAGCTCCGACTCCTTGCCGACCAGCCCCGTTGCCGCGCAGGCCACGGCGATCGATTGCGGCGAGATCATCTTGCCGGTCACGCCGCCCGTGGTGTTGGCGGCCACCAGCAGCGTGTCCGACACCCCGATCTGATGCGCGGTGGTGTGCTGCAGCGAGCAGAACAGCGCGTTCGACGATGTATCCGAGCCGGTCAGGAACACGCCCAGCCAGCCGAGCAACGGCGAGAAGAACGGGAACGCGGCGCCGGTACCGGCCAGCAGCAGCGCCAGCGTGGACGACATGCCCGAGTAGTTGGCGACGAACGCGAACGCCAGCACCAGGCCAATCGATGCGATCGGGCGGCGCAGTTCCAGCAGTGTTTCCACGAACGTGGTGATGGCGTCGCGCGGCTTCATGCGCAGCAGCACGGCCGAGATGATGGCGGTCAGCAGGATCGCGGTGCCAACGGCGGACAGCAGGTCGATCTTCAGCACGGCCTCGTACGGCTTCGGCGATGCCACGATCGGCGCGGCCTTGATCACGAGCTGGTCGAGCATCGGCACCTTGAACTTCAGCACCGTACCTGCCAAGGCGCCGTTGCCCGCGAACAGCGCCTTGAACGGCTGCAGGCTCCACACGGTGACGATGGCAGTCAGGATGCCGAACGGTGCCCATGCACGCACGGTCTGGCCAAACGTGTAAGGCGATGGCTTGCGGCTTGCGGGCGCTGCACCCGTGCCGCCGCCGAACCCGGCCATCGCCACGGTGCCGCCAGCCGGAACCGTCCCACGCGCCGCTTGCGATGCCGAGCGTGGCTGCCACACGCGCAGGAATGCCGTGAGCGAGATCAGGCTGACCAGTGCCGAGGTGATGTCCGGCAGTTCGGGGCCAATGTGGTTCGACGTGAAGTATTGCGTGACGGCAAAGCTGCCGCCGACAACCAGCGCGGCGGGCCACGTCTCGCGCACGCCCTTTGCGCCGTCCATCATGAACACCAGCCAGAACGGCACGGCCAGCGACAGCAGCGGCAACTGGCGGCCCGCCATCGCGCCAATGTGCATCGGGTCAATGCCCGTGACCTGCCCGGCCACGATGATCGGAATGCCCATCGCGCCGAATGCCACCGGCGCCGTATTGGCGATCAGGCACAGCCCCGCTGCATAGAGCGGGTTGAAGCCAAGGCCGACCAGCAACGCGGCGGTGATCGCCACGGGCGCGCCGAAGCCCGCCGCACCTTCCAGGAACGCGCCGAACGCAAAGCCGATCAGCAACATCTGCAGGCGCTGGTCATCGGTGATCGACAGCACCGATGCGCGGATGATGTCGAACTGCCCGGTCCTGACGACGATCTTGTAGAGGAACACCGCCGTGACGATGATCCACGCGATTGGCCACAGGCCGTACGCGAAGCCGAAGCCGGCTGCGGCAAACGCCTGCTGCGCGGGCATGCCGTAGGCGAAGATCGCCACGGCCAGCGCCAGTGCCAGCGTCACCGCGGCCGCCACATGGCCCTTCATGCGCAGCACCGCCAGCGCGACGAAGAAGAACAGGATGGGTACTGCCGCCGCTAGTGCCGACAGCCACAGGCTGCCCAGCGGCGTATAGATCTGGGTCCAGGATTGCATCTGGAGGTCTCCTTTGATGATATTTAGTTTTGGCGTCCGGATTCTTGTTCTGACCTTGCCGCTACTCGGGCTGGTTGCGTGCGTCGAGCAGATCGGAAAGGCTTTTCGGCGCCGGTGTCAGCGGCTGCCGATGCTGGGTCCAGCCCATCTGGCGTGATGGCGTCAGCACGCGCAGGCGCGTGGCGGCCCAGCGGAATAGGCGATAGGTGGCAGGATGCGCGAACGCGCCGCTCCAGAAGCGCCAGACCAGATGCTCGCGGCGGCTGAATTTCGCGCCCTGGCCCTTGAGCGGATGCGGTACGGCTTCATCGGGATCTCGGTTTGCTTCGGTGCGCAGCCGCACAAGCAACTGCGGAATCGGAATGCGCACGGGGCACACCTCGCCGCAGGCACCGCACAGGCTCGAAGCCGTCGGCAAATCGGCCGTGGCGTCCAGGCCAAGCAGATGCGGCGAGATGATCTTGCCGATTGGCCCCGGATACGTCGTGCCATAGGCGTGGCCGCCGATGCGTGTGTAGACCGGGCAGTGGTTCATGCACGCGCCGCAACGGATGCATTGCAGCGTGGCGCGCAGCTGTTCGTCCGCGTAGGCCTGGCTGCGGCCGTTGTCGAGCAGCACCAGGTGAACTTCGCGCGGCCCATCGCGTTCGCCATGCTTGCGCGGACCCGAGATCAGGTTGAAGTAGGTGGTGATCGGCTGCCCGGTTGCGGAGCGCGTCAGCAGGCTGGACAGCGGCACGATATGCGACAGCTTCGCCACCACCTTCTCCATGCCCATGATCGCGATATGCACGTCGGGCACCGTGGTGGAAAGGCGGCCGTTGCCTTCGTTCTCGACGAGCCACAGCGTGCCGGTGTCGGCCGCGGCGAAATTGACGCCGGACAGGCCGATATCGGCCTCCACAAACTCCTGGCGCAGCGCGCGGCGGCCGGTCTGGATCAGCGCATCGACATCCTCGGTGTACGGGGTGTCCGGTATGTGCTGCTCGAACAGCGTCGCAATATCGGCCTTGGTCTTGTGGATCGCCGGCATCACGATGTGCGATGGCTTCTCGCCGGCCAGCTGGACGATGTACTCGCCCATGTCTGACTCGATGCAGTCAATGCCGCGTTCCGCGAGGTAATGGTTGAGTTCCATTTCCTCGCTGGCCATCGACTTGCCCTTGATCACGCGCCGCGCGGCACGGGACTGCGCGATGCGCAGGATGGTCGCGTTCGCCTCGTCGGCGGTCTCGGCCCAGTGGACATGCACGCCGGCCGCCGTGAGCCTGTCTTCAAGCTCGACCAGCAGGTCGGGCAGGTTGGCCAGTGCGTGCTGTCGGATCGCTTCGCCAAGATCGCGCAGATGCTCAAGCTCGTCGCCATCGGGAAACTGCACGGCGCGCTTCTGCTGCAGGAAATCCATGGCGCCACGGAAGCTCTTGCGCAGCTTGGGGTCGTCGAGCGCGGCGCGCGCGCGGGCGCGAAAGTCCTCGGATGGAACGAAGTGCAGCGGTTGCTGGTTCATTGCGCGGCGTCTCCATCAGTCACGATCACTACCCAGAGCTGGCGCGGGCCATGCGCCCCATAGGCCAGCGTCTGCTGGATATCGGAGGTCTTGGACGGGCCGGAGACCATCACAAGGTTGGTGGGCATGCCGTCGGCCCATTGCTCGGCGCGTACGGCCGCATGCAGGTCGGGGTGCAGCGTCGACGCGTAGACCAGCGCGATATGCGTCGGCGGCACCAGCGACATCGTGCGCGGCGAGCCGGTATCGGGCGCCAGCACGAGTGTGCCGGTAGCGGCCAGGCCTGAACGGGCCACGGTGAAGCCGGCGTCGACGGTATCGAACAGCTCTGCTTTCCAGGTTTCCAGCGGACGTTCGAACCCCACCGTGTCGATGCCGGGCGGCAGCGCCCGCGCCAGCGCGGCGCCTTCGGGTCGATTGCGGTCCAGCAGCAGGCGGCGCACGCCTTCCTGCTGCAGCTTCTGGGCAACCCAAGCGGGCCAGCTGGCAGCGTTGGTGCAGATCACCTCGGCATGCGAAGCGGTCAGCGCGGTCTGCATCGACGCGACCATGGCGCCGATCGACGGCGCTTCGCCACGGCGCGCATCGAAATGGGTGTCGATGCGCTGGTCCAGCTTGCGGGTGTCGCCCGGCAAGCTGTTGCCAGAGGTCGGCACGGCGGCGCGCAGTCGTCCGAGCATGCGTTCACGTGCGCTCATCGTGGTCATTGGGCACCTCCGGTACGGCGCCACAGGAACGAGGCCAGGTGCTCGACCGGTAACGGCGCGCCCGCATGGGCGGCGGCGTGGCCGATATTGAGCAGGCAGCCGCAATCGGCGGAAACGAGCCGGTCGCAGCCGGTGGCGCAGGCGGAAGCCACCTTGTCGCGCACCATCGCACCCGAAATATCGGCGTGCTTCAGCGAGAACGTGCCGCCAAAGCCACAGCACTCGGATTCGCGCTCATGTTCGACACGCGTGACACCGGGCAGCGCATCGAGCAATGCGACGCCATGCGTGCGCGTACCCATTTCTCGACGCGCCGCGCATGACGTGTGCAGCACCACACGCTCGTGCCCGGCATTGCCAGCCGCCGTATCAAAGCGCACGTGGAGCACGTTCAGCAGGAATTCGGCCAGTTCATAGACGCGCGCGGCAAGGTCGTTGGCCAGCGCGGCGGCCTCGGGGTCGTCGGCGAACAGCGTGGGCCAGTGATGGCGCATCATGCCGGCGCACGAACCGGAAGGCACGATGATCGGCCATGGCTCGCGGAACAGTTCCAGCTGCGCACGGGCCACCTTGCGTGCCTGCTCGGGGTTGCCGCTGCTGTAGGCGGGTTGGCCGCAGCAGCTCTGCCCGCGCGGAAAGTGCACGGTCAGGCCTTCGCGCTCAAGCAGGCGCACGGCATCGAGGCCGGCTTGCGGGACGAACAGGTCGACCAGACAGGTGCCAAACAGGTACACCTGTTGCGGGATGGATGTGGGGTACTGCCTGGGTTGCATTGTCTGTCTCCGGTAGGCGGCGCCGCCTGCTGGCAACGCGCTGCGAGATTTTTGAGCGCATAATTCCCGCTCTCGCGCCGGAGTACAAATTGGTTGGACCAATCGCCGGCCAATCACCGGCCAATCACCGGCCAATTGCCGGCCGCGCCGGATTTCAGAGGAAAGAGCCAGATGGCGGCAGCCAATATGCGCAACCGCGTGGAAGACATCATGCGCAGGATGGAGACAGCGCTGCTGGACGGCACATGGCCCGTCGGCACGCGGCTGCCTGCCGAGCGGCTACTGGCCGAGCAGTACGATGTGTCGCGCAACACGATCCGTGAGGCAATCCAGCGGCTGGCCGCGCGCAACCTGCTGCAAAGCCGGAGAGGCGCGGGCGTATACGTGACCGACCAATTGCGCACCGGCATCGCCTCGCCATGGGGTCAGCTTGTGGCAGATCATCCCGCGCTGCGTGACGACATCCTCGAGTTTCGCCGTGTGCTGGAAGGCGCCACGGCCTACTTCGCGGCGCTACGCGCGGACGCCTCCGACCTCAAACGTATACGTGCGCTGCTCAAGGAACTGGAGCGCACGCGCAAGACGGATGACAAGCGCGCGGAGGCCGTCGCCGATGCAAAGCTGCACGATGCCATTGCGCAGGCGTCGCACAACACGATGTTCCTGCATTTGCACACCAGCGTGATCGGCATGCTGCGCGAACACATCACGATCAACGGCACGGGCCTGCGCGAAGCGGACGAGGAGTCGTCGGACCTGCTGCTACGTCAGCACCGCACGCTGTGCGAGGCGATCCTGGCGCGCCGGCCGGAAGAAGCGCGCACGGCGATGCAGACGCATATCGACTTCGTACGCAGCAAGGTCGACTGAGGCCGTTTCAGAATGATTCTGGCGTCGTTGCGGGGCCTTGCCGTACTAGTTGTACTGTCTGCGGCCCCGCGCCTAGCCAGAACCGCTTCGCTTCATTCTGAAACAGCCTCCTAGGCCAACGCGTATTGGTCGTACCAATTGCTGCGTATCACATCGCAATGGAATCAAGTACTTGGCGCGAGGCTCAAACGAGCTCGGCCAACGTCAATTCGCGCTTCACGTACGCATAGAAGATCGGGCCTGCGATCACGCCAGGTATACCGTACAGCGTCTCCATCACCAGCATCACGGTCAGCAGCTCCCATGCGGCGGCATGTATACGTGCGCCGATGATGCGTGCATTCAGGAAGTACTCGAGCTTGTGGATCACCACCAGGAACAGCAGTGACACCACGGCGATCGGCAGCGATATCGAGAGCGAGGCGATCACGATGGCCGTGTTCGAGATCAGGTTGCCAAGCACCGGCAGCAGCCCCACGATGAATGTGATGGCCACCAGTGTCTTCGACAGTGGCAGGTGCTGCTGGAACAGCGGCAGCACCACCAGCAGGTAGATCGCGGTCAGCATCGTGTTGACGAGCGAGATCTGGATCTGCGCGAAGATGAACTGCGAAAACGCGGTCTGCAGCGTACGCGCCCGCTCGACCAGCGCATGAGCCAGCGGACGGCGATTCGGGCGGGAAATGGCGCGGTACAGCGCAACCATCGCTCCGATGATGAGCCCGACGATGATATGCAACAGCGCGCGCAGGATGTCGGCGCCAAGCCGCTGGGCCATCTGGGCGTGCTCGCGCAAGGCCGAGATCAGCGTGGTGGCCAGTTCTTCGACGCCATTGGGCAGGTAGTCGCTAAGCCAGACCGGCAACTGGCTGCGCGAGCGGTCGATGATGTCTGCGGCATGGTCCAGCAGCCGGTCCAGCGTATTGCCGTCGCCAGTGACAAAGCGGACGAGCGCCCAGATGCCGACGGTCAGCACCAGCAGGATGATGGCCGACAGGATAGCCACGGCCAGTGCATCGTGACGCGGATGCAGCCGCATCAGGCGCGGCGCCATTGCATCTACGAGCGAGTAGAGCAGCAGGCCGGCCAGCAGCGCGGCAACGAGGTTGGCGTGCATCACCAGCAGCAGGGCCCCTCCGGTCAGCACGAAAGACACCGCCTTGACGTTGAACCAGCCTGTCGGCGTCAGGTGGCGGATCGGCGAAGGCCTGGGGGCGCTGCCGGTTTCGGCGCGTTCTGTTGTCTGGTCGGTATCCAACTGCGGCATATCTCGGCTGGGCGCGGGGCGTTGCGGAAATGAAGGAATCGCCCAGATTGTCGATGGCGCGCGTAACAATGGCAAGACAGCATGACGAGACAATCACCGCGGACGCCGCAGGCGTGAAACTTGCGTCGCTGGCCTATATTGAAGTTCCGAGAGGAGCGCGCAGAGCGCCCAGAGCGCCCAGAGGAGACCGCACGCATGGCCTTTACGCACACCGTCGGCGCGCGCCGGCACGTATTCGCCGATCTGCGCACGCTGCTGGCCAGGGCCAGCCCTGCCCGGTCCGGCGACGCGCTGGCCGGGATCGCCGCCGCCAGCGAGGAAGAGCGCATGGCGGCTCGCATGGCACTGGCCGACATGCCGCTGGCGCATTGCCTGTCGGAGGCGCTGATTCCCTACGAGGACGACGAGGTCACCCGCCTGATCGTCGACAGCCACGATGCGCAGGCGTTTGCCGAGCTTTCAGGCCTGACCGTTGGCGCGTTCCGCGACTGGCTGCTGCGGTCCGAGACCGACACCGCCACGCTGGCGCGCGTGGCGCCCGGCATCACGCCGGAAATGGCGGCGGCTGTCAGCAAGCTGATGCGCAACCAGGACCTGGTGGCGGTGGCGCGCAAGTGCCGGGTGGTCACGCGCTTTCGCTGCACGATCGGGCTGCCCGGGAGGCTTGCGGTGCGGCTGCAGCCCAACCATCCCACCGATGACCGGCGCGGCATCGCCGCGTCGATTGTCGACGGGCTGCTCTACGGTTGCGGCGATGCCACCATCGGCGTCAATCCGGCTGGCGACAATCTTGGCTCGATCGTTGCTCTGCTGGAACTGATCGACGAGATTCGCTGCCGATACGAGGTGCCGACGCAATCCTGCGTGCTGACCCACGTCACCAACACGCTGCGCGCGATGGAGCAGGGTGCGCCGGTCGACCTGGTGTTCCAGTCCGTGGCCGGCAGCCAGGCGGCCAACGAAGCATTCGGCATCTCGCTGGCGCTGCTTGACGAGGCACGGCAGGCAGCGCTGTCGCTGCGGCGCGGCACGCTGGGGCACAACGTGATGTACTTCGAGACCGGCCAGGGCAGCGCGCTGTCGGCCAATGCCCATCACGGCGTGGACCAGCAGACCATGGAAGCGCGCGCCTACGCGGTGGCGCGCAGGTTCGAGCCGCTGCTGGTCAACACCGTGGTCGGATTCATCGGTCCCGAGTATCTCTACGACGGCAAGCAGATTATCCGGGCCGGGCTGGAGGACCATTTCTGCGGCAAGCTGCTGGGCGTGCCGATGGGCTGCGACGTCTGCTATACAAATCACGCGGAAGCCGACCAGGACGACATGGACACGCTGCTGACGCTGTTCGGCGTGGCGGGCGTCAACTTCATCATGGGCGTGCCGGGCGCCGACGACATCATGCTGAACTACCAGAGCACGTCGTTCCACGATGCGCTGTATCTGCGCGAGATACTGGGCCTGCGGCCCGCACCCGAGTTCGAGCAGTGGCTGCAGAAGATGGGAATCGTCGATGCCGGCGGGCGGCTGCTGGAGGCGGGCACGCGCCAGGCGCTGCTGACCATGGCGGACACGCTTTGAGCGGACAGGAGACGTCATGCCGGACATACCTGCCAGACCCGATGATCCATGGACACGCCTGCGCCAGTTCACGCGCGCCCGCGTCGCGATTGGCCGCACCGGCCATGCGCAGAAGACCGAAACGATTCTGGCGTTCGGACTGGCTCACGCGCAGGCGCGCGATGCGGTGCACCTGCCGCTCGATGCCGCCGCACTGGAGGCGGCGCTGGACGCCGCGCTGCGCCAGGCAGGCCAGGCAGGACCTGAGGTTGTGCACGTGCATAGCGCCGCGCAGAATCGCGACCAGTACCTGCGCCGGCCGGACCTGGGGCGGCAGCTCGATGCAGACAGCCGTGCGCGGATCGTTGCGTCGGCGCCGCCGTGCGATGTGGTGTTCGTGATTGCCGATGGCCTGTCCGCCCTTGCCGCGCAGCGTCATGCGCTGCCGCTGCTGCAGGCCGTGCTGGCGCGTTTGCAGGGCTGGCAGGTCGGCCCGATCGTCATCGCGCGGCAGTCACGCGTGGCGTTGGGCGATGAAATTGGGGAGCGGCTTGGGGCGCGGCAGGTGGTGATGCTGATCGGCGAGCGCCCGGGGCTCAGCTCGCCGGACAGCCTTGGGGTCTACCTGACGTTCGATCCGCGCGTGGGGCGTACGGACGCCCAGCGCAACTGCATTTCCAACGTGCGGCCGGAGGGACTGTCCTACGCGGAAGCGGCCGATCGGCTCGTGTTCCTGATGCGGGGCGCGGTGGCGCTTGGCCGGTCCGGGGTAGACCTGAAAGACGACAGCGCCGCCGTGGCGGCGACGCTGCCGGGCCCCTGATGCCATCAGGGGTTACATTCAAGGGTTACATCATGCGGCGGGAGAAGTTGCCGCTTTCCGCATCGCTCATCAACGTCATGAACTGGTCGCGCGCCATGTGCACCAGCTCCATGTGGTCGCCAGCTTCGAACCAGATTTCCGGCTCGCCCATCAGGCTTTCGTCCACATAGGTCTTCATGCCGTACGACATCGCGCAAGGCGGGATGGCGCCAAGGTCGCAATCCTTGAACACTTCGCGGATTTCATCCTCGTGCGCGAGCACCAGCTTGCGGCCCGTCATTTCGCAGATGGCTGACATCTGCAGGTGGTGACTCGAAGGAATCACAACCGCCACATAGCCGCCTTCGTCCTCGAGCAACAAGGTCTTGGCCAGACGGTTTCCAGGTACATGGGCAGCCTGTGCAGTGGCCATGCTGCTGAGGCTGTAGGGGTGACGAATAATATCGAACTGGCTGTTCATTCGGCTGAGCCGGCCAGCCAGGGTGCCTGCCATTGCCATGATTGCCTTCCTTCCTACGCGCCCACGCGCAGTTTAGTCCCGAGTGTTCTCACTATAGGCACTGGCGGCGCGCACGTGAGGCCAGATCGCCTGCAACTCGGTTTTCAGGAAGGTCAGCAGGTAGCGCGTGGCCATGGTCTGGTAGCGGTTGGGCATCGTCAGCATGTACAGCCTGCTGCCGAACGCGCTGATGCGGTAGTTGTCCAGCAGCGATACCAGCGTGCCGGCCGCCAGTTCCGACCCAACCGCGTAGTAGGGCGAGATGCCGATGCCCAGTCCTCCGACCACGGCATCCTTGAGAAACGCAAAGTTTTCGGAAGTCAGCGTGGGTTCCAGTACGACCTGCTCGCGCTCGACGGTGCCATGGCGCGTGCCCGACACCTTCAGCTTCTGCCCGATCGGCGATGCGCAAACGACGGCGTGTTCTGTCAGGTCGGCCAGTGCCGCAGGCCGCGTGCGGCCCGCCAGGTACGATGGTGCCGCGCAAATCACCCAGTCGACGGCGCCTATCTCGGTGGCGACGACTGAATCGGGCGGCGTGGAAATGATGCGCAGCGCCACTTCCACGTCTTCGGAGACGAGGTTGTGGATGCGGTTGTCGAACACGACGTCGAGCGTGATATCGGGATAGCGCTGCTTGAACTGCACCAGCAGCGGCGAGATCATCGAGTGACCCAGGCCGGTGGGTACCGACAGCCGCACATGGCCCTGCAGGCTCTTGCCCATGCTGCTGATCAGCGCATTGGCCGCGGCCACTTCGCCAAGGATGTTCCTGCCGTGCTCATAGAGCCCGGCGCCCACGGGTGTGGGCTCCACGTGCCGCGTGGTCCGGCGCAGCAACTGCACGCCCAACTCTTCTTCCAGCGCCTTGAGGTGGTAACTGACGTTGGCGCGCGTCATCTTGAGCTTGCGGGCGGCGGCGCTGAGATTGCCGGCGTCGACAATATCGACGAACAGGCGCAGGGCGTTGAGATCCATGGCGATGGGGACGATGGGGCGATGCGGCGATGAGGCGGCGAGGGCGCAGGCAAATGAAAAGGGGCCCGAAGGCCCCTCAGTTTGCCACTGTTTGCCGCGAGTGCGGCCGGTGGCCGCGGCAGTTCAGTGTTCGTGGTGCAGGTACTTGGCCTGGCGCGGCAGGCGCAGGCTGACCAGGAAGGCCACCACCATCATCGCGGTGACGTACCAGTAGAACGTGCTTTCGTGGCCGATCGACTTCAGGCCCAGCGCCACGTACTCGGCCGAGCCGCCAAAGATGGCGTTGGCCACCGCATACGCCAGCCCGACACCGAGTGCCCGCACTTCGGGCGGGAACATCTCGGCCTTCACGATGCCGCTGATCGACGTGTAGAAGCTGACGATGGCCAGCGCCACGCAGATCAGCACAAGTGCCATTTCGGGGCTGCTGACGGTCTTGAGCGTCGTCAGGATTGGCACCGTGGCCAGCGCGCCAAGCGCGCCGAACAGCAGCATGTTGTTGCGGCGCCCGATGCGGTCGGACAGCGCGCCGAACAGCGGCTGCATGCACATGTACAGGAACAGGCAGCCCGTCATCACGTAGCTGGCGGTCTTGATCGGCATGCCGGCGGTGTTGACCAGGTACTTCTGCATGTACGTGGTGAACGTGTAGAAGATCAGCGAGCCGCCGGCCGTGTAGCCCAGCACCGTGAAGAACGCAGCCTTGTGGTGGCGGAAGATCTCGCCCACGGTGCCCGCGCCCTTGGCGTTGCGCGACTGTGCGGTGGTCGTTTCATGCAGCGTGCGGCGCAGCAGCAGGGCCACCACGGCGGTGACAGCGCCCACCACGAACGGAATGCGCCAGCCCCAGGCCTTGAGTTCGGCCTCGGTCAGCAACTGCTCCAGAATCACGATCACCAGCACGGCCAGCAACTGGCCGCCGATCAGCGTCACGTACTGGAACGACGAGAAGAAGCCGCGCCGGCCTTTCAGCGCGACTTCGCTCATGTACGTGGCGGTGGTGCCGTACTCGCCGCCGACCGACAGGCCCTGCAGCAGCCGCGCCACAAGCAGCAGCGCCGGCGCCCAGTTGCCGATGGCGGCATACGTCGGCAGGCAGGCAATCATCAGCGAGCCGAAGCACATCATCGTGACCGAGATCACCATCGAGTGCTTGCGGCCGGCGCGGTCGGCGAGGCGGCCGAACAGCCAGCCGCCGATCGGCCGCATCAGGAAGCCGGCCGCGAACACGCCGGCGGTGTTCAGAAGCTGCGCGGTGGGGTCAGCCTTCGGGAAGAACGACGACGCGAAATAGATCGCGCTGAACGCGTAGACATAGAAGTCGAACCATTCCACGAGATTGCCGGACGAAGCGGCAACGATCGCGAAGATGCGCTTTTTGACTTCTTCCGGGGAGGGTGCCGTGCCGGTGGTGGCGGGGGAGGCAGTGTCTGTCATAGGACCTTCTGATTCTTGGCGGCGGGGCTTGCCGCTGGATAGAGGCGGGCGCGTTGTGCGGCGACCTGGCGCGACTTGAAAGCCGGCACCAGGCGGGGGCTGCCGCTCATCGGGCCCGTGTGCCCGGTTAGCGTAACTCGGAAATCATTGACTGCACAGACGACGTGCACCGAGCGCTCGTACACATGCCTTGCGGGGGCCTTGTCCGCGCTGGGCTTGCGGATCATTGTCCTGCTTGGTGAATTGTGTTTTCGAATGCGCGGGGCGCCCGGGGGCAGCGAATCGCCGCTCCGCCCGCCGCCGCCCGTCACTGCCGTCCGTTGCGTTTGACCGGGCAGCTTGCGTGGCACCGCAGGCTGCGCAATGATGCTTGCCGGATTGTGCCCCCCGCTCCTTTCAAAAGCCTTGTCGAAGCCTAGCTGATGCCCGTTTTGCGAATCCTGCGAACCCTGCCGGTTCTGCTGCCATTGCTGCTATCGCCCATGCTGGCGGTGGCCGAACCCGATCTTGTGCAATGCAAACGGATCGACCGGGAGCAACTGCGCACGGCTTCGGAAGAAACGCTGCTCTTCCTGCGCTGCCGCGCGCGGCAGACTTCGTACGATGCACCGCGGCTCAAGGGCGTGACGCAGAAGTACAAGGACGACATCGTGTTCTCGTGCCTCGACCAGGCCGATGCCGTCGAGCATCAGCTCAAGCTGAGCTACGGATATACGCGCGAGTCACTGGCCAAAAAGAAATGTGATGAATATCTAACTCGATAACAATTGTCAAAATTTGTTATCGGTTCTGTCCAAGTTGTCGTGGATTGTCAAAATCGTCCATCCGCGTACCATTGGCGGCCATTGCTGTTGGATCTGATTGACCGGAGACTGCCATGGCCCTCGACGCCGAATCCTTTTCCCTGCTGCGCGCTTCCGTGCAGCGCTTCATTGACGACCGCCTGAAGCCGGCTGAGGACACGCTCGAGGAACTCGACGACGTGCCCGCCGATATCGTGGCCGACATGAAGGAGATGGGCCTGTTCGGCATTTCGATTCCCGAGAGCTACGGAGGCATTGGCCTGTCGATGTCGCAGGAATGCGACGTCGTTTATGACCTGGGCCATACCGCGTTCGCATTCCGTTCGGTGTTCGGCACCAACGTTGGCATCGGTTCGCAGGGCATCCTGATGGACGGCACCGAGGAACAGAAGCAGGCCTATCTGCCGAAGATCGCCAGCGGTGACCTGATCATCTCGTTTGCGCTGACCGAGCCGAACGCCGGCTCCGATGCTGCGTCGCTGCAGACCCGCGCCGAACTGGACGGCGACCACTACATCATCAACGGCACCAAGCGTTTCATCACGAACGCACCGCGCGCGGGCGCGTTCACGCTGATGGCGCGTACCGGAGGTCCGGGCGCCTCGGGGATTTCGGCATTCATCGTGCCGGCCGATACCCCGGGCATTTCGCTGGGCAAGCCGGACAAGAAGATGGGCCAGCGCGGCACCAAGACCTGCGACGTGGTGCTTGAGAATGCTCGCGTGCCGGCCGCCAACATCATCGGCGGCGTTCCGGGCGTGGGCTTCAAGACGGCGATGAAGGTGCTCGACCGCGGCCGACTGCATCTTTCCGCACTGGCCTGCGGCATGGCGCATCGCCTGATCACCGACGCCGTGGCCTATGCCAAGGAGCGCAAGCAGTTCGGCAAGCCGATCGGCGATTTCCAGCTGATCCAGGGCATGCTGGCCGACAGCCAGGCGGAACTCTATGCGGGCCTGTCGATGATGCGCGACTGCGCGCAGCGCTATGACGCCAAGCCGGTCGGCAAGAGCGACCCCGAAGTCAGCATGCTGGCTTCGTGCACGAAGATGTTCTGCACGGAGATGGTCGGGCGCGTGGCGGACCGTGCGGTGCAGATTCACGGCGGCGCGGGCTATATCGCCGAATACACGGCAGAGCGCTTCTATCGCGATGTGCGTCTGCTGCGCCTGTACGAAGGCACCACCCAGATCCAGCAGGTCATCATCGCCAAGCATCTGCTGCGCGACTGAGTGCGCAACTAAGTGCGCAACTAAGAGGGCGTTTGAGAACCGCTGCGCTTCATTCTGAAACGGCCTCCAGGCACTAAAGAGGTTGCGCGACGGGTCAGAGGGCGACAGGAGACAGGATGAGCAAGTTCCAGGTAGCGGCCCCTTGGCGGCCGGTCACGGCGGGGCAGCAGTCGGCAGTGTCCCGGATCGATGTCCCCGCTGTGCACCGGCTGCGCGCCGTGGTGGCCACGTATCGGACGGCGCTGCAGGCGTACACGCTGGTCGTCTCCCCGGACGAACTGATGGCATTGAGCAATGGCCGGGAGCCGTCGCATTCGGCGCGCGACTATCGCGCGCAAGCGCATCTGGACCGGCTGCTGGCCTCGGTTCGAGGGTCCGGCCTGGCCCTTCCCAGTGCGATCGTCGTTGCGGTATCGGGCGGCCGGATGCAATGCGAGTGCGATCACCTTTACACGCTGGAAATGCATCCGCAGGCTGGCGACAGCCTGATCGTGCTGGATGGGTATGACCGGCTGGCTGCGCTCGCCGAATCGGGGCGAGGGAATATCAAGACGCTGGTGACAGCCGTGCTGTGCTGTACGGCAATTGACGGCACCGAGGCCACATCGGCTACATCGGCCACCGGGGCCACCGGGTCCGATCATGTGCCGATGCACACATCGGCGGCCGCGCGTTGGGCCGGTGCGACGCGGATCTGGCAATAACACTGGCGACTGCCCTGCGGCAGCGCAGGGCCGCGGAAGCTGCGGCGGACGCCGGGACAGAGGCGGCTTCAACCAGCCGTCAGTGCCAGATGCTGTCGACGTCGCGCAGCAGGTGGCCGGCCAGGATGTAGTCGCCCAGGCGGCTCGCCTTGGCTTCGAGTTCCAGTAGTTGATGGTTGGCCAGCGTGCCAAGATCGAACTGGCAATACAGGTTGCGTTGCCGGAATGTCGTCTTGGGTTTGCCAAGCCCTTCGATCAGGGCGTCGCAAGAGCGGACGGCGATGCTCTCCTGTCCGCGATATTGCACCCTGACGCCGCGACTTTCCCCCAGCCGTCCAAGCTCGATGGCGTCCTGCCATCCGGTCTCGTAATCCAGCTCAAGCGCACGCATCGGATTCGAGGCCAGAAGCCTGAGCGCTTCTGCCTTGCTGCCAGCTCGCACAATCGACATCCATACCTCTGGTTTCAATAAGCACTGTATGAATATACAGTACTCGGTGGCTGTCCTCAAGGCTGGTCTTGTTGGTGTCGTTACGCCCGCTCACGGCTTGACGGCTTCGGCCGGGGCTGCGGCGGGGGCCGTGGCCGGCTGTGTTTCCGGGGGCGCCGTGCTGGCCGCCCCAGAGCCAAAGTCTCCGGCGAATGCCTGGGTCAGGGTGTCTGCGCCGAGGTAACGGCGGATCGCGTCGTTGACGGCTTCCGGCGTGGCCGTGCGGATGCGATCCTCCACTTCCGCCGTATGGGCCATGGTGCGGCCCAGATAGAGCTGGTTTGCCAGCGCCCCGGCAAGCAGGCCATCACGCGAACGGCTGATCAGGCCCTGCTGCAGCAGGCCGCTGACCGCTTCGGACAATTCGCTGGCGGTAATGCCATTGCGCACGAAGCGCTGCATTTCCTCATCGACAGCCCGATGCAGGCGCGCCTGGTTCTGCGGTGCATACACGGCCCACAGCGCGAAGCGGCCAGCGCGATCCAGCGCGCCGACCGACAGCGAACTCGACACGCCATAACTGATGCCGTCCTGCTGCCGCAGCCGGTCGGCCAGGCGGCTGCGCATGCCTGTGCCACCCAGCACACGGCTGGCAATCAGCATCAGCGGGTAGTCCGGCGAATCGCTGAGCAGGTCTATCGGTTGCGATGCCAGGTAGACCGCGTTGGCCTTGCCCGGCGTATCGAGCGTGAACGTGGCAGCAGGAATGGCGATAAACGGGCGGTCCACGCGGTCGAACGGGACTTGGGCGCGCCAGTCGCCAAACAGGAACTGTGCCTGCCGGACGGCATCGTCGGCGTTGAAGTCGCCAACGATGGCCAGTTGCGCGTGCTCCGCACCGTAGAAGCTGGCGTGGAAATCGCGCAGTTCGGCCAGCTTCACGGCCTTGAGGTCGGCCACGCTTTCGTCGAAGGTTGGCGTATAGCGCGGATCATCGGGCGGGTACGGATTGCCGTGGCGGCCCAGTGCATTGGGCGCCAGCGCATTGGGCTGGCGGCGCTGGCTTTCGATGCCCGCGATGCTGCTGGCGCGCAGGGTCTCCAGTTCGGCGGACGGGAAGGTGGGCATGCGCAGCACGGTACGGAGCAGCGCCAGCAGGTCGGGCAGATAGGCGCGCCGCGTCTCGAACCGGACTGTCAGCCGTTCGGAGTTGCCGGAGATCGACACATTGGCCTTGAGCGCCTCGAGCCGGTCAGCAATCTGCTGGCGGCTGAACGCGCCGGCGCCCCGGTCCAGCATGCTGGCGGTCAATGTGCCGATTGCAGTCTTCCCTTGCAGCGCTTGGGCATTGCCCAGCCGCAGGATCAGCGTGCCATTGACGGCTTCACCGCGCGTGGGCTTGGGCAGCAGGGCCAGTTCCATGCCGTTCGACAGCGTCTGGCGCAGCGTATGGGCATCGATATTGGCCGGGCTCGGGTCGAACGTGGCAACGGCCTGTGTGGCGGCCTTGCCGGTGTAGTTGCTGACCAGCGTGGCGATGTCAGGCGCGGGCGGAATGCTGGCGAGCTGGGGTTTGTCCCCGGGCAGGAACTCGCCGACCGTGCGGTTTGTCGGGCGCAGGTAGTTGTCCGCCACGCGCTGGACGTCTTCGAGCGTAGTGGTCTCCACGCGGTCGCGGCCGATGAAGAGCAGGCGCCAGTCCCCTTTGGCAATGGCCTCGGACAGCGCAACGCCATAGCGCGCCGGATCATTGAGAATTTTCTCGTAGCCGTTGCGCATGCGAACGCGTGCGCGCTCGAGTTCCTCCCCGGTGACGGGATGCGCGGCAAGTCCTTCTATCTCCGCCAGCAGTGCCGTGCGCACGGGCTCGATTGGCCGGTCCTTGCTGGTTCCGGCTGCGAACAGGATCACGCCGGGGTCCTTCATCGCGTCGAACGACGACATCTGCCATGCAGCCTTGCGGGTATCGACCAGCGCGTGTTCAAGCCGGCCGCCCGGCGTGTCGGCAAGGATGACGGAGAGCAGCCCCAGCGCCGTCGTATCGGGATGCGCGCCGGGCGCCACGTGATACAGCACGGCCACGATGCTGCTGTCACCCGGGCGCGTCAGCGTGAGTTCCCGGGCGCCTTCCTGCGCCGGTTCCACGGTGTGCTCGGGGGGCAGCACGCGCGTGGGCCGCGCAATCGGCCCGAACGCCTGCTCGATGCGCGCCAGCGTGCGTGCGGGGTCGAACTGGCCTGCCACCACCAGCACGGCGTTGTCAGGCTGGTAGTAACGGCGATAGAACGCCTGCAGGTTCTCGATGCCGACGCGCTCCACGTCGCTGCGCGCACCGATCGGCGTCTTGCCATAGTTGTGCCACCGATACGCTGCCGCATACATCTGCTGCTGCAGCATCCGCATCGGATTGTTCTCGCCGATCTCCATCTCGTTGCGGACCACCGTCATCTCGCTGTCGAGGTCACTGCGTGCGATGAAGCTGTTGACCATGCGGTCCGCTTCCATGCGCAGCGCCCAGTCGAGGTTGTCCTCGCTGGCCGCAAAGGTCTCGAAGTAATTGGTACGGTCCTGCGCGGTTGTGCCGTTGTACTGCATGCCGCGACGCGCGAATTCGGTGGGAATCGTCCTGCCCGGCAACGACGGCGTGCCCTTGAACATCAGGTGCTCCAGCAGGTGCGCCATGCCCGTTTCGCCGTAGTTCTCGTGCCGGCTGCCGACCAGGTAGGTCATGTTCACCGTTGTGGTCGGCTGGGCGTCGTCGGGTGCAAGCAGGATCCGCAGGCCGTTTGGCAACTGGTACTCGGTGATGCCTTCCACGGTGGTCACGCGCGTGGCGTGAACGACTGGCGCGGCGGCGGGCGGCGGCACATAGGTGCCAGGCCGCGCAGCCATGGCGGGCGCGGAAACGGTGATCAGGCAGGCCAACAGGGCACAGGCGGCACCGGTGACGAAACCGGCAGCAGGACGACGATGCATGGATTCTCCGAGGACGGCGTTGCAAGGCCGTCTGCAAGGATTCTATCCGTACCGGGGCGGCGAAAACCGCGTCCCGGTGCACTTTCAGAATCGGGGACATTCCGGCTCCACTCAGCGCCGGGACAGCGGGCACGGCCGCGAGGCGAATGTCCGATTCCAGCGGGTTTGTCTTGCCGCAAAGGCGTAGGATGCACGGCATGGAACTCGATCCCGATACCTGCTACAAGGCCGTTGCCTCGCACGACCGACGCTTCGACGGACGCTTCTTCGTCGGCGTGTCGTCGACGGGGGTGTACTGCCGGCCGATCTGCGCGGTGCGCACGCCGAAGCGCGAGAACTGCACGTTCTACGAGACGGCCGCGGCGGCCGAAAAGAACGGCTTTCGCCCGTGTCTGCGCTGCCGGCCCGAACTGGCGCCGGGCCACGGGCTGGCCGACATCTCGGGACGCCTGGCGCAGGCCGCGGCCACGCTGATTGACGAAGGCTTCATGGCCGGTGCCGGCGTGGCACAACTGGCTGCGCGCATCGGCGTGACCGAGCGGCACCTGCGCCGCCTGTTCGATGCGGAATTCGGCGTCTCCGTGCATGAGTACGCACAGACCCAGAAGTTGCTGCTGGCCAAGCGGCTGCTGACCGACACCGGGCTGCCCGTGATGGAAGTGGCGCTGGCCGCTGGTTTCGGCAGCGTGCGGCGGTTCAACGATGTGCTCAAGGACCGCTATGGCCTGACGCCGCTGGCGATGCGCAAGCGCGCTGCCGACGGCATGGCGGACCGGCTGGTATTCGAACTCGGTTACCGGCCTCCGCTGGCGTGGTCCGCGCTGCTCGGATTCCTTGGCGTGCGGGCCGTCGACGGGATCGAGCAGTGTCAGGGCGAGGTTTATACGCGCACGCTGGCGATCGATGCGGGCGGCCATCGCCATATCGGCTGGGTGCGGCTGGAGCATGTGGCCAAACGCGCGGTTGTGCGGGTGACGCTGTCCGGCACGCTTGCGCACGTGATACCGCAGGCGCTGGGCAAGGTGCGCCGGCTTTGCGATCTCGGCTGCCGGCCCGATATCGTCGACGCGCACCTGGGCGATCTGGCCGCGCAGACGCCTGGCATGCGCCTGCCCGGGACGTTCGATGGATTCGAGATAGCGGTGCGGGCGATCGTCGGTCAGGTGATTCCGGTGGTGCAGGCGCGGCGTATCCTGGCGCGGCTGACGCAGGTTGCCGGCGAACCGTTGCCCGACGCGGCGCTGGCGGGGCTGGCCACACCGGCTGGCATGGCGCCGCTGGCGCATGTGTTTCCGACCGCGCCGGCACTGGCCTCGCTGCCCGACGCGGACTACCGGGCAGCCGGCGTGACGGCTACGAAGGCGCGGACGATCCGCGCGCTGGCCCGTGCGGTGGCAGCCGGTGAGATCGACCTCGATCCGCACGCGCCACCCGAGGCCACCGTGGCGCAGTTGCGTGCGATCGACGGCATCGGGGACTGGACGGCGCAATACGTTGCCATGCGCGCGCTAGGCTGGCCTGACGCGTTTCCAGGTACCGATTACGCGTTGCGCAAGGTACTGGGCGTCGACACGGTCCGGCAGATGCAGGCGATAACCGCCGGATGGGCGCCGTGGCGCGCCTACGCGGCAATCCATTTGTGGCACCGCTACGAAGCCATCAAGCTTCAGGGTAGCGATATAGACGAGCAGGAGGCGGCATGAGCAGCCATCAAATCATCGACAGTCCGCTGGGCAACATCCTGTTGCGTGCCGACGCGGGCGCCTTGACCGGCGTGTTCTTCGCCGGACAGAAGTACTACCCCGGCCAGGCACAGCCATCCCCGGCGACGTCCGCCGCGGACGCACGTGTTCTGGATCAGGCTGCGGACGAGATCAACGCCTATTTCGACGGCGCGCTGCATGTGTTCTCGGTGCCGTTCCGGCTCGTTGGCAGCGCGTTTCAGCAACGCATCTGGCAGGCGCTGTGCGACATCGGGTTCGGCGAAACATCGACGTATGGACAACTCGGGGCCGGGCTGGGCCTGCCGCCGAGCCATGCGCGTGCGGTGGGTGGCGCCGTCGGGCGTAATCCGCTGTCGATCATCGTCCCGTGCCATCGCGTGCTGGGTGCCTCCGGCGACCTGACCGGCTACGCGGGCGGCGTCGACCGCAAGCGTGCACTGCTGACGCTGGAAGGCGTGCTGCATCCGGGCCAGATGCAGGCGATGGCGCCGCGTCAGGTGGCGCTGGCCCTGGACTGACACGACCGGGGAAACACGTGGCGCGGCTGTTTGTTGCCGTCGAGATGCCGCCCGCGCTGGCGGCCGACCTGCTGCGCCTGGTGCCGGCACAACGCGGCATCCGGCCCACGCCGCCCACGCAATTGCACCTGACACTGCGCTTCCTGGGCGAGCAGGACGAACCGACGGCTGCGCGGATCGACGCGGCGCTGCGTGCGGCCATGGTTCCGCCCACGTTTCCGCCCATGTCGCTGCAAGTGCAAGGCGTGGGCCGTTTCCGTGGCAGGCAGGGCGCCATTCTCTGGGCAGGGCTGGCAGATTCGCCGCCGCTGCTGGCGCTGTTCGAGGCGATCAGCGGGGCGCTGGAGACGATAGGAATTGCGCCTGAAGGCCGGCGCTTCTGGCCGCATCTGACCTTGGCGCGTTGCCGGCCCGAGGTGCCGGAGCGCGTGTTGCGCGACTGGCTGGCAGCCCACAAGGACCTGTCACTGCCACCGTGGGACGTCGGCAGCTTTGTCCTGTTTGAGAGCTTTCTTGATCGACTGGGCGCGCGTCATCAGATGCGTGCGAGTTATCGGCTTGAGGGATCGGCTGAGGGATCGGATTAAGGCCGTCAGCCCAGGTTGCTGAGCCCGAGCGCCACCCCCAGACCGCACAGCGTGGTGCCGATCACGCCATCGAGCAGCCGCTGTCGCTTCAGCATCGCGCTGCGCAGTGTCTCGGACCCGAAGCTCCACGCGACGAAGCTGAACCAGGCCAAGTGGGCGGCTGACATGAACAGTCCGTAGCCGAACTGCACGGCCGATGGCGTATGCGCGTTGACGACCTGTGTGTACGTGCTGACCACGAACAGCGTGGTCTTGGGATTGAGCGCATTGGTCAGGAAGCCCATGCGCAGCGCCGCCAGCCCGGAGATGGCCGGTGCGCTGGCGGTATCGACGGTCAATGGCGTGCGGTTGCGCAGTGTCTGAAGGCCGATCCAGATCAGGTAGGCAGCCCCGATTACCTTGATGACGGACAGCAGTCCGTGAGCGTGGCGCATCAGCAGCGACACGCCGAACATCGTGTATGCCACGTGGACCTGCACGCCCAGCGCGATGCCCAGCGCGCAGAGCAGCCCGGTGCGGCGGCCGAACAGATAGCTGTTGCGCGTGACCATGGCGAAGTCCGGGCCCGGGCTGATCACGGCAAGGATGGTGATGGTGGCAACGGCCAGCAGTTCGGCGAGCGGAGTCATTTTCAGTCAGTTTTCGTTGTGGAATGCCGGTGTCGGCAACGTTCGGACATGGCAATTCTGGCTCGCAGAAATGGGTACGGCAAACGATGTATACTCGCCGAATTCCGTGAGAAAACCTGACAGATCGGCATGCCATCGATGCACTGGCTTGGCTGGATCCGCTTCTTCGAGGCGGCCGCGCGCCATCAGAACTTCGCCCGGGCTGCCGAGGAGTTGCACCTGACCCACGGCGCCATCAGCCGGCAGATCCGGCAGCTCGAGGACGAACTCGGCGTGGCCCTGTTCGAGCGGCGCAACCGTGCGGTTTTCCTGACCGAAGCCGGCCGCACGCTACATGTCGCAGCCACGCAGTCGATGGACCTGCTGGCTGCCGCCGCCGAAAGAATCCGTGCGCCCGCGCGGAACGTGGCATTGACGCTGTCATGCGAGCCAACTATCGCGATGCGCTGGCTGATCCCGCGGCTTGCGCGCTTTTCCGCGCTGCACCCCGATATTCCGCTGCACCTGATGGCCGCCGGCGGGCCGATCGACTTTGCGCGCGGCGGCGTCGATGTTGCATTGCGCCGCAACGATTTTTCGTTCGACGCGCGCTGGCACACGCGCGAACTGGCGCCCGAGCGGGTCGGGCCCGTTTGCAGGCCGGATCTGGCCGCCGCCAATCTTGATGCGCTGCAACGGCTCCATACGCGCACGCGGCCGGACGCCTGGCAGCGCTGGGCGCGCGGCTCGGGTATCACGCTGGTGGGCGGCGCCGACGTCTGGTACGAACACTTCTACCTGAGCCTGCAGGCTGCAGCGGCAGGCCTTGGCTGGGCCATCGCTTCTGAACTGATGGCCACCGATGAACTGGCCGATGGCCGACTGGCGGCGCCGCACGGTTTTGTGGCGGACGGCTCCGCGTACTACCTGCTCTCGCCCGCACCGTTCGAGTACGACCCGCGCCGCGGCGCGTTGTTTGACTGGCTGCGGACTGAGGCGCAGGCATCGTTGCAGGCACCCCCGGGGCCGGGATGAGGCAAAAAGCGTTGAGGACGCCACCCCTCCGAAGTCGGTCGCTAAAGTTACGTCGTATTTTGCCGAAGGCCATGGCAGATGCTTGCGCCGCCTTTGGGTGACGCTTACCATGCGGCGCTGGCTCGCCGCGGGATTTCAACCAATTCCGGCGCCCGTCCGCCGGGTGCAGCGTGGCGTAACCCTTTCGACGTAGCGTATTTCCATGAGTCTTCAAGATCCCCGCGGGTCCAAGCTGGCCCAACCACAGTCCCAGGTCAAGGGCGATTCAGACGAGCAGGACGGCGCTGCGCATTCGGATGAACGCTACCGGCTGACCCACAGCTCGCAGATCGGGACCGTGCTGCGCGACATGGCATGGCAGAAATGTCTGCTCAATGTTCGCTCGAAGGGCGGTTCGGAAATCGTGACGTCGATCCTGCACGTCGATCCGGCCAACAAGACTTTCATCTTCGACTGGTGCCGTGCAGACGGCGAGCGCCAGGCGTTGATGGCATCCGACCAGAATGCGTTCTCGGGCCTGCTGCGCGGCGTGCCGGTGAACTTCATGGTGGGCACGCCCGGCGCAACGCGCTTCGAAGGCGGTCCGGCCTTTATCGCCGATTTCCCCGAGAAGCTCTATCACTTCCAGCGCCGCCGCCATTTCCGCGCCCGCACGCTGCTGACCAAGGGCTATCGTTGCGAACTCCGCATGCCTGACAGCGCCGAAAAGCAGGTGCTGCAGCTGGATATCGCCGATCTGTCGCTTTCCGGGGTGGGCCTGCGCTCGCGCGCGGTGGGGGCGGACTTGTTGCCGGTGGGTACCGTGGTCAAGCGCTGCCTGCTCGATTTCGCCGAACTCGGCCGGCTGGAACTGGATATGCAGGTGGTTGGCCACTGGCTGGTGGGCTTCGACGACAACACCGTCCACCACTACGGTTGCGCATTCCTGAACCCGGACGGGCGCATGGAGAACTTCCTGCAGCGCCTGGTTTTCCAGCTCGAACTGGCGCACCGGGGCTGACGCCCCGGCGGGACCGGAAGCGGCCCGGGTTTCGCCCGGGTTCCGCTCGCTCAGATTTCGGTCAGGTTCCGCTCAGGTTCCGATCATCTTGCCAATTGCGGCTGCCGCCTCGCGCATGGGGCCGAGCAGCCGCGAAATCATCTCCGTCTCGGACACCTTGCCGGCCTTCACGCTGACGCTGATGGCCGCCAGCACCACACCGGCCTGCGAGCGCACCGGCACGGCAATCGCACGCAAGCCCGGCTCAAGTTCCTCGTCGATCAGGACGTAGTCCATGTCGCGCGCGCGCTGGAATGCTGCTTCCAGTTCCGGGCGCGAAATCTTCGTCAGCAGCGTACGCGGGCGCAGTTCGGCATGCTCGAAAAATGCTTCGAGGATCGGCTGGGGCTGATGCGCAAGCAAGAGACGCCCCGTTGACGTGCAGTAGGCCGGCAGCCGGCTTCCCATGCCGAGCGCGTGGGTCATGACGCGCTGCACCTCGGAGCGAACCAGGTACAGGATGTCGGTGCCGTCCAGGATGGCCAGTGCCGACGTTTCATGCACGCGTGCGCTGAGGTTGTCCAGGATTGGCTGCGCCAGCGACACGATCGATGATGACGAGAAATACGCGTGGCCCAGATGCAGCACACGTGGGCGCAGCGCGAAATGGCCGTCCTGCTGGCTCACGTATCCAAGCTGCTCCAGCGTATAGAGACAACGCCTGACCGAGGCCCGCGACAACTGCGTGCGCTGTGCAACCTGCGAAATCGTGAGCGGGCGTTTGCGTTCCGAGAATGCCTCAAGAACGGTCAGCCCGCGTGCCAGCGATAGCATGAAGTTGGGATCGCCGGCAAAGCTGCCGAGGATATCGGCGGGCGGCTTGGCGGCGCGCACGGTATCGGCTTGCGCCGGCTTGAGACGGATGGGGCTCGGTGCGTCCATGGGTGCGGTGCGGGGGCGTTCGATAATCGCGCATCATAACGCTCCGGCGCACGGACTGCTGCGCTTCGGACAAAAAAATGTCGCCGATTGGGGCGGCGACGGGGAAGGGGGTGTCAGTCAAGACGGGGGTCTTGGCGACCTGACCAGTATAGGCACGCGCGCAAAGACATTAAATACAACTAAGGTGGGGGTCGGGCGTCATAGACATTTCGCCTGGCGGATTCCCGGGCACTTCACCTATTCACCTATGGCTTGCCCAGGAACAGGTAGAACGCATAGTTGCCGCCGGCCGCACGGCCGTACCCGAGGTAGAGCGGGCCGATCGGGCTGTCGATGCCGAAGAACGCGGCTACCGATTTCAGCAGGCCGGTTGGGCTGCCCGGCACCAGCGGTGCGCCGACGCGCCCGGCCTCCAGCGAGAAGCCCGCATAGGCGCCATCGAAGAAGGTCTGGTGAATCAGCTTGTTGTAGTAGACCATCCGCGCGAACTGCAGGTTGCCGCCGATCAGCTGCCCGGTGCTGTAGCCGGACTGCTGCAGGAAGCCGCCCCACTGGAACAGGTCATAGTTGGGCAAGGCCGGGCCGCCGAGGTTGCTGCCGGCCCTGACGCCGAAGCTCAACGTGTTGTTGCCGATCGAATACGCCCACGTGCCGCTGATGTCGCCCTTCGTATAGGTGTTGGTGGCGCCCATGCCGCCCTGCGAGGCGTAGATGTTCAGGGTGCCGCCATACCCGTAGCGCGGGAAGTTGATGTTGTCGATCTGATCCACCAGTAACCGGCCCGTGACCGCACGGCGCTGGATGTGGCCGGGCCCCGGCGCCAGGACCACGGGGCCCGTGGACAGCGTGGCGTTCTGCTCGCCGATGACCACGCCGACGCGGGCCTCGCCATACTTGGTGAACTGGCTGCCGAAATCGAACGCGAGATCTGAACGGCGCAGGTCGTACTGCGCGAACCTGGTGTCGCCGTTGAAGATATTGACGGGCCGCCGTTCCAACTCGATGCGCGGCGCGACGAAGAACAACTGGCGCGTGTCGATCGGCTGATAGAACTCGCTGATCAGGCTCGATGTCTGGCCCACCTGCACGTCGGTGCGCCACTCGGCACCGAGCGAATTGAGCCACGTGCGGCGATAGCTGGCCAGCAGGTTGAAGTAGGCCTCGCCGCGGAAGTCGGTGCTGAGACCAAGGCCGAAGCGCAGGTAGTTCGGCCCGTACGATTTCTCGATGGCGTCGACCGAAAGCACGCGCTTGCCCGGCTCTTCCAGAAAGCGATAGTTCACGTGCTCGAAGTCGCCGGTACCGAACAGGCGCCGCATGTCGCGATCCAGCGTGGCCTGCGAGATCGGCTCGCCCGGCCTGGTTTCCATCGTGGCCGCGGCAAACGCCGGGTTCACGCGTTCCATTGGCGCGAAGCGGATCTCGTCGACAGGCCGCTGGTCAGGTGGCGGCAGCGCCTTCTGCGCCGTGCGCAACCGGGCGTACTGCTCCTGCGGCAGCGAGAGCGCCGCCAGCCGGGTTGCCTGGCGCCGTGCGGCGGCTTCGCCAATCGGGATCGTCCTGGGCAGGTGGTCGAAATCGCCGGCCGAGAAATCGCCAAGCTCGGGCAGGATCAGGATGTCGGCCGGTTGCAGGGACGCCAGCGACGCGCGCACGTTCTGCTCGGTCAGGATATTGAGCATCTGGCCGGTCACGCCGATCAGAGAGGTCAGTTCGTCGCGCTTCATCAGCGGCGTACCAAGGTTGACGGCAATGATGATGTCCGCACCCATCGCTCGCGCAACGTCGACGGGCAGGTTATCGGTCAGGCCGCCATCCACCAGCAGCTTGCCCTGGTATTCGGTGGGGGCCACCGCGCCGGGTACCGACATGCTCGCGCGCATCACGTTGGCCAGTTCGCCTTCGCGGAAGACCACCGGCGTGCCCGACACCAGATCCGTGGCCACCGCGCGGTACGGAATCGGCAGCGTATCGAAATTGCGATAGCCGGGGGCATTGGCCAGCTTGCGCAACACCGTTTCAAGCTGCACGCCCGACACGGCGCCCTTGGGCAGCAGCAGGCCGTCCGACCGCACGCCGATCTCGGGGGTGAACAGGTTCGTGTGGTCGTCCATCTTGCGGCGGATGGCAAGATCCTGGCGTGGCGGGCGTTCCTTGAAGATCGTCTCCGTGGTCAGTCCGCCGACGAGCTTTTCCATGTCCGCCGTGCTCATGCCGGTAGCGTATGCGCCACCGACGAGCGACCCCATGCTTGTGCCGGCGATGCAGTCGATCGGCACGCGCAATTCCTCAAGCACCTTGAGCACCCCGATATGGGCCGCGCCGCGTGCACCTCCGCCAGACAGCACCAGGCAGATCTTTGGCCGTCCCTGCGGGTGCGCTGCGGCATCGGTTTCGGGCCCGGCGGCGGCCGGCATTCCTGCCAGCAAGCAAGCGCATAGTGCCGCCAGCCATCCGGCACGGCGAAGAAGGGTGGGGGCGAGGCGCGTTGCAGTCGGCATGTCAGGTTGAGGTCTGCGGGCAATGCCGCGAGCCACAACACTAGCAGCGTGATCCGTATGCCGCACATGGCAGCCGTATGGATCGAAACAATTCAGCATGGGCGCCGGAAGCGTTCAGATCAGAGGCCGATTGCGCAGCCTCTGTCGGGCATCGGTCGGGCACCTGTCCGCGCCGGCCGGAATTGCGGAGGCGGCATATACTGGCGCCGTACCCGTATCTTTTTGCCCGCTGTGTCTTCCTCCAAGTCTTCCTCCGAGTCTTCCCGATTCCACTCCGACGATCCCCGGCCCCAGCCGCCCGAGCGCCCCGGCGACAACGAGTGCTGCGGCAGCGGGTGCGATCCGTGCGTATTCGATTTCTATAACGACGAGATGGAGCGGTACCGTCAGGAACTGAGGGCGTGGGAGGCGCGCCAGGCCGCCCACGAACAGACCGAAAAGACCGTCACCCATCCGTGAGCACGTCCCCTGCGCTTCGCGATTTCGTCGAGCAGCATCCGCGCCTGTTCGTCTTGACCGGTGCAGGCATCAGCACGGACTCGGGCATTCCGGGCTACCGCGACGAGCAGGGGCGCTGGCAGCGGTCGGCGCCAATGACGATCAGCGCGTTCATGAGCGGCCACGCGGCGCGTCAGCGCTACTGGGCGCGCAGCATGATCGGCTGGCCCGTGGCCGCGGGCGCGCAACCCAATATCAGTCATCGCATCGTGGCAAGGCTTGGCGACGCCGGGCGCGTCTCGGCGCTGGTCACGCAGAACGTGGACGGGCTGCATCAGCGGGCGGGCAGCCACGATGTGATCGAGCTGCACGGCAGCATCGGACAGGTGATCTGTCTGTCCTGCGCCACGCGCTATCCGCGTGCGGACGTGCAGCACTGGCTCTGGCAGCACAATCCCGATTTCCATGGCGTGTCCGCGGTGCCTGCGGCCGATGGCGACGCGCACCTTGAATCACCGTTGTTCGACAACTTCGCCGTGCCGGTCTGCGAGCGGTGCGAGGGCGTGCTCAAGCCCGATGTCGTGTTTTTCGGCGAGTCCGTGCCGCGCGAACGTGTCGATGCGGGCCGCGCGGCGCTTGGCCAGTCCGATGCGCTGCTGGTCGTCGGATCGTCGTTGACGGTGTTCTCGGGATATCGGTTCTGCCTGTGGGCAAAGGAGCGCGGCCTGCCGATCGCGGCGCTCAACCTCGGGACCACGCGCGCAGATCCGCTGCTGACGCTCAAGGTTTCCGCGCCAATCGGTCCCGCGTTGTCCGCGCTGGCAGCCGGCATCGGGCTACAGGCCGATTGAAGGGCTGATTGAAGGGGCGATTGAAGGTCCGATTGACCGCCGTCGCTCCGCTGGTGTTTCGCGTGGCCCGCTAGCGCAGGTTGACCTGCACGCGGATGCCGTCGGGCGCCACGGTGATGGCGCCCGGCTCCACGTCCTTGCCGTTGAAGCGAAGCTCGTCGGGTTTGAACGTGTATAGCGGATAGTCCTTCAGCAACTGCTGGGCCACGACCGCGCCGATCGCGTTGAGCTGATCGCGGTACTCGCTCATGCCTTGCACCTGCACGTCCTGCACCGTGGGGTTGTCCAGCAGCACCGCGCGGCGCGTGGCGTCATAGCGGACGCCGCTGTTCAGCGCCAGCGTGCCGTTGATCGGCGGAGACGGCAGCACCGTGTTCGTCAGCGCGGCATCCATCTGCGTGGTGACGCGGTTGCTAGCCTGGTCGAGCACCAGGCGCGGGTTGGATAGCTGCACGCTAACCAGTTCGCCGTAGCGCAGCGTGGCCGGGAAGCGTTTGTCGATGGCGCTCTGGAGTTCGCCCTTGGTGAATGTGTATTCGCCGGTCCAGACGTTATAGCCCGCGTGGGCCGTGCCAAGGGTGGCAACGGAGGCGGCGGCGACGGCAAACGCAAGCAGCGGGCGGCGCGCGCGGGACAGGGCGGTGGTCAGGGTACGAAACATGGGCGCAATGCGGATCGGGGCGGATCAGGGCGGGTCTGGATACGCGGTCAGACCGGCGCCGTATGGCGATCGTTCCGGCAAGTGACGTGCGCGTGGGTGTGCCCCCTAGCGTCAGTAGTGCGGCGGGATTTCGTGCTGCGGGTTGGATTCCGCGTCGGTGGGTGCGCTGGCGCGCACCTGCTGGTACAGCGCGCGAAACTGGGCTTGCAGCAGGTCGATCTGTTGCTGCTGGCGGGCAACCGCAAGGTTCAGCGTTTCGATCAGGTCCTCCTGGAAGGCAACCTTGATCTCCAGATCGGTGAGGCGGGATTCCATGGCGTTCTCCGGTTGGCCGCGCATTGTACGGGACTGTACGGCACGGCCTGCCCGGAGAGGATGGATGAGCGGCTTAGTGCTTCGCGCCGGCAATCACCATCCACATCACGCCGAACTTGTCGGTAACCATGCCAAAGCGCTCGCTGAAGAAGGTCTGCGCGGGCGGCATGACCACCTGGCCACCCTGGGCCAGCGTGTTGATCGTCTTGTCGCACTCGGCGGCGCTGGCCACCGCCAGCGACAGGCCGAAACCCTTGAACTCGGCCTTGCCCTTGCACTCGCCGTCGGAACCCATGATGACCGCGTCGCCAATGTGCAGGGCCATGTGCATGATCTTGTCTTCGTTGCCGCTGCCCGGACCGCAGCCCGGACTCGTTGCTTCCTTGGGGGCGTCGCTGAATCTCAGCATGGCTTCCACCTTGGCACCCAGGGCGGTCTTGTAGAACTCGGCCGCTTCCTCAGCGCGGCCATCGAAAAACAGATACGGCTGGACATTCGAGGACATCGATTACTCCTGTTGGATGGGCGCCCGATATGGCCGGGCGGGGGGTATGCGGCACTTGTGTACGCCGTCCACAAAGACTAGGCGAGGGCTCTAACAATGTCCACATTTATTTTTGGGGACGGATAAGCCGGAGCGCGAAGGCCCGGTTTTGCCGCCGCTGTTTGGCGCTGACGCCGGGCCATGTCACAATCCACGGTTACGAGTTTCGGGCGCCGGACCGGCTCGCCGTGTGACGCGATCACGCGGGGGCGCCCCAAGAGCCGACAAATTCACCTGGTTTTCTGGCGATGACTACCATCCTGCAGCACATTCCTTCCGGCCAGCGCGTCGGAATCGCCTTCTCGGGCGGACTCGACACCAGCGCCGCGCTCCTCTGGATGCGCCAGAAGGGCGCCATCCCCTACGCCTACACCGCGAACCTGGGCCAGCCCGACGAGCCGGACTACGACGACATCCCGCGCCGTGCCATGGCCTACGGCGCCGAGAAAGCCCGCCTGGTGGACTGCCGCACCCAGCTGGTGGCCGAAGGCATCGCCGCGCTGCAATGCGGCGCGTTCCACATCTCCACCGCTGGCGTGACGTACTTCAACACCACGCCGATCGGCCGTGCCGTGACCGGCACGATGCTGGTGGCGGCGATGAAGGAAGACGGCGTCAACATCTGGGGCGACGGCAGCACCTTTAAGGGCAACGACATCGAGCGTTTCTACCGCTACGGCCTGCTGACCAACCCGGGCCTGCAGATCTACAAGCCGTGGCTGGACCAGCAGTTCATCGACGAACTGGGCGGCCGCGCCGAAATGTCCGAGTTCATGCGCCAGAACGGCCATGACTACAAGATGTCGGCGGAAAAGGCTTACTCGACCGATTCGAACATGCTCGGCGCCACGCACGAGGCCAAGGACCTGGAGCACCTGAATTCGGGCATCCGCATCGTCCAGCCGATCATGGGCGTGCAGTTCTGGCGCGATGAGGTGGAAGTGAAGCGCGAGGAAGTGACCGTGCGCTTCGAAGAAGGCCAGCCGGTGGCGCTGAACGGCAAGACGTTCGCCAATGCCGTGGACCTGTTCACGGAAGCCAATGTCATTGGCGGCCGTCAC
Organism: Cupriavidus sp. BIS7; assembly: GCF_000292345.1. Lineage (GTDB taxonomy): Bacteria > Pseudomonadota > Gammaproteobacteria > Burkholderiales > Burkholderiaceae > Cupriavidus. The sequence continues at coordinate 124,088 of NZ_ALOU01000040.1, forward strand.
GGCCTGGGCATGAGCGACCAGATCGAGAACCGCATCATCGAGGCCAAGAGCCGCGGCATCTACGAAGCCCCGGGCCTGGCGCTGCTGTTCATCGCCTACGAGCGCCTGATCACCGGCATCCACAACGAAGACACGATCGAGCAGTACCGCGACAACGGCCGCCGTCTGGGCCGCCTGCTGTACCAGGGCCGCTGGTTCGATCCGCAGGCCATCATGCTGCGCGAAACCGCCCAGCGCTGGGTGGCTGGCGCGGTGACCGGCGAAGTGACGATCGAACTGCGTCGTGGCAATGACTACTCGATCCTGAACACGACGTCGCCGAACCTGACGTACAAGCCCGAGCGCCTGACGATGGAAAAGGGCGAGTCGATGTTCACGCCGCTGGACCGCATCGGCCAGCTTACGATGCGCACGCTCGACATCGTCGACACGCGCGAGAAGCTGCAGACGTATGCCAAGACCGGCCTGCTGTCCAGCCAGACCAGCGCTGCCCTGCCGAAGCTCGAAGACTGAGCGGCGGTACGCACCTGACGAAGAACGGCACGAGCGATCGTGCCGTTTTTTTTTGCGCCAGGCGTTCGCTGCAAATCGCCGCACAACACGGCAAAATGCTTCCGACCTGCTCACCTGGGAATCCGCCATGCCTGATTTCACCATGCAGTACCGCCGCCTCGGCGCCAGCAACCTGAACGTTTCGGTCCTGTGCCTGGGCACGATGATGTTCGCCGACCAGACCGACGAGGCCGAGGCCGCCCGCATCGTCGCCAGCGCGCGTGACCACGGCGTGAATTTCATCGATACCGCCGACGTCTACAGCAAGGGGGCATCCGAGCAGATGGTCGGGCGGCTGCTGGCAGGCAATCGCCATGACTGGGTGCTGGCCACCAAGCTTGGCAACGCGATGGGCAGCGGCCCGAACCAGTCGAACTATTCGCGTGCGTGGATCATGCGCGAGGTGGAAGACAGCCTGCTTCGGCTGGCCACCGGCTTCATCGACATCCTGTACCTGCATCGCGACTTCCCCGGCGCCAACCTGGAAGAGCCGGTGCGCGCGATGGGTGACCTGATTCGCGCCGGCAAGATTCGCTACTGGGCTGTATCGAACTTCCGCGGCTGGCGCATTTCCGAAATCGTTGCTTTGTGCGACAGGCTCGGCGTGCCGCGTCCGGTGGCCTGCCAGCCGTATTACAACCTGCTGAACCGGATACCCGAAGTCGAGATCCTGCCCGCATGCCAGCACTTTGGCCTGGGCGTGGTGCCGTACAGCCCGATCGCTCGCGGCGTGCTGACGGGCAAGTATCTCCCTGGCCAGCCGCCCGCGGCAGGCTCGCGTGCCGGGCGCGCGGACCGGCGCATCATGGAAACGGAGTTCCGCGAGGAGTCGCTCGTGATCGCGCAGAAGCTGAAGGTTCACGCCGAAGGCCGTGGCCTGACGCCGGGCCAGTTCGCCACAGCGTGGGTGCTTGCCAACCCGATCGTCAGTTCGGTGATCGCCGGTCCGCGCACGCTGGCTCAGTTCGAGGACTACTTTGGCGCCGTGGGCGCGACGCTCTCGCCCGCGGAGGAATCCATGGTCGACGAACTGGTGCCGCGCGGGCATGCGTCGACGCACGGATACAACGATCCGGGCTATCCGTTCGCAGGCCGTCCCGTCTCCGCCACGTAAAACGCACTCGCCCCACCGGCACGCGGGTGTGATGCCCAAGCTGCCTGTTGCGCGATGCGCACGGGTGGCTGTGGCGCTTCGTGTGCTAGCCAACTTCCCTAGGGCAATCCGTAGCGGATGCGCGTAATATGAAAGCACGCAACGGCCGTCGGATGACGGCCGACTTGCGCGGGGCTATTGAGCCGGTGAAGCCTGCGGAAACGGCAGGCCCGGCGCAACCGGATGCGAAACGTGTCACGTCGTGGCTGGATTCTCGTCGGGATGGCCGTCGCCGTATGCGGCGGCGCCTATATCGTTGTGAGCCTCGTCGCGAGCGAGGTTCGCACGTCGCAATGGCAGGCTCGATACATGAGCCGCCTGGGTAAGTCATTGACGTACGAAATCGAGCCGGGCCCCAGTAACAGCATCCGCTATCCACATTCCGGTCCCTACGACGAACGGCTTGGCTATGAGCGCCTGGGCGAGTTCGGCGAGCGCTTGCTCAGGCATGGCTATGTGACCACGGCGCAGGCCCACATGTCAGACGACATGGTGCGGCTGATGGACCAGGGCATCTTTCCGCCCTATCGCGAGAAGAACCAGGCCGGTTTGCTCGTACGCGACTGCAACGCGTTGACGTTGTCGTTCGACCGCTACCCGCAGCGTCAATATGACAACTTCGAGGCAATTCCGAAGGTACTGGTTTCGTCGCTGCTCTACGTCGAGAACCAGAACCTGCTGAACCCCGAGTATCCGATGATGAATCCGGCGCTGGACTGGCGCCGGCTGTCGCGTGCGGTGCTAGACCAGGGGCTCAAGCTGGCCAACCGTCACCATGACACCCCGGGCGGCAGCACGCTGGCCACGCAGATCGAGAAGTACCGGCATTCGCCACAAGGCAAGACGCAGTCGGTCTCGGAGAAGTTTCGCCAGATGGCATCCGCTTCACTGCGCGCCTACCACGACGGACCCGATACGCAGCGCGCACGCGAGAATGTCGTGCTCGACTACCTGAACACGGTGCCGCTGTCGGCGCGTGTCGGCTACGGAGAGATCAACGGCATTGGCGATGCACTCTATGTCTGGTATGGCGAGGATTTCAGCCAGTTCAATGCGCTGCTGCGCGAAATGGACGTGCGGAGCCCCACGCCGCGCGAGGCGCAGGCATACAAGCGCGCGCTGTCGCTGATCATTTCGCAGCGGCGCCCGTCATACCACCTGCGTCGCGACGACACCAACCTGGACGCCCTGACGGGCAGCTACCTGCGCCTGCTGGCCGCAGCCAACGCGATCACGCCGGAACTGCGCGACGCGGCGCTGGCCGAGTCGCTCGACAAGGCGCCGCCGCCGCAGCGCCCCGAAGCGGAACCATGGGTCACGCGCAAGGCGGTCAATCAGGTGCGCAACGACGTGTCGCACATGATTGGCATCAACAGCCGTTATGACCTCGACCGGCTCGATCTGACGGTGGACAGCACCATCAACCGCGAAGCGCAGCGGCTGGTCACTGACAGGCTGCTGGCCTTGCGCGACAAGTCCGTCGCGCACGAGATGGGCCTGTATGGCAAGAACCTGCTGCGCGAAGGCGACGACCCGTCGCGGCTGGTGGCCAGCTTCACGCTGTTCGAGCGCGTGGGCAACGCCAGCGTGGTGCGCGTGCAGGCCGACAACGTCGACCAGCCGTTCGACATCAACAATGGGGCGCGGCTCAACCTTGGTTCTACGGCCAAGCTGCGCACGCTGGTGACCTATCTCGAGATCATCAGCGAACTGCACGACCGCTATGTCGGCATGAGCCGGGCCGAACTGACGGCGCTGCAGGTGCCTCGCCAGGACGTGCTGACGCGCTGGGCCGTGGATTATCTGATTGCGGCCAGGTCCCCGTCGGATCGCGAGCTTGGCGCGATGCTCGATGCCGCGATGGAGCGCAAGTACTCGGGCAACCCCGGCGAGGCGTTCTTTACGGGCGGCGGCATGCAGAGTTTCTCGAACTTCGAGAAATGGGAAGGCGAGCACCAGATGACGGTGCGCGTGGGCTTCCAGCATTCGGTGAACCTGGTGTTCGTCCGCATCATGCGGGACATCGTGCGCTACGAAGTATTCCAGGCGCATCCCGATGCACGCGCCTTGCTTGAAGACCGCAGCGCGCCGGGGCGGCGTGCCTACCTCGAGCAGTTTGCCGATGAGGAGGGCAGCGCGTTCATGACCGCGTTCTACCAGCACTATCGCGGCAAGAACAACGACGAGCGGCTCAAGGTGCTGCTGGATCGCGTCAAGCAACCGACCCCGCACCTGGCGGCCGTTCGGCTGTCGGTGACGCTGCTCAGCGCGCGGCCGAATACCGACTTCGCCACGTTCGCGCGTACGCTGCGCGCGTGGATGCCCAAGCAGAAGCTTTCGGACGAGGACCTGCAGGCGCTCTACGTGAAGTATGGCCACGACAAGTTCAACCTCAACGACCGGGGCTACCTGTCGCGCATCCATCCGCTCGAACTGTGGATGGTCGAGTACATGGACTCGCATCCGGACGCCACGCTCAAGGAGATCCTGAAAGCTAGCGCCCCCGATCGGCAGGTCGTCTACGCCTGGCTGTTCAAGACGCATAGCAAGCTCGGCCAGGACGGCCGCATCCGCACGCTGCTGGAGCGGGAGGCCTTCGACAAGATCGCCAAGCGTTGGCAACGGGTGGGATATCCGTTCGATTCGCTGACGCCATCGTACGGCACGGCAATTGGCGCATCCGGTGACCGGCCTGCGGCGCTGGCCGAACTGGCCGGCATCATCCTGGCCAACGGCGTGGATGCCCAGCCGTCGACCGTGCGGGCGATGGCTTTCGCGTCGGAAACACCGTACGCCAGCACCTACAGCCTGCATCCGTCGCCGGGCAAGCCGCTGATCGTGCCGGAGATCGCCGTGCTGGTGCGGCGGTCGATGCTTGACGTCGTGCAGAACGGTACGGCCAAGTCGATCAACGGCGCGTTTGTACCGCTGAACCGGAAGGGCCAGGCGATGGGGCCGTCATTGATGATCGCAGGCAAGACAGGGACCGGCGACCAGCGCTTCCAGACCTATGGTCCGGGTGGCCGCGTGATTTCGTCGCGTTCGGTCAGCCGCTCCGCCACGTTCGTCTTCCTGCTGGGTGACCGCTACTTCGGCACCGTGACGGTTCACGTGCGCGAGCCCTACGCCGCGCGCTATTCGTTCACCAGTGCGCTTTCGCTGCGGGTATTGCGCTCGCTTGCGCCCCAGATCACGGCGATGGTCGCTCCCGGCAGCGATGCCACGCTGCTTCGCTGCGAAAACTGAGCGTTCGCCGAGGAGTCAGGCCGAGGAGTCAGGCCGCGGTGTGCGGCCGAGGTTTGTGGCCGAGGTGTCAGGACTTGCGCCGGACCATGTCGTAGATCACCAGCAGCACGATCGCACCGACCACCGAAGCAATCCAGCCGGCCGGCTGTCCAGGCTGGTATAGGCCCATTGCGCGGCCAACGTAGCTGGCTGCGACGGAGCCCAGGATGCCGAGGATGATCGTCATGATCCAGCCCATTTTGTCTTCGCCGGGCTTGATGGCTCTCGCGATCAGACCAACGATCAGGCCAACTAACAAGGTGCCAAGAAATGCCATCATGACGCGCTCCTGTATGCGGATCGATCCGACGCTGGCCATATTGCCACGGAATGGTTGCGCTGGGCGTGCGATAGTCCTCATTTCGTGACGGGGAAGCCGAACGAAACTCCGGCGCTCCTGCTTGCCGGATGGCAGACAGGAGCACCGGGTGGAAGGCACGGCGGCGCATTGCCGCCAAAGTGCCTTTCAGGATACGTTGGCAGGCACGTCAGCCGGCCTTGCGCATGGTGATGATCGCGTCCGCCACGTTGGCGGGCGCCTCGGCGTAGTGCTTGAACTCCATCGTGAACGTGGCACGCCCCTGGGTCAGCGAACGTAATGACGTCGAATAGCCGAACATGGTCGCCAGCGGTACTTCGGCGCGCACGATCTTGCCGCCGCCCCCGGCGATGTCTTCCATGCCGTGCACCATGCCGCGGCGCGATGAGAGGTCGCCCATCACGTTGCCGGTGAATTCCTCGGGGGTTTCCACCTCGACGGCCATCATCGGCTCCAGCAGCACCGGTCTGGCGCGCCGCATGCCTTCCTTGAAAGCCATCGAACCCGCCATCCGGAATGCGTTCTCGTTCGAATCCACGTCGTGATACGAACCGAAGACAAGCGTGGCCTTGACGTCGACCACGGGGTACCCGGCGAGCACGCCCGATTCAAGCGTTTCGCGAATGCCCTTGTCCACGGCCGGGATGAACTCGCGCGGCACCACGCCGCCCTTGATGGCATCGACGAACTCGTAGCCACCGCCCTGCGGCAGCGGGTCCAGGTTGAGCACCACGTGGCCGTACTGGCCGCGGCCGCCCGATTGCTTGATGAACTTGCCCTCGACGTCCTTGGCTGCTCCCTTGATCGTTTCGCGGTACGCCACCTGCGGCTTGCCGACCGATGCCTCCACGCCGAACTCGCGCCTCATGCGGTCGACCAGGATTTCCAGGTGCAGCTCACCCATGCCGGAAATAATCGTCTGGCCCGACTCTTCATCGGTGGCCACGCGGAATGACGGGTCTTCCTGCGCCAGGCGGTTCAGGGCGATGCCCATCTTTTCCTGGTCGGCCTTGGTCTTTGGCTCCACGGCCTGGGAAATCACGGGCTCGGGGAAGCTCATGCGTTCGAGGATGATCACCTTGTCCGGATCGCACAGCGTGTCGCCCGTGGTGGCTTCCTTGAGCCCCACGGCTGCGGCGATGTCGCCGGCGCGGACTTCCTTGATCTCGTTGCGCACGTTGGCATGCATCTGCAGGATGCGGCCCAGCCGCTCGCGCTTGCCCTTGACCGGGTTGTAGACGGTGTCGCCCGAATTGACCACGCCCGAGTACACGCGGAAAAAGATGAGCTGGCCGACGAACGGGTCGGTCATGATCTTGAACGCCAGTGCGGAGAACGGTTCATCATCGCTCGGATGACGTTCGGCCTGCTTGTCGTCCTCGGTGTGGCCGAGGATGGCGGGCACGTCGACCGGCGACGGCAGGTAGTCGATCACGGCGTCGAGCATTGCCTGCACGCCCTTGTTCTTGAACGCGCTGCCGCACAGCATCGGCACGATCTCGCCGGCAACGGTGCGCTTGCGCAGACCGGCCTTGATTTCGTCCTCGGTCAGCGGCTCGCCGCTCAGGTAGCGCTCCAGCAATGCTTCGCTGGCTTCGGCGGCGGCCTCCACCATCTTGTCGTGCCATTCCTTCGCGGTGGCGACCAGATCGGGCGGGATATCGATGTATTCGAAGCGCACCCCCTGGCTGGCATCGTCCCAGACGATCGCGCGCATCTTGACCAGATCGACCACGCCCCTGAAGTGGTCCTCGGCGCCTACCGGTATCTGGATCGGCACGGCGTTGCCCTTGAGCCGGTCGGCTATCTGCGTGCGCACACGGAAGAAGTCCGCGCCAACGCGGTCCATCTTGTTGACGAATGCGATGCGCGGAACGTTGTACTTGTTGGCCTGCCGCCAGACGGTTTCCGATTGCGGCTGCACGCCGCCGACGGCGTCATAGACCATGCAGGCGCCATCCAGCACGCGCATCGAGCGCTCCACCTCGATGGTGAAGTCCACGTGGCCCGGCGTGTCGATGATGTTGATGCGGTGTTCCGGATAGTTGTTGGCCATGCCTTTCCAGAACGCCGTGGTAGCGGCGGACGTGATCGTGATGCCGCGCTCCTGCTCCTGCTCCATCCAGTCCATGGTGGCAGCACCATCGTGCACCTCGCCCAGCTTGTGGTTCACGCCGGTGTAGAACAGGATACGCTCCGTCGTCGTCGTCTTGCCGGCGTCGATATGCGCACTGATGCCGATATTTCGATAGCGTTCGATGGGAGTCTTGCGGGGCACGGTGTTTCTCCTGGTTAGGGCACCACGGGCAGATAGCGTAGCACTTCCACGACGATCCCGTATGTCCCCGCGGCAGGCAAGGGCATGGCGCCGATTCCCCGCATCAGACCATAATCAGCGCCAAATCAGCGCCAAATCAGGGCCAGCTTTCGCGCGCATAAACGCCGGCACCGGCGCGTGCCACAGCGGCCTGCTCCAGCGCGGTTGTATCCGTGTAGAACGGCGGATTGGCCAACGGCAATCCGTTCTCGCGCGCGGCGTCCACCAGTATCTGCAGATACTCGGTCATGTGGGACGCTGTGAAGTCATTGGTGTCGTGGAAGGCCACCACGATCGGCATCACGCCATTCACGGGTTCGAGCCGGTGTGTGGCCATGGCGCGGCCCACTCGCTCAAGCTCGCTGACCATGTGCGAACGCCGGCGCAGGCTGATGTGCCATCCATAGATCTTGCCGTCGCGCGCGCTGGCATCGGCCATCAGCATGCCAAGGCCCAACTGCCGATAGACCGCCTCGGTCGTATCGTTATGCGCCCAGTCGGGCGGCCGTACAACCTGCGCCACATGCCCGCATTGCGCGACGATATCCGCCTCGCCCGAGCGCAGCGAATCGGCCAGCTTCCCGGGCGTCAGTCTGGTGTGGGGAACATGGCCCTCGGGCAGTCCGCTGTGCACGGCCAGCAGGTGGCCCGCTGCACAGGTGTCGCGCATCTGCGCCTGGCCCGCCGGGCCGCCGCCACGGCGCGGGTGCGCGGTCTGGACAAAGAAAATCGCCTTGATGCCCGGCGCGACCGGGTTGTCTGCAAGCTGGCGCAGGATGACCGGCGTGCTGCCATCGGGGCCGCTGTCGGGGCCGTCATCGAAGGTCAGCAGGAAGCGTACGGGGGCAAGGCCGGCGGCCACTTCAGGGGACAGGACTGGCTGCCGGGCGACTTCAGAAGTAACGGGCCAGGGCACTTCGGCCATCACGGGCAGCGCGCCGAGCGTGGCGATGGCGGCGATCGCAACAAGCGTCAGACGACGCAGCAGGGCTGATGAAGACACGATGGAGAAACGCATGCAGGGACTGGGAACTGTCAGGTAACGGCTTGAGGATACGCGTCAGCCGTTCGTTTGCCGGGCGGTCCGCGCGAGGCTGAACCTTACCACCCGGTTGTCGCCCCGGAACGGCGCGGCGAAACCGCAGTTGTAAGCAACTGTGTGATGTGACGTGTACTTATCGGAAGCTGGCGCTTCAGGGGCGCATCTGCGTCAGGGGCATACATGCCGGCAACTGGATTCTAGAATTGAGCTATCGTCCTGGTCCGTTGCTTCCATCGCTTCACAACAAGAAGGCGTTCACCATGCGTCGCCCCCTCTTCGCCGGACTGCTGTCCGCCATGCTTTGGTGCGTGCCGATGTTCGCGCACGCCGCCGATCTTGGGGCCGTGTTCTCCACGGGCAAGCCCGGTGGTGTGCTGCCGGCCGGCTGGCAGAACAAGCCGGTTGTGCCCGGCAAGAAGATGACCAGCTACGTGCTGGTGGCCGACCAAGGTACCACGGTGCTTCAGGCGGATGCCAACGCGGCGGCGTCTGGTCTGGTGCACGAGGGCGACTTTGACCTGGGCAAGACGCCGATTGTCACGTGGCGCTGGAAAGTGGCCGCGCCGATCCCGAATGCCGATAACCACGTGAGCGACCGCGAGGACGCGCCGGCGCGGCTGGTGTTCTTCTTCGCTGGCCAGGTGGACAGCCTGTCGATCGGCGATCGGGCCGAGATGCTCGCGGCCGGCGCGGTGGGCGAGAAGCTGCCCTACGCCACGCTGATGTATATCTGGACCAACAGTGCCCCGCCGGGCACCGTCATCGAGAATCCACATACCAGCCGCGTGCAGATGATCGTGGTTGGCAGCGAAGTCGGCAAATGGGAGAACCTGCGCCGCAATGTGGTTGCCGATTTCGAGAAAGTCTTCCACGAAAAGCCCGGCAAGCTGACCGGCTACGGCATCCTTACCGATACCGACAACACGGGCGCTACGGCACGGGCCTGGTATGGCGACATCCGGTTCTCGCCGGAAAAGTAGGAACTTACTGACCCGGCGCGGTCGAGCGCGAGATGGCATCCCGGATCGCCGCGCTTACGGTCTGCGTGAGCCCGGATGCATCGTCCATTCCCGCCGCTTCGCGCACGTTGACCACCTTGGCCGGATCGTAGTGGCGCCCGGTGCCGATGGCGGATTCGAACGCGTTGGCTCGCGCATTGATCTCGACGGGGTCGGCATCGACGAGCAGGATCGCATGGGCCAGCACCAGGTGCCGCTGCCCGTCTGGTGTCTGCACCGCGTTTGGCGCGCGGCGCCAGTACTGCGCGGTACCCGCGATCTTGCGTGCGTGGTCGCAGGGGCCCCAGGCCAGGTTGTAGCGGCCATCGCAGAACGATCCATCCACGGATTGCCAGTGCGTTTCCACGCCGATCTGGCGCAACCCCGCGGCAATCACTTCGCACAGGTGCAGGTAGACCGGTTCCATCCACGTGGCAACGCCCCTGGGTACGGCATAGGCCAGACTGACATTAAGGATGCCCGGGCCCTGCGGCACCAGGCCGCCGCCGGACATGCGCAGCCAGACCGGGCAGCCCTTCGCGGCAAACGCGGCGCGCGCCGTCTCGATGCCGGGCTGCCGCAGGTAGCTGCGCGGAATCACCAGCGACAGCGGCGCCTCCCATAGCTGTGCCACCGGGCCGGCATTGGCCGCGTGGTCCAGCAGGGCAAGCTCGCCCTGCAGCGGATCGGTTTCGGCCGGATCAGAATCGACAAACGTAAATGTCATGGCTCCTCGGCATCGGGACGCGCGCGGCGCGGTGGATAACGCATTCTCCTCGCAGACGGCGCGCCGCGCCAGCGTGGAACCGATGCCGCAATGGTCAGCAACGCGGCGCCCTTCGGGCCGAAGGTCACCTCGACACTGCCAGTGGGGAAGCTGACCCCGCCTCAAACGTGCTGCGTCGATGCCGGCCGCAGTGCGCGCATGGTATCGGCGGCGATCGTGAACGATCTCAACCTGGCGTCGTGATCGTGGATCTGGCCCGTCAGCATCAGTTCGTCTGGACGCAGGTCATCGACAAAGCGCTGGATGCCTGCGTGCACTGTACCGGGGTCACCCACCACCGAGCAGGCCAGCGAACGGCGGATGTGTTCGGCTTCGCTTGCATCCCACAGGCGCTCGATATCGTCGACCGGCGGCTTGAGTTGTCCGGGCGTGCCGCGCACCAGTGCAAGGAATTGCTGCTGCAGCGAGCTGAACAGCCTGCGCGCCTCGGCGTCGGTCTCCGCGGCGAATACATTGAGTCCGAGCATCACATGCGGCCGATCGAGCTGCTCCGACGGCCGGAACGTGCGGCGATACAGGTCAACCGCCTGTCGCATGAATCCTGGTGCGAAGTGCGATGCAAAGGCAAACGGCAAGCCCATCGACGCGGCAAGCTGCGCGCTGAACAGGCTCGATCCAAGCAGCCACAGCGGCACCTTGAGGCCGGCGCCGGGCACGGCCCGCACGCGCTGGCCCGGGCGGGCATCCTCGAAATAGGCCTGCAGTTCTGCCACATCCTGCGGGAACGAGTCGGCGGTGTCGGCGCCAAGATGACGGCGCAGTGCGCGCGCGGTGGGCTGGTCGGTGCCCGGGGCGCGGCCCAGGCCCAGATCGATGCGACCGGGGTAAAGCGATGCCAGCGTGCCGAACTGTTCCGCCACCACCAGCGGCGAGTGGTTTGGCAGCATGATGCCGCCCGAGCCAACCCGGATCGTCGATGTACCGTTGGCAACGTAGCTGATCAGCACGGCCGTGGCCGCGCTGGCAATGCCCGGCATGTTGTGATGTTCGGCCAGCCAGAAGCGGCGATAGCCAAGACGTTCCGCGTGCTGCGCCAGGCCCAGCGTGTTGCGCATGGCCTGGGCCGCATCGCTGCCTTCCGCGATGGGGGACAGGTCTAGCAGGGAATAGGGGATCATTGCGTGCTACGCGCGGCATGCGCCGCGCGAGATTCGATTCAGGGACGGGCTATGGTAGTCACAGCGGCCCGATCGTGCTGACGGCCGCCAAGTAGCCATGACGGCCGTGGGGACACCGCCCGTGCTATCCGAATGCCTAGCCGAATGCCTAGCCGAACAATCGCTGCGCGACAGCGCCGCCGGCGATGCGGCGCCCGATGGCTACGCCAAGCGCGCGGTAGCTTTCCCACTGTGCTTCGTCGAAAAACTGGTCGGCGGTGCCCTCCTGCGGGAAGCTTGGATGCAACGCGCCGTACTGCCGTACATCGGCAGGGGCCGATGGCGTCAGGCGCGGCTTGATCAGCACGATGCGCGTGACAGGCGCGCCGTCAGGGGCACCGGCCTGGCCCGCGACGTGCACGTTGAGCAGGATGGCAACCTTGTCTTGCGCCTCGGGAGGTGCGTCCGCCGCGAAGTCATCTGGAGTGCCGAAGACGGTGCCGAGAGCGGGGTCGCTCGCTGCCGCGTGGTCCACAACGATTTCCAGGCCGAAATCGATACGGGCCAGCCGGATCAGATTGGCCAGATCGCCGAAGCGGTAGTCGCCGTCGCAACCGCAATCGCATACGACGATCAGTCCGACGCGGCGCTCCGGGCGCAGCAGCTCGTAGACGGCGGTGTTTTCGAAATGGCCGCCGTCGGAAAGATATTGCCAGCGGCGGCGCGTGCCGTGGAAGCGTGCGGCAAGCTCGCAGCCAAGGTAATACTGCGTGCGGAACAGCCCCGTGATCATGCCAAGCGCCGGGTGCAGGCGCCGCTCCATGTCGGGACGTTGCGTACCCGCGCCGGTTGCACATGACCCGCCTTCGGCCATGGTCGAAGGCCACCAGATGCCGAGCCGCAGATTGGCCAGCCCGAGCAACAGCGAAGTGCCCAGCGTGGATGCTCGCCCCAACCCCGTGGAGATCGCCGCGCCAGAGATGGCAATCCAGTCGCCCACGGTACGTGCCTGGGCCATTTCAACGGACCGGGTTGCAATACCGGCCGCCCCCTGTGACTTCGCGCAGCAGAGTTGCCCGTCGACGGTGAAGCGCACGTAGACGTCGGCCGGCAGTTGCCGTGCGTTGCCCGGCTGCGCAAGCGCAGGGCCCGGGCCGATGCAGAGCGGCTTGCCTTTGCGGTCGCGCTGCACGAGTTGCTCGGCGGGGTCCACCGTCTGGTTCAGCGTGACATTGATCAGGTGCAGCGGGGCGAGCACGCGGGGATCGTAGTAGTCGTTGAGGCTGAGCGCGTCGTCGGGCGCGGGTTCCGCCACGCTGAATCGCTGACGCGCCGCGCGGTCCGCGGCTGGCGTGCTGAACCGGTTGCCGTTGGAGGCGCCGAGGTAGGCGCGCGTCAGCCGGGCAGCATAGAACGATTGCAGTGTCGACAGATTCAGGAAGCCCGCGAATCGCCCCACCACGATCGCCATGCACAGCGCCAGCAGCGTCAGCGTGACCAGCGCGGCCGTGGTCCAGGCCTTGCCAAAGACGTGCCAGTCGACGGGTTCGCCGCCGTCCCAGCGCACCCAGAGCACAATCCACGACCAGAGTACGAAGACCAGCACTGCGACCAGCGCAGCCACCACGCCCGCGAGCAGGGACATCGGCAACCTTGCCGCCAGCGTGCGCCAGGCAGAATCCGTGGCGCCCTTCTTGCCATTGTCAAACAGCGTTGCACCGTAGCGGACCAGCCAGACCAGGCCGCCCAGTGCGCCGGCCGGACCAATCGCTGCCCAGGGGTGCGGGGCCATGAACGTGTAGAGGTAGCAGGTGCGCGCCGCGGTGTCCGCCAGGCCCAGGGCGGCCAGCGCCGCTGTCAGCCCCAGCGCGCCACGCAGTGCCCGCGTGGCGCGCACGCGGAACACGGTGACGGTGCGCGGCGCCGGCATCAGCATGACCATGCACGCCGCGACGCCAAGCCACGCCGCCATGCCGATGACGAAACACGCGTAGGCAATCCGCATGTTCGGCTCGATCGTCTGGAACCACAACGACGCGGCCAGGAACAGCGCGCCAATCACGACGGCAAGCAGCACCGCACCGTTCAGCGCACGCACCGGCTGCTGGGGGTCGTCGGACGTCGGATAGACGAGCCAGAACGCGATGCCTGGCGGCAGCACGAACAACAGCGCCGAGACCACCGGTAGCCACAGATAGGCGCTCCACCAGATCGCCAGTGTGTCTTCGTTGAAGGCCTGGCGCGCGTCATGCAGCAGGTCCATCTCGCTCTGCCCCAACCCCAGCCAGGTTCCCGTTGCCACGTGCAGGCCCAGCGCCAGTGCGGCCAGCAGTACCAGCAATGCACTGCCGATCACGTATTGCATGGCCATCCAGTTGCGAACGATCACGGCGGCGGCGTAGAGGTTGTCACCCGCGCCGGTGGGGGTCAGGTAGCGGCCGTTCTCGCGCAGCCAGGCCACTGCTGCCCGGCCCGGCGCATCGCCATAGAAGTCCCCGGTGCGGATGCGGCCTGGCGGTTCGTACTGCAGCGTGCGGTAGGCATCCTGTGCGGCCTGCAGCGGGCTGGTGCCACGGCGCAGGCGTCCGGGGACGAACAGGCTGGTGAAGAACGATCCGATATACCCGCCACCGCTGACCGTGGAAAGGTAGTCGAACTGGGCCAGCAACGAGTGAGCACCCGTGACGGCGGGCGGAGCGCCGTCGGCGTCCCCGGCTGGCTTCGGCACTGGAGCTTCGGCCAGCGCCTGCATTACGCCCAGGCAGAAGGTTGCACTGCGGATGCCGCCGCCAGAAAGTGCCAGCGCCCGGTTGCGACCGCTATTGCCCGGTACTACAGGAATATCGAGCGCGCGGCGGCGGTGCGCCACGCGCGCGGCCTCATCTTCCCAACCATGGTCTTCGCCCGGCATGCCGCCCTCCGTGCACAAACGGTCTGCGCCAAGTATAGGAAGCGGCAGTGGAACGGAAAGGGCGAAGTGTGCCGGCGAATGCCTGCCTAGTGGAGGGTGGCCTGCTGCGGTGCATCGAGGGCGGCGGCCTGCAGGCCCGGGGTGCCCTGCAGGCGCTTCCACTCGTCAAAGCCGCCGGCCAGTGCCCAGGTGTTCGGATAGCCGGCCGTTCGCAGGCGTTCGGCCAGTACGGCGGCGGACACCTCGTGCGGACACGCGCAATAGACCACGATATCGGTGCCGGTGTCGTGGCCGGACAGGGTGTCAAAGGGGCCTTTCAGCTCCATCACGATCGAGCCGGGGATGCGCTCGATCGGGGCCGCGCCATGGGCGCGCACATCGACCACCAGCAGTGGCTTGCTACCCGCGGCGCGGCGCTGCTCCAGCTCCATGACCGTCATGCGCGGAATCCGGCCCGATCGGCGCAGCATGTGCCAGCGCATCCAGAAACGCCAGGCGACGAACAGCACAAAGGCGCCCAGCACCACCATGATGGCGATATGGCCAAAGGCGCTGAATGCGGCCAGGATGGTATCGACGAAATCGCTGAAGACCATGCCGGCCACCAGCGCGGCGCCGGCCCACACCAGCGCGCCGAGCGTGTCGTAGAAGATGAAGGTTGTGAACGGCGTGGCCGTCATGCCAGCCATGGATGTGGACAGTGCACCGGCGCCCGGCAGCAACTTGGCAAAAATCAGCGAGCGCGGGCCCACGCGCAGGTAGAGCGACTGCGTCTGGCGGATGCAGGTGTCCGGCGAGATCGACACGCGGCAGATCGTTCGCAGCATTGGCTGCCCCAGACGCTTGCCGGCGAAATACCACGCAGTGTCCGCAATCAGGCAGGCGGATATCACGGCGAACAGCACTGCGCCGATCGACGGGCCACTCGGCTGCATCGACAACGCGCCGGCCACGAACAGCATCGGATAGGCCGGTACCGGCAGCCCGGCCTGTTCGGCCAGTACATTGAGGAACACGAGCATAAGCCCGTGACCATCGAGCAAGCTCTGCAGATCACCCACGACAAGGTCTCCCGCCTGAATTGGTGGTGTCTCCGGCGGCGAACATCGTTGGGGGCGCTGCCGGCACAGACTCACAGTGTGCCAGCGCCGCTGGCCGCTTGCACACGTGGCGAATGCACGCTTTCATCAAATTCCTTGAATGTGCCTGGTGCCAGACGTGGTGGATCGGGCCGTATCGCCCGTAGTTGATCGTTGAACTCGGTGACGATGGCGATATAGCGCGGCAGCAGTGCATTCACGACGGCGGCCTTGCCCTGGCCGGCGGCCGATTCAATCGACTTGCCGGCCGCGACCAGGGTTGGGCACCTTGCCAGCGCCGCGCTGCCCTTCAGGCGGTGGACGTTGCGCTGTACGCCGGGCCAGTCGCGACGGTCAACTGCGTGCCGAAGTTCGGCGAGATCGGTGGTGTTGGCATCGATCAGCCGTACCAGCAGCATGTCGTACACCGCCGGGTCGTCACGCGCGGCGTTTGCCAGCGCAGGGCCGAACGCCTTGCATTCGTCGGCGGTGAGCACGGACGGCGTACCTGCTTGTGTCATGGAATCAGGCGGCAGCGACGGGCAAAGTCGATCAGCTCCACCAGTGAATCCGCAGCAAGCTTCTTCATGATGCGGGCCTTGTAGCTGCTTACCGTCTTGTTGCTGATAAATAGCGTCTTGCCGATGGCCTTGTTGCTCATGCCCCGGGTCAGCATCCGCAGGATTTCCACCTCCTTGTCGGTCAGCTTGCGCAGTCCTTCGTTATCACTGACCTTGTGGCTCTCGCGCGGGCTTTCGCGATGGTTGCTGCTCGGGAACACGGTAAAGCCGCCGAGCACGCTTTCCACACAGCGGACGATGGCGTCCATGGTCTGGGTCTTGCTGACAAAGCCCTGCGCGCCGGCCTGGAACGCGCGGGCCGCGAACGGGACCGGGTCCTGGGCCGACAGCACCAGGATCCGTATCGCCGGATGAAGGGCGCGCATGCGGGGGACGGCATCGAGCCCGCTCATGCGGGGGATGTCCAGGTCCAGCACAACCAGATCCGGCTTGTGTTGCCGGACGGCGTCAAGCGCACTTTGTCCGTTGTCGGATTCCAGCAGGCTTGTTACGCCCAGCAGTTGGGATAGCTGTGTGCGCAGGGCCAGCCGCAGCGCGGGGTGGTCGTCGACGATCAGGATTTTTGTCATGCCATGCTGCCTCGGGATTGGCCCGATGCCGCCATGTGGCACAGGCTCTACATGACGGGGCAGTATAGGGAGACGGCGGGCAGTCCGTAATGCGACGCTTCCGCAAATGCTGTAGGAAATTTCCTCAGATGATGCGTGCTTGAGATAGATCGACCTTGCTCGCGGGATCCTGAGGCAAACGGCGTAGAAAAAATCGCGGCCCTCCGCGAGTACGGGGGCCGCCAATCGGGAATGCGAGGAGGTCAGTATCCTCAAGAGGGGATATCGGCGTCTGACAGGCGGCTTGATCCCCACCAACGTGGGGCGTGCATCACATTGGTGAGGGATCAGGCTATCAGGCGATCGGGTCGCGTGGACGGCGCCGAACCGGCGCGCGCTTGCCGCACACCGGCTTCCATCTCTTCGTGCGCAGCATCCAGCCATGCCATGCGGTGACGGACCGGATCGTTTGGCGAAAGATCTCCGGCGGCAATCTCGCGCAGGAAATACCGCACCATGCTGCCGGCGCGGGCCGGCACGGGCATCATGCCCAGCAACTGGTGCCGGTTCAGCAGCCCCGATGCGGTGGCATGGCGCAGCCCGGCCCACGCGGTGCGGCCCAGGCCGATGTACAGCGCGTCGGCCCGGCACTGCGCCAGCCGGTCGAGAAATTGGCGCGCAAAGACTTCGCGCAGCATTGGCACGTCGACCAGTTCATCCAGCGGACCATCGAAAGCGAGTCCGCGGCGGGTCGTCGCATGTGGCAGAAGCGCCATCGGCTGGATCGATTCGAAGCCATCGTTCCAGAGCGCAGCCGCATGAGGTTGCCCAATGAGTTCCGGTACCCGGAAATGGTCAAGCATGCGTATCAGGTTCGGGCGCACCATCCGGCCGCCCAGTTCCACGCGGCGCTTGTTCTCCCGCTGGATCGTCCGGCCCGGCGAGTGGGCGCGCAGCAGTTCTTCCGTAACCGTTGCAGCAAGTCGTACGTGCGTGTGGCCAGGCGTGGTGCTGACGAGCACGAGCCGGGCGTTCGCGTTCCAGTGCTCGAACGGCACATAGGTCATGGTGTAGGTGCCATCCTGATCGACCACGACAGGCTTGTCTGCAACCCCTCGCGCGCCATTGCGACGAATGCGCGCGCAATACTCTTCGATGTAATTCGCCAAGATGTCCCCGCTCCTGATGCGATCCCTGCTCGTACCGCCAATGTTCTTTTTTGGCTTCATGGTAAGCCGATGCACCTTGCAGACAAAGCAGTGGGGTGGCGTTTGCGACGGTTTGCAACACTGGCTGCGTGGGGCAGCGAACAAAGCCCGGGCTCGTGCCCGACAAAGGTGCGAAATGGATCATCGCTAACCGCGTCATTCACGCGTACAACCTAGCGTGGCATGTGGGTCAGGTTGATGACTATGGAGGAGAAGTGCGGCAGAAGTGCTGGCGGAGGCGGAAAGGCCGGACACAAGAGTGTCCGGGAATCCATTTACCTGGTACTGCGTGAATCCGTGTCTGAGGTTAAAGCGCCGGTGGGTCAGTCAGCGAGCGTCGTGTCGATCGAGATCTGGGCCGACAGAGATTTGTGAACCGGGCACTTGTTGGCGACGCGGAGCAGGTCTTCCCGGACGTTCGGCGCCAGGTTGCCGCGGAGTTCGATGTGACGGATCAGCTTGTAGGTGCCGGGGGCCTCGTCATGAGAGACCGTGACGCGCACTTCCTGTAGCTCGTAGCCCTTTCGGCGCGCGTAGACCTGCAGGGTGAGTGTCGTGCAGGCCGCAAGAGCGGAATCCAGGAGGTCGTGGGGGTTGGGAATTGCGGGGTTCCCGGCTGGCGCATCAAGGTCCGCCTGCCAATTGGCCGTGCCGTTCCGCAGGTCACATACGCTTGAGCCAGAGTTCGCCAGCCATGTCGCTTCAATAGTCATAAGTGCTCGTCCTTTGAATGAAGGGCTGCGGATCGCCCGGTGTCCCGATTCTATACAAGGGCGATCCGGCTCCGGCGAAGTGCTCAATAAGGCTCATAGAAGGTTTTTTAAAACTTTTATGACAAAGTGCTTGCCAACCCCGCATGGCTCCCTTAATATTCGCCCCCTCGCAACACAAACCGCGCTGCAAACGCAGCAGCGACAAGGGTTGCGGGGCAACAGTGGTCAGTGGTGCGGAGCTTTGCAGCGCTGACCGGCAGAGAAAAAATCTTCTGCAAACTGTTGACGAAACGCTGAATGCTCTGCATAATCTCGTTTCTCTGCTGCAGCGAATGACGAAACGTCAGCGACGCAGCGCAACGACGGCAAAGCCGGTCGTTGAAGTTCTTTAACAACCAAACAACCGATAAGTGTGGGCGCTTGATGGCGAACGCCACGGGGACTTCGGTCTTCGTGATGCTTCA
>NZ_ALOU01000041.1 GCF_000292345.1 Cupriavidus sp. BIS7
TTGTGCGACATACAAGGGGCCGGGGGAGAGGGCGGGGCGGTTCAATTTGTCACTGTTGGCAAGCAGAACCTCAATGCCCTCTCCCCCAACCCCTCTCCCATGAATGGGAGAGGGGCGCACGCCATCGCTAGCTCAACAGCAATGCGTCATCGTCAAGCTGCTCGTGACGCGTCTGCTCGAACATCTTGAGCAGATCGGGCACGTCCAGCCCCTTGCGCTGGTTGCCGGACACATCGAGGACGACCTGCCCCTGGTGCAGCATCACCGTGCGCTGGCCGTAGTCCAGCGCCTGGCGCATCGAGTGCGTGACCATCATCGTCGTGAGCTTGCTTTCTTCCACGATCCGGGCGGTCAACTCGAGCACGAATGCGGCCGTCTTCGGGTCCAGCGCCGCAGTATGCTCGTCAAGCAGCAGGATGCGCGACGGTTGCAGCGACGCCATCAGCAGGCTCACGGCCTGGCGCTGGCCGCCGGAAAGCAGGCCAATGCGGTCGGTCAGCCGATTCTCGAGGCCGAGATTCAGCAGGCGCAGCTTGTCGCGGAACAACTCGCGCGATGCCTTGTTCAGCGCGGGGCGGAACCCGCGGCGCGAACCGCGCGCCATCGCCAGCGCCATGTTTTCCTCGATCGTCAGCGCCTCGCAGGTGCCGGCCATCGGGTCCTGGAACACACGCGCCACCAGATGGGCGCGATCCCAGGCCTGCTTGCGCGTGACGTCGGCGTCATCGATCATGATGCGACCGCTGTCGACCATCGTGTCGCCGCTGACGGCGTTCAGGAAAGTCGACTTGCCGGCGCCATTCGAGCCGATCACGGCCACGAACTGACCGGCCGGGATTTCCAGGCTCAGGCCGCGCAGCGCGCGGTTTTCGATCGGGGTGCCCGGGTTGAAGGTGAGCTTCAGATTTTCAGCGCGCAGCATCTCAGGCACCTCCGTTCTTGCGGGCAAACAGCTTCTTGCGCGTAGCCGGCAGTACCAGCGCCAGCGTCACCAGCGCGGCGGTCACCAGGTTCAGGTCCTGGGCCTTCAGGCCGATGAATTCGCTGTTCAGCGCCAGTGCGATGAAGAAGCGATAGAGAATTGCGCCAACCACCACGGCCAGCGTCACGAAGACCAGGCGTCGGGCGGGGATGATCGTCTCGCCGATGATCACCGCAGCCAGGCCGATCACGATCGTGCCGATACCCATCGAGATGTCGGAGCCGCCTTGCGTCTGCGCGAACAGCGCGCCTGCCAGCGCGACGAGTGCGTTCGACAGCGCCATGCCGGCCAGCGTTGCGCGGCCCGTCGGCACGCCCTGGGCACGGGCCATGCGCGGGTTGGCACCCGTGGCCCGCATCGCCAGGCCAAGCTGCGACGAGAAGAACCAGTCAAGGCCGATCTTGGCGATTACCACCACGACGAACAGCAACGCCGGGCGCAGCACGTAGTCGGGCATCCAATCCGGCTGCAAGATCGTGAAGATCGTCGGCTCGGTGATCAGCGGCACGTTCGGGCGGCCCATGATGCGCAGGTTGACCGAGTACAGCGCGATCATCATCAGGATACTGGCCAGCAGATCCATGATCTTGAGGCGTACGTTGAGCCAGCCTGTGATGAAGCCTGCCATTGCGCCGGCAACGATCGCGATCAGCGTCGCCAGGAACGGGTCTTGCCCGGCGGAGATCAGCGTGGCGGCCACGGCACCGCCCAGCGGGAAGCTGCCGTCGACGGTCAGGTCGGGGAAATTGAGGATGCGGAAGGAAATCAGCACCCCGAGCGCCACGAGACTGAAGATCAGGCCGATCTCAAGGGCGCCCAGAAGGGAAAAGAGGGACATGGGGAAATCCTGTTGCTAGCCCGACCGGTTGGCCCGGGTAGGGCCCTGGGGGCGCTCAAGGCCGCGCACCTGCGGGTAGGGGGCGCGGCCTCTGTGCTTGATGAGGGCTTACTTGATGACGGTCTTGGCTTCCTTGATCAGGTCCGGCGACAGCGTCACGCCTTGCTTCTCGGCGGCGCCCGTGTTGACGAACAGTTCAAGGTTGTCGGAGGTCTGCGAGGCAATTGCGCCCGGCTTTTCGCCCTTCAGGATGCGCACCACGACCTTGCCGGTCTGGTGGCCCAGGTCACCGTAGTTGATGCCCAGCGCGGCAATGGCGCCACGCTTCACGCTGTCGGTGTCGGCGGCAATCAGCGGGATCTTCGACTCGTTGGCCACCTTGACCAGCGATTCATAGGCCGACACCACGTTGTTGTCGGTGTTCGTGTAGATCACGTCGACCTTGCCAACCAGGCTCTTGGCGGCCGGGCCGATGTCCACCGTACGCGGGGCGGCGGCTTCCTTCAGGGTCAGGCCTTCCTTGGCCAGCAGTTCCTTCAGTTCCTTGACCACCACCACCGAGTTGGCTTCACCGGGGTTGTAGACCATGCCGACGGTCTTGGCCTTCGGCACCACGCGCTTGATCAGCGCAACCTGCTTGTCCAGCGGCAGCTTGTCCGACACGCCGGTCACGTTCGTGCCCGACGGGCCCCAGCCCTTGACCAGTTGCGCCGCAACCGGATCGGTCACGCCCGAGTACACCACGGGCACGGTCTTGGTGGCTGCCACCACGGCCTGGGCGGACGGCGTGGCGATGGCCACGATGGCGTTCGGCTGGTCACCCACGAACTTGCGGGCGATCTGGGCGGCCGTGCCGGTGTTGCCCTGGGCGCTCTGGTATTCCCACTTCAGGTTCTTGTCGGCGTCATAGCCGTTGGCCTTCAGTTCGTCACGCACGCCGTCACGGATGGCGTCGAGTGCCGGGTGATCCACGATCGACAGGACCTTCACGGTCTGGGCCTGCACGGCGCCGCCGTAGAGCAGAGCCAGCGCGACCGCGCTGCCGAGGATGGTTTTGGTGGATGCCTTGAGACGCAGCATGTACTTGTTCTCCCCCGAGGGTTTGGTGCTTTGGGTCAGCCGCAATATTTGACGCCGTCCTGGCCGGGGCCCCCGGCGAACCCCGTCGAGGAGGTGCGCAGGTCGGCCCGGCCGGTCCGGCTACGGACGCTGCGCGCCCGGCGGCAGGTGCGGGCGGGCGCGTGACCGCAACGGATGCGACGGCGCGAAGCCACGCAGCATACCATTTTCGCCGCCCCGGTGGCTCGCTTTTAATGCCGCACCGCGCCATATCCTGCTGAAAAACACCTCTACGGGGAAGACGTGCCGCAAATTATTGCGCCGGATTGTGGATTTCGGCGTGAATGCGCTCAACGGCTGACACCACCTCGTCGGGCAATGTGACGTCCAGTGCGTCGATGTTTTCCGTGAGCTGTTCGAGGCTGGTGGCGCCAACGATCGTGCTGGCCACGAACCAGCGCGAGTAGCACCAGGCCAGCGCCAGGGTGGCGCCAGACATGCCGTGGGCACGTGCCAGGGCCACGTAGCGCGCAGCCGCCGCCATCGTCTCGGCGCGCATATAGCGGGGGCTCCAGTCAGGGGAAAAGCGAGTCAGGCGGCCAACCACGTTCGGGTTGAAGACGGGGTGGCCTGCGTCGCCACTCAGGTACTTGCCGGTCAGCTGGCCGAAACCGAGGGGACTGTAGGCCAGCAGGCTGACGTCGGTGCGGAAGCAGGTTTCGTCGAGGCCGTCCTCGAAGCTGCGGTTGGCAAGGTTGTAAGGATTCTGGATCGTGGGGATGCGCGGTAGGCCAAGGCGCTCGGCCACGTTGACGAACTCGGACACGCCCCATGGGGTTTCATTGGAGACGCCGAAGTAGCGGATCTTGCCGGCGCGTACCAGTTCGCCCATCGCTTCGAGCTGGGCCTCGATCGTTGCGCAGTCCCGTTCCGCTGCCGGATTGAAGCGCTTCTGCCCGAAGATCGGCGCGTTACGGGCCGGCCAGTGAATCTGGTAGAGGTCGAGGTAGTCGGTTTGCAGGCGCCTGAGCGAGTCCTCGACGGAGGCGCGAATGCTGTCGGGCGTCAGGTCGCCGCCATTGCGGATCCACGGATTGCGCGCGGGGCCGGCTACCTTGCTGGCCAGAACTACGCGGTCGCGCGGCTGTTTCTTCAGCCAGGTGCCGATGATGCGTTCGGTGCTGCCGTACGTCTCGGCGCGCGGCTTGACCGGGTACATCTCGGCCGTATCGATGAAATTGATGCCACGCGAGAACGCGTAGTCGAGCTGGCTGTGGCCCTCGGCCTCGGTGTTCTGCTCGCCGAAGGTCATCGTCCCCAGGCAGATGCGCGAGACTTCGAGGTTGCTGCGGCCGAGTCGGATCTTTTCCATGTTGCTTTCCTTGATCGTTTCGGCCGACAGCATGCCCCAAAAACGCTACCGGCGCAGGGCGCTGGCGCAGTCGCGCACGAGGGTTGGTCCGCGGTAGATCAGGCCGCTGTACACCTGCACGAGGTCGGCACCGGCATCGATCTTGGCGCGCGCATCGGCACCGCTGAAGATGCCGCCCACGCCGATGATCGGCAGCGCGTCGCCAATCACCTCGCGCAGCGCCCGCACCACGCGCGTGGATGCTTCGAACACCGGACGGCCAGACAGGCCCCCGGCTTCCTCCGCATGCGGCAGGCCCTTGACCGCGTCGCGCGAGATCGTCGTGTTGGTGGCGATCACGCCGTCGATCTTGTGGCGCACCAGCGCGTCACCAATGTTGCGGACCTGGTCGTCGTCAAGATCGGGCGCAATCTTCAACGCTACCGGCACGTAGCGCTTGTGCTGGTCGGCCAGGCGCTGTTGCGCGGCCTTGAGCGTGGAAAGCAGGCTGTCCAGCTCGCTGGCGCCCTGGAGCTGGCGCAGGTTCTTCGTATTCGGCGAAGAGATGTTCACCGTCACGTAGCTTGCGTGCGGATAGACGCGCTCCAGGCAATACAGGTAATCGTCCGCGGCACGCTCGATGGGTGTATCGGCGTTCTTGCCGATGTTGAGCCCCAGCACGCCACCCTCGGCCTTCCAGCGCGATGCCTGGACGTTGCGGATGAATGCATCGACACCGCCATTGTTGAAGCCCATGCGGTTGATCAGCGCATCGGCCTGCGGCAGGCGGAACATGCGCGGGCGCGGATTGCCCGGCTGGGCGCGCGGCGTGACCGTGCCGACTTCAATAAAGCCGAAGCCGAATGCCGCCAGACCGTCAATATAAGCGCCGTCCTTGTCCAAGCCGGCCGCCAGGCCGACCGGATTCGGAAACCGGATGCCCATGACCGTGCGCGGGTCGTCAGCGATGCTATTGCCGATGCATCCGGCCAGGCCGATGCGCCGTGCGCGCATCAGGTTGTTGAGCGTGAAATGGTGGGCGTCCTCCGCATCCATGGAAAACAGGGCGGGGCGCAGCAGTGGATAAAGCGCGTTGAGCACGAGGGTGGGGCGCGGCCGGGGCCGGCGAGGAGTCGGAACCAAGGCGGCATTGTAGCGCCTCCGGCCCGTGCTTCTACTCCAGGGCCGGGCCAGGGGGCGGTTGTTCAGGGGCGTCCGGCGTGCCTTCGAACGCGTGCCACTGGTTGCCGGTGAGCACCTGCAATGGCTGGAAGCGTGCCTTGTAGGCCATCTTGCGGCTGTCTGCAATCCAGTACCCGAGATACAGGTGCGGCAGCCCAAGCTCCCGCGTCTGGTTGATCTGCCAGAGGATGTTGTAGGTGCCGTAGCTGGCGCCCGTGATAAGCGGATCGTAGAACGTGTAGACGGACGACAGGCCGTCGTCGAGCACGTCGATCATGCTGACCATGCGCAGCCGTCCCGCCTCGGGCGACCCGGGCGGTTCGCGGAATTCCACCAGGCGCGAATTCACGCGGCTCTGCAGCAGGAATTGCTCGTACTGGTCGCGGCTGTCCTGGTCCATGCCGCCGCCGGCGTGGCGCATCGACTGGTAAAGCAGGTACAGCGCGTAGTGTTCCTCGACGTACGTGAGCGGTGCCACCAGGGCCTGCAGGTCCCGGTGCTCGCGCCAGGCGCGGCGCTGGCTGCGGTCCGGCTGGAACTGGTCCACCAGCACCCGGCATGGCGTACATGCGCGGCATTCGTCGCAATAGGGGCGGTAGGTGAAGATGCCGCTGCGCCGAAAACCCGCCCGCACGAGCCGCGAGTAGACGTCGGCATTGATCAGGTGCGCCGGCGTGGCAACCTGTGAGCGCGCCATGCGGCCTTCCAGATAGCTGCAAGCGTAGGGTGCCGTCGCATAAAACTGCAGCGCGGAGAGCGGGAGTTCCTTCAGCTTGCTCATGACGTCGGAGTTGGGCGGGGCTTGTCTGGCAGTCTATCAGAGCGACCCGGCGCGCGTCTGCCAAAGCCACCGATGGCCGGCGGGAGCGCGCAACAGCATTTTGAGATTCTTCGCATGGTGTGGAGGAGGGCGCGCGCCTAGCATGTGAGTCATCTGACACAGAAGGAGGTACGAGATGACATCCATGGCTATTCGAACGGAGTCGGCAGAGCACGGATCCGCGGGCGCGTGGCGCACGGGTCTCTCCCTGCCGCGGGCATCCAGGATTGGGGACATAGCGGCCCTGATCGCAGCGATAGCGGCAGGCGGTGCGATGCTGATCGCGGTAATGGGCTATCAGAATGCAGCCATGCAGGAAAAAATCACGGCGTCGGTGAGCCCGCTTCAGGAAAAAATTACATCGTCGGTGAGCCCGCTTGCAGTCGCAATTGTCGAGATGGACAAACGGCTCACCGGGCGTCTCGATCAGGTCGACAAGCGCCTGGACCGGATCGAGCAACGACTGGACGGTATGGGTCAGCGGGTTGGCCGCCTTGACGGCAAAGTTGGCAATTGATGCTGACGGGCCCGTCGCGCGTAGCCAGAGCCGTCAGGCTTCCGCGCTCACGGGTGATGTCCAGCGCGCAAGCTCTGACTTGTCGAAGTGCCAGGGCACGATGTCCGGCTCTGCGGTCGCTGTCCGGACATGCGCGATGAACTCGGCGCGAGCAATTGGTTGGGCGCCAAGCGATGCCAGGTGGTCGGTTTCCTGCTGGCAGTCGATCATGGCCACGCCGTTGCGGTCCAGGAACGCGCAAAGCGCGGCAAGCGCGATCTTGGAGGCATCGGTGTGATGCGCGAACATCGACTCACCATAGAACATGCGACCCAGGGCCACGCCGTAGAGTCCGCCGACGCGCTTGCCTCGGTGCCAGGTCTCTACCGAATGGGCCAGCCCGCCGCTATGCAGGCTGCCGTAGGCGGCAATGATGTCATCGGTGATCCACGTGCCAAGCTGGCCGTCCCGCGGCGTCATTGCGCACGCACGCATGACGGCGATGAAGTCGTCGTCGACGCGGATTTCCCATTCGGGATCACGCAGGACGCGGCGCAGGGTCTTGCGCAGCGAGACCGATACCTTCAGCGCTTGCGGGGCAAGCACCATCCGTGGGTCTGTGCTCCACCAGAGCACCGGCTGCCCTTCCGAATACCAGGGGAAGATGCCCTGGCGATACGCCAGCATCAGGCGCTGCGGAGTGAGGTCGCGGCTGGCCGCAAGCAGTCCCGGCGCGTCACTGGCCGGGCCGAGCGCACGTTCGACCGGCGGAAACGGGTCTTGCGGGTCCAGCCAGATGATCATTCTGTGGCGCGGGCTTTGCGTGGATTGCGCGCCTTATGGCGTGACCGTTGCGCGGCTCGTCAGCGGGCGCATCGGCTTGTCGATATCGAGCGTGTGCAGCCGGAAGCTGCCGTCTGCGATCCGGCCGGCGGCGCGGTCGGCAAAGAAGCAGCGCAGCGTATGGATAACGGTTGGAAACGCCAGGTCGTCCCAGGGTACGTCGGCTTCGTCCACAAGTTTGACCTCAAGGCTCTCCTCGCCAGGGGCTACATCAAGGTCCTGCAGCTTTGCCAGATAGAACAGGTGCACCTGGTGCACGTGGGGCACGTTCAGCAGCGAGAACAGTTCGCCCACTTCCACGCGTGCGCCGGCTTCTTCCAGGGTCTCGCGCGAAGCGGCCTGGGCGGTGGTTTCGCCAATCTCCATGAACCCGGCCGGCAGCGTCCAGAAGCCATAGCGCGGCTCGATGGCGCGTTTGCAAAGCAGGATCTTGTCTTCCCAGACGGGGATTGTGCCAACGACGTTGCGCGGATTCACGTAGTGGATGGTGCCGCAGCCGTCGCATACGCTGCGCGGGCGGTTATCGCCTTCAGGCACGCGCAGCACTACCGCGTGGCCACAGTTCGAGCAGAATTTCATGAGGGGAGCGTCCGGGAGGAATGGCGCCAAGTGTATCACCGCGCCGGGGCGCCTCTGTTGCGTCCCAGTTTCGACTCTGTTTCGCATGTCGCCGCATGTCGCCGCATGTCGCGTATCGCACAGGGCTGCAGCAGCAAACAAAAAACCCGCCGATTGGCGGGTTTGCTGTGCGACGGATTTGATTGGTTGCGGGGGCAGGATTTGAACCTGCGACCTTCGGGTTATGAGCCCGACGAGCTGCCAGACTGCTCCACCCCGCGTCCGTCGAAGCTGTGATTATAGGAGAGTTGATTGCGCATTGCAACAGAAAACTCTCGGTATTTTTCGAGCCGTCTCAGATCGAGTCGTCACAGCTATTGGATCGTTGCGCGCTGCGCTCGTTCAGGGGGATTTCTGGTTTTCGCTTGTGCGCTGCCGTAGCGCTTCCCACCAGGCGCCTTCGAACTCGAAGCTTTCGCGCTGCTGCAGGTCGTCGCGTTGCCAGATCACGCGTTCGCGTCTCACCGTCAGCATCCATGTGGTGGTGACGAGAGGTTCGGGTGTGTCGAAGGCTCGTGGGGTCAGGATGGCGGCGCAGGCGCCGTGGATGGGGTCGCGCACCGAGGTGTAGCGGATCATGCCGATGCCGGCTTCGCGAGCCGTCAGGCCGAATGCCTGGCATGGGTTATGGTCGTTGGGGTCCGCCCAACGTGTGGCGTCGTCGGCGAAAGGCGACGCGTCCAACGCTACGCCGTTGGTCTTCACACTGACCTGGAACAGCGTCTGCGCACGCGCGTCAATGCGTGGCAGCGCCGGGCTGTCCAGCAGGAACTGCCAGCGCCAGTAGCCAAGTTCGGCGCAGGCGGTGCGTATTGATTCCGCGCCGTAGAACACGCCTGGGTCCTGCGGGCCACGGAAACGCGAGCCCCACTGGGAGGGCGGATAACGAAAGGGCGTAAAGATCAGGTAGTGCAAGTGGCGCGCGTCGACGGGAACGACAGGCTTGCCGGCATCGATCACCGCTTCCAGCACGGCTTGTTCCTCTAGCGTGTCGACCAGAGGCATGGTCGATACCACGTGCTGCGCCTCGACAGCCCGCCAGAGCTTCAGCGCAAATGGCTTGCGCTCAGACGCGACCGCGGGTGGCGTCCAGATAGTGAACGACACGTACGATTCCCTCGGTTGTGCGAATCAGATCCAGAGGCTTGCCGCCCAGCGCAAGATTGTCGTGGGTCAGCCAGAGCCGCGCCTGTTCCTCGTGACCGAGGATGGCGTCGAGCGAGCGGAACAGGCGCACGAACAGGACCGCGAACTCCCATTCCTTGCGGTGCGCATCAAGCACGTAGCCGCCTGAAGCCATGCGCGAGACAGACGCAGTACTGATCCCCAGCACGCTGGCCACGATTGCCTGGCTGATGCCGAGAAAACTGGCCGCGCGCATGACGGCCTTGGTGAGCGTCACGCCGGGGTCGGGGCTGCCCCCGGGCTCCGGCGGCGAAATCTGTCCAGGTTGCATCGCCTATGCTCCTGTTTCTTGAGAAACATTATAGGCGCCAGGTTTCAGATGGGAAGCCGCAATTCGCAGTGGCTCGTGTGGCTAGTACGTTTCAATATGCAGGCGTCCCTCGGCGCGCAGGCGGGTCTCGATCTCTTGCCAGGATTGGCCTGCAGCGGCGCAGATGTCGGCGAACGCGGCGAGTACGCCTTCCTCCATGCCCTTCAGGCCGCAAATGTAGACATGGCCGTGGGGGTCCGTCAGTAGCGCGGTGACCTGGGCAGGCGCCTCGCGGATCGCATCCTGCACATAGCGGCGCGGCACGTCGGCGTCGCGCGAGAATGCGAAATGGATATCGAGAAAATCCTTGGGCAGTTTAAGTAGCGGGCCGAAGTAGGGCAGCTCGCGGCGGTTGCGCGCGCCAAAGAACAACAGGCGGCGGCCGCTGAAGTGATCCATGTTGCGGCGCATGCGCTCGGTCATCGCACGCATCGGGGCTGAACCCGTGCCGGTGCAGATCATCATCACGCTTGCTTCGCGGTGGTTCGGCATCAGGAACGTGCTGCCGAACGGCCCCACCACCTGCACCGTATCGCCCTTGGCCAGGTCGCACAGGAAGTTCGAGGCCACACCGCGTACCGGATTGCCGTCGTGGTCGCTGTCCACGCGCTTCACGGTCAGCGCCAGGTTGTTGTAGCCGGGCCGTTCACCGTCGCGCGGGCTGGCCACCGAGTACATGCGGATGTAATGCGGCTTGCCGGATGCGTCGGTGCCGGGCGGCACGATACCGATTGCCTGGCCTTCGAGCACCGGAAAGAAGTGATTGCCGAAGTCGAGCACGATGTGATGGATGTCGCTTGACGCGTCCTCGGCGGTCAGCCGGTAGTTGCCCGCCACCGTGGCCGTCACGGGTTCGCGCACGCCGTGCAGGTTGATGTACGGATGCGCGGCCGACCATGGCGCCTTGGGCGACGTGTGACGGCTGGTTTCCACCTCCTGCACGGCGGCCGACTTGCTGCCCTGCGACGCTTCCTCGATCACCTGCTGCGCGGCGGCGGCTGCTGCGTCGATCGCGGCGTCCGGCAGCGGCACCTCGTCCGGCAGTTCGTCCCACGTGAGCTGTTGCTCGATGGTGTAGGCCTGGCCCTTGAGCATCGTGCGCCAGTTGTCGATCGCGCCGGTGGGGCAGGGCGACAGGCATGCATTGCAGCCATTGCAGACGTCGGCCTTGACCACATAGTTGCGATCGTCGTGCGTGATCGCATCGATCGGGCAGGTGTCTTCGCAGGTATTGCAGCGAATACAGATCTCCGGGTCGATCAGATGCTGCTTGATGATGTCGGCGGCGCCCATGATCGTCAGCCTTTGCGTGTGTTCGGTTGAAACTTCAGTTGAATCGTACGTACTCGAAATCAACCGGCTGGCGGTTGATGCCGATGGCCGGCGGCGCGATCCAGTTGGCGAACCTGCCCGGCTCCACCACGCGGCCCATCAGCGACGCCACGAACTTGCGGTCTTCGGCGGTGGCCAGCCATTTGTCCTTGTTGGCCTCCCACTCGGCTTCCGTCAGCACCTCGCCGGTCGGCGACACCTGCACGTTGGCGAAGGTGCCGATCTTGCGGTTGAATGCCTTGTGCGGCACGGTCAGGCGGAACGGGATGCCAGCCTTTTCGATGACCTTGTTCCAGCGCGCCACGCCGCCCATGGAGTCCTTGATGTAGTCGTCGCGCAGCACCTCATTCAGTGCATTGAGCATCGGCACTTCGCGCTCGGTCAGCCTGCCGTCCTTGACGTCGAGGATGCGATACACGCCGCCCTTGAGCACATGATCGTCATCGCGCTTGCCTTCCTCGAAGCGGCCCTTGAGACCGGCGCTGTAGAACGTGGCGGCGTTGGACGACTGGTCCGCGCCGAACAGGTCGATGGTAACGCTGTAGTGGAAGTTCAGGTAACGCTGGATCGTTTCCAGGTCGATCACGCCTGCCGCACGCACGTCGGCCGGGTCCTGGATGTCGCGCTCGCGCATGACCTCGCAGGTACGCTGGATCACGCGCGACACGCCGGATTCACCCACGAACATGTGATGGGCTTCTTCGGTCAGCATGAACCGCGTGGTGCGTGCCAGCGGGTCGAAGCCGGATTCGGCCAGCGCGCAGAGCTGGAACTTGCCGTCGCGGTCGGTGAAGTACGTAAACATGAAGAACGACAGCCAGTCCGGCGTGCGCTCGTTGAACGCGCCCAGGATGCGCGGGTTGTCCTCGTCACCCGAGCGGCGGCCCAGCAGCGCCTCGGCTTCCTCGCGGCCGTCGCGGCCGAAGTAGCGGTGCAGCAGATAGACCATGGCCCACAGGTGGCGGCCTTCTTCCACGTTCACCTGGAACAGGTTGCGCAGGTCGTAGAGCGACGGCGCGGTCAGGCCCAGATGGCGCTGCTGCTCCACCGACGCCGGTTCCGTGTCGCCCTGCGTGACGATGATGCGGCGCAGGTTGGCGCGGTGCTCGCCGGGCACGTCCTGCCAGGCCGCTTCGCCCTTGTGCTCGCCGAAGTGAATCCGGCGCTCCGGATCGGCCGGCTGCAGGAAGATGCCCCAGCGGTAGTCGGGCATCTTCACGTGCTCGAAGTGCGCCCATCCTGACGGGTCGACGGAGACCGCGGTACGCAGGTAGACATCGAAGTTGTGCGATCCGTCCGGGCCCATGTCGCGCCACCAGTCCAGGAACGCCGGCTGCCAGTGCTCGAGCGCACGCTGTAGCGCGCGGTCCTCGGAAAGGTTCACATTGTTCGGAATCTTCTGGCTGTAGTCGATGCTCATTGCGGGTCTCCTTTTATAGTTGCCGTCAGATCGGACGGTTGTCTGACAGTCGTCAGACCCGATCCCAGTCGAAGCGTGCCT
Source organism: Cupriavidus sp. BIS7 (assembly GCF_000292345.1). Lineage (GTDB taxonomy): Bacteria > Pseudomonadota > Gammaproteobacteria > Burkholderiales > Burkholderiaceae > Cupriavidus. Next base: position 12,518 of record NZ_ALOU01000041.1, read on the forward strand.
TGTTGCCGGTGCCGAATACCTTGAGCGCACCGTGTTCGCCGACCGCGTTGGGCCGGTTGAAGATCCAGTTTTGCCACGCCGTCAGGCGCCCGAAGATGCGCGTTTCCATCGTTTCGTGACCGCCGAAACGCAGGTTGGCTTCCAGTCCGGTCAACGCATCGGGCGACAGGCTCGCGCGTTCTTCGATCGCGATGCGGATCTCGTCTTCCCAGTCGATATCGTCGGGCGCTGCGGTGATCAGGCCAAGTGCCTCGGCGGCCGGGCCGTCGAGCGGCTTGCCGGCCTGCTCGCGCACGGCGGCAATCGCGTCGGCGTCTTCGTAGAAGCGCGCGGCCAGCCGGGTCAGGCCATTGGGCATCGGGTAGCGGCCGAAGTTGGCGGCATTGGCATGGATGTGCGGTGCTTCGTCAGGCGTGTCGGGCAACTGCAGCATGTAGGTGCGGTCGGCGGCCAGTACCAGTTCAAGCAGGGTGCCTGCGAAGCAAGAGCCCGGCTCCACGAGCGCGAACAGGCTGCGCGACGATACGTCGAGCCGCGCCAGCGTGCGGCGCAGCATGCCGATGGTTTCGCGCACGAACCAGTGGCCGGCGTGGGCATCCATCAGTGCGTCGGCTGCCAGCACCTGCGCAGCGTCGCCCGTGGTCTTGAGGATCCACATGCCGATATCGAGATGGTTCGTGCGCAGCGTCAGGATTGCGTCGTCCAGTTCGCGTGCCATCTTGAGTGGCCACCACTGCGCGCCGGCCGCCAGGATGCCCGCGAGGTCCCGGGGCTGGTCGCCGTCCGGTGCCGATACGGTGATCGTTGCGTGACGTGCCTCATGGTCGATCTCCACGCGCACGGTCTCATAGCGATAGCCATCGGCGGCTACGGTGCGCGCCAGCGGTGTCAGCGTGACGCCCTGGGCATCGGCAGGGCGGTCGCTCTGCGCGGCAAGTGCGCGGGCGCGTTCTTGCACGTAATCGGCAAAGCGCGCCGGCTTGACGACCTCATCGACCAGCTTCCAGTCCTTGGCCCGCTGGCCGCGCACGCCCTCGGTTGTCAGGCAGAAGATGTCGGCATGGTCGCGGCGCACGTGACGCTTGTCGGTCACGCGGGTCAGGCCGCCGGTGCCGGGCAGCACGCCGAGCAGCGGCACTTCGGGCAGGCTCACGGCCGACGAGCGGTCGTCCACCAGCACGATCTCGTCGCAGGCCAGCGCGAGCTCGTAGCCGCCGCCGGCCGTGGTGCCGTTGCAGGCCGCGATGAACTTGATGCCCGAGTGGCGGCTGGCATCCTCGATGCCGTTGCGCGTTTCGTTGGTGAATTTGCAGAAGTTGACCTTCCACGCGTGGCTGGATTTGCCGAGCATGAAAATATTGGCGCCCGAGCAGAAGATGCGGTCTTTGGTGCTCGTCATCACCACGGTGCGGACTTCAGGATGCTCGAAGCGGATGCGCTGCAGCGCGTCATGCAGTTCGATATCGACGCCGAGGTCATACGAATTCAGCTTCAGCGCGTACCCGGGCCGCAGGCCGCCTTCCTCGTCGACGTTCATCGCCAGCGTGGCGACGGGGCCGTCGAATGTCAGTTGCCAGTGGCGGTATTGGTCCGGGTGGCGCTCGAACGTGACGGGGGTGTTGGATGCGATGGGGGCGGCGGTATCCGGCATGGGGGCTGTCTCCTTGATGCACTATAGTGCCGTATCGTTTGACATGAAATATAGTGCATCAAATCGAGCAATGCAAGGCCAATGCGCGGGGCGGCTCAAAGCCGTGCAAGCGGGTTTGCGACGAAAAAATGTGACGGAGAGTTGCCGGGGTCGTCAGGCCTGGGTGCGGCCAAGCTGCGTTTGCAGCATCCGCAGCGACGTGGCCGCGTCCTGGCCGCTGGTGTCGATCGACACGTCGGCGCGTGAATAGAGTGGCGTGCGGGCCTGCAGGATGCGGCGCAGGTCGGTCATGGCCTCGCGGTTGCCTTCCATCGGCCGCATGTCGCCCTGGGCAACGACGCGCGCCATGTGCTCCTCGGGCGAGGTGCGCACCCAGATGGTGAAGCAGCGCGATAGCAGCAGGTTGAAGGTGGCCGGTTCCGACACCAGGCTGCCGGGCGTGGCCAGCACCATGGTGTCGTTATCGCGCAGCACGCGCTCCAGCGCACGCATTTCATAGCGGCGATAGGCGGCCTGGCCGTACAGCGAATGGATCTCGGACAGGCTGGCGCCCGCTTCCTGCTCGATGGCGACGTTCAGTTCGACGAACGGCATGCCTTCGGAAGCGGCCAGTGCGCGGCCGAGCGTCGATTTGCCGGCGCCCCGCAGGCCGATCAGCGCGATACGGCGATGGCGCGCATCGCGCGATTCCGCTGGAGACAGCGCGTGGCGCGCGGCCTCGCGCACGCGGGCCAGGTCGCTGGCCGGCAGTTGGGCCAGCCACTGCACCAGTTGCGAAAATTCGGTGGCGCGAGGGCTGGTGTGGCCACCGGCGTCGACATGGCCGTCCACTTCCGCCAGTACCACCGGCAGCGGCACGTCCAGCGCGCCGGCCACCTGCCGCAGCAGCAATACCGATGCATTGCCCGTGCCGGTTTCGAGATTGGCGAGATAGCGTTCCGATACGTCAGCACCACGCGCAAGGTCCTTGCGCGACATGCCGCGCGCCGCGCGCAACGAACGGATGCGCTCGCCCAGATGGGTGAGATAGGGGTCCCGCTCGCCGGCAGTGCGGCTGTCCGGGCGTCCATCGGCGGTCATAAGCGAATCGGGGTCGCGGCGCATGGGTAAAGGCGGTTGGCATCCACAATCTGTGGCGACGTGTGGAGGCATGTGGCGGCGGCATTATACGTGCAGGAAACTGCGTGGCGAACCGGCGACCCTGCGGCTATATAGTGCATACCCTTGCTTGCATAATAGTCGATATGCAATAAAATGCATCACACATCGTCGCCGGCCACACATGGCTGTCGGTACAAGAAGACAAACCTGCAGGAAGCCATACCGCGCGCAGTGTTTTCGATAAGGGCGGGTGGCCAGAGGAGTGGAGACATGACGCCCCCGATATCGAGCGCCGTCCAGGCCGACAGCGCTGCAGGATTCGCGCGCCCGGCCAATGCCAATGCCAACGCATCTTCCGAATCCCACGCCGAATCGGAAATTGCCACGCTGCCGGCGCGCTACAACGCGGCCGAGGACCTGCTTTCGCGCAACCTGGCCGCAGGCCGCGGCGCCAAGATCGCTTATATCGACGATGGCGGCGCCGCCAGCTTTGCCGAACTGGACGCGCGCTGCCGCCGGTTTGCGGGCGCGCTGGAGCAGGCTGGCTTCCGGCGCGAGGAGCGCGTGCTGCTGTGCGCGCTCGACACGATCGACTTTCCCACCGTATTCCTTGGTTGCCTGCTGGCCGGCGTGGTGCCCGTGGCCGTCAATACGCTGCTGACGGCGGACGACTACGCGTACATGCTCGAGCACAGCGGCGCACGCGCGGTTGTGGTGTCGGCAGCGTTATTGCCCATGATGCGGGCCGCGATCGACAAGGCTGGCGTCACGCCGGACGTGATCACTGCCGCGCCGTATGTTGAGCCGTCGGTGGAGGGTTCGGCGGACAGTTCCGTCACCTCCGTTGCCGCCATGGCTGCTGGCGCTGCCCCGCAGGCGCAGGCTGCGGCAACGGGCCCTGACGACATGGCGTTCTGGCTGTACTCGTCAGGCTCCACGGGCCGCCCGAAAGGCACGGTGCACACGCACGGCAACCTGTTCCATACCGCCGACCTCTACGCGCGCCGCGTGCTTGGCATTCGCGAGGGCGATGTCGTGTTCTCGGCAGCGAAGCTGTTCTTTGCCTACGGACTTGGCAATGCGCTGACGTTCCCGCTGTCGGTGGGCGCCACCACGGTCCTGATGGCCGAGCGGCCCACGCCGCAGGCCGTGTTCAGGCGGCTCACCACCCACCGTCCCACCGTGTTCTGCGGGGTGCCGACGCTGTTTGCCGGCATGCTGGCCTCGCCGGACCTGCCACCGCGCGCCGACGTGGCAATGCGCGTCTGCACGTCGGCCGGCGAGGCGCTTCCGCAGGATATCGGCGACAGGTTCTTCGCGCATTTTGGTTGCGACATTCTCGATGGCATCGGCTCCACCGAGATGCTCCATATCTTCCTGTCCAACCGTCCCGGCGAAGTCCGTTATGGCACCACGGGCAGGCCGGTGCCGGGCTACGAACTGAAGCTGCTCGACGAGAACGGCGAGCCGTGCGCGCCCGGAGAGGTTGGCGATCTCTACATCAAGGGTCCGTCGGCCGCGCTGATGTACTGGTGCAATCGCGAAAAGAGCCGCGACACGTTTGTCGGCGCCTGGACGCGCAGCGGCGACAAGTACGTGTGCGATGCCGACGGCTACTTCACCTATGCGGGCCGCAGCGACGACATGCTCAAGGTGGGCGGCATCTATGTGTCGCCGTTCGAAGTGGAGGCCGCACTGGCGCAGCATCCTTCGGTGCTGGAGGCCGCGGTGATCGGCGTGGCCGATGCGGACGATCTGATCAAGCCGAAGGCGTTCGTGGTGCTGCGGCCGGGCCAGCAGTGGCACGATGGCATGGCGGCCGAGCTGCAGGCATTCGTGAAGACGAAGCTTGCGCCGTACAAGTACCCGCGGCAGATCGAATGTGTCGACGAACTGCCCAAGACCGCCACAGGCAAGATCCAACGCTTCCGACTGCGCCAGCGCGAGGAAGCCGCACGGAAGTCGTGACATGAGCAGCGCTATCGTTCAGATCCCGTTCGACGGGCGGCAGATCGACATCGAATACCAGTGGCTGCGCCCCGAACGGACGGAGCGGCCGCTCGTGGTCTTCCTGCACGAGGGGTTGGGCTCGATCAGCATGTGGCGGGACTTCCCGCGCCAGTTCTGCGAGGCCGGAGACTTCCGTGGGCTCGTGTTCTCGCGCTATGGCTATGGCCGGTCCACGCCGCGCCCCCATGATGAAAAATGGGGTGTCGATTTCATGCACCGTCAGGCGCGCGAAGCGCTGCCGGCGTTGTTCGATGCGCTCGATATCGGGCCGGGCCGGCGCCATGGCAGGCCCTGGCTGCTCGGGCACAGCGATGGCGGATCGATCGCGCTGATCTACGGGGCAAGCTTTCCGGACGCCGTCGACGGCCTGGCGGTGCTGGCGCCGCACATCATCGTCGAAGACCTGTCCGTGCGCAGCATTGCCACTACGCGCGAAACCTATCTGCAGACAGACCTCCGCTCGCGGCTCGCGCGCCATCACCAGGACGTCGATTCGGCGTTCTGGGGCTGGAACGATATCTGGCTCAACCCGGATTTCCGCCAGTTCGACCTGCGCCCGCTGCTGGCCGATATCCGCTGCCCGGTGCTGGCGGTGCAGGGCGAGGACGACGAGTACGGCACGATGGCCCAGATCGAGGGTATCCATCGATATGCCACGCAGACCGTGCTACTTAAACTCGCGCGCTGTGGACACTCGCCGCATCGGGATCAGGCGGACGCATTGACGGCGGAGACCGTCGCGTTTATAAACACACATACTTCAAATATAAAATAATTGGCACCGACGGCAGAAAAAGCAAAAAACCTGCCGTACGACGGGCCATCGGCTTCAGACCACCAGGGAGGAGACCCCCATGCATCGCAATGCATCGCGCAGGCTGCTGCCAGCCTGTCTTGCTGTCGCCACGCTGCTCGCCACAGGCTCTGTGGCACTGGCCCAGTCGGCGCCCGCTACATCCGGCAAGATCAAGGTTGGCTTCATGCTGCCGTACACGGGCACCTTCGCGGCGCTGGGCACGGCCATCGAGAACGGATTCCGGATGTACGTGCAGGAGCAGGGCGGCAAGCTCGGCGGGCGCGACGTCGAATACTTCAAGGTCGATGACGAGTCCGATCCGGCAAAGGCGCCCGAGAACGCAACCAAGCTGATCCGGCGCGACCAGGTCGACGTGGTGGTCGGCACGGTGCACTCGGGCGTGCAGATGGGCATCGTCAAGGTGGCCAAGGAAAACAACACGCTGCTGATCATCCCCAATGCCGGTGTGGACGAAGCCACGGGGCCGCTGTGCGGGCCGAACATCTTCCGTTCGTCGTTCTCGAACTGGCAGCCCGGCTATGCAATGGGCCATGTGCTGGCCGACCGCGGCCTGAAGAAGGTGGTCACGCTGACGTGGAAATACGCGGCGGGCGAGCAGTCGGTCAAGGGCTTCAAGGAGGCCTTCGAGGCCAAGGGCGGCAAAGTCGTCAAGGAGCTGAGCCTGCCGTTCCCGAACGTCGAGTTCCAGGCGCTGATTACCGAAGTGGCGTCGATCAAGCCTGACGCCGTGTTCGTGTTCTTCGCCGGTGGCGGCGCGGTCAAGTTTGTCAAGGACTGGCAGGCAGCGGGCCTCAAGGACAAGATTCCGCTGTACGCATCGGGCTTCCTGACCGACGGCACGCTCGAAGCGCAGGGCGTCTCGGCGCAGGGTCTGGAAACCACGCTGCACTATGCCGACGGCCTGGCCAGCCCGCGTGACAAGAGCTTCCGGCTTGACTACGCCAAGACCTACAAGCTGCAGCCTGACGTCTATGCCGTGCAGGGCTACGATGCCGCGCAACTGCTGGCCGCTGGCGCCAATGCGGTCAAGGGCGACATGTCGCGCAAGCCCGAGGTCATCAAGGCCATGGAGGCCGCGAAGGTCGACAGCCCGCGTGGCACGTTCACGCTGTCGAAGGCGCACAACCCGGTGCAGGATTTCTATCTGCGCAAGGTAGATGGCCACGAGAACAAGGTCAGCAGCGTCGCCGTGAAGGCGCTGGCCGATCCGGCGCGCGGCTGCCGTCTGTAATGGATCGGGGATAGGCACGCGCGATGGACGTCGTCTCCTTCCTGATCCAGTGCCTGAACAGCGTGCAGTACGGGCTGCTGCTGTTCCTGGTGGCCAGCGGCCTGACGCTGATCTTCGGCATCATGGGCGTGATCAATCTCGCCCATGGCAGCTTCTACATGCTGGGGGCCTATCTGGCGTTCACGCTGGCCAGCCTGACAGGCAACCTGTTCATCGCGCTGCCGCTGGGCATCGTGCTGGCCGTGCTGTTTGGCTACGTGCTCGAGTGGGCCTTCTTCAGCTACCTGTATCAGCGCGACCACCTGCAGCAGGTGCTGATGACATACGGGCTGATCCTGGTCTTTGAAGAACTGCGCAGCATCCTGGTTGGTGACGACGTGCACGGCGTGCCCGTGCCGCCGCTGCTCGACTGGGCGCTGCCGGTGGGCAACGACATGACCTATCCGGTCTATCGCCTGTTTATCTCGGCGGTTTGCCTGCTGGTAGCCGGTGCGATGTACTACGTGATCCGCCGCACGCGTGTGGGCATGATGATTCGCGCCGGTGCCACGAACCGCGAGATGGTGCAGTCGCTCGGCATCAACGTGACGGTGCTCTATCGCTTCGTGTTCGCGCTTGGCGTGGCGCTGGCGGTGCTGGCCGGTATGATTGCCGCGCCGGTCTCGTCGGTCTACCCGGGCATGGGCGGCCAGGTGCTGATCATCTGCTTCGTAGTAGTGGTGATCGGCGGCATTGGTTCGGTCAAGGGCGCACTGGTGGCGTCGCTGCTGATCGGCTTCGTCGACACGTTTGGCAAGGTGTTCTGGCAGGATGCGGCTGGCGTGCTGGTCTACCTGCTGATGGCCGTGATCCTGCTGTGGAAGCCGCAAGGGCTGTTCCGCGCGGGTTGAGCTGGATATCCCAACATGCAATCCGATTCCTCGATGCCGCAGGTGCCAACACCGCAGGACATCCGCCGCCCGGGCTGGGTGGCCGCCGCCGGCTGGCTGGTGGCGCTGGCCGTGCTGTGCGCCGTGCCGCTGGTGCTGACCGCCGACAGCCACAAGTACTACATCGAGCTGCTCAGCAAGGTGATGATCATGGCGATCTTCGCGCTGTCGCTGCAGTTGCTGATTGGCTATACCGGGCTGGTGAGCCTTGGCCACGCCGCGTATTTCGCGATGGCCGCCTACGCAACGGCGATGCTGGCGCCGGAGAGCGGCGCGGGCAACGGCTGGCTGCTGCTGCTTGGCGCGGTGGGCGCGGCTGCGGCGCTGGCGCTGTTGGTTGGCGCACTGGTGCTGCGCACGCGCGGCGTCTACTTCATCATGGTCACGCTGGCCTTCGCGCAGATGGTGTACTTCGTGTTCCATGACACGAAGCTCGCTGGCGGCAGCGACGGTACCTATATCTACTTCCGGCCCGAGTTCGGTCTGTTCTCCGAGCGGCCGGTAACCGTCAACGAACCCGTGCAGTTCTACTGGCTGGTGCTCGCGGCGCTGGTGTTGACGGTGGCGGGGCTGGCGCTGCTGCTGCGCTCGCGCTTCGGCCATGCGCTGGTCGGGATCCGCCATAACGAGCAACGCATGCGTGCGGCCGGCTATGCCACCTATCGGTACCAGATCGGCGCATTCGTCGCCGGTGGCGCGTTTGCGGGGCTGGCCGGCTATCTCTACGCGATCCAGTTCGGCTTCGTGAATCCCGAGATCGCTTCGTGGCACCAGTCGGGCAACGCCATGCTGATGGTGATCCTCGGCGGTGTCGGCAGCCTGGCCGGCGCCGTGCTGGGCGCGTTCTCGTTCGTGCTGCTGGCCGAGTGGTTTGGTGCATTGAGCAAGCACTGGCAGTTGCTGATGGGCGGCTTCATCATTGTTGCCGTGGCGTTGCTGCCGCGCGGCCTGGTCAGCGTGCCTGCGGTGCTGCGTCACCGGTCGCCGCGCCGCGCACGGCGGGCCGGTGTCACCACCAAATCGGCCACGCACAGCCGGGAGGCCGCATGACTGCAATCCGTTCGGAGCCGGTACTGCATGCACAGGGCCTGACGCGGCGCTTTGGCGGGCTGACGGCCGTCAACAGCGTGGATCTGGCACTGAATCTGCACGAGGTGCACGCGGTGATCGGCACCAATGGCGCCGGCAAATCGACGCTGATCAACCTGCTTTCCGGCGAACTACCGCCTACCGAGGGCACGCTGCACCTCCAGGGGCAGGACGTCACCGGCTGGGCGCAGCCGAAGCTGGCTCGCCACGGCATTGGCCGCAGCTACCAGCGCAACAACATCTTCCTGCCGCTGACCGTGCGCGAAAACTGCCGGCTTGCCGCGCAGTCGCGTGCGCAACGCGCCTGGCGGCTCTGGGAACCGGCACAAGGCTGCCGCACAAGCCGGGCGCTGGCCGACGAGGCGCTCGAGCGGGCAGGGCTGGCGCAGCTTGCCGGACGCCTTGCCAGCGAACTCGCGCATGGCCAGAAGCGCCAGCTCGAGGTGGCGATGTGCCTGGCCACCGGGCCCGTGGCGCTGTTGCTGGACGAGCCGCTGGCTGGCATGGGCGCCGAGGAGTCGCAGCGCATGCTCGACCTGCTGCGCGGCCTGAAGGAAGGGCACGCGATCCTGCTCGTCGAACACGATATGGAGGCGGTCTTTGCCGTGGCCGATCGCATCACCGTGATGGTCAACGGCACGGTGATCGCCTCGGGCGACCCGGCCAGCATTCGCGCCAACCGCGAAGTGCAACTCGCCTACCTGGGCGAAGAGGAAGCCGCATGAGCCGCGCCGCCATCATCGACGCTACGGGCATCAACGCCTGGTATGGATCTAGCCACGTACTGCGCGGCATCGACTTTTCAGTTGGCGCCGGCGAGGCGGTGGGCCTGCTTGGGCGCAACGGCATGGGCAAGAGCACGCTGCTGCGGACGCTGCTGGGCCACGTGCGCGAGCGCGAAGGCGAGATCCAAGTCGCGGGGCGTGATTTGTCGCGCGCACGGCCGCACGAGGTGGCCCGGCTTGGCATTGCCTATGTGCCCGAAGGGCGGGGGATATTCCCGAACCTGAACGTGCGCGAGAACCTGCTGATGGCCGCGCGCGCCGGGTGCAACGGCCGCACGGACTGGGATGAGGCGCGCGTGCTGGACCTGTTCCCGCGCCTGAAGGAGCGCCTGGGTCACGGCGGCCAGCAACTGTCTGGCGGCGAGCAGCAGATGCTGTCGATCGGCCGCGCGCTGATGACCAATCCCGACTGCCTGATTCTTGACGAAGCCACCGAAGGGCTGGCGCCGAAGATCGTCAACGAAATCTGGAATGTGATCGCCACGGTACGCGCTACCGGGATCGCCTCGGTCGTGGTCGACCGAAACTTCCGGGCCGTCCTGGCGCATGCCGACCGGGTCGTCGTGCTCGAAAAAGGGCTCGTGGCCATGGCGGGGCCGGCCGCCGAGCTGGCTGCCACGCCAGCCGCGCTGGATCGTTACCTCGGAGTTTGAATTCAGGCAATGGCTTGTGTCGCATTCGGTATGTCGTGTCGTTTGCCCGCAACGCCGATTTGGTGGGACAACCCACCTCCATGCCCGTGCGGGACTTGACCATGCCCCCGTTCGCTTCCATGCTTGCGGTCGTGTTGCAGACACAAGCATCTTCCACAGTGGTCGTCTTACGGCACTTCATCTAGAATGCGCGCGTTTGTGCAATGCAATAGAGGTAGAGAAGGCCATACCGCCCCAGCGGGGACCGGAGCCGCTTGCGTGAGAGAATCCGAGCTTGACGCGTCTTATGCGTCATATTTTGCACATCGGCAGGTTTGTATGTCCGGCGGTCAGCCGGGCTAGCCGAAGTCAGCCCGGAGGGCGCGAGCCGGTCCACCAGACCCAAATCCATGACTCAATCCACAACCAGTCACTACTACGTCGAAAGCCCGAGCTCCCGTGCGCTCGTGATCGGCGCGATCGGTGTTGTCTTTGGCGACATCGGCACCAGTCCCCTGTACTCGCTCAAGGAGTGCTTCAGCCCTGACCACGGCATCCCGTTCAGCCCCGATGCGGTGCTCGGCATCATCTCGATGCTGTTCTGGGCCTTTGTGATCGTCGTGTCGCTGAAGTACGTGCTGTTCGTGATGCGGGCCGACAACGACGGCGAAGGCGGCATTCTGGCGCTGATGGCGCTGGCATTACGCACCGCGACGCCACGTTCGCGCATGGCCAAGCTGATCATGATGTTCGGCATCTTCGGCGCGTGCATGTTCTACGGCGACGCGGTGATCACGCCGGCCATTTCGGTGCTGTCCGCCGTGGAGGGCCTGGAGATTGCCGCGCCAGGGCTTTCGCACTTCGTGATTCCGATCACGGTGCTGATCCTGGCGATGCTGTTCTTCATCCAGCGCAGCGGTACACATGTGGTTGGCAAGCTGTTTGGGCCGATCATGGTGGTGTGGTTCCTGGCGCTTGGCGCGCTGGGCTTGATGCATCTGCTGCACGCTCCCGAGGTTCTCAAGGCCGTCAGCCCGGTCTACGCGGTGTCGTTCCTGCACGACCACGCGCTGCAGGCATTCATCGTGCTGGGCAGCGTGTTCCTGGTGCTGACCGGCGCCGAGGCGCTCTACGCCGATATGGGCCACTTCGGCATCAAGCCGATCCGTTTCGCCTGGTTCGCGCTGGTCATGCCGTGCCTGATCCTGAACTATTTTGGCCAGGGGGCAATGCTGCTGGGCAACCCGGACGCGATCGAGAACCCGTTCTACCTGATGGTGCCGTCGGCGCTGCAGTTGCCGATGGTGCTGCTGGCAACGGCGGCCACGGTGATTGCCTCGCAGGCCGTGATCTCGGGCGCGTTCTCGCTGACCAGCCAGGCCATCCAGCTCGGTTTCATGCCGCGCATGCGTATCCGCTACACGTCGGCGGCCGAAATCGGCCAGATCTACCTGCCGGTGATCAACTGGATCCTGCTGGTACTGGTGATCTGCGTGGTGCTGGCATTCAAGAAGTCCGATAACCTGGCCGCCGCGTACGGCATTGCCGTGACCACGACGATGGTGATCACCACGTTCCTGGCCGCACTGGTGATGCGCAACGTCTGGAAGTGGAACCCCGCGCTGGTCACGATGATCAGCCTGCTGTTCCTGGTGGTCGACCTGTCGTTCTTCGCGGCCAACCTGCTCAAGGTCGCCGAGGGCGGCTGGTTCCCGCTGCTGATGGGCGCCACCGCGTTCTTCCTGCTGATGACCTGGTACAGCGGCCGCAAGCTGCTGCGCGCGCGCAGCCTGGAGGACGGCATTCCGCTGGAGCCGTTCATCGCCGGCCTGCTGGCCCATCCGCCGCACCGCGTAGAGGGTACGGCCGTGTTCCTGACCGGCAATACCGAATCGGTGCCCGTATCGCTGCTGCACAACCTCAAGCACAACCGCGTGCTGCATGAGCGCGTGGTGTTCCTGCAGTTCGTGACGCGGGACATCCCGTACGTGGATGACGATCATCGCCTGACCTGCAAGGACCTGGGTGGCGGCGTCTTCATCCTCAAGTCCGAGTACGGCTTCAAGGAAACGCCGGACGTGCAGAAGGTGCTGGACCTTGCCCAGCGCAAGCTCGGCATGGAGTTCGAGTTGATGGAAACGTCGTTCTTCATCGCCCGCGAATCGGTGATCCCGTCGAAGCTGCCGGGCATGTCGATGTGGCGCGAGAGCCTGTTTGCGTGGATGCATCAGAACGGGGCCAAGCCGTCTGATTTTTTCTCGATTCCGGCCAATCGCGTGGTGGAACTGGGAACGAAGGTCGAGATCTGATTCCGGAAGCCCAGATGTAAAAACGCCCCGCAATTGCGGGGCGTTTTTGTTTTGCGCCCCTCGCCCATGGGATTCCATGAGCGAGGGGCGAGCAAGGCTTACTTTTTCAGCTTTGCGAATGCCGCTGCCATCGCGCCTTGCGTTTCCGCTTCGCGACGGTTGCCGCCGCCGAAGCCCTTGCCACCGCCGTTGCGCTGGCCGCCACGATCGTTCGAACGGTCAGCCCCACCCGTACGGGCCGCGGTCTGGCCCGGCTCGTCGTCCAGGCGCATCGTCAGGCCGATACGGTTGCGCTTGACGTCGACTTCCATCACCTTGACCTTCACGATCTGGCCGGCCTTGACCACTTCGTGCGCGTCCTTGACGAACTTCGTCGACAGCGCCGAGATGTGGACCAGACCGTCCTGATGCACGCCGATGTCGACAAACGCGCCGAAGGCCGCCACGTTCGTCACCACGCCTTCGAGCACCATGCCCGGCTGCAGATCCTTGACGTCCTCCACACCCTCCTGGAACGTGGCGGTCTTGAACTCGGGACGCGGATCGCGGCCCGGCTTTTCCAGTTCGGTCAGGATGTCGCGCACGGTCGGCAGGCCAAACGTGTCGTCGGCGAATTGCTGGGCCGACACGCCGCGCAGCGCGTCGCGGTTACCCATCACATCGGGCAGGCCCTTCTTGATGTGGTCCAGGATGCGCTGCACGACGGGGTAGGCCTCCGGGTGCACCGACGAGCGGTCCAGCGGGTTGTCGCCGTTGTTGATGCGTAGGAAGCCGGCGGCCTGTTCGAACGTCTTGTCGCCCAGGCGCGGCACCTTCTTCAGTGCGTCGCGGTTGGCAAATGCGCCGTTGGCATCGCGGAATTCGACGATATTGCGCGCCAGCACCGAGTTCAGGCCAGACACGCGCGCCAGCAGCGGGGCGGAGGCCGTGTTGACGTCCACGCCCACCGCGTTCACGCAGTCTTCCACCACGGCGTCCAGCGTGCGCGCCAGTTCGCGCTGGTTCACGTCATGCTGGTACTGGCCCACGCCGATCGATTTCGGGTCAATCTTGACCAGTTCGGCCAGCGGGTCCTGCAGGCGGCGGGCAATCGATACCGCGCCGCGCAGCGAGACGTCGAGTTCCGGGAATTCCTTGGCCGCCAGTTCGGACGCCGAATAGACCGAGGCGCCAGCCTCGCTGACCACGATCTTGGTCAGCTTCAACTCGGGCGCGCCCTTCATCAGGTCCTGCACGAGCTTGTCTGTCTCGCGGCTGGCCGTGCCATTGCCGATCGAGCAAAGGGCGACATTGTGCTGCTTCGCCAGGCGCGCCAGCGTGGCCAGCGAGCCGGTCCAGTCACGGCGCGGTTCGTGCGGGTAGATCGTTGCGGTTTCCAGCAGCTTGCCCGTGGTGTCCACCACGGCGATCTTGCAGCCTGTGCGGATGCCGGGGTCGACACCCATCACTGCCTTCGGGCCGGCCGGCGCCGCCAGCAGCAGTTCATGCAGGTTGCGGCCGAAAACCTTGATGGCTTCGCCTTCCGCGGTCTCGCGCAGTTGCGTCAGCAGTTCGGTTTCCAGATGCGGCTGCACCTTGACACGCCAGCACCAGCGGCACACGTCGGCCAGCCATTTGTCGGCCGGGCGGTTCTGGTTCTGGATGCCAACGTGGCGCGCGATCATGCCTTCGCACGGATGCGGCACCATGGCGTCCTGTTCCTCGCCAAGCCCCAGCTTCACCATCAGCACGCCCGCGTTGCGGCCGCGGAACAACGCCAGCGCGCGGTGCGACGGCACGGTGCGGATCGTTTCGCTGTACTGGTAGTAATCGCGGAATTTCTCTTCCTCGGCGGTTTCCTTGCCTTCCATGACGGTTGACGACACCACGCCGTTGTTCCACAGATGTTCGCGCAGCTTGCCGAGCAGTTCGGCCGTTTCGCCGAACTGTTCGGACAGGATGTCGCGCGCACCGTCCAGCGCAGCCTTGACGTCGGGCACGCCGCCTTCGGCGGTCGGGTTGCCGTTGACGTACTTGGCGGCCTCGGCCTGCGGGTCGAGCTTCGGGTCGGCCAGCAGGGCCTGCGCAAGCGGCTCCAGCCCGCATTCGCGCGCGATCTGGGCGCGCGTACGGCGGCGTGGCTTGTACGGCAGGTAGAGGTCTTCCAGTGTCTGCTTGGTTTCGGCAGCCTCGATGGCCGTGCGCAGTTCGTCGGTCAGCTTGCCCTGTTCCTCGATCGACGCGAGGATCGTGGCGCGGCGATCTTCCATGTCGCGCAGGTAAAGCAGGCGCTCTTCAAGCGTGCGAAGCTGGGTGTCGTCCAGGTTGCCCGTGACTTCCTTGCGGTAGCGGGCGATAAAAGGCACCGTGGCGCCTTCATCCAACAGGTCGACGGCAGCCGCCACCTGGCGTGGTTGAACAGACAGTTCGGCCGCGATCAGCGACACAATCTTTTGCAGGACAGAAGCAGGCAGATTGGACATCGAGAATACGAGTCAGTCGAAAGCGGGGCATTGTGCCACAAGCCCGGCGCTGTTCCGGTGACGGGAAGATACCTTTTATGGCCGCTGTTTCACGGCAGGTCTGGCCGCACCCGGCGGGGCGCAAGTTGCAGCGTCCGCACCGGCGCCCGGTGTGGCCCCGGATGCTAGAATCGGGCCATGATCGTCAAGCCCCATTCGGCCACCATGGCTGCCCCGGTTTCCCCAGTATCCACAGTGTCCCCAGTGTCCATAGCGCCCGCAGTGACTCCCACTGTTCTCGCCATCGTGCTTGCCACGCTGATGCTGGCCGCGCCAATGCGCCCGGCGCTGGCGCAGGCTTCCGCGCCGGCCGCCGCCGTGGTCGTTCCGCCTGCCCCCGCAGCGTCGCGTGATTTCGAGGCGGAGCGCAAGGCGATCGACGATTCGCGTGCATGGACGAAGTATCGCTTTTCCGTGGCCGAGCGCGAGTGCTACAGCAAGTTCCTGGTGAACCACTGCATCGACCAGGCCAAGGATGTCCAGCGCTCGGAGTTGCAGTTGCTGCGCACCCGTGAACTCGAAGTTGGCGATGCCGAGCGTGCCTTCAAGGCGGCCCAGCGCGATCACGACCAGGCGCTGCGCCAGGCGGAGTTCGAGGCCAGCCAGCCAAAGCGGGCCGCCGACGAGCAGGCCAGCCGCGAAGCATTCGAGCGCAAGCAGCAGGAACAGGCGCTGCGCGACGCGCAGCGTGGCGCCGATGCTCCGCAGCGGGCCGCCAATGCCGAGGCGTACCAGAAGAAGCAGGGCGATTTTGCGGCGAAGATGCAGGAAGCGCAGCAGAAGGGTGCCGAAGAGGCCCGCCAGCATGAAGAGAACGTCAAGGCGTACCAGCAGAAACAGGCTGATGCCGTCCAGCGCCAGAAGGACCTGGACGAGCGCCGTGCCCATGCCGCGGAGAAACAGAAGCAGCCGGGCCAGTCGTCGACACCAAGCCCGTTCGGATTCTGAGCGAAAGCTGAATAGCGGCGCGCAGATTGGCGGATTGGCCAGGACAGAGCAGCGGAAGGCGCAACATGGACGAAAACCTCAATACTCTGGCGCGGCAGATCATCGAACTGCAGATCGAGCATCGTGATCTGGACTTCATGATCGACCGTCTTTCCTCCGATCCGGCGCACGACGAACTGCAGCTGCGCCGCCTCAAGAAGCGCCGTCTCAAGCTCAAGGACGCGATCACGCTGCTGCAGTTGCAGCTTGAGCCCGACGTACCCGCCTAGGTCCGCCTGGATCTGCCCAGACCAGCCATATCCGGCGCAATGACAATGCGCGTGCCGCGATCCGCTGCACGCATCAGGAAGCCTCAACTTGTCCGAACCGATCGAAGACGCATCCCCATCCGCCGACCGCGCCGAACCGGCTGACTTGGCCGAAGCGCCGGCGTCGCTTGCCGACGCCGTTGCCGCCACCGCGGCGGACCAGGCCGCGGCAAGGTCTTCGCAGCTTGCGACGATGTTTGCCGATACCGGCACGCTGGCCAAGGCGATTCCTGGCTATCGTCCGCGCGCAGCCCAGCACAAGATGGCAGAGGCCGTGGCCAATGCGATTGCCGAGAACGACACGGTGATCGTCGAGGCCGGGACCGGCACCGGGAAAACCTTCGCGTACCTCGTGCCGGCAATGCTATGGGGCGGCAAGGTCATCCTGTCGACCGGTACCAAGAACCTGCAGGACCAGCTCTACCTGCGCGATATCCCCACGGTACGCCACGCGCTGAACGTGCCGATCTCGGTGTCGCTGCTCAAGGGGCGCGCCAACTACGTCTGCCACTACCACCTCGAACGCGCCCAGGCCAACGGCCGTCTGGCATCGAAACAGGATGCCGCGTGGCTGCGCGAGATTGCGCGCTTCGCAAAGACCACTGCGTCCGGCGACAAGGCCGAACTCGCGGCCGTGCCGGAAAACGCGCCCGTGTGGCAGCTCGTGACCTCCACGCGCGATAACTGCCTGGGCAGCGAATGCCCGAACTACAAGGAATGCTTCGTGATGCGCGCGCGCAAGGAGGCCCAGCAGGCCGATCTTGTGGTCGTCAACCATCACCTGTTCTTTGCCGACGTGGTGCTGCGCGATACGGGCATGGCCGAACTGCTGCCCGCTGCGAACACGGTGATCTTCGACGAGGCGCACCAGTTGCCGGAGACCGCGACGCTGTTTTTCGGCGAGACGCTGTCGACGAGCCAGTTGCTCGAGCTTGCCCGCGATACCGTGGCCGAGGGCCTGTCGCACGCGCGCGATGCGGTGGACTGGGTGGCGCTCGGCGCGCCGCTCGAAAGGGCCGCACGCGACCTGCGCCTGGCATTCAACAAGGAAAATGCGCGCCTGGCCCTGGGGCAGATCGAAGCCGATCCGCGCATCCGCGAGCCGTTCCACGAAACCCTCGATGCGCTGGATTCGGCGCTGTCAGACTTCGTGGAGGCGCTGGAGTCCCAGGCCGAACGTGCCGAGGAACTCGAACAATGCCATCGCCGCGCGCTGGAACTGGCGCAACGGCTGGCGGCGTGGCGCGACGACCGCACTGCTGCAGCCCCTGCGTCCGATGCTGCCTCGGAAGCTGCATCGGCACCCGCTGCCGACGAGGAAGCCGCGCCGCCATCAAAGGCCGCCCAGCCCGCCCAGTTCGGTCCCGATACGGTGCGCTGGGTGGAAGTGTTCTCGCACACGGTGCAGTTGCATCGGACGCCGCTGTCGATCGCGCCGATTTTCAGCCGCCAGCGTGAAGGCCAGCCGCGTGCGTGGGTCTTTACCTCGGCCACGTTGTCCGTGAAGGGCAATTTCACGCACTACGCCGCGCAGCTGGGCCTCGATCGTGACCGTTCGCTGACACTGCCGAGCCCGTTCGACTACGCGAAGCAGGGGCTGCTCTACGTGCCGCGCGACATGCCGCCGCCGAATTCGCCGCAGTTCACGGAAGCCGTGGTGGAAAAGGCGCTGCCGCTGATCGAGGCGGCCGGCGGGCGTACGTTCCTGCTCTGCACCACGCTGCGCGCCGTGCAGAAGGCGTCGGACATGCTCTATGACCTGTTTGCCCAGCGCGGCATCAACCTGCCGCTCCTGGTGCAGGGGCAGGCCAGCCGAACCGAGTTGCTGGACCGCTTCCGCGAGCTGGGCAATGCGGTGCTGGTGGGCAGCCAGAGTTTCTGGGAGGGCGTGGATGTACGCGGCGAGGCGCTGTCGCTCGTGATCATCGACAAATTGCCATTCGCGCCGCCTGACGACCCGGTGCTTGCCGCGCGTATGGAAGTGCTGCAGAAAAAGGGGCTCAGCCCGTTTGCCGTGCATCAGTTGCCGCATGCGGTCATCACGCTCAAGCAGGGCGCGGGCCGGTTGATCCGTTCGGAATCCGATCGTGGCGTGCTTGCGATATGCGACACCCGGCTCGTCGAGAAACCGTACGGACGCCAGATCTGGCAGAGCCTGCCGCCCTTTACGCGCACCCGCGAGGCCGATACGGTCATCCGGTTCCTTGAGGGACTTGGCAAGCGGGAGGTGCCTGAGTCCGACTCGGACGCTGGTTCGGACACCAACGCGGACACCAGCGCGGACATCAACGCAGAAGACGGCGTGGAATAACGGAGTCCGTTGTCAAATCATGCGGTTCGTAAAAACCTGACTTGGCAGTAAATAATTCGGAGAAATCTGATTTCGGTGTGATCGTCCCGTCGATAGGCTGTCCTCCTGGCATTTTGTGCAGGGCAGACAACAGATATGACGAGCATGCAGTGGGTCAGGCGCATGGCCGGGCGCGTCCGCGCCGGCGTGGTGGGCAGGGTGGCGCCAATGCTTCTGGGTGCCATGCTTGCCGGATGCGCCCTGGCGCCCGGCATGCGCATGGACGTTGCACCCGCCGCCGTGGGGGATGCCGACACCGGTGTTGTTCCGATTTCATGGGAGCTCATTGAGGCGCTGAGCACCGAGCCCTCGCCGGGGAATCGGGACATCGCCGCCTTGCTGGGTATCCCCGAACCGTACCGTATCGGCCCTGCAGACATCCTTTCGATCATCGTCTGGGACCATCCCGAGCTGGTGTTCCCGCATCAGACATACTCGATCGGCAGCGGCTACGAAATCCCGAGCTACAGCGGTGCAGCCAGCGTGCCTGGCTACGTTGTGAGCCAGGCAGGGGAGATTCAGTTCCCCTATGCCGGCAACATGAACGTGGCCGGCATGACAGTGCGGGAACTGCGCGCTCGCATAACCAAAGTCCTGGCGCGCGTCATCCAGTCCCCCCAGGTGACTGTCCGCGTATTGGCTTACCGCAGCCAGCGCATCTACATCGACGGCGAGGTAAAGACTCCCGGGCCGCAATATATCGACGACGTGCCGATGACGCTCGTTGAAGCGCTCAATCGCGCCGGCGGCGTGAACGTCAGCGCCGGGGACAGCAGCCGCATCGAATTGAACCGCAGCGGCAGGCGCTGGATCATCAACCTGCCGGCGCTATTGCGCGAAGGCCATGACCCTTCGGCGATATTGCTTCGGAGCGGCGACATCGTGCGCGTCGAGCAGCGAGAGGACGGCAAGGTATTCGTTCTGGGCGAGGTCAACAAGCCTTCGGTGGTCCTGCCGCGCAACGGGCGGCTGACCCTCAACGAAGCCTTGGGCGAAGCGGGCGGCGTGAACCCATTGACGAGCGATCCCAGGCAGATCTACGTGGTGCGCAAGCCTGAGACGGGCCACCCGCAGGTGTTTCACCTCGATGCGCGGTCGCCCGTCGCGTTGGCTCTGGCCGAGGGCTTTCCGCTCAGGCCGCGTGACGTGGTCTACGTCGACGCCGGAGACATTACCCGCTGGGCGCGTGTCGTGAACCAGCTCATTCCAAGCGCGCAATACGTCAATTCCACCGCCGACGTTCTCAAATGATCCGCCACATTCTTGTCTTATGTATCGGCAACATCTGCCGAAGCCCCATGGCGCAGGGCCTGTTACGGCATTCCCTGCCCGATCGCACCGTGTCGTCGGCCGGGTTTGAAGCGGTAACGGGAGCTTCTGCCGACGCCGTAGCAATCGCCGTGAGTGCAGCCGCCGGGATCGATATATCCGGGCACCGGGCGCGGCAACTGGCCCTTGGACACCTTGCGGCGGCCGATCTGGTGCTGGTCATGAACGACAGACAGAAGAGCGAGGCGCAACTGATGTGCCCGCCGGCCTCCGGCAAGGTATTTCGTATCGGCGATATCTCCGGGCAGGACGTGCCCGACCCGCTTGGCGCTCCGTATGCCGAATTCGAACGCGTATTCGAACTGATCCGCTTGAGCGTGCAGACCTGGGCGCCACGCATCCGCGCGTTCGCCTGACTGGCCTGTGGGAGTAGGGGAGTATCGATGTTACAAATGCAAACGGGTGCGCCGGAGATGCCGGATGCGGTCAATCTGGCAGCGGTAGTCAATGCACTGGTCAGGTACCGCTGGGCCGTCGCGGCGATCATGTTCGTCTGCCTGCTGATTGGGGCGCGCGCAGCATTCCTGGCTACGCCGATGTACAAGGCGGACATGCTGATCCAGCTCGATGACGGCTCGTCGGCCTCGGCCGCGAAGGGGTGGCTCGGCGACGCTGCCGCGCTATTCGATGTCAAATCGCCGGCATCGGCAGAAGCGCAGATCATTGGATCGAGACTGGTGGTGTCCCGCGCAGTGGACAGCTTGCAGGGCTACATCGATGTAAAGCCCCGCCGGCCGCCGCTGATCGGGACAATTGCCGAGCGCATGAACGCGGCGGATGGCTGGCCGCGCATAAAAGGCCTGTCAGGCTATGCGTGGGGCAGGGCTTCGGCAAAGGTGGCGGGTTTCGACGTCCCACCGGATCTTGAGGGGAAGGGCTTCACGCTGACTGCGCTCTCACCGCAGGCGTGGCAGCTTGCCGGCCCGGGGCTCGCCGCCCCCGTTCGCGGGGAGGTCGGCGTCGAGAAGATCGTGCAGTCCGCCTCTGGCGAGATACGTCTGACGGTGTCGGCGCTCGATGCGTGGGCCGGAACGCCGTTTACGCTGTATCGCCGATCTCGCCAGAAGGTTGTGGACGACGTGCGCAAGGGGCTGGCCGTTCAGGAAAAGGTCAAGCAGTCGGGCATTATCATGGCCACACTTACGGGGCACGATCCCGCGCGGGTCAGCGCGCTGTTGGGCGAGATTGGAGCCCAATACATTCGGCAGAACGTCGAACGCAAGTCAGCCGAGGCGGCACAATCGCTGGCTTTCCTGGATCTGCAACTGCCCGAACTGAAGCGTCAGCTCGAATTGGTGCAGGGCCGGTACACGGCGATGACCGCCCACCATGGCATCGTCGATCTGCCGGAGGAGGCCAGGCTGGCTCTCAAAGCCGCCGCGGACGCGCAGACCAAGCTGATGACGCTGCGCCACAAGCGCGACGAACTGGCCACGCGCTTTACCGGCGAACACCCGGGCATGGTGGCGATCGAGCGGCAGATTGCGGCCGTACGTCAGCAGCAACAGAATTTCGACCAGACCGTCAAGCGGCTGCCCGTGCTCCAGCAGCAGGCGGCGGAGTTGAAGCTGGACATGCGTGTCGCCACTGATCTCTACACCGTCCTGCTTGGCAGCACGCAGCAGCTTCAGTTGATGAAGGCAGGACGTGTGGCCAGTGCACGGATCGTGGATGTCGCGGTGACAGGGAAGGAGCCCGTGGGGCGCAACCGGGTGGCAGTGATGCTGGTTTCGCTGTTCGCCGGCCTGGCCCTCGGCACCATTTTCGTCGTTGTCATGGGGCGGCTGTCAGGGGCCGTTGCGGAACCCGACGAAATCGAACGCGCGCTTGGCGTGAGCGTGATGGCGACGCTGCCACTGTCGAAGGCGCAGCGAAAGCTGGACGAGTCCGAGCAGCGACGGCCGATGGCGCTGGCCGCGCCTTCCGACCCCGCAATCGAAAGCATGCGCAGCCTGCGTACGGCGCTGGTGCTCTCGAATCCGAAACCCGAGAAGAACGTCCTGCTCGTGACCGGGGCGGAGCCGGGGGCCGGCAAGTCCTTCCTGGCGGCAAACCTCGCGGCCGTACTGGCCACGGGAGGGGCACGCGTGCTGCTGGTGGATGCCGATATACGCCGAGGGTATCTCCACGACAGCTTTGGCGTGCCGCAGGCGCCCGGGTTATCGGACATCCTGGCCGGCGCGGCGCAACTCGACGGGATCGTTCATGCCGATGTGGCGCCGGGCGTGGACCTGGTCGCCAGGGGCAGCGCGTTACCGGATATGAACGACCCCTTCATGGGTGCCGGCCTGGAGCCGTTGCTCGATGCTTACCGGTCCCGCTATGCGTGGGTGATTGTTGATACGCCGCCGATTCTGGCCGTCGCCGATACGATGATGATGGCGCGGCATTCCAACGTGCTGTTGCTCGTTGCACGTTCCGGTCAATCGCGGCTGGGCGACCTGAGGGAAGCGTGCAAGCGCCTGAGGCAATGCGGGCAGATGCCGACGGGCGTCATCCTGAATGGTGTCGTCCCCAGGCTCGGGCGCTATGGCACGGGCTATGGCGCGAGATACGGCACTGTCTACGGCAGCCACGGCAACAGCGGAACCTGATTCGGCCTTCAGCAAACATCTGGCAAGGTCCGGCCGCATCAGGCCGCATCAGGCAACAAAAAACCCGCACGCTCGCGTGCGGGTTTTTTTACGTGCCGGCGTGCATGACGCAGCCGGGTCAGTCCGGGTCAGTTGATCAGAACACTTCCCACCAGGACTTGTCCTTGCGGCGCTGGCCGTACTTGATGAAGTCGCTGTTCGGGTAGTTGCGTTCCATCACGCGCGCGGCGTCGTCGCGCAGGTCCTTCATGCCGAGTGCATCGTACGAGCGAACCATGATGTACAGCGCTTCCTCGTTGGCTGGCGCACCGTCATAGTCCTTCAGCGCCTGCTGGGCACGGTTGACGGCGGCAAGGTAGGCGCCACGGCGATAGTAGTATCGCGCCGCGTGCACCTCGTGCTGGGCCAGCGAGTTGACGATGTACTGCATGCGCAGCGTTGCGTCCGGTGTGAACTTGCTGTCCGGGTAGCGCGTAATCAGGGTCTGGAACGAGTCATAGGCCGCGCGTGCTGCCTTCGGGTCACGTTCGCTGAGATCCTGGCCCGAGAAGCGGCCCAGCCAGCCGAGGTTGTCGTTGAAGTTGATCAGCCCCTTGAGGTAGTAGGCGTAATCGATGTTCGGGTGACTCGGGTGCAACTGGATGAATCGGTCCACCGCGGCCAGGGCAGCGGCGGTCTCGCCATCCTTGTAGTTGGCGTAGGCGGTGTCGATCTGCGCCTGCTGCGCGTAGCGGCCAAACGGATAGCGGCCCTCTAGCTTTTCATAGAGCTTGACGGCGCGTGTGTAGTCGCCGCCATCGAGGGCATCCTTGGCTTCCGAATATAATTTGTTCGCCGACCAGCCGGCCGTCTCGTCCGGCTGGTCGCCCAGCAGGCCGCATGCAGACAGCATGACGCAGCCGCCTGCGAGCAAAATCGCTCCAAATCTCGCGCGCCAGCTGGCGCGTTTCAAGCTCTGCAATTGCATGGGCAACCTGTTCCGGATGAAAAATAGCGCCAAGCATTATAGCCGAAGCCCCCAGCCCGAAACCGGTCTGGTACGCCACACCGAATCCGCTGCTTCCGCGGAAGTGGACTCAGACGAATTCGGCGACGTCGGTGAGTTCAACGAAGAAGCGGCCAGCCCGTCACCAGCCGCTTCGGATCTCGTACCCCTTTACCTTGAAGTCGATAGTGCCGCACACGGCGAGCGCCTCGACAAACTGCTTGCACGCCACTTCAGCGAATTCTCGCGCAGCCGCATCCAGCAATGGATCGAGGACGGCGCCGTGCGTGTGGATGGTGAGCCCAGCCGTGCCAAGGCATCGGTCCAGATGGGCCAGCAGATCGAGATCCAACCCAAGGCGGCCCCCGAGTCGATGGCCTTCACGGCCGAAGACGTGCCGCTCGATGTCGTGTACGAAGACGATGCGCTGCTTGTCATCAACAAGCCGTCCGGACTGGTCGTGCATCCCGCGGCGGGCAACTGGAGCGGCACCGTGCTCAACGGGCTGCTTCATCGCGACCCGCACGCCGCGGGCCTGCCGCGCGCCGGCATCGTGCATCGGCTCGACAAGGAAACCTCGGGCCTGATGGTGGTGGCCCGGACGCTGACCTCGCAGACCGATCTGGTTCGCCAGCTTGCGGCGCGCACGGTAAAGCGGACCTATATCGCGCTGGTCTGGGGCGAGACGCCGGACGAGGGCACCATCGATGCCCCGATCGGCCGCGATCCGCGCGAGCGTACGCGCATGGCCATCGTGCATACGAACAGCGGCAAGCCTTCGCGCACGCACTTCGAAACGCTCGGCACCGTGCCGCTTGGCCGTGGCAAGGTCTCGATGGTGATGTGCCAGCTGGAGACCGGCCGCACGCACCAGATCCGCGTGCATTTCGAGTCGATTGGCCATCCGCTGGTGGGCGATCCGGTCTATCACAAGGCTACCCAGCGCGGCCAGCGCCCAGCGATCCGTGTGCCGCTGCCCGTCCCGTTCACGCGCCAGGCGCTGCACGCGTACCGGCTGGGGCTTGTGCACCCGGTAACGGGCCGCAAGAAGTCCTGGGAAGCAGAACCGCCCGAAGACCTGCAGGCACTGATCGACGCGCTCGATTTCGAGGGGCAGTCGCAAGACGACGAAGGCGACGAAGAGGGCGAGGACTGGTACGAAGGGGACGACGATGGCGACGACGACTGATCGTCCGGCCTGGATCGTGCCGGACTGGCCAGCGCCGGTTCGCGTGCGCGCGTTGTCGACCACGCGCCATGGCGGCGTCAGCGCTGGGCCGTACGGTCTGGCCGACGGCATGCCGGGCGGCTTGAATCTCGGGACCCATGTCGGCGACGATCCGGCTGCCGTAACCATGAACCGGCAGCGGCTGGCGGCACACCTGCCGGCCATGCCGCACTGGCTGGAACAGGTGCATGGCTGCGGCGTGGTGACTGCCGACGGGGCCTCGGTCGACGTGCCGCAGGCCGACGCAAGCATCGCCACGGAAACGGGCCATGTCTGCGCGATCATGACGGCCGACTGTCTGCCGGTGCTGCTGTGCGATGCCGCAGGCACGGTGGTCGGCGCCGCGCATGCTGGATGGCGGGGCCTCTGCGACGGGGTGATCGAGGCCACGCTGGCGCGCATGGCCAAGCATGCAGGACCCGATCCACAGTGGATGGCTTGGCTCGGCCCTGCCATCGGGCCCACGGCATTCGAGGTCGGTGCGGAAGTCCGGCAGGCCTTCCTCGATCGCGCGAGCGACGAGGATCGAGCCGCGGTCGAAGCGGCATTCCGGCCCGGTGCGCCGGGCAAGTACTGGGCCGACATCTATACGCTCGCGCGCATCCGGCTGGCGCGCTCGGGCTGCAGGCACGTCCACGGCGGCGACACCTGTACGGTCACTGACGCCGACCGGTTCTTTTCCTATCGCCGGGACCGTACCACGGGCCGCATGGCTACGCTGGTCTGGATCGAGGGCGGGCCGGAACAGGGCTAACGGCGGGAATAAACGCGCAGAAAAGCGGGGGACGGCGGGCCTAGTGGTCGGTGTCGCTGTCCGTCGCGTCCGCCTGCGCCTGCCCGGCTTTTGCCGCAGCAGCTTCATCTGCCTCACGCGCCTTCCTGCGCCGGCGCCTGCCTGGCGTCCCCATGATGTACACCACGATGGCCACCGGCCCCAGGCCGTAAAACAGGAAGGTTGCCACGCCGGCCACCACGTTGGTTTCGGTGATCGCCATCATCAAGGCGACGTATAGCCAACCAATTGCCACGATGTACATCAGACTTTCATCTCTTTCGTGTATGAGTTACGTGCTGCCCCGCAGGCCGCGTCAGACCTACCGTCGGGTAGGTCGGGCGCGGGCCGTGGGGGAGTTGTTTGCCGTGCTGATTTCCGCATTGACAGCCTCTACATTGCAAGGCAACAATGCCTTCAAATGTATCGGAATCGTGGACATTCACCACGGTTCCGCCGGCAAGCATAGCGTATGGCGCAGGGCGTCCGAGGCCGCCCCGGTAGTGATGCCAGACGTAACCCGAAACAGGGGCGGGTCGGGAGACAGTCACCCCGAGCCCGTCAATCAATACGACGGCAGAGAGACGAATACATTATGGCGACCGGCAAAGGTGCGGCAGCTTCCGGCAAGGAAGGCAAGTCCCAACCGTTTCAGTTCGTGCCGGGGCCATTTGATCCAGCCTCATGGCTGGAGTGGTCCCGTCAGTGGGTACCCGAAGCCAACGGCGAGATGCCGGCTGGTTTTCCGGCAGGCATGGCCGGCGCGTTTCCCGGTGGATTCCCGGGTGGCGAGGCTTTCACCAAGGCATTCCAGAGCGCCTTCCAGGGTGCTGGCCTGAATGGCGCGGATGGCGTGAGTCGCGTAAAGATCGCGCCGACGCAGCTTGCCCACATCCAGCAACGCTATTTCAAGGATTTCGCTGAACTCTGGCGCGAAATGGGTGAAGGCGCAGTTGCCGGCGGCACGCCTGCGGCCAACGGCGCCGCTGGTGATTCCGCCAGCCAGCGCCTGTCGGACCGGCGCTTTGCCAGCGCGGCCTGGCGCAACAATGCGGCATATCGATACACCGCCGCGTTTTACCTGCTGACCGCACGTGCGATGACCGAACTGGCCGATGCGGTCGAGGCCGACCCCAAGGTCCGCCAGCGCATTCGCTTCGCCGTGTCCCAGTGGGTGGACGCGATGTCGCCAGCCAACTTCCTGGCCACGAACCCCGATGCGCAGCAGCGCCTGATCGAATCGGGCGGCGAGTCGCTGCGCAGCGGCGTTCGCAACATGCTGGAAGACCTCGGCCGCGGCAAGATTTCGCAGACCGACGAAACCGCCTTCGAAGTGGGCCGCAACGTCGCCGTGACCGAAGGTGCGGTGGTCTACGAGAACGAGTATTTCCAGCTTCTCCAGTACAAGCCGCTGACGGACAAGGTCTACGCGCGACCGCTGTTGCTGGTGCCGCCGTGCATCAACAAGTTCTACATCCTCGATCTGCAGCCGGAAAGCTCGCTCGTGCGGCACGCTGTGGAACAGGGGCATACCGTGTTCCTGGTGTCGTGGCGCAACCCCGATGCCACGATGGCGGAGCGCACCTGGGACGACTATATCGAGCACGCGGCAATCCGCGCGATCGAGGTGGCCCGTGACATCAGCGGCCAGGACAAGATCAACGTGCTGGGCTTCTGCGTGGGCGGCACGATCATCTCGACGGCGCTGGCCGTGCTTGCCGCGCGCGGCGAGCGTCCGGCCGCCAGCCTGACATTGCTGACCACGCTGCTCGACTTTACCGATACCGGCATCCTCGACGTGTTCGTCGACGAGTCTCACGTGCAATTGCGCGAAGCCACGCTCGGTGGAGGCGCCGGTGCCCCGTGCGGGCTGCTGCGCGGCGTGGAACTGGCCAATACGTTCTCGTTCCTGCGCCCGAACGACCTGGTCTGGAACTATGTCGTCGACAACTATCTGAAGGGCAACACGCCGGTGCCGTTCGATCTGCTGTTCTGGAACGGTGACGCGACCAACCTGCCTGGCCCGTGGTACTGCTGGTACCTGCGCCACACCTACCTGCAGGATGAGCTGAAAGTGCCCGGAAAGCTCACGGTCTGCAATGCGCCGGTGGACCTGGGGACGATTGATATTCCGACGTACATCTACGGGTCACGTGAAGACCATATCGTGCCGTGGACCGCGGCCTATTCGTCTACCGCGCTGCTCGCCAACAAGCTGCGATTTGTGCTGGGGGCGTCCGGCCACATTGCCGGCGTGATCAATCCACCTGCCAAGAAGAAGCGCAGTCACTGGATCAATGACGCGCTGCCGGAGTCGGCCCATGACTGGCTGGCCGGCGCGCAGGAGCAGCCGGGTAGCTGGTGGCCGGACTGGATGGCGTGGCTTGGCAAGCAGGCCGGCCAGAAGCGTGAGGCGCCAGCCAGCTTCGGCAACGCCCACTACAAGGCCATTGAACCGGCGCCCGGACGCTACGTCAAACAACGCGCCTGATTTTCCTGAGGGCCGGCCGCCAGCGGCGCCGGCCTGGTTTCGATCCGTTCCGTATTCGTATTCGCTTTCTCGAAAGGACCTCAAATGACTGACATCGTCATCGTTTCCGCAGCCCGTACCGCAGTTGGCAAGTTTGGCGGTTCCCTGGCGAAGATCCCGGCACCGGAACTCGGCGCCATCGTGATCAAGGCCGCGCTGGAGCGCGCCGGCGTGAAGCCGGACCAGGTGAGTGAAGTGATCATGGGCCAGGTGTTGACGGCTGGCTCGGGCCAGAACCCGGCACGCCAGGCATCGCGCAAGGCGGGCCTGCCCGACATGGTGCCGGCCATGACCATCAACAAGGTGTGCGGCTCGGGCCTGAAGGCCGTGATGCTGGCTGCCAACGCGATTATGGCTGGCGAAGCGGAAATCGTCGTGGCCGGCGGCATGGAGAACATGAGCGCCGCGCCGCATGTGCTGCCGGGTTCGCGCGACGGTTTCCGCATGGGTGACACCAAGCTGGTCGACACGATGATCGTGGACGGCCTGTGGGACGTCTACAACCAGTACCACATGGGCATCACGGCCGAGAACGTGGCCAAGGAATACGGCATCACGCGTGAGGCGCAGGACGAATTCGCCGTTGCGTCCCAGAACAAGGCGGAAGCCGCCCAGAAGGCGGGCAAGTTCGACGAGGAGATCGTCCCGGTGCTGATTCCGCAGCGCAAGGGGGATCCGGTGGCCTTCAAGACCGACGAGTTCGTGCGCCAGGGCGCAACGCTGGACAACATGTCCGGCCTGAAGCCTGCCTTCGACAAGAACGGCACGGTCACGGCCGCCAACGCGTCGGGCCTGAACGACGGAGCCGCCGCCGTGGTGGTGATGTCGGCTGCCAAGGCACGCGAACTGGGTCTGACCCCGCTGGCGACGATCAAGGCCTACTCCAACGCCGGCGTTGACCCAGCGGTGATGGGCATGGGCCCGGTCCCGGCCAGCAAGCGCTGCCTGTCGCGCGCCGGCTGGGAGGTCAAGGATCTGGACCTGATGGAAATCAACGAGGCATTTGCCGCGCAGGCGCTGGCAGTGCACAAGCAGATGGGCTGGGATCAGTCGAAGATCAACGTCAACGGCGGCGCAATCGCCATCGGCCACCCGATCGGCGCATCGGGCTGCCGCATCCTGGTGACGCTGCTGCACGAGATGAAGCGCCGCGACTCCAAGAAGGGCCTGGCTTCGCTGTGTATCGGCGGCGGCATGGGCGTGGCGCTGGCCGTTGAACGGAACTGAGTGGGCGTCGTGCATTGAGGGGTGTGCCGGTGGCGGGTATCGATGTCGCTGCCGCCGGCTTCAATAACAAAGACCAAGGCTTCGACAGATCGAACGAGCCAACTAGGAGTGGATATGACTCAGCGCATTGCATATGTGACCGGCGGCATGGGCGGTATCGGAACCGCGATTTGCCAGCGACTGGCCCGGGACGGTTTCAAGGTGGTCGCGGGCTGCGGCCCGAATTCGCCGCGCCGCGAGAAGTGGCTTGAACAGCAACGCGCGCTCGGATTCGAATTCGTGGCGTCCGAAGGCAACGTGGCGGACTGGGATTCGACCAAGGCCGCGTTCGACAAGGTCAAGGCCGAAGTGGGCGAAGTTGACGTGCTGATCAACAACGCGGGCATCACGCGTGACGTGGTGTTCCGCAAGATGACGCGCGCCGACTGGGATGCCGTGATCGACACCAACCTGACGTCGCTGTTCAACGTGACCAAGCAGGTCATCGACGGCATGGCTGACCGCGGCTGGGGCCGCATCGTCAATATCTCGTCGGTGAACGGCCAGAAGGGGCAATTCGGGCAGACCAACTACTCGACCGCCAAGGCCGGCCTGCATGGCTTCACGATGGCGCTGGCACAGGAAGTGGCCACCAAGGGCGTGACCGTGAACACGGTGTCGCCGGGCTATATCGCCACGGATATGGTCAAGTCGATTCGCCAGGACGTGCTCGACAAGATCGTGGGCACCATTCCGGTCAAGCGCCTGGGCGCGCCCGAGGAAATCGCCTCGATCTGTGCCTGGCTGGCGTCGGAAGAGTCGGGCTTCTCCACTGGGGCGGACTTCTCGCTGAACGGCGGCCTTCACATGGGCTGACCGAAGCTCGCGCGCCGGATGTGCCGTTGGTGCGGCGCATCCAGCGCGGTGCACAAGTCTGTCCACGAAGCTGTCATCGGCTGGTGCCTCTGGCGGGCGGCGCGTGCGCATCGGTGCGCGCGTACCGCCCGCCTTGCTATTTTCGTGCGGTTTTGCTGCGGGTTTTCCTTAAACCTTGCCGTCTTTCCATAGTGCTTTGTTGAGCATAGAATCAGGGCAACGGCGCAACCGGCACCAAAGTAGAGCGCTTCGGCTGGGTCTGGTCCGGTTGCATCTTGCGCAGTGCACCGCATGCGGTGCAGCAGCAACTAGCGATGGCGCAGCAGCGGATGCCGGAAGACGGCGTCAGCGACGACAAAAGGATAGGGCACCGATGGCCACGAGCAAAAAAGGCGCAGAGCGACTGATCAAGAAATACCCCAATCGCCGGCTCTACGATACGCAGACCAGTACCTACATCACGCTTGCGGACGTGAAGCAGCTGGTCATGGACAACGAGGAATTCAAGGTTGTCGACGCGAAGTCAGGCGAGGAACTCACGCGCAGCATCCTCCTGCAGATCATCCTTGAAGAGGAAACCGGTGGCGTGCCGATGTTCTCGAGCGCAATGCTCTCGCAGATCATCCGTTTCTATGGCCACGCGATGCAGGGCATGATGGGCACCTACCTGGAAAAGAACATCCAGGCGTTCATCGACATCCAGAACAAGCTGGCCGAAAATTCCAAGGGCCTGTACGCGGGCGAGGCGTTCAGCCCGGACATGTGGTCCCAGTTCATGAACCTGCAGGGGCCGATGATGCAGGGCATGATGAGCAACTACATCGAACAGAGCAAGAACCTGTTCGTGCAGATGCAGGAACAGATGCAGAACCAGGCCAAGAGCATGTTCGGCACGTTCCCGTTCAACCAGCCGGACAAGAAGTAAGCGTCAGGCAGGTTTGCGCTTGCCGCGCGGCGCCAGGAAAGTGGCGTCACAACCACGGACTGTTGTGAAAGCGTGGCAGATTTCCACATTCGTGCGGCATTGTCGTTGATGCAGTGAATCGGGCGAGAGGGCATGGTCCAATTGATCATGCCCTGGCTGTTCAGGGTTTCTGACTGGCCATTACCTCTCATCGCCCGATGGAAAACTTCAGACTCCAACCCCAACCGTTTGCATTCGACGTCTACACGCAGCTTGGCCAGGTGCAACGTGACATTGGTTCGCTTACCGCGAACCAGCAGGCCATGGCGGAGCAGCTTCGACAGCACGAAGTGCAAATGCGGGATTCCGAGTCGCGGATCATCCACGCGCTGAACCAGTTCGAGGTTCGCGTTACGGCCAGGATTGACAAGGTAGAGTCCGATCTTTCCGAGCGCATCCAGTCAACCGAGAGCAATCTCTCTACGCTGAGGGACCGCGTCAGCCGGGCATTCTGGGCAACTGCCGGCGGCGGGGTCGTGCTGGGCATGGCCCTGGGCTGGAAGCCGATTCTTGGCAGGGTCGCCAGTTTTCTGGGGGCGTGATGCGGCTTCGGCACAGAATGAGGCCCGCAAACGGATACGCGCGAATATCGCTTGCTCAGGGTAAAATCGCGGTCTTTCATGGCAATGACGGCGCCCGGCAGGCTCGCCGGATGCCCTTAGCCCAGCGCGGCGCGCCACCGGGGACGGTCGGACGCGTCCAGATCCCCATACTTGCGGTGCCCCATGTCGTCTGAAACCAATCTGTCCAATCCGCCGAAAGTCGGCTTTGTGTCACTCGGCTGTCCGAAGGCCCTGGTCGACTCCGAGCAGATCATTACCCAGCTCCGCGCCGAGGGGTATTCGATCAGCGGCACGTATGACGGCGCCGACCTCGTGGTCGTCAATACTTGCGGCTTTATAGACGAGGCCGTGCAGGAAAGCCTGGACGCCATCGGCGAGGCGCTGACCGAAAACGGCAAGGTAATCGTGACCGGATGCCTGGGCGCCAAGAAGGATGCGGCGGGGCACGACATCGTGACTTCGGTTCACCCGAAGGTGCTGGCCGTGACCGGGCCGCACGCGCTCGGTGAAGTGATGCAGGCTGTGCACACACACCTGCCCAAGCCGCATGACCCGTTTACCGATCTGGTTCCTGCCGCCGGCATCAAGCTGACGCCGAAGCACTATGCCTACCTGAAGATTTCGGAAGGGTGCAACCACCGCTGCTCGTTCTGCATCATCCCGTCGATGCGTGGGGACCTCGTCTCGCGCCCGGTGGCGGAGGTCATGCTCGAGGCCGAGAACCTGTTCAAGTCCGGCGTCAAGGAACTGCTCGTGATCTCGCAGGACACCAGCGCCTATGGTGTGGACGTCAAGTACCGCACAGGCTTCTGGAACGGGCGCCCGCTCAAGACGCGCATGACCGAGCTGGTGGCAGCGCTGGGCGAACTGGCCAGCCAGTACGGCGCATGGGTGCGCCTGCACTATGTCTACCCGTATCCGCACGTGGACGAGATCATCCCGTTGATGAACCAGGGCAACGTGCTGCCGTATCTGGATGTGCCGCTGCAACACGCGCACCCGGATGTGCTCAAGCGCATGAAGCGTCCTGCCAATGCCGAGAAGACGCTCGACCGCATTCGCGCGTGGCGCGAAGTCTGCCCCGAGCTGACAATCCGCAGCACCTTCATTGCCGGTTTCCCGGGTGAGACTGAAGAGGAGTTCCAGACGCTGCTGGACTTCATCGCCGAAGCCGAGCTTGACCGCGTCGGCTGCTTCGCCTATTCCCCGGTGGAAGGGGCTACGGCCAACGACTTGCCTGGCGCGCTGCCCGACGAAGTACGCGAAGAGCGCCGTGCCCGTTTCATGGAAGTGGCAGAGGAAGTGTCCGCGCGACGCCTGCAACGCAAGGTGGGCCAGACGCTGCGCGTGCTTGTGGACGAAATCAATCAGGATGGCGGCATTGGCCGGTCGTCGGCCGATGCACCGGAAATTGACGGGCTGGTCTATATCGATCCCGCCGCAAAGCCGTCGCAGCGTTACAAGACCGGCGATTTCGTCAATGTGAAGATTACTGGCGCCGATGGCCATGATCTCTGGGGTGAAGTGGCGTAAGCCGTACTTGTTCGGGCAATTAGGTAAAAATACGTAAAAGTACGGTCGTTCGTTTCCCCGGGGTCGGGTCTATACTGTGCACCGCAACATGAACGCATGGAGACAAGACATGACGCGTGAAGTAGTAGTTGTCAGCGGTGTGCGCACCGCCATCGGTACCTTCGGCGGTAGCCTGAAGGATCTGGCCCCGACGGAACTGGGTGCGCTGGTAGTGCGCGAGGCGCTCGCGCGCGCTGGCGTATCGGGCGACGACGTGGGTCACGTGGTGTTCGGCAACGTGATTCAGACCGAACCCAAGGATATGTACATGGGCCGCGTGGCGGCCGTGAACGGCGGCGTATCGATCAACGCCCCGGCGCTGACCGTCAACCGTCTGTGCGGCTCGGGCCTGCAGGCGGTCATCAGCGCGTCGCAGTCGATTCTGCTCGGCGATACCAATGTGGCAATTGGCGGCGGCGCGGAAAGCATGAGCCGCGCGCCGTACCTGGCGCCGATGGCGCGCTGGGGCGCGCGCATGGGCGATGCCAAGCTGATCGACATGATGCTCGGTGCGCTGCACGACCCGTTCCACACGATCCACATGGGCGTGACGGCGGAGAACGTCGCCAAGGAATACGACATCTCGCGCCAGCAGCAGGACGAAGCCGCGCTGGAATCGCATCGCCGCGCTTCCGCCGCCATCAAGGCCGGCTACTTCAAGGACCAGATCGTTCCGGTCACGCTGAAGTCGCGCAAGGGTGACGTCGTGTTCGATACCGATGAGCACGTGCGCCACGACGCCACGATGGACGACATGACCAAGCTCAAGCCGGTATTCATCAAGGAGAACGGCACGGTCACCGCTGGCAACGCCTCGGGCCTCAACGACGCCGCTGCGGCCCTGGTGCTGATGGAGCGTGCCGAAGCCGAGCGCCGTGGCCTGAAGCCGCTGGCACGCCTGGTGTCGTACGGTCACGCAGGTGTCGATCCCAAGACGATGGGTATTGGTCCGGTCCCCGCAACGAAGATTGCGCTGGAACGTGCCGGCCTGTCGGTCAAGGATCTCGACGTGATCGAGGCCAACGAGGCGTTTGCCGCGCAAGCCTGTGCGGTGACCAAGGCGCTGGGCCTGGATCCGGCAAAGGTCAACGCGAACGGTTCGGGCATTTCGCTGGGCCACC
Organism: Cupriavidus sp. BIS7; assembly: GCF_000292345.1. Taxonomy (GTDB): domain Bacteria; phylum Pseudomonadota; class Gammaproteobacteria; order Burkholderiales; family Burkholderiaceae; genus Cupriavidus. The sequence goes on from NZ_ALOU01000041.1 coordinate 46,919, forward strand.
CGATCGGCGCCACCGGCGCGCTCATCACCGTCAAGGCCGTGCACGAACTGCAACGCGTGCAGGGCCGTTACGCACTGGTGACGATGTGCATCGGCGGTGGCCAGGGCATTGCGGCGATCTTCGAGCGTGTTTAAAGTCTCGGGCGTTAATCCCGCCTGAGGTAATCCGCCTTGTTCCGTCCTGTCCTGCTGTGCCTGATGATCACCGCGACGCTGTCGCTTCCGTTCGCCGCTCGCGCGGCTGACGGAACGGCAGACGGTACAGCGCTGACGACAGGCCCGGCGGCGGACGGGCAAGACGGCGCCTTGGGCATCAACGAGGCGATTCGCGCCGGTGAGGCCAGGCGCGGCGCCTCGTTGTCCACCGGACCTGTTGGCCCATTGGCGCCACGTCCTGAATACGCGAAGTATCCGGTCTACACCGGAACGATTGGCGACAAGCCCGTGCGGCTTCGCGTGGCTCCCAAGACCGATACGCGCGACAGCCTGCAAGGCGAGTACACGATCGGCGATGCCAAGGGCGTACGGCTGCTATCCGGCGAGTGGGAGAATGGCAGCTTCCTGATGGAAGAATCCGATGACGGCACGCGTGTGTCCGGCAATTGGGAAGGGCAGATCGATCAGCAAGGCGCGGTGCAGGGCACCTGGACTGACGCAGTCCACCCGGACATCGTCCTGCCGTTCCATATTCGGCCGCTCGGAGGCAACCTGGTGATTCCACCGTTCGATATGCGCCCGGCCAGCGGCGTAACCTCCGCCCCGCCTCCGCCCAGATCGTCGATTACGACCGACAAGCCTCGATAGGCTCAAACCGCCACGCGTAGCGTGGCTGTGCTGGCATTTGCTGGTAAGCTCGAACGCCTGATTCGACTTTTCCAGGGAAATCGCCGTGTCCGCATCCGACTCCTCCCGTTATATCAAGACCATTGCGGTCCAGCCCGACCTGGACATTGCGCCGGGCTTCGATTCATTCTCCACGCCGACGTACCGCGGCTCCACAGTCGTCTTCCAGAATCTTGCCGAACTGCGCGCTTATGGCGACCGCAGCAAGACCTACTGGCGCTATGGCCTGCACGCCACACCCACCAGCGAAGCGCTTTGCCAGCAACTGGCCCAGATCGAAGGCGGACGTCACACGCTGCTGCTGCCGTCGGGCCTCGGCGCCATTTCGCTGGTCTACTTCGCGCTGCTGCGCACCGGGGACGACGTGCTCGTGCCCGAAAACGTCTACGGCCCCAATCGAGACCATGGGGATTGGATGGCGCGCGAGTTCGGCGTGACCGTGCGCCCGTACCATCCGTCCGTTGGCGCTGGCATTGCATCGATGATCCAGCCGAACACGCGTTTGATCTGGATGGAGTCGCCGGGCTCGGTCACGATGGAGGTGCCCGATACCGAGGCCATCGTCGCCGCTGCAAAAGCACGTGGCGTACTCACGGCCATCGACAACACGTGGTCGGCCGGCGTCTACTTCCGGCCGTTCGAGAAGGGTATCGACATCTCCGTGCAGGCGCTGACCAAGTACCAGTCCGGCGGTAGCGATGTGCTGATGGGTGCGGTGATCACGCGGGAGGACAAGCTCCATGACCGTCTCAAGCGCACGCGCATGCTGATGGGCTGGGGCGTCTCCGCCGACGATTGCTACCTGGTGCTGCGGGGTCTGTCGAGCATGCCCGTGCGGCTGGCCGCGCACGACCGCGCCGCGCGGGAGGTTGCCGAATGGCTGACCAAGCGGCCGGAGGTCTCGCGCGTGTTGCATCCCGCGTTGCCCGATTGTCCGGGGCACGCCGAATGGCGGCGCGACTTCACCGGCGCAAGCGGCCTGTTCTCGATCATCCTGCACAGCCGCTACACACGCGAGCAGGTCGATGCGTTCGTCGAGGCACTGAAGCTGTTTGCGATTGGCTGGTCATGGGGCGGCGCAAATAGCCTGGCTGTGCCGTACCACGTCGACACGATGCGCCCGGCCGGCACCTGGCCGCCCGCCGGCTGGGAAAATGCCGGCGAGCTGGTGCGTCTGTATATCGGCCTGGAGGATACGCGCGACCTGATCGGCGATCTGAAGCAGGCGATGGAAGACAAGCTTCGCTAGAGCGACGCGGGATTGCGCCTGTCTTCCGTTTGCGGAAGAGGGGGCTGGAGAGTCTGGGCGCTGCGCAGTGCCCAGACCGATTCCACAGGCCCGCCGCGTGCCCGGCGCTGTGTTGCGCGTGCGAGCGCGGCAAAGCCCGCGGCCAGCGCAATCGCGCCGATGTCGAACCCCGCCACGGCCCAGCGGCCGTTGAGCGCGGCGACGAACAGGTGGTCGCCGGTCAGGATGCCATTTGCCAACGGCACGCCCAGCGCGGCGAGCGCGGCGACCCAAAGCAGTTCAATCGCAGCCCGCGCTGGATGGCGTACCAGCGCCCAGGCAATGCAGGCGGCGAACGCCGGCCAGAACACCCGGCTGACAGCCTGATCGGGCCATAGCAGCGCGGCCGGGAAGCACAGCGCCACGCCGATGCAGGTGCCGATGCACACCCCAACCGTGGCCTGCGCGAGCAGCCGATGCACACGCGGCTGCTCGGCCTGGCGCGTCCTGCGGCGCGTTTCGATCCACAGAAGATTGCCCGAATAGAACAGGAACGCGCCAGCCAACCCGGCCAGCAGGTAGACCATCCGCATGGCCAGGTCGCCATAGGTGCCGTAGTGAAGCGCGAACATCGCGCTGTAGAGCATATGGTTCGTGTCGCGTGCGCCGGCGGTCTGGTTGGCGATCAGCTTGCCGGCATCGGGCGCGTTTGCCGCGGCGTGTATGCCCACCGCTCCGCCATTGCCCAGCGCACGCGTACTGTCGCCGCGCACTTCGGCCACGGCATTGGCATCGCCGTAGCGTTGAAAGCGGATTGCCTCTGGCGTGAAGCGCTCGCCGCCATGCTCGCGGGCGATGGCCAGCAATGCGGCAGCCGGCATCGTGGGCGAAGCACGGCCAGCCGCGCTGACCTCGGGCGTGGCGCCGAACACGCGGGGCACCACTTCCATCAGCCTGCCGTCGAACGTCAGCGCGTTGAACACCATCACCATGATCAGCGACAGGCAGAAAAACGCCCCGGTGATCGCAAAGATCAGGTGGAACGGCAGGCTGAACAGGCCCAGCACGTTGTGCGTGTCCATCCAGAACCGCTTGAGGTTGCGGCCCGGGCGCACCGCGAACAGGTCCTTTTTCAGGCGCGGCAGATGCAGCAGCACGCCTGATACCAGCGCAAGGCCGTACAGCACGGAGATCGCGCCCATGAAGTACATGCCGTTTATCCCCAAACCGAGCGAGTAGTGCAGCGCGTTCAGAAAGGCCGACAACTCGCCGGTTACGTGATCGAGCGACGTATCGTTCCGGGCCGCGGGATCTCCGTCCAGCCGCGTACCGTTCATCGTCTGCCATGCGCCGGCCTTGTCCTGCCAGTAAGCGTTGAAGTCCGGTTCCTCGCGGGTCGGCAGGCTTACGTAGACGCTGCCGGCGGCATCCGGATGCGCGGCAACCAGCTTCTGCACGAATGCGTCGATGGCGGGACCATCGACCTGCACATCGGTGGCGTGCCTGCCCTCCAGGCGCGCCGGGTTCTGCCAGACGTGCAGTTCATGGTGAAACACGGTGATGGCACCGGCAAAGAACGCGATAAACAGCGCCCAGCCCGCCATCAGGCCAACCCAGGTATGGAGCGTGTTGAACGCACGCAAGGTGTTGGGTTTCATCGAGTGTCCTGGCTAATCCTGAATGGTCTTACGCGCCCGTGAGCGTCGATGCCGGCGGTATGGCGTGCATCAGCCGCGCGATCCAGAGCACGCCGAAGCCGGCCAGGTTGGCGGCAAGCAGCCACAGCCAGGCCGCGCGGCTGCTGGAGAACAGCAGGCTCAGACTGATGATTGCCACCCAGAGCACGAAGCTCAGCATCAGCGCGGCAACGATCCCGCGCTCCCAGCCTCCGGGCAGCCAGAGCACGCCGAGCGTGCACAGCACGATCGCCAGCGGCAGTCCGAGCAGCGTGCCCGCAAGCCATCTGGTGCCTATCACGGCAGGCTCCGTTCAGTTTCAGTCACAGCCAGAATTTCAGCGGGGCGTGCCGCATTGCGCCGTTGCTGCATCCAGACACCGATAAATGGCCAGGCCGACAGGCTGCAGGTCAACGCGACCAGTGCCGCAGCGATGCCAACGGGCCAGCCCTCTGGCACGCTCATCGTCCATGCGCTGCATGCGGCCAGCGCCAGGCCAAGCCAGCCGAGCAGCCGAGGAGAAATCGGTGCGCAGCCAGTGCCGTGGGCGGTGTTGCAAAGTACCTGGTTCGGTGCTGCCAGATAGAGGCAGGCGGCGCCCGCCAGGGCAAGGAGAATGGCTAACGCCTGCATGGGTCGAGCGGCAGTTGGTCGATGAGGATTGGAATAATAATGATTCGTATTTAACTTCGCAAGGAGGCAAGCCCCTCGGGCGGTTCTGGATGATGCAAAAGGGGAGTGATGCAGACGGCGTCCGGCCTTGGCCGGACGCGCAGGGAAGGAGGTGTTCAGTGGCCGCTCAGGGCCCGTTCAATGCGGGAACAGGTTCAGCAGACCGTCCAGCCCCACATGATTGAATGCCACGCTGGCCTGGGCGCGAACCACCGGCTTGGCGCGGAACGCCACGGAGAGGCCGGCCACGGCCATCATCTTCAGGTCGTTCGAGCCATCGCCCATGACGATCGCCTGCGACGGATCGGCACCGATCTGATCGCACACCTCGCGCACGGTACGCGCCTTCACGTCGGCATTGACGATTTCGCCGACCACATTGCCGGTCAGCTTGCCATCGACGATTTCGAGCGTGTTGGCACGCGTGAAGTCGAGTTTCAGGCGCGGCTTGAGCTTGTCCGTGAAGTGGACGAAGCCGCCGGAGACCAGCAGCGTGCGCAGGCCCAGTGCCTGGATCGTCTGCAGCATGCGCTCAGCGCCCGGCGAAAGGCGCAGCCGTTCTTCGTAGACGCGGTCGAGCACGCTGGCGTCGAGCCCCTTCAGCAGCGCCACGCGGCGGCGCAGGCTCTCGTTGAAGTCTGTGATCTCGCCGCGCATCGCGGCTTCGGTAATGGCCGACACCTCGGCCTTGAGGCCGCAGAAGTCCGCGATCTCGTCGATGCACTCGATCGTGATCAGGGTCGAGTCCATGTCCATGGCCACGAGCCGGAAATCCGACAGCTTGCGGTCACCTGGCACCACGCCCCAGTCGATGCCGCGCGGCCCGCACGTCGCATCGAGCGCTTCGTGCAGCGCGGGCGTCAGCGGGGCGCTGTCGTCCGCGTACGCCACATTGTCGGCGCGCAGCGTGAACGTGGAGGCGCCGGCAGCGGAGCGGATGGTGTCGAGGTCGGCAGGGGCAAGCGGGGACAGGCTCTGGAGAATCAGCGGCATGGCAGGGTAGACGGGCGATGCGAAGCGCAGCAGTGCAGACGCGCTGGTGTTGCGGGGAAGGCCGTATTGTACCCAACACCCCTGTCGCTCGGGCATGTCGATATAGCCGCCCGATCTTATGCGGATTCCATGCTTGGATCGGCGAAACCATTCGTTCCGTCCCGTTTGCCCCGCCGGTAGCCTTTCTCCCTGACACAAGCCCTGATGCCGCCAAGGCGCGGGGCCTACAACAGCCTGGCGCCGCGCTTGTTGCGCGCCATTTCACGATACCTGACGGGAGCAAGAGAAGATGATTCGCAAACTGGCCATCGGCCTCGCCGTTCTTTCCGTATTCGGCGCCGCTCAGACCGCTTCGGCCAACACCAGCCTGCTGAACGTTTCGTACGATCCGACGCGCGAACTGTATGTGGACGTGAACGCGGCGTTTGCCAAGGCCTACAAGGCGCACGCAGGCGACAGCGTGACGATCCGCCAGTCGCATGGGGGATCGGGCAAGCAGGCCCGCTCGGTGATCGACGGGCTCGATGCCGACGTGGTGACGCTGGCGCTTGGCTACGACATCGACGCAATTGCCGACAAGGGGCTGATCAAGCCCGACTGGCAGAAGCGCCTGCCGCACAACGCGTCGCCGTACACGTCGACGATCGTGTTCCTTGTGCACAAGGGCAACCCGAAGCAGATCAAGGACTGGAACGATCTGATCAAGCCCGGCGTGCAGGTCATCACGCCGAACCCCAAGACCTCGGGCGGCGCGCGCTGGAACTACCTGGCCGCGTGGGGCTACGCGCTGCGCCAGCCGGGCGGCAATGAGGCCCGCGCGAAGGAATTCGTTGGCGCACTGCTCAAGAACGTGCCGGTGCTCGATTCAGGCGCGCGCGGAGCCACCACGACGTTCGTCGAGCGCGGCCTTGGCGATGTGCTGATTGCCTGGGAAAACGAAGCGATCCTGGCCGTCAAGGAACTCGGTCCGGACAAGTTCGACATCGTCGCGCCGTCGGTGTCGATTCTGGCCGAGCCGCCGGTGGCCGTGGTCGACAAGGTCGTCGACAAGAAGGGTACCCGCAAGGCGGCCGAAGCGTACCTGCAGTTCCTCTATACCGACGAAGGCCAGGAGATCGCCGCAAAGAACTACTACCGTCCGATCTCGGAGAAGGTGGCGACGAAGTACGCGGCCAATTTCCCGAAGGTGAAGCTGTTCACGATCGACGAGGTGTTCGGCGGCTGGGCAAAGGCCCAGAAGGCCCACTTCGCCGATGGCGGTTCATTCGACCAGGTCTATCAGCCTGGCAAGCGGTAACAAGTGCGGCCGGGGCGGCCTGTCTGCCCCGGTGCGCCAGTTGAAGGAGCCCATTGATGTCCGCAGTCCTTACGGTGTCATCCCGCATCGCCGCGCGGCGATGTCCCGCCTGACCTGATCCCGATCCAACCCGCGTGCGATACCGCGCGCCTTGTTGCTGCCTTGTTGCTCATAAGGCCGGCAGGGGGCGGTATTGCCTGCCGAAACCCACTGCACCCGAATCTCTGCCATCAAGGACATCTCATGTCATCGCCTATCCAGAACACCCTGCGCCGCCGCCTGCTGGTTGGTGCACTCGTGCTCGCCACCGGTCTTTCCTACGGTCTTCTCGCCAGGCCTGCCAAGGCGCAGTCCCAGACTGTCAATCCGAAGGTCCTGCGCATCGGTTACCAGAAGTACGGCACGCTGACGTTGCTGAAGGCGCGCGGCACGCTGGAAAAGCGTCTGGCGCCTCAGGGCATCTCGGTCAAATGGACCGAGTTCCCGGCCGGGCCGCAGTTGCTGGAAGGGCTCAATGTTGGTGCGATCGATTTTGGAACGGTCGGCGAAGCGCCGCCGATCTTCGCGCAGGCTGCCGGCGCGCAACTTGCCTACATCGGCAACGAGCCGCCCGCGCCAACTGCCGAGGCCATCGTCGTGCCGAAGAACTCCACGATCAAGAGCGTGGCCGATCTGCGCGGCAAGCGCGTGGCGTTGAACAAGGGGTCGAACGTCCACTACCTGCTGGTGCGGCAGCTTGAAAAGGCCGGCGTGGCATATGGCGAGATCCAGCCTGTCTACCTGGCGCCCGCCGATGCGCGTGCCGCGTTCGAGCGCGGCGCCGTCGATGCATGGGTGATCTGGGACCCGTTCCTGGCCGCCGCCGAAAAACAGCTGGAGGCCCGCGTGCTGGCCGATGGCCGTGGCGCCGACGGCAAGAACATCGTCAGCAATCACCAGTTCTACCTGGCGTCGCGTCCTTATGCGCAAGCGCGTCCGGACGTGGTGGCGGCGATCCTCGACGAACTCGCGCAACTGGGCCAGTGGGCCGACAAGCATCCGAAGGACGCGGCCACCGTGCTGGTCAAGGAGACCGCGCTCGATGCCGGCGTGCTTGACCTGGCCGTGTCGCGCTTCTCGTACGGCGCGAAGCCGGTGGCCCCCGAGGTGCTGGCCGAGCAGCAACGCATTGCCGACACCTTCCACACGCTCAAGCTGATTCCAAAGCCGATCAGGGTGGCAGACGCTGCGTGGCAGGCCCCAGCCACACAGCAGGCACAGCGCTGATTCCCGCAAACACGTTCGAGCAAATGCAAACACGAGGCACGACATGCAAGTCTTCTGGTTCATTCCTACCCATGGCGACAGCCGCTACCTCGGCACCTCCGAAGGCGCGCGCGAGGTCAGCTTCGACTATCTGAAGCAGGTCGCCGTAGCGGCCGATACGCTTGGCTACGAAGGCGTGCTGATTCCAACGGGCCGCTCGTGCGAAGACCCATGGGTGACCGCGTCGGCGCTGGCGGCGGTCACGCGCAATCTCAGGTTCCTGGTGGCCGTGCGGCCGGGTTTGATGACGCCAACGCTGGCCGCGCGCATGGCGGCCACGTTCGACCGTGTCTCAAACGGCCGGCTGCTCGTGAACCTGGTGACCGGCGGCGACGAGGCGGAGCTTGAAGGCGATGGCCTGTTCCTTGACCACGCCGAGCGCTACGAAGCATCGGCAGAGTTCATTCGTGTGTGGCGCGATGTGCTGGCCGCCAGCCATGACGGTGGCCAGATCACCTTCAAGGGCAAGCACATCAGCGTCAACGGTGCGCGCGTGCTGTATCCGTCCGTGCAGCGGCCGCATCCGCCCGTGTACTTTGGCGGCTCTTCGGAGGCGGCGCACGACCTTGCCGCCGAGCAGGTGGAAACGTACCTGACCTGGGGCGAACCGCCTGCCGAGGTTGCCAGGAAGATCGCCGACGTGCGTGCGCGCGCCGCAAAGCACGGCCGCACGGTTCGCTTCGGCATCCGCCTGCATGTGATCGTCCGCGAGACTGACGCGGCGGCGTGGGCAGCCGCCGATGACCTGATCAGCAGGCTCGATGACGACACCGTGGCACGTGCGCAGGCGGTGTTTGCAAAGATGGACTCCGAAGGCCAGCGGCGTATGGCGGCACTGCATGCGGGCGGCACGCGCCGCACGCGCGAGACGCTGGAAATCAGTCCGAACCTGTGGGCCGGCGTCGGCCTTGTGCGCGGCGGCGCTGGCACCGCGCTGGTCGGGAACCCGCAGGCTGTGGCCGCACGTATCGAGGAATACGCGGCGCTCGGCATCGACACGTTCATCTTCTCGGGCTATCCGCATCTGGAGGAGGCATACCGATTCGCCGAACTGGTGTTCCCGCTGCTGCCGCGCTCGACGCGGGAGAAACTGCGCGGGCAGGTGTTGTCGGGCCCGTTTGGCGAAGTGATGGCCACGGGCATCGTGCCGCGTGCGTCGCAGAGTTGAGGGAGCGGCCATCATGACCGTTTCCGCATCGATTGCGCTGCGCCGGATTGACTGGCGCGGCACCGCACGCGCGATTGCGCCGTGGATTGTTCCGGTACTGCTGGTTGCGGTGTGGCAGTCGGCATCGCAACTCGGCTGGCTTTCGAATCGTGTGCTGCCGGCACCGTTGGCCGTGGTGGAGGCCGCGTGGACGCTGGCAGTGTCGGGCGAACTGTGGAAGCACGTTTGGATCAGCACGTGGCGTGCGCTGGTTGGGCTGGCGGTTGGCGGCGGGCTCGGGCTGGTGCTCGGACTGCTGACCGGCACGTTTCGCGCCGCTGCCACGCTGCTCGACAGCACGCTTCAGATGGTGCGCAACATCCCGCCGCTGGCGCTGATTCCGCTGGTGATCCTGTGGTTCGGCATCGACGAAACGGCCAAGCTGTTCCTCGTGGCGCTAGGCGTGTTCTTTCCGGTCTACCTGAACACGTTCCACGGCATCCGCGCGGTCGATCCCGGGCTGGTTGAGATGGCGCGCAGCTACGGCCTGTCGGGCTGGCGGCTGTATCGCGAGGTGATCCTGCCGGGCGCGCTGCCGGGCATCCTGGTCGGGCTGCGGTTCTCGCTGGGACTGATGTGGGTGATCCTGATCGTTGCGGAGACGATCTCGGCGCAGTCTGGTATCGGCTACATGACGATGAACGCGCGCGAGTTCCTGCAGACCGATGTGGTGCTCGTGGGCATCCTGCTTTACGCGCTGCTTGGCAAGCTGGCTGACGTGCTGTCCCACGCGCTGGAGCGCCACTGGCTGCGCTGGCATCCCGGCTATCTATCGGCCTGAATATCGGCCTGAATATCGGCCTGAATTCACGCAAAGGAGATTGCGATGATGCAGACATATCCGGTTGAGCGGGCCGCGCTGGCCTGGCTTGAGGCGAATCTTGCACGCCGCGACGCATCGGACCGCGTTGCGCGAACCTCGCCCGGCGTGGGCGGCATCGCGCTGCATCTGGCGCAGGTGGTCAAGCGCTACAACGGGCGCGAGGTGCTGCACGGCATTGAACTGCACGCGGCGCCTGGCGAGTTCGTGGCGATCGTCGGCCGCAGCGGCTGCGGCAAGAGCACGCTGCTGCGGCTGGTGGCCGGACTGGAAGCCGCGGACGGCGGCGCCGTCACACTGGACGATCCGCGCGATCAGCACGATCAGCACGACAAGCCGGGCGGCGCACAGTTGCAAAGCATCCGCGTGATGTTCCAGGATGCGCGGCTGCTGCCGTGGAAACGCGTGCTCGACAACGTCGCACTCGGCCTGCCGCGCGAGCGCCGGGCCGAGGCTGCGGAAGTGCTCGCGCAGGTGGGGTTGGCCGATCGTGCCAACGAATGGCCTGCGCGGTTATCGGGCGGGCAGCGCCAGCGCGTGGCGTTGGCGCGTGCGCTGGTTCACCATCCGCGCTTGCTGCTGCTCGACGAACCGCTCGGCGCGCTCGATGCGCTTACGCGCATGGAGATGCAGGCATTGATTGAATCGCTGTGGCGCCGGCTCGGCTTTACGGCGCTGCTGGTCACGCATGACGTTTCCGAGGCGATTGCGCTTGCCGATCGTGTGGTGCTCATCGAGGACGGGCGCATCACGCTAGACCAGCGCGTGCCGCTGGCCCGGCCGCGCCAGCGCGGCTCGGCCGCTTTCGCGCAACTTGAGGAAGCGGTGCTGCGTCGTGTGATGCAGCAACAATCTCCAGCAAGTTCGGATGCCGAACTTCCCTTTCCCTCTGCCGAGGAGCTTCTATCATGAGCTTTCAGGCAAGCCACGCGAACCATGCGAACCGAAGCTGAACCCATCATGCACATCGATTCCGCACTCAAACGCTATCTTGAAACGCTACCCGCAGAACCAGTGCCAGGCCGTGAGCTATGGCGCGACGCGAACGGGCAGGTACAGGGCCGGTATTTCAACTGCTCGGTGACCAGCGCGTTCGAACCGCTGGTGACGCTGGCCGATCGCAACGTGGTGGCACACGAAGGGTCCATCCGCACCTACGCGGAGGACGGGGTGGGTCTGGCCGCGTGGAAGCTGTTCGCGATGGCGGCCGACGATACGGCACTCGTGTCGCTGGACCGCCTGTCACGTCTTGTTCACGCGATCAACTACTTTGCGGCAGACGGCGATCACAAGCTCGTGCTCAACGTGCACAACCGCCTGCTGGCCGCCGTTGCGGACGACCACGGCGCCGCGTTCCGCAGGGCCGTGGAGTCGCTGGGGTTGCCGGTCGAACGGTTCGTGATCCAGGTGCCAGCCAGCGCCAATGACGACCTGCCGCTGCTGTTGCACGTTGTCGGCAACTACCGGCGCAATGGCTTTGCCGTGAGCCTGCAGGCCTCCGATCCGGCCGAGGCCGGTGCGCTGATGGCGCACGCGTTGCCCGACTGGCTCAAGCTCGACATGCGCCGCACGTGGACCGATCGGCAATTGTCCGGGCTACGCGCCAGTGCGCAGAGTGCCGGCGTAACGCTGATCGGCCGCCGGCTGCAGAACGATGAAGCGGTCGAGCGCCTGCAGAACGCGGGCATCGCGCTGGGGCAGGGCAAGGTGATCGCCGAGGGTCCGATATCGGCACGCCACTTGCGCGGGCGCCCGGCATCGGCTCGGTCGGTATCAGCATAGTCAGCACCAAGACAACACAGACAGGAGGGGGCATGACGATATCGAAGGCGCCGGGTGTGGCATCCCGGCTGGAAGTGCCGCACGGTTTGCAGATTCTGACCGTGCCGGGCCTGCATGGCAGTGGGCCGGCGCACTGGCAGAGCCGCTGGGAATCGCGTTATCCGGACTGGCAGCGTATCGAGCAGCATGACTGGAGCCGCCCAAGCCTGCCGCTGTGGTCGGAGCGCGTGTCCGAAGGCGTCTCGCGTGCGTTGCGCGTCGCGCAGCACGGCGCGGTGCTGGTTGCGCACAGCTTCGGCTGCCTGGCCGTGCTGCGGCAGGCCGCGCTCGATCCGGTGGGCATTGCGGGTGCCATGTTCGTGGCGCCGGCCGATCCGGACAAGTTCGGCGTGGCCACGCTGCTGCCGACCTGGCGGCTGCCGTTTCCGACGATCGTCGTGGCCAGCACCAACGATCCGTGGATGTCACAGCGCACGGCGTTCAGCTGGGGCACGCTGTGGGGCAGTGAGTTGATCGATGCCGGGGCGGCCGGCCATATCAATGCCGATTCCCGCCTTGGGGACTGGCCACAAGGGCAGGATCTGCTCGCCACATTGCTGCAGCGAATCGACTCGAATGGCCGGATTCTGTCCATGGGTGATGGATCCGACATTTGGGAGGCATCAGCCGAAGTGACGCAGGTCTCTCCATATATCTAAATCGTCTAAAGAAATTCGTAAAGATTCGTTCTGTTTATAAGGGCGCATCTGCAAAATTTGTCTCGTTGGCCGGTGCTTTATGCGCCGGTTTCATAAGAAGGCGTCGGAAACGGTGAGCCAGCCCCCGGCGCAAGACCAGACGAGACACGCATGCCTTCCTCGATATCCCTGGCGGACGCGCCCCCGCCGACGGCCAATGCCGCGCAACGGCGTCCAGTCTCAGTCAGCCAGCGCTTCACGGTGCTTCCGGGCTTTGGCCTGTCGCTGGGCTTCACGATCTTCTACCTGACGCTGATCGTCCTGATCCCGCTGTCGGCCACGTTCCTGAAGACCTTCACGATGACGTGGGACGCGTTCCGGACCACGGTCACCAATCCGCGCGTGGTGGCGTCGCTGGAGCTGAGCTTCGGGGCGTCGCTGGTCGCCGCCATCATCAACACGGTGTTCGGCCTGATCGTGGCCTGGGTGCTCGTGCGCTACCGCTTCTTCGGCAAACGGTTCATCGATGCGCTGGTGGACCTGCCGTTCGCGCTCCCCACCGCCGTGGCCGGCATTGCACTGACCGCGCTGTTCGCTGGAAATGGCTGGATCGGCCGCTGGCTGGAGCCGCTGGGCATCAAGGTGGCGTTCACGCCGTTGGGCGTGGTGGTGGCGTTGACGTTTATCGGGCTGCCGTTCGTGGTGCGTACCGTGCAGCCCGTTCTTGAAGACGTCGAGCGCGAACTGGAGGAGGCCGCCGCAAGCCTGGGCGCCTCGCGGCTGCAGACGTTTTTGCGCGTGATCCTGCCGGCCATCCTGCCCGCGCTGCTGACCGGCTTTGCGCTGTCGTTCGCCCGTGCCACGGGCGAGTACGGATCGGTGGTGTTTATCTCGGGAAACATGCCGATGGTCTCGGAGATCGCGCCGCTGATGATCTATTCGAAGCTCGAGCAGTACGACTATGCAGGCGCCACCGCCGTGGCCGTGGTGATGCTCGTGATCTCCTTCGTGCTGCTGTTGCTGATCAACCTGCTGCAGGCCTGGACGCGCCGCCACCAGACCGGTGCCCGCGCCGCCGCGCTGCCCGATGGCAACCCGGAGGCGAACTGACATGGCCGGTGCAATTTCCCGTCTCGGTGCCCAGTCGGCGCATCACCTGCACGACGCCACCGGAGAATCGCCATGGGTGCGCTACGGACTGATCATCGTTGCCGTGCTGTTCCTGGGGCTGTTCCTGTTCATCCCGCTGGCCTCGGTGTTCTATGAGGCGTTGCGCAAGGGCGTGGATACCTACCTGGCCGCGCTGACCGAGCCGGATGCCGTATCGGCCATCCAGCTGACCTTGCTTGTGGCAGCCATCGCCGTGCCGCTCAACGTCGTGTTCGGCGTGGCGGCGGCGTGGGCCATCGCCAAGTTCGATTTCCGCGGCAAGAACCTGCTGATCACGCTGATCGACCTGCCGTTCTCGGTTTCGCCGGTGATCTCGGGCCTGATCTATGTGCTGATGTTCGGCGCGCAGGGGTGGTTCGGCCCGTGGCTGGAAGCGCACGACATCAAGATCATGTTCGCGGTGCCTGGCATCGTGCTGGCAACGATCTTCGTCACGTTCCCGTTCGTGGCGCGCGAGCTGATTCCGCTGATGCAGTCGCAAGGCAGCGAGGAGGAGGAAGCCGCCATCGTGCTGGGCGCGTCCGGCTGGCAGACGTTCTGGCACGTGACGCTGCCGAATATCCGCTGGGGCTTGCTGTACGGCGTGATTCTCTGCAACGCGCGGGCGATGGGCGAGTTTGGCGCGGTGTCGGTGGTGTCGGGCCATATCCGTGGCCTCACCAACACGATGCCGCTGCACGTGGAGATTCTCTACAACGAATACAACTTCGCGGCCGCGTTCGCGGTGGCGTCCCTGCTGACGCTGCTGGCGCTGGTCACGCTTGGTATCAAGACGCTGGTCGAAATTCGCGCCGGCCGGGAACAACTGGAAGGGCAGCCATCATGAGCATTCAGGTCAGGAACGTGCACAAGCGCTTTGGCGATTTCGTCGCGCTGGACGACGTGTCGCTGGATTTCGCCGAGGGCGAACTCACCGCGTTGCTGGGGCCGTCCGGCTGCGGCAAGACCACGTTGCTGCGGATCATCGCGGGCCTGGAGCGCGCCGACGCGGGCCAGGTCGTGCTGGCCGGGCAGGATGCCTCCACCCAGCACGTGCGCCAGCGCAGCGTGGGCTTCGTGTTCCAGCACTACGCGCTGTTCAAGCACATGACCGTGTTTGAGAACGTGGCTTTCGGGCTGCGCGTGAAACCGCGCGGCGAACGGCCATCGGAGGCAACAATCCGCGAGAAGGTGAAGTCGCTGCTTGAACTCGTGCAGCTCGACTGGCTTGGCGACCGCTACCCGACGCAGCTTTCGGGCGGCCAGCGCCAGCGCATTGCACTGGCCCGTGCGCTTGCCGTGGAGCCTCGCGTGCTGCTGCTCGACGAACCGTTCGGCGCACTCGACGCAAAGGTGCGCAAGGAACTGCGCCGCTGGCTGCGCAGGCTGCATGACGAACTGCACGTGACCAGCGTGTTCGTGACGCACGACCAGGAGGAGGCGCTGGAAGTGGCCGACCAGGTGGTGCTGATGAACCGCGGCGGCGTGGAGCAGTTCGGCTCGCCGGAGGCCGTCTACAACCACCCGGCCACGCCGTTCGTATTCGGCTTCCTTGGCAATGTGAACCTGTTCCATGGCCGGCTGGAGGTGGGCGACAGCGGCGGCCTGCTGCACACGGGCGAGGCGGTCTTGCCGGTGGTAGGCAGCGGATTCGAGACGGCAGGCGACGCGGTTGCGTATGTCCGCCCGCACGATCTCGACCTCGAACGCTATGCGCCGGGCACCGACGGCATCGCCGTGACGCTGCGCCGCGCGCTGACGCTGGGCCCGGTGGCTCAGCTCGAACTCGAACGCGAAGACAACCAGGATGTGATCGAGGTGGCGCTGCCGCTCGAACACTTCCGCCATCACGGATTCCGCGAAGGCGAACTGCTGGCGGTGCGTCCGCGGCAGTTGCGCGTATTCAACCAGGGCACCCAGCGCCGGACAACACAAGAACGGGGAGCGGCACAATGAATTTCCAGCAACTGCGATCGATTCGCGAGGCGGTGCGCCGCCAGTTCAATCTCACCGAGGTGGCCAACGCGCTGTACACGTCGCAGCCGGGTGTCTCGCGCCAGATCCGCGAACTGGAGGAGGAGCTTGGCGTCGAGATATTCGAGCGCTACGGCAAGCGGCTGACGGGCCTGACCGAGCCGGGCCGTGAAATCGTCCGGATTGTCGAGCGCCTGCTGCTCGAAGCCGAGAACCTGCGCCAGGCCGGCGACGAGTTTGCCGGACGCCACACAGGCCGCCTGACGGTTGCCACCACCCATACGCAGGCGCGCTACGCACTGCCCAAGGTCGTGCAGAGCTTCCGGCGCGAGTATCCGCATGTAACGCTGGCACTGCAGGAAGCGTCGCCGTCGCATATCGTCGAACTGCTGCTGACCGGGCAGGCCGATATCGGCATCGCCACCGAGGCGGTGGCCAGCGAAGCGGGGCTGACCTCGTTCGAGGCCTATAGCTGGCAGCACGTGATCGTGGTTTCGCCCGACCACCCGCTGACGCGGCTGCCCGAGCCAACGCTGGAGGACATTGCCAATTTCCCGATCATCACCTACGACGCCGGTTTCACGGGCCGCCGCAAGATCGACGGCGCGTTTGCCGAGGCCGGCCTGCAGCCCGAGATCGTGCTGACGGCGATGGATGCCGACGTGATCAAGACCTATGCCGAACTCGATCTTGGCGTGGGCATCGTTGCGTCGATGGCGTATGACGCGCGCAAGGATGCCGGGCTGGTGCGGATCTCCGCCGATCACCTGTTCGAGCCAAACGTGACAAGCGTGGCCGTGCGGCGCGGCGCATATCTGCGCGGCTACGCCCACGCGTTCATCAACATGTTCGCGCCGCACCTGTCGCCCGATACGGTATCCACGACGCTGGCCGAATCCGCGCATCGCCAGGCGCTGGCGGCCTGAGCGGGAGCCTGCAGGGCGACATGGAAGACCCTCACGGCAGGCGCCTCCGTGCGCTTCAGCCGTCGCTTGCGCAGGCCAGTCCGGTCACACAACCTCTCGCGCCATTTGCAGCCAGTTCGTCGCATGGCGCTTGGCGTCCTTGCCCGGTCCGGCGTAAAGTGCCCTTCATCGCGGCGCATGCCGGATTGCCACACCCGGCCCTTCGCGATGCTGCAGTGCATCAAAGATTTGCACGCGGTTCCTGAAGCAAGAGGAGGGAGAGAACATGCGCCTGTCGTGCGCGAGCCCGTCGCGGCTCAATATTCTTTGGCGAGACCTGCTGTTCGTCGTCTGCATGAACACGGTCATCGCCGTCAGCCTCAATTACGGCTTCCGGACCGGCGGCACGTTGCTCCAGAATTTTGTTTACAGCCAGCTGATCGGCCTTTCGATCTGGGTGCTGATCGATATCCCACGCGTCCTGATCTGGTGGAACGACCGCCCGCGCCGCTGGCCGTTCATGTGCCTGGCCGTGGTGGCCGTGCCGATGGGCGTGGTGCTGGGTAGCTGGGCGACGCGCGAATTCCTCGGCCTGCCGGAAAAGTCCGCGGCGGAAACCGGCGACATGCTGCGCATGTGCCTGATCGTCGGCATGCTGGCGTCGGCCAGCATGATCTATTTCTACTGGTCGCGTGAGAAGCTGGCGTACCTGGAACGGCAGGCGGCGCTGGACGCGCTGCAACGCGAGGAAGCCGAGAAGCAACTCGTGCGCGCCCAGTTGATGGCGCTGCAGGCCCAGATCGAACCGCACTTCCTGTTCAACTCGCTGGCCAATCTCGATGGCCTGATCGCCACGGACCAGCGTGCGGCACGCCAGCTCCTGCAGCGGCTGATCGGCTTCCTGCGCATGTCGCTGTCGCACACGCGTGCCGAGCATTGCACGCTGGCGCAGGAGTTCGAACTGCTGCGCAGCTACCTCGACATCCAGGGCATGCGTTTTGGCGCGCGACTGGATTTTGAGATCGACCTCCCGCCGGCGCTGGCGGAGGCAGAAATTCCGCCGATGCTGATTCAACCGCTGGTGGAGAACGCCGTGACGCACGGGATCGAGCCGTGCATGCGCGGCGGCAAGATCATGCTATCCGCACGTGAAGCCGGCGAGGGTAGCCTCCAGGTCATCATTGCCGACACTGGCGTGGGCTTCTGCCGCGCTGGCAAGGGTGGGTCCGGGCTTGGGCTTACGCACGTGCGTGAGCGTCTTGCGCGGATCTTCGGCGCGGCGGCCACGATGCAGATGGAAGAAAATACGCCGCGCGGCGTGGTGGTGCGCCTGACGCTGCCGCTGTTGCGCAGCACCGACCCGACGTTCGTCCCCGTGCGCGCCGCGCCCGAAACGCGGGAAGCGCAGCACGCACCCGCCGGCGGCGTGGCCCCGGCCGTCTCCCGTACCTGATCTCGCTGCCTGACAATTCGACCCCATGTCCCCGACGCTGCTGATCGCCGACGACGAGCCGTTGCTCGCGCGCGTACTGGAATCTGAACTGAAGACCCTGTGGCCCGAGGCGCAGATCGTTGCCGTGGTGCACGACGGCGTGGCCGCACTGGACGCCGCACGCCTGCATGAGCCCGATGTGGCCTTTCTCGATATCCGCATGCCCGGCATGAGCGGCATGGACGTGGCGCGCGAGTTGATCGAACTCGACAGTCCTCCATTGGTGGTGTTCGTGACGGCATACGACCAGTTTGCGCTGGAAGCCTTCGAGCGCGCCGCGGTCGACTACGTGCTCAAGCCCGTGCAGCACGAGCGGCTGGAGTGCACCGTGGAACGCCTGAAGGCGCGCATGGCGGCCAAGGCCGAAGCGGAAGGAGAGGGCGAGGCCGATTCCGATATCGGCACGATGGTCGATACCGACCGGCTTGCGCAGTTGCTGCAGCGGCTGGAATCGCTGGAAAAGCCGGTGGCGGTGCGCGGCCAGTACCTGCGGTTCGTCAGGGCGCTGGTGGGCCAGGAGGTGCGCATCATTCCGGTGGACGAGGTGATCTACTTCGAGGCCACCGACAAGTACGTGAACGTGGTGTCCGCCAACGGCGAAGCGCTGATACGCACGAGCCTGCGCGAACTGCTGCAGCAGCTTGACCCGGACCGCTTCTGGCAGATCCACCGCGGCACGGTGGTCAATATCGAATGTGTGGCCAGCGCCGTGACGCAATCGCTGGGCCGGCTGTCGCTGCGGCTGCGCAATCGCCCGGAATCGCTGCCGGTTGCCAGGCAGTATGCACATCTGTTCAAGCAGATGTAGCGACGGCAGCGAATCGTCATGAACGGCCGTGTTTGTCCACGATTGGCCGCGAACGGCTGAATTCCACTAAGATGGCTGCCTCGTCAATCCCCGTCCGGAGGAGTCATAGATGAAGCCCATTACCACCGATATTTGCGATGCCAATGAAGCGCGCCTGGCAGACGGTTCCCTGCGCGTGCTGACGCCGGGATTCCTTCACTTCGGCAAACGTGTGGCGTTTGCAGGGCCAGCCGCAACGCTCAAGGTGTTCGAGGACAACTCGCTGGTACGTGCCGCGCTGGAGTCGCCGGGCGAGGGCAAGGTGCTGGTGGTGGACGGCGGCGGCTCGATGCGCTGCGCGCTGGTTGGCGGCATGCTCGGCGTGCTCGCTGAGAAAAATGGTTGGGCTGGCATCGTCGTGAATGGATGCGTGCGCGATACGGATGAACTGAAGACGTGCGATATCGGCATCCGCGCGCTGGGCGTGCATCCGCAGAAAAGCCAGAAGCGCAACGTCGGCCAACCGGACGTGACCGTGCAGATGCCGGGTGCCGTGGTGCGGCCGGGGAACTGGATCTATGCCGACGCCGACGGCGTGCTGGTCTCCGACGAAAAGCTGCCGGGGGCCTGAGATATGCCGCGAGTGTTCGTCTATGGCACGCTGCGCGCGGGCGAGGTCAACGACCTGAACCATGCGGCCGTGCGCCACGGCATCGAGGCGCCGACGCTGGTCGGCACGGGAACGATTGCCGGCCGGCTCTATGACTTCGGCACCTATCCCGGGTTGGTGCTCGACGCCGCTGCGGGCCCCGTGGCCGGCGACATCTACGATATTCCCGATGCGCTGCTGCCGGTGCTGGACGAGATCGAGGAGGTCTACCCGGGGCAGGCCACGCTGTTCGTGCGTGAAACCCGGCCGGTGGCGCTGGCCGGTGCCGCCATCGACTGCCTGCTGTATCCAGTGGCTGACAGTGCCGTGGCGGGCCTGACGCGCATCGACGGCGGCGACTGGGTTGCCTATCGTCAGGCGCGGGACGATGCATCTGCCTGACACCGACTGACGCCACCTGACGATTCACGTTTCAAACGCCGCTGCAGGGCCATATTCCGCTCGCCGATCCGCAGCGCATGGCGACAATGGTGTGCGAATTTGTCGACCATCTGCAGGGTGCGCCGGCCTCCACGGTCGTGTTACGTCCGAGGCTGCCGCAATTTCATGATGCGGAAAGCTGTTTTGTTCCGCAAAAATACAGGCACGCGCGCATCAGGGTCATTTCTCATGATGAAAGATTGCTTGCCGCATCGTGGAATAAATTGCGTAACGCATTGTTTTTAAAGAAATAAAAAACTGTGCGGTAACTACATTGGCAGCTTGTTGCGACGCGGGAGTATTCCCTACACTCTTATATAAGACACATGACTTGCGACGCAAAAGATACAGCGTCCAGGTCGCCCGGCAGGCAAGCAGGGTGGTGGCACAGATTTCAAAGCCAATCCCTAATTGTTATCAGGAGAGTGAACATGACGTCGCGCCAACAACAGATTGAAGCCCTTCAAAAGGATTGGGACACCAATCCGCGCTGGAAGGGTGTGAAGCGCAACTTCTCCGCCGAGGATGTGGTTCGCCTGCGTGGGTCGGTCCAGATCGAGCACACGCTGGCCCGCCGCGGTGCAGAGAAGCTCTGGCACCTGCTGAACACCGAGCCGTTCGTCAACACGCTCGGCGCGCTGACCGGCAACCAGGCCATGCAGCAGGTCAAGGCCGGCCTGAAGGCCATCTACCTGTCGGGCTGGCAGGTCGCTGGCGATGCCAACCTGGCCGGTGAAATGTACCCCGACCAGTCGCTGTATCCGGCCAACTCGGTGCCGATGGTCGTCAAGCGCATCAACAACACGTTCCAGCGCGCCGACCAGATCCAGTGGAGCGAAGGCACGGGCGACACTGACTTCTTCGCACCGATCGTGGCAGATGCTGAAGCCGGCTTCGGCGGCGTGCTCAATGCATTCGAACTGATGAAGTCGATGATCGACGCAGGCGCCGCAGGCGTGCACTTCGAAGACCAGCTTGCCTCGGTGAAGAAGTGCGGTCATATGGGCGGCAAGGTGCTGGTGCCGACCCGCGAAGCCGTCGCCAAGCTGACCGCCGCGCGTCTGGCCGCCGATGTCTCGGGCGTGCCGACCCTCGTGATCGCCCGTACCGACGCCGAAGCCGCGGACCTGCTGACCTCGGACGTGGATGAGCGCGACCAGCCGTTCTGCACCGGTGAGCGCACCGTGGAAGGGTTCTACCGCGTGCGCAACGGCCTGGAGCAATCGATCTCGCGCGCCCTGGCCTACGCCGAAGTGGCCGACCTGGTGTGGTGCGAAACCGGCAAGCCGGACCTTGAGTTCGCCAAGCGCTTCGCCGAAGCCGTGCACGCCAAATTCCCGGGCAAGCTGCTGGCGTACAACTGCTCGCCGTCGTTCAACTGGAAGAAGAACCTCGACGACGCCACGATCGCCAAGTTCCAGAAGGAACTCGGTGCGATGGGCTACAAGTTCCAGTTCATCACGCTGGCCGGCTTCCACTCGCTGAACTACTCGATGTTCAACCTGGCCTACGGCTACGCCCGCAAACAGATGTCGGCGTTCGTGGAACTGCAGGAATCGGAGTTCGCCGCAGCAGAGAAGGGCTTCACCGCCGTGAAGCACCAGCGTGAAGTCGGCACCGGCTACTTCGACGCCGTGACCCAGACCATCGAAGGCGGCCAGTCGTCAACGACCGCACTCAAGGGATCGACCGAAGACGAACAGTTCTTCGACAAGAAGGTGGCCTGAGCCGGGTAGTAGGGAGAAGTAGGGAGAGAAAGAGGCAGAGAGAAAAGAGAGAGGGAAATTCGGGGGCGGCGTGCGACCATCACGCCGCCAAGTTGGGCCCGCGCCGCACAATCTGCGGCGCGGTTTTTTTGGAGAGGCACTAGCAAAACGATTCTGGCGTTGTTGGCGCGGCCTTGCCGTACCACTTGTACTGTCTGCGGCCGCGCCCCTTGCAGGGCGCGCATGCGCTGGTAGGCGCATGCCGCTACGCAGGCGGCTCGCTTGGCGAGCCGAAACCCCTGCTACGCCCTAGCCAGAACCGCTTCGCTTCGTTTTGCTAGCGCCTCTCCGGCGGGTACTGATCGCCGCTTGTACTACCGATAAACGATGACGGGAATATCCGTGTGCGTGAGCACCTTTTGCGTTTCGCTGCCGAGCAGCAGGCCTGAGAGGCCGCGCCGGCCGTGTGATGCCATGAAGATGACATCGCAGCCATGGCGCTCTGCCGCGTCGATGATGCCGAGATAGGGCACCGCGAAGGTGGTCATGTCGGAGTCGAACGGCAGGCCGGCGGCCACGGCGGCGGCTTCGATTTCCTTCAGGTAGAGCCTGGCCTGGTTCTCGATGCGTTCCTTGAACGCTTGCGGGGCCTCCACCACGATCTCGCTGAAGGGCGTGTACGGATATTCCTCCAGGCAGACGTAAGCGGTCACGCGGGCATTGATGACCTTGGCCAGTTCAAGGCCGCCGTCGATGGCCTTCTTGGACAATTCCGAACCGTCGGTGGGCAGCAGGATGTGCTTGAACATAGCGGACCTCCATTCACGAGTGGGCGGGTGCAGGCCACAAGGCGCCTGTCTGATTTGATTGTAGTAAGAGTGAACTGTGAGTCATTGCGAAAAATCAAGGTGTGCGGGAAAGCACTGAACCTTGGGGGACAGGGCCTCTGGCGAGGCTCAGCCGACCTCGGCTGGTGTTGCGGCCACGCTCGGTGCCTGCGCGAGTTCGGCGCGGCGCCAGTAGGCCGGATTGCCGTAGGTGTTCTTGAGGTGATCGATAAACAGCCGGACGCGCAGCGGCAGATGCTTGCGCTGCGGGAAGACGGCGTGGATGCCGATTGGTGGGGCCTGGAAGTCGTCGAGCACGGTCACGAGGCGGCCGCTGGCGATTTCCTGGCCGACTTCCCACCACGAACGCCATGCGAGTCCATGGCCTTCGAGGCACCACTCGTGGAGCACGGCGCCATCGGTGCACTCCATGTTGCCGCCGACCTTGACGGTGGTGGCGCGGCCGTCCTGCTGGAAGACCCAGCCGCGCTGCACGTTGGCGCTGGCGCCGAAGGCCAGGCAGTTGTGGCGCGACAGTTCCTCGGGCTGCCCTGGCGTGCCGGCGCGTGCAAGGTACTCGGGCGAGGCCACCACCACGCGGCGGTTTTCCGCCAGGCGGATAGAGACAAGGCTGGAATCGGGCAGGTCGCCGAGCCGGATCGCGCAGTCGAAACCTTCGTTCACAAGGTCGACCACGCGATCGGAAAGATCGAGTGTCAGGGAGACGTCGGGATGTGACTCGATGAACAGTGGCATCAGCGGCGCCACATGCTTGCGGCCGAAGCCGGCGGGCGCGGTGACGCGCAGGTGGCCGCTGGCCTTGACGCCGCCGGCGGAGACGCTGGCCTCGGCATTGTGGAGGTCGTTGAGGATGCGTTGGCAGTCTTCGAGGAATGCGGAGCCTTCGAACGTCAGGGTGATCTTGCGCGTGGTGCGCACCAGCAACTTGACGCCGAGACGCTCCTCTAGCGCGTCAATGCGGCGCCCGATGATGGCCGGCGCCACGCCCTCTGCTGCCGCCGCGGCAGACAGGCTGCCACGTGATGCAACGGATACAAAAGTCTCCAACTGTTTGAAATGATCCACGGATGTTCGCCGGTTGATACATGAGTCGAGGTCGAATTGGCCAAGATTAGTAGTGCAAAAGTAAAAGATCAAGTGACCAACCCTGGCTTTGCCGCACTGCAGCGCCTCACTACAATTCGATGCATTCAATCGTGTACAGATCCATTCAGTCAGAACGGTCCTTAGATGAGCAAGGTTCGCGCAGTGATTTTCGATGCATACGGCACGCTGTTCGACGTGTACGCCGTCACGGCGCGCGCGGAGCAGTTGTTCCCGGGCAAGGGCGAGGCACTGGCCCTGCTGTGGCGCGAGCGGCAGATCGACTACACGCGCCTGCGCTCGCTGGCCGCGCCCGATGGAGCGCGCTACAAGCCGTTCTGGGACATCACGATCGACGCGCTGCGCTACGCGGCGGAGCGCCTTGGATTGGCGCTCGACGAAGCGAAGCAAGCGCAGCTGCTGAAGGAGTACGCGTGCCTGTCCGCGTTCCCGGAGAACCTCGGCGCGCTCAAGCAGTTGCGCCGCGCGAATCTGCCGCTCGGCATCCTGTCGAACGGCAATCCGGAGATGCTCGATATCGCAGTCAAGAGTGCCGGCATGCACGGACTGTTCGATCACGTGCTGTCGGTCGATACGGTACGCCAGTACAAGACATCACCGGCCGCCTATGCGCTGGGGCCGCAGGCGTTCAAGCTGCCGGCGGGCGAGATCCTGTTTGTCTCGTCCAACTGCTGGGACGCCTGTGGTGCCACCTGGTTTGGTTACACCACTTTCTGGATCAACCGTGCCGGCCATCCGGCGGAGCGCCTGGACGTGGCGCCCACCGGCACCGGGCACGACATGAACGACCTGCTCGCTTTCGTTGCCGCCTCGGGCGTAGGCGTCTGACGAGCCAGGCCAACCCTCAACACACCATCGCACCACCTACTGGAGAAGACTGATGGCTACCACGCTGCCCGCGGGCATGAAGATTACCGGCGAGATCCTGCCGGCTTATGAAGACATCCTGACGCCGGAAGCCCTGGCCCTGGTCGACAAACTGCACCGCGCCTTCGAGCCGCGCCGCCAGGAACTGCTG
The DNA here is from genome assembly GCF_000292345.1 of Cupriavidus sp. BIS7. Taxonomy (GTDB): domain Bacteria; phylum Pseudomonadota; class Gammaproteobacteria; order Burkholderiales; family Burkholderiaceae; genus Cupriavidus. The sequence goes on from NZ_ALOU01000041.1 coordinate 71,491, forward strand.
GCCGCGCGCGTGGCGCGCACCAAGCGCCTCGACGCTGGCGAAATCCCCGATTTCCTGCCGGAGACCAAGAGCATCCGCGAAGGCGACTGGAAGGTGGCCCCGGTGCCCAAGGCACTCGAATGCCGCCGCGTGGAAATCACCGGCCCGGTCGAAGCCAAGATGGTGATCAACGCCTTCAACTCGGGCGCTGACAGCTACATGACCGACTTCGAGGACTCCAACACCCCGAACTGGCACAACCAGATGCAGGGTCAGGTGAACCTCAAGGCCGCCGTGCGCCGCACGCTGACGCTGGACAGCAACGGCAAGCACTACAAGCTCAACGACAAGATCGCCACGCTGCAGGTGCGTCCGCGCGGCTGGCACCTGGACGAGAAGCACGTCACGATCGACGGCAAGCGCGTCTCTGGCGGCATCTTCGACTTCGCGCTGTTCCTGTTCCACAACGCGAAGGAGCAGATTGCTCGCGGCGCCGGCCCGTTCTTCTACCTGCCGAAGATGGAAAGCCACCTGGAGGCACGCCTCTGGAACGACATCTTCGTGATGGCGCAGAACGAAATCGGCCTGCCGCAAGGCACGGTCAAGGCCACGGTGCTGATCGAGACGATCCTCGCCGCGTTCGAAATGGAAGAAATCCTGTATGAACTGCGCGATCACAGCGCTGGCCTGAACGCCGGCCGCTGGGACTACATCTTCTCGTGCATCAAGAAGTTCAAGGTGGACAAGAACTTCTGCCTGGCCGACCGCGCCAAGGTGACGATGACCGCGCCGTTCATGCGCTCGTACGCGCTGCTGCTGCTCAAGACCTGCCACAAGCGCGGCGCGCCCGCGATTGGCGGCATGAGCGCGCTGATCCCGATCAAGAACGATCCGGCGAAGAACGCAATCGCCATGGAAGGCATCATCGGCGACAAGCGCCGTGACGCCACCGACGGCTATGACGGCGGCTGGGTGGCTCACCCGGGCCTGGTCGAACCGGCAATGAAGGAATTCGTGGCCGTGCTGGGCGACAAGCCCAACCAGTTCGAAAAGCAGCGTCCGGACGTGGAAGTGAAGGGCGCCGACCTGCTGAACTTCCAGCCGGAAGCGCCGATCACCGAAGCCGGCCTGCGCATGAACATCAACGTCGGCATCCACTACCTGGGCGCCTGGCTGGCCGGCAACGGCTGCGTGCCGATCCACAACCTGATGGAAGACGCCGCCACGGCCGAGATCTCGCGCTCGCAGGTGTGGCAGTGGATCCGCTCGCCGAAGGGCAAGCTGGAAGACGGCCGCAAGGTGACCGCCGAGATGGTGCGCGCACTGATTCCGGAAGAACTGGCCAAGGTCCGCGAAGTGGCTGGCACTGGTGCTACCTATGACCGCGCCGCACAGATCTTCGAGCAGATGTCGACGTCGGAAGACTTTGCCGAATTCCTGACGCTGCCGCTGTACGAGGAAGTCTGACGACTCACCTCTTGGTTTTCCCCTCTCCCACGTCGTGGGAGAGGGGCCGGGGGAGAGGGCCTTGAGGATCAAATTGCGATACGTCGTGAAGCGAGCCGCCGCGCCTTCTCCCCCAACCCCTCACCGCTCGCGGGAGAGGGGAGCCCTCCCTCAAGCGCTATATCCCTTCCCCTTCCACTCGATAAAACACAGCCCGTGCCCAAACGGATCGGACAGCATGGCCTGCCGGCCCCAGTCGAAGTCGCGCGGCCAGTCCTCCAGTTCGGCCCCGGCGCCTAGCGCGCGCTCGATCGCCGGTTCCAGCGATTCGACAACGAAATCAAGGTGTACGGGCGTCCAGTGCCGCGCATAGTCGCGCCGGCTGTCCGAGCGCGTGGTGGCGAAACTGCCGGGCGGCTTGGCCAGCAGGAAAACCGGCGCACAGGCGCCGTGCATTTCCGCAACCGTACCGTTGAAGAGGGTGCGGGCCAGCCGCATTCCCAGACCTGCTTCATAAAAGCCGATGCCGCGTTCGAGGTCATCGACGTCGATGTTGATCAACAACTCCATGCATGCCTCCTGAGCGCCTTCTGGGCGATGTTCCCGGTGCCGCCGTCTGTCCTGGGCCGCTCCTGACGGCTCCTGACGCCTGGCCGACACCGGGCGAGCATTGTGCGCGCAGGCTCCTGACAAAAGCTGTCAGGAGTGATGCGCGAACGCTGGCCCGGTGCAGACCCGAACGGGGGAAAAAGCAACCGGCGTCGGCACGCGAGAGGCCCCATAATACGGACATTCACGATACGGACATTTACGATTGGGAGAGTCAAGTTGCGTTTCGAACACCTGGTGGAGATCAATGACCCGGGCAACCCCACGCTGGAGCCGATGACGGCCGACCAGCTCTGGCAAGGGCTGGTGCTGCGCGCAGAGTCGCCGGAGCTGTTCATGCTCGGCCTGGACCGCGCCGAGATCGTGGAGCGCGGGGATGGGTGGATCGAGCGGGTGCTTCATTTCGGCCAGGCCAATGTGCGCGACCGCGTGGTGTATGAACCGCGCCGCGCCGTTCGCTACGAATCGGCTGCCACGGCCGAGCACGCGGGCGGCACGCTGACCATGATCATCGAGACCCCCACGCCCGTCGCGCTGCTGGTGCGATTCATCTACGAGACCACGATGCCGAACGTCGACGCAAGCGGAGATGCCCGCTACGCGGAGATCGTCAAGTCCGCCTACCACGAGGCTGACCTCGACACCGTGCGGAAGATCCGCGAAGTCGCCGCAACGGGGCGACTCGGGTGAACCGCGAATCCACTGCGCCGGCACGTACCGGCGGCGGGGATGCCAACGGAGGAGACAACGGCGCCGGGCCGGGCCGCGGCGGTCCTACGCGCGCTGAACTGCGCGCCCGCTACGGCGACCGCCTGCGCTGGCTGGTCCTGGTGACGCTGATGCTCGGGTCGGTGTCGTCGATCGTATCGTCGACCATCGTCAACGTAGCCATCCCCGACCTGAGCCGCCATTTCTCGCTGGGGCAGGAACGAGCCCAATGGGTGGCCGCCAGCTTCATGATCGCCATGACGCTGTCGATGCTGCTGACGCCCTGGCTACTCAACCGGTATGGCCTGCGCCGGACATTCATCGGCACGCTGATACTGTTGGGCGTGGGCGGGCTGATTGGCGGCATGTCGCCTACCTTCGGCGTGATGTTGACGATGCGCGCGGCCGAGGGCATCGCCGCCGGCATCATGCAGCCATTGCCGAGCATCCTCATCATGCGCGTGTTCGATGAAAGCGAACGTGGCAAGGCCATGTCGCTGTTCGGGTTCGGCGTGGTGCTGGCGCCGGCCGTCGGGCCCAGCGTGGGCGGCTTCCTGGTGGAAACCTTCGGCTGGCGCTCGATTTTCTTCGTGGTGGTGCCGCTGACACTGATCGGCCTGTGGATGGCGCGCCGCTACATGGCCGTGGATTCCGCGATGATGGGCGAGCGCAAGCCGTTGGACTGGCGCGGTCTGACGTTGGCGGGCCTGGCTACGGTCAGCCTGCTGAATGGGCTGGTGGAGTTGCGCCACAACATGCCAGCGGGGCTGGCGCTGGCGGGCTTCGGCGTGGTCATGCTCGCCAGCTTCGTGTTCTGGCAACTGCGCGCCCCGGATCCGCTGATGGACATGCGGCTGTACAGCTACCGGCAGTTCGCGGCGGGCGCCATCGTGGCATTTATCTACGGGGCAGGGCTGTACGGCTCGACGTACCTGTTGCCGGTATACATGCAGATGGCGCTGGCGTATACGCCGTCGGCCGCGGGTATCGTGCTGCTGCCTGCGGGCGTTGCGCTGGCATTGACGATTGCCGTGGCCGGCCGTATGACCAACCGGATACCGCCGCACAGGCTGGTGTCGTTCGGGCTGATGCTGCTGGCGGGGTCGTTCCTGCTGATGGCTACCGGATCGACGGCCACGCCTTACCTGTTGCTCGTGCTCTACGTGGTGGTCGGGCGGATCGGGCTGGGCTGCATCCTGCCGTCGCTGACGCTTGGGTCGATGCGGGGCATCGACTTCTCGCTGATCGCCCAGGGCTCCAGCTGCATCAGCTTCCTGCGGCAGCTTGGCGGGGCAATCGGCGTGAGCCTGGCAGGGGTGGGTTTGCAGTGGCGGCTGGCCGAGCACGGCGCAGTGCTCGGAAAGGGCGGCGACCTGGTAACGCAGGGCGCCCGCATTCAGGCGTTCGACGAGACCTTCCTGGCCGTGGGCGTGGTCATCGCCACGGCCATACTTGCCGCCTGGCGCATTCGCGCCAGACGCGTCCCGGCGGGGTGATCAGCTCGCGCGGCCGGCGAGCAGGTCACCCACGAGTTCGATGTACTTCTGCTTGGCTTCATCCTGGCTCGTGCCCTTGAGCGCTTCCCAGGCTTCGAACTTGTAGCGGCCCACGAAGTCGGTCATGCCGGGCTTGTCACCGTGGGCGTCACCGTCCGCGCCTTGCTTGTAGAGCGCGTACAGGCGCAGCAGCGTCATGTTGTTGGGACGCTCCGACAGCGTCTTGACGTCGATCTGGGCCTGGTCGAAACGGGTTTGCAGGTCGCTCATGGATATCTCCGGTAAGGCGGTGGTTCAGAACAGTTGCCGATGATAAGCGGCGACGCCGGCCGTTCCAGTGCAAAAAAACCGAGGAAGCACTCGGTTGGGCCTGCCAGGATCGAGCCATCGGGCGTCCATGCCATTACAGCTTTGCCCCGGCAACGGATACAATCGCGCCATGTCCTGGATTCTTGCTGTCGAGACCTCCACTGAGTGGTGTTCCGTCGCACTCGGGCGCGCTGGTTCTGACGGCGCCATCGAGTGTTTCTCCCGTCATGAGCACACCGGCGCGCGTTCGTCGTCGCGTGTGCTGCCCGCCGTGGGCGAGGTACTGGCTGAAGCCGGTATCCGGCTGGCGGACTGCGCGGCCATAGCGTTTGGCGCCGGCCCCGGTTCGTTCACGGGCCTGCGCACCGCCTGTGGCGTGACGCAGGGCCTGGCCTTCGGCGCCGGGCTGCCGGTCATTCCCGTCAATGTGCTGATGGCCTGTGCCGAAAGTGCACGCACAGGCACGCCGCCTTTATCCCCCGATACGTCCGTGCTCGTCGCACTCGATGCGCGCATGGATCAGGCCTACGCCGCCACGTTCTGCTGGGACGATGGCGAATGGCGCATGCAGGGTGCGATGCAGGTTGTCGGCCCGGAAACCGTGGCGCAGCCGGAGGGGCGCTTCTGGATTGCGGGCAACGCGTCTGCAGTATTCGGCGAGCGGCTGGCCGTGGCTGCGCACGCGGAGCGTGTATTGCCCGAAGCGTTGCCCGGCGCGCGCGCGATGGTCGCGATAGGCCTGCGCGCGCTGGCACGCGGCGAGACGATCGACGCCGCCGATGCCATGCCGATCTACGTGCGCGACAAGGTTGCACAGACCGTTGCCGAGCGTGAAGCCGCTGCGGCCGCCAAGGCTGCGGCCAGCATCGGAGGCGCAGCATGAGTGCCGCGCTCGTGCCGATTCCCGACCGGCCCGTCTGGCCGGCAACGCCCGCCATGCCGGAACTGCTGGCCGGCTGGGCGCTGGACCGCATGAGCGCGCTGGACCTGGAGGCCGTGGCCGAGATCGAGCAGCGTGCCTACAGCCATCCATGGACGCGCGGCAATTTCGAGAATTCGCTCAAGGCCGGCCATATCGGCCTGACGCTGCGGGACCCGTCTACCGCGCTGGTGGGGTATTCGATGCTGATGCCCGTGGTCGACGAGATGCATCTGCTCAATATCACCGTCGATCCGCACCACCAGCGGCAGGGCTACGGCCGGTTGCTGCTGGCGATTACACTGGCCACATCGCACGCTCATCACCTGCACACCATGCTGCTCGAAGTTCGTCCTTCGAATGTCGGCGCACTGGCCCTGTATCTGGAAGCCGGGTTTGTCGAGATCGGCCGTCGCAAGGGCTACTATCCGGCCACGGCGCTGGGGCGCGAGGACGCGCTGGTTCTGCGCCGCGACTGGTCTGCAGGCGAGCCAGCCGAAGGGAGCGCCGCATGAATCGCCGCGCGATGTTCCTGGAGGCGCTGGGTATTCCGGCCGAGTGGGTGCCGCGCAAGGAGCCGGCAGCCGCTGAGGCGCTGATCGCGGAATCGACGGTCATGGTTGACGCCATGGAGGCCGTGGAGCGCGCGGAAGCCTTGGAATCTGCCGATATTGCGGTGGCGATGGAGCTGGATCAGCCGGCAGCTGTTGTGGCCACGGTGCCGCACATGCCGGTCGACATGCCCGATGTCCACGATGCCGCCGAGATCGCGCAAACGGTCGAGGCCTTCGATGCGCCGTCCCCGGCCGCCGCGCCAGTCATTCCGGTTCTGCGCCAGAGCACGCCGGCGCAGGACGATCGCGAAGTGGCGATTGCTGCGATGGCTTGGCCGACGCTGTCCGAGAGCGTGGCTGGCTGCACGGCCTGTGGCCTGTGCTCCGGCCGCACCAATACGGTATTCGGTGTTGGCGACCAGCAGGCCGAATGGATGCTCGTGGGCGAGGCGCCCGGCGAGAACGAAGACCTGCAGGGCGAGCCGTTCGTGGGGCAGGCCGGCAAGCTGCTCGACAACATGCTGGCCGCTCTGGGCCTTGCCCGTGACCGCAACGTCTACATCGCCAATGTGCTCAAATGCCGGCCTCCGGGCAACCGCAACCCCGAGCCGGAAGAGGTGGCGCAGTGCGAACCTTACCTGAAGCGGCAGATCGCGCTGATCAAGCCGAAAGTCATTGTGGTGCTGGGGCGGTTTGCGGCGCAGTCGTTGCTGCGATCCACCACGCCGATCGGCAAACTGCGCGGCACCGTGCATAGCTATGAGGGCATCCCGGTGGTGGTGACCTACCATCCCGCCTACCTGTTGCGCACATTGACCGACAAGGCACGTGCATGGGAAGACCTGTGCCTGGCCCGAGAGGTACACGATCGTGAGGGAACTCAAGCCTGATTCCACGCAGGGCATCCGCCCGGGCGGGCCGGTACAGACCGGTGCCGACGGGCAGGTGCCGCTGTGGCGTCGCGCCGTCTCGCAACGCACGCGCGATCTGGCGTGGAGTTCCTTGTCGCCGCCGCTCCTTTCCAGCCTGCCGGACAACGCCGCCACCGCGCGGCTGGCCCGCTGGCCTTCCGGCGTGCGCGCAGCGTGGCAGGCCTGGCTGGCCCAGGCCGATCCGGCCACGCTGCCTGAAACCATCACCGAACTGAGCGATCATCCCGATCACGCTGGCAGCCGCAGCCTGCGGCTGGGCCGCCACGCCGAGCGGCTGCTGCACTTCGCGTTGCAGCATGCGCCGGGTATCGAACTGCTGGCCGCGAACGTGCCTATCCGCCGCGCGAACGGGCACGGCGTACAGACGCTCGGAGAACTGGACGTGATCTGGCGTGATCCGGCAGCCGGCGAAACGGTCCACTGGGAGATGGCTGCAAAGTTCTACCTGATGGTCGATGGCGTGGCCGACCGCAGGGCCTTTGTCGGCCCGAATCTCGTGGACCGCCTTGGTGACAAGCTCGATCACATCGTGCGCCGCCAGTTGCCGCTGGGGCGCACGGCCGAGGCCCAGGCCATCGTCGGCCATGCGATCGATCGCAGCGAAGTCTATTTGCTGGGCTGGCTGTTCTACCGCGGCGGTGTGCCGCCGCCGGGGCTCGATGCGCTGGCGATTGCGCCCGATCATCTGCATGGCTGGTGGGCGACGCTGGACGACTGGATGGGCCGGGCATCGGCGCAGGCGGGCGGGCCGGTGCGATGGTGCCGGCTGCCACGTGCGGACTGGCTGTCTGGCGCACGCATGCCGGAGGCCGACACGGAGTTGGCCGAATCGCTACATGCGGTGCTCGCGGAGCGCTTCGGGGATGCGCATCCCGATCACGCCTGGCGCCGCGATGCCCCGGTGATGGTTTGTGAGCTGGAGCCTGCCGGGCCAGATCAGCCCGGCATCTGGGTGGAGCGCTCGCGCGGCTTTGTCGTGCCACCGGGCTGGGAGACGCGCGCCATCGAACGGGCGCGCAGGGTCTGATAGGGTTTGAAGGGGGGGTGCTGACCCGGAGCCGGGTCAGCGGTGGTCAGTGGTGATCAGTGGTGCTTGTCCTCGCCGATCATCGCCAGCGAGTCGTACACCTTCACATTGTGCTTGTGCAGGCGCATCACCAGCAGCATCGTGGCGCAGATGAACAGGCCCAGCGCGACGATCACAAAGCCGATCGGCACGTTCAGCTTGATCAGCAGCGCGTACAGACACAGCATCAGCAGGACCGACACGTTTTCATTGAAGTTCTGCACGGCGATCGAATGACCGGCCGACAGCAGCACGTGGCCGCGGTGCTGCAGCAGTGCATTCATCGGCACCACGAAGTAGCCGGACATCGCCCCGACGATCATCAGGAACACATACGCGATGCCCATGTACAGCGGCATGTGGAGGCCGAGCACGTCCAGCGTGACGGCCGGAATCGTGGCCTTGGTGTAGAACGCCATCAGCATCACGGTGGCGCCCATGGCCACGCCGAACGGCAGCACCGACAGCGACTTGCGCAGCGGAATCCGCGCAGCCGCCGCAATCGCGCCCACGGCCACGCCCACGGCCACCACGGCCTGCAGCAGCGCGCCTTGCGACAGGTTCAGGCCGAGTGATTTTTCCGCCCACTTGAGCACGATGAACTGCAGCGTGGCGCCCACGCCCCAGAACAGCGTGGTGACGGCCAGCGAGATCTGGCCCAGTTTGTCGCGCCACAGCGCGATAAAGCAGTCACCGAACTCGGCGATCAGCTTGATGGGGTTCTTTTCCTGTTGCGGATACCGCGCGCCGGTGTCCGGAATGAACAGGTTGAAGATCGCGGCGATGACGTAGAAGAACATGATCACCACCATTGCCGCTTCGGCCGGCGTGTTGATGCCGGTGTCGAAATAGGGCAGGTCGAAGCGCAGCAGGATGGTGGAAACGTGGACCGAAATCAGTGCGCCGCCCACCACGGTGCCAAGGATGATCGAGCCGACGGTGAGGCCCTCGATCCATCCGTTGGCCGCGACGAGTCTTTCCGGGGGCAGCAGTTCGGTCAGGATCCCGTACTTGGCCGGCGAATAGGCCGCGGCCCCGAATCCCACAATGCCGTAGGCCAATAGCGGATGCAGCCCGAACATCATGATGGAGCAGCCAACGATCTTGATCGCGTTGGTGATCAGCATGACCTTGCCTTTGGGCCGAGAGTCCGCAAAGGCGCCCACAAAGGCCGCCAGCACCACATAGGAGAGTACGAAGAACAGCTTGAGCAGCGGCGTCATCCACTGCGGGGAATTCAATTCGGTCAGAAGGGCAATGGCGGCGATGAGCAGCGCATTGTCGGCCAGCGACGAAAAAAACTGCGCGGCCATGATCGTGTAGAAGCCCTTCTTCATACCTTCGACTTTGTCTCCATCGCGGACGCCCACGTTGACTGCGGGCAAATGTGCGCCGGGTGGCATCGCCACGGCATGCAGGGAACCTGTCGCTCCAGTGTTGTCAAAGTGGGGCGGTTGCGCAACTTTGGTACGCCTGGCGGCTTGCCTGACCGTCATTGACATATTGCTTCTCTTTTAAAACATGGCCGGAGCGTCCGGCTTTATATCACGAAATCGCGACATTTCAGCACACAGGGAAACGCGCATTGGACAGCCTGCAGTCCAATGGATTCCCGGAATTTGCTCCCGGTTGTGTTCAAATATCGCCTGCGCGATGCAAAAGCCGCCAAGGCGTGTGACCCATTAACGCCATCAACGCCATCAACGCACGAATCCCGCAGTTTGCCGACCGGGTCTTCCCTGACTTGGTGCATGACCGGTCAGGCAGCCTGCCCAAGTAGTCAGATCCATGCCAAGACCCATTCACGCTGTCATCCACCAGCCCGCGCTGGCCAACAATCTTGAAGTGGTGCGTCGCTACGCGCCGGAGTCTCGCGTCTGGGCGGTGGTCAAGGCCAACGCCTACGGTCACGGTATTCGCCGTGCGTTTGCCGGCCTCAAGGCCGCCGACGGGTTCGGCCTGCTCGACCTCAACGAAGCCGTGCTGCTGCGTGACCTGGGGTGGCAAGGCCCGATCCTCCTGCTGGAGGGCTTCTTCCAGCCGCAGGATGTGCCGTTGCTGGAACAATATCGCCTGACAACCGCAGTGCACTGCGAGGAGCAGCTGCGCATGCTGGAACTGGCCCGGCCCAAGGGGCCGCTGGCGATCCAGCTCAAGCTGAATACCGGCATGAACCGGCTGGGCTTCCGCCCCGAGCAGTACCGCGCCGCGTGGGAGCGGGCCCGGACCATGTCGTGCATCGGCAGCATCGTCCACATGACACATTTTTCCGATGCCGACAGCCCGCGCGGCATCGCGCATCAGGTCAAGGCGTTCGAGACCGCCACCGCGAACCTGCCGGGCGAGGTCACCATGGCCAACTCCGCGGCAGTGCTCTGGCATCCGCAGTCGCACCGTAACTGGGTGCGGCCCGGCGTGATCCTGTACGGCGCGTCTCCCACCGGAGTGACGGCCGATATCGCGGACACCGGGCTGCAGCCGGCGATGTCGCTGCACAGTGAACTGATCGGCATCCAGGACCTGCAGCCGGGCGACACGGTTGGCTACGGGTCGAAGTACACGGCCGACCGCGCCATGCGCATCGGCGTGGTGGCCTGCGGCTATGCCGATGGTTATCCGCGCCACGCACAGGGCTGGGGCGAGAATCGCGCGCCGGTTCTGGTCGATGGGGTGCGCACGCAACTGGTCGGGCGCGTGTCCATGGACATGCTCTGCGTCGACCTGACGGACTGCCCGAAGGCGAGGATCGGCACCCCGGTCACGCTCTGGGGCCATGACCTGCCGATCGACGATGTGGCCGCGGCCAGCGAAACGGTCGGCTACGAACTCATGTGCGGGCTGGCGCCGCGCGTGCCGGCCACGGTCGCCACGCTGACTACCGCAGACGACGCCGCATAAACCGCATAAATGGCCAAATCCAAGACTGTATATACGTGCACCGAGTGCGGCGGCACCACGCCGCGCTGGGCAGGCCAGTGCCCACAGTGCAACGCCTGGAACACGCTTGTGGAAACCGTGGCGGATTCGGGATCGGCGGCGGCGCGGCGATTCCAGCCGCTGGCCTCGTCTGCCGTGGTGCGCAAGCTTTCGGAAATCGAGGCAGCCGACGTGCCGCGCTTCTCGAGCGGCATCGACGAATTTGACCGCGTGCTTGGCGGCGGCCTGGTGTCCGGCGGCGTGGTGCTGATTGGCGGGGATCCCGGCATCGGCAAGTCGACACTGCTGCTGCAGGCGCTGGCCAACCTGTCCGCAGACCGGCGCGTGCTCTATGTGAGCGGCGAGGAATCGGGTGCCCAGATCGCGCTGCGCGCGCAACGGCTGGGCGTGGAGGCCGCCTCGCTCGGGCTGCTGCCCGAGATCCAGCTCGAAAAGATCCAGGCCGTGCTGGAGGCCGACAAGCCCGAAGTCGCGGTGATCGATTCGATCCAGACGCTCTACTCGGAAGCCCTGACTTCGGCGCCCGGTTCGGTCGCCCAGGTGCGGGAATGCGCGGCGCAACTGACGCGGATTGCCAAGAGCACCGGCATCACGATCATCCTGGTGGGCCATGTCACGAAGGAAGGCAGCCTGGCCGGCCCGCGCGTGCTCGAACATATCGTCGATACGGTGCTGTACTTCGAAGGGGACACCCATTCGTCGCACCGGCTGATCCGCGCGTTCAAGAACCGTTTCGGGGCCGTCAACGAACTCGGCGTGTTCGCGATGACCGAACGCGGCCTGCGCGGTATCAGCAATCCGTCGGCGCTGTTCCTGTCGCAGCATGAAGACCAGGTGGCCGGTTCGTGCGTGCTGGTGACGCAGGAGGGTACGCGGCCGCTGCTGGTAGAGGTGCAGGCGCTCGTCGATACGGCCAACGTGCCGAATCCGCGCCGGCTGGCGGTGGGTCTCGAACAGAACCGGCTGGCGATGCTGCTGGCCGTGCTGCACCGGCATGCGGGTATTGCGTGCTTCGACCAGGACGTGTTCCTGAACGCGGTGGGCGGGGTCAAGATCACCGAGCCCGCCGCCGACCTGGCCGTGCTGCTGTCGATCCATTCGTCGATGCGCAACAAGCCGCTGCCGCGTGGGCTGGTGGTGTTCGGCGAAGTCGGGCTGGCCGGAGAAATCCGCCCGAGCCCGCGCGGTCAGGAGCGGCTAAAGGAAGCAGCCAAGCTAGGCTTCACGATGGCGGTGATCCCGAAGGCCAACGCGCCCAAGCAGAGAATCGACGGGATCGAGGTCATCGCGGTGGACCGGCTCGAACAGGCCATCGACCGCGTCCGGCATCTGGACTGACTCAGCAATCGACCCAAGCGACGCAGCCGACGCAATCGACGCAGCATGAGAAATAGCCCCGCATGAGCGGGGCTATTCATTGGGCAGGTGTCGGGCATGCAGGGAGGGCGCCGTCCGGGCGCCTACCCGGCACCGGTGCGGCGTCAAGCATCTGCGGCAATCCGCCACACGATCCGGCGCGGCGGATTGCCGGGGCGCAATGATGGGGCGGAGGAAAATAGGTAATAATCGCGTCGAAGCAAATTTGCCCCAAATGCCCATGCAAGCCAATTCCCGAGCCTATTTCCTGCTGATCGCCATCGTCTCGTTTGCGATGCTTGGCGCCGCGTTGTACATGCAGTACGTGGAGAACCTGCAGCCGTGCCCGCTCTGCATCATGCAGCGCTTCGCCTTTATCGGCATTGGCACGTTCTCGCTGCTGGCCGCCATCGCGCAGAACACGCGTTCGCTCTGGCAAGGCCTGGGCATGCTGTCCGGCGTGGGCGGTATTGCCGTGGCGGGATATCAGGTGGCGCTGCTGATGAACCCCAAGGCCTCGTGCGGCATCGATCCGCTCGAAAACTGGGTCAATTCGCTGCCCACGGCCAAGCTGCTGCCGCAGGTGTTCTTTTCGGATGGCCTGTGCACGGCGCCCACGCCGCCGATCCTGGGCCTGTCGATCCCGGCATGGTCGCTGATCTGGCTGGTGATCCTGACGCTGACGCTGGCGGTGGGGTTGATCCGCCGCGAAAAGCATTTCCGCTAATAGAAACCAACTGGTTTCTCCCCTCTCCCGCGTGCGGGAGAGGG
>NZ_ALOU01000042.1 GCF_000292345.1 Cupriavidus sp. BIS7
GGGAGAGGGGAGACCACCACGGGACACATCAAATGCTGCCGGTTCGCTCCCCTCTCCCGCATGCGGGAGAGGGGTTGGGGGAGAGGGCCAGCGCATCAATAACCGCAACGCTTCCTGATCGGCCAATGCCCCAGACCCTGACCCAAACCACGCCAACCTGGCTACCCGCCCCCGACACCTGGCAATACCACGTGTTACTTGGCGCGGCAGGCATGCTGATCCTGGGCCCGCTTGGCGGCATCGCTGCGGCCTACATGAACTTCTCGCTTGGGTTTTTCGTCGGCGGGCAGGTGCTGGCCGGCATTCTCGGCTCGGCCGTGACGGCGGGCTACGGTGCGGCGGGGCGTCATGGCGCGAACTACATCCAGACCGCGGCGGCGTCGGTGGCAGGTATGAGCGGCATGGCCGTCGTGATCCAGGCGATGGGCTGGATGGGCATGCCGCTGCCGCCGTTGTGGCAGTTGATCGGCTACATGCTCTGCATCGGCATGTATGGCGTGGGCGTGGGCATGCTCTATACCCCGCTGCTGGTGGACCGCATGCAGCTCACGTTTCCGTCGGGGCTTGCGGTGGCCAATATCCTGCGCGCGCTGACCGATCCGGTGCTGCTGCGGCGCTCTGTTGCGCGGCTGGCAGGCGGCGCGGGACTGGGCGTGCTGGCCAGCGTGGGCGCCACACGCATTGCGTGGCTTGGCGCGATTGACCTGTCGGCGTCGACATTCGGTGCCGGCATGATCGTCGGCGCGCGTATCGGCATCGCGGCACTGGCCGGTGGTCTGGCGAGTTGGGCGCTGACGCCGTACTTTGTCTCGATTGGCTGGCTGGCGCCCGGTGACCCCTATCGCAAGATCACGTTCCTGATTGCGCTGGGCATGATCATGGGCGCGGCGGCCGTCGATGTGTCGTTGCTGCTGTGGCGCGCGGCCCGGAGGTCGCGTGCGGCCGCATCGCGCGCAACGGCGCCGCAGCGCTGGATCGTGGCGTGGGTGGTGGTCTGGGGCGTCGCCGTCGTAGCGGCCGGCGTGGCGTGGTTCGGCCAGCCCGTGGGTTATCAGTTGATGGCCGTGGTGCTGGTGCTGATCTTCGCGCTGGTCAACGGCATCTCGGTGGGCATGGTTGACCAGAACCCGATCTCGTCGGCGTTCGTGTTGACGGTCATCCTGATGGCTGCGGCAGGCCTGCATCAGCCACATGTCGGACTGATCGCTGCCACCGTGTTGTTGGTCTCCACCGCCGAAGCCTGCGACATGCAGCAGGACCGCTCCACCGGCTGGCGGCTTGGCACGAATCGGATGGTCCAGTTCGGTTACCAGGTGGCCGGCATCGTCGTGGGCGCGATCCTGGCCGTGCTGCTCGCGCGTCTTTTCATCGATGCCTATCCGGTGCTGGGCATGGACCAGACCGTGCTGCCCGCCGACCAGCAGCCTGCGCGCTGGACCTCGGCGATGACCTACAAGATCGTGGGCGCGTTGCGCAGCATGACCGAAGACAAGCCATATCAACGGCTGGCCGTGTGGATCGGTCTCGGCATCGGCCTTGTCACCGAGATCCTGCGCAAGCTGCTGCGCGCATCGGCCCGCTATCGCGCGTTCGCGGCAGGCGGGCGCATTGGCAAGGCCTGCGATTTCCTGGTTGACGCGCTGGTGCTGCCATCCCCATATGCGTCGTCGTTCGGCGGCTTCGTCAATTTGCCTGCTGCGGCATGGATGGCGGCGGGCGGCGTGGTGGCAAGCGTGGTCGATAGCCGCGCGCGGCCTGCATCGAAGGATACGGCGTTGCCCGAGGACATGAGCACGACATCGCTGGTGGGCGGCGGACTGATCGCCGGCGATGCGCTGGCTGCGCTCGGGTTTGGCATCGCGGGGCTTGTGGCGGCGGTGCAATAGCGCGCCGACGCGGTCTAGATCACCTGCATCGATTCATGCGGCGGCTTGCGCGCCAGCAGGCCCGACAGCTTCTTGAGCGCCATCGACAACTGCGCGCGCTCGGCCACGCCGCCCAGCGAAATCCGGATCGCGTTCGGCGCCGCAGACCCGTCCGAAAACGCTTCCGATGCGGTCACGCGCAAGTCCTCGTCGCGGGCCGCGCGGATAAAGCCTGCGGATGTCCAGTAGCTAGGCAACTGGTGCCAGACATGGATGCCTGACTGCGGGAACTGCTCGGCGCCAATCAGCCACTGCCGCGCGATCTGCTGGCGCGCGGATGCCTCGCTGCGAATGCCGTTCAGCAGCGCCGTCGCGGACCCATCGCGAATCCACTGGGTCGCAAGTGCAGTGGCGAGCGGCGAGGCCATCAGCGTGATCGCGCGCAGTGCGGCCAGGATCGACTCCTGCGTGTCGCCATCGGGCGCCACGACATAGGCCGTGCGCAAACCGGGACTCAGGCACTTTGACAGCGTGGCGATGTAGATCGTCTGCTGTGGCGCGATTGCGGCCACCGGGGGCGGCGCATCGGGCGTCAGCAGCCAGTATGGATCGTCCTCGATGATCAACGCACCGCAGCGGGCGGCCACGTGCGCGATCTCGCGCCGCCTGCCCTCGGGCATGGTGTGCGTAGTGGGATTCTGCAGCGTCGGG
Organism: Cupriavidus sp. BIS7; assembly: GCF_000292345.1. GTDB lineage: Bacteria > Pseudomonadota > Gammaproteobacteria > Burkholderiales > Burkholderiaceae > Cupriavidus. Next base: position 2,577 of record NZ_ALOU01000042.1, read on the forward strand.
TTCAGGTAGACGAGCCGCACCGCCTGATCGCGACAGGCCACTTCGAGCGCGTCGGGGCGCATGCCGTCATGGTCGACGGGCACCGTCACGACGCGGCGCCCCGACTGGGCAGCGGCGGCGCGTAGCCCCGGGTAGATCAGCGGCTCCGCTGCAATGGCCGATCCGGGTTCACTGCGGCACAGGATCGAGGCTGCAAGCGCCGCCTGCGCGCCGGGGCAGGCGATCACGCGCGCGGGCTCCACTGCGCCAAGCATCTGCGCGAGCCACTGCGCGCCCGCTTCGCGATCGGGCATGGTGCCGCCGCCCAACTGGTAGGTCATCAGCAGGCTTGCATCGGCATGTACGGTGACCTGGGCCAGGCCGCGCCGAAGCATGTCGCCGAAGTCGATCGCATCGGGCGGCGGCGGCACGTTCATGCTCAGGTCCACGGCCTGGGCCAGTGCGAAGGCCGGCGCCGCGATAAAAGTGCCCAGCGATCCGCGCGGCTCGACCAGTCCACGGCGTCTTGCCTCGGCCAATGCGCGCGTCACCGTGGTCAGGTCGACCCCAAGCCGCGCAGCCAGCTCGCGCTGCGGCGGCAACCGGTCTCCCGGCGAGAGCCGGCCGTCGGCCATCGCGTGCTCAAGGAAGCCCGCTATCTGCACGTAGCGCGGCCCGCCGGCCGCCGTGAAATCGCCGATCCAGTCCTGCTTGTCGTCCTGCTTGTCGGTCGTTTCGGAAGTTCTTGTACGCACAAAATTATCCGCCTTGTATGGATGTTGTCTTACCTTAGCATGCCGGTCACCGCAGGCAAATCCATACAAGTACCCGGAATACGCCTGTGCCCCCATCAATAGGTGTCTGAAATGCGTGAGCAAGTTGTCGGCCCGGAGCGCGTCCGCCGGCGAATACCCTGTCCCCCGAATCCCCGCGCGTGGCTTTGCGTCGCGGCCCCCCTGATCCTCAGCGGTTGCTCCTACGATCTGCTGTCACCAAGCGGCGCGGTGGGCGTGCAGACGCGCAACCTGATCGTGCTGTCCACGGCGCTGATGCTGCTGGTGGTCATCCCGGTCATCATCCTGACGCTGGTATTCGCGTGGCGCTACCGCGAGTCCAATACCAGGGCCGACTATGCGCCGCGCTGGTCACACTCGACGAAGATCGAAGTGATTGTCTGGGGTATCCCGTGCGTCATCGTGGCGCTGCTCGGCATCATCATCTGGGACACCACGCACAAGCTCGATCCGTTCCGGCCACTGGAGTCGAAGGTGACGCCGGTGGAGGTCGACGTGGTCGCGCTCGACTGGAAGTGGCTGTTCATCTATCCGCAGTACGGCGTGGCATCGCTGAACGAACTGCCGATCCCGGTGGGGACGCCCATCAACTTCCGCATCACGGCCGAATCGACGATGAACGCGCTGTTCATCCCGAAGCTCGGCAGCATGGTCTATGCGATGAGCGGCATGCAGACCAGGCTGCATCTGATTGCCGATGAGACCGGCGAATTCGACGGACGTTCCGCGGCCTACAGCGGCTCCGGCTTCTCGGACATGCACTTCAAGACCATCGCCACCTCACGCGCCGACTTCGATGCGTGGATCGCGCGTGCGCGTGCCTCCGGCAACGTGCTCGACGAGCAAGCCTACCGCGCGCTGGAGCAACCCAGCAGCAAGGACCCCGTCACGATCTACGCCAATGTCTCGCCACGCCTGTTCCAGGGTGTTGTCGATCAATACATGGCCAGCAATGGCGAGATCTGCCGAGCCGACAGCCCTGTGACGCTGCGCGCTGCGCTGCCGCCGCTGCCTGACACCGTGGAGCGCTAACCCATGTTCGGAAAATTCTCTCTCGACGCCATCCCGCTGCACGAGCCCATCATCATGGGCACGCTGGTGGTGGTGATGCTTGGCGGCGCAGCGCTGCTCGGCGCGATTACGTATTACCGCAAGTGGACCTACCTCTGGCGCGAGTGGATCTGCTCGGTGGACCACAAGCGCATCGGCGCGATGTACATCATCATGGCGCTGGTCATGCTGCTGCGCGGCTTTGCCGACGCGATCATGATGCGCACGCAGCAGGCCATCGCGGTGGGCGAGGCAGCCGGCTACCTGCCGCCGCACCACTACGACCAGATCTTCACGGCTCACGGCGTGATCATGATCTTCTTCGTGGCCACGCCGTTCATCCTCGGCTTGATGAACGTGATCGTGCCGCTGCAGATCGGCGCGCGCGACGTGGCCTATCCATTCGTCAACTCGCTGAGTTTCTGGCTTTCCGCCATGGGCGCGGTGCTGGTGATGTTCTCGATGTTCGTCGGCGACTTCGCCGCCACGGGATGGGTTGCCTACCCGCCGCTGAGCGGGCTCGGGTATAGCCCCACTGTCGGGGTGGACTACTACATCTGGTCACTGCAGATATCAGGGCTGGGTACCACGCTGACCGGCATCAACTTCATCGCCACGATCCTGCGCATGCGCGCACCGGGCCTGACGCTGATGAAAATGCCCGTGTTCACGTGGACCGCGCTGATCACGAACATCCTGATCGTCGCCATCTTCCCGGTGCTCACCGCCACGCTGGCGCTGCTGACCGCCGACCGCTACCTGGACATGCATTTCTTCACCAGCGAGCTTGGCGGCAACGCGATGATGTACGTGAACCTGATCTGGATCTGGGGCCACCCGGAGGTCTACGTGCTGATCCTGCCGTGCTTCGGCGCGTTCTCGGAGATCATCGCCACGTTCTCGCGCAAGCCGCTGTTCGGCTACAAGTCGATGGTCTACGCGACGTCGTCGATCGGCGTGCTGTCGTTCTTCGTCTGGCTGCACCACTTCTTCACGATGGGCTCGGGCGCCAGCGTCAACGCGTTCTTCGGCATCATGACGTCGATCATTTCGATCCCGACCGGCGTGAAGCTGTTCAACTGGCTGTTCACGATGTATCGCGGCCGCATCCGCTTTCATTCGTCGACGCTGTGGACGATTGGCTTCATGACGACGTTTGCCGTTGGCGGCATGACTGGCGTGCTGCTGGCCGTGCCGGGCGCGGATTTCGTGCTGCACAACAGCCTGTTCCTGGTTGCCCACTTCCATAACGTGATCATCGGCGGCGTGGTGTTCGGCTGTCTGGCGGCGATGTCGTTCTGGTTCCCGAAGGTGTTCGGCTTCACGCTCAACGAGTTCTGGGGAAAGGTTGCGTTCTGGTGCTGGCTGATCGGCTTCTACCTGGCCTTCATGCCGCTATACGCGCTGGGCCTGCAGGGCATGACGCGGCGCATGAACCATTACACCAATCCCGAATGGCAGCCGTACCTGATCGTGGCGCTGATCGGCGCGGTCATCATCGGCGCCGGCATCCTGGCGATCCTGTGGCAGCTCTACGTCAGCGTGCGCGACCGCGACCAGAATCGCGACCTGACTGGCGATCCATGGAACGGCCGCAGCCTGGAATGGGCCACCGCATCGCCGGCACCGTTCTACAACTTCGCGCACGTGCCGCACATCACGTCGCTGGAGCAGCACTGGGACGACAAGGAAGCCGGGCGCGCCTACGTGGCGCCTGACAAGTACGAGGACATCCACATGCCGCGCAACACGTCGGCCGGCTTCCTGGTGTCCGCATTTGGCCTCGTGTTCTGCTTCGGGTTTGTCTGGCATATCTGGTGGATGGTCGGCTTCGGCCTGGCCGCGATGATCTTCACCTTTATCGCCCGCGCGTACGACCGCGACGTGGACTACTACGTCCCGGCTGCCGAAGTCGAACGCATCGAACGCGCTCGCTTCCAACAACTGCGGAGCGCCAACTGATCATGACGACAACACTGAAACTGCAGGCCGATGCGGCAACCGGCATTCATGCGCCGGGCCACCTGCCTGACGCGCATGCGCACGAGGCCGCCCACGATCACGATCACGACGTCGCGTCGCGTAGCACGCTGGGCTTCTGGCTTTACCTGATGAGCGATTGCCTGATCTTCGCGGTGCTGTTCGCGACGTTCGGCGTGCTGGTCAACAACACCGCGGGCGGCCCGGACGGGCGCGAACTGTTCGACCTGCGCTTCGTACTTGGCGAAACCATGCTGCTGCTGACCAGCAGCCTGACGTTCGGTGCGGCAATGACCGCGCTGCAGGACGGCCGTGGCAACCCGAACCAGGTGATCCGCTGGATGGTGCTGACGTTCGCGCTGGGCGCTGCGTTCGTCGGCATGGAGATCTTCGAATTCCGGGAACTGATTCACGAAGGTGCCGGCCCGGGCCGCAGCGCTTACCTGTCGGCGTTCTTCATGCTGGTCGGCACGCACGGCCTGCACGTCTCCGCCGGGCTGCTCTGGCTCGTCGTGATGGTCAACCAGGTCCAGGTGTTTGGTCTCGATGCCATCGTGCGCCGCCGCCTGGCCTGCCTGAGCCTTTTCTGGCACTTCCTGGATCTCGTGTGGATCTGCGTATTCACCATCGTCTACCTGAGGACCTTCCTGTGACCACGTCCAGCAATTCCGCACCTGCCGTTCATGCCGCCGCCCACGTCGCCCACGCCGATGCCCATGCATCCTCGCATGGCATGCGCAGCCATCTGATTGGCTATGGGCTGTCGGTGGTGCTGACCCTGGCGTCCTTCGGCGCCGTAATGGGGCGCGTGCTGCCACCCGGCTACGGCCTCGCGATCCTCGTCATGCTTTGCCTTGCGCAACTGCTCGTGCAACTGGTGTTCTTCCTGCATCTGGGGCCGCGCAAGGGGCAGCGCGGCAATACCGCGATCTTCGCGTGCACGGTGTTCCTGATCGCCATCGTGGTGACTGGCTCGCTGTGGGTCATGCACAACGCCAATCTGAACATGATGCCGATGCAGTCGGTGCCAATCGGGGTCGGCCCGAAGGGCTGATCGGGCTGATCAGGCCGAGCGGGCTTGATTTGGGGAGGCGTGCCGCACAATGGGCGTTGTGCGGCACGCCTTTTTTTCGGCCTTCGTTTTCGGCTTTCGCCGCCTACCTTTCCTTTGCTGACCTGACCTTTCGCCACTGCGTCGGTGTCATGCCAAACTGCGTCACAAACCAGCGTACGAACGAGCCATAGGCCGTGTACCCGAGCGACTCGGCTATACGTGCCAGCGCGTAGCTTTTGTTGTCCATATAGTGGATGACGAGGTCGCGCCGCACGCCATTCACCATGTCCGAGAAGACATTTCCCGCGCTCTCGAGCTGACGCTGCAGCGTACGCACGTTCATGCCAAGACCCTGGGCCACCTGCTCGATCGTCGCGCGCCCAACCGGCAGCAGCAGATAGATTGCCTTGCGCACCTGCAGCACGATTGACGGCTCATTGGCGCCAGGCAGACCCTCGAGCAGGCGTTGCGCGTGGCGTGCCATGACGGGGTCCGCGATCGGATTGGGAAAGTCCATATCGGCCGCACGGCAGATCATGCCATTGAAGGAGCTGGCGAACTCCAGCTTTCCCACGAATACGCGCCGGTGCAGCCGCAGGTCTGGCGGCGCGTCGTGGGTGAAATGGACGCTCAGCGGGCGCCACGCGGCGCCCAGCAGCGTGCTGCACATGCGCGACAGCACACCCAGTACCAGTTCGGTTGACTGTATGGATGTCCCGCCTTCGTCCGCGACAAACTCTTCACGCACGATCACCTTGTTGCCGACGTCTTCCATGCGGATGACAAGGAACTCGTTCAGCAGGTGCCGGTACTGGATCAGGGTTCCCACGGCGTCGCGCAGCGTTCTCTGATGCGTGAGCAGCACGCTGACGACACCGAGGTCGGACAACTGCCAAAGCTCGGCCACACGCAGCCCGAATGTCGGGCATTCGGTGATGCGGGCTGACTCCCTCAACAAGGTAACGGCGGCATTCCCCGGAATCAGCCGTTCCGGGTCTGCAAGCATCGCGGTGCTCAACCCCAGCTTCCGTAGCAGCGGCTTCGGGTCGAAGTCCAACTGCTGTGCGACCTTGAGATAGTTGGTCAGCACGCCGGTACGAATCAATGTGCCCATCGTCGCTCATTCGTGTGGTGCGTAGTCCGGTTTCGTTCTGAGTAGAAACCCGGAGTCGCCGACATTCTGTCATCAAATGAGATGTCCGTGTCGTCAAATGAGAAAAAAGCGGTGAGCCGTGATTCGTAGACTGTTCTCATCTGACCTTGCACGCGTCGACCGGGCAATGAAGTCCTGGATCGAGCCTGAAGTGAATACAGATGCCATGGGCGCACTTCAGGACCAGGCGCCATGGGCAAGCGAGATGCACGCTTTGCGACCTCCCGGAATTCGGGAGTGCCGGAACCTTCATCAATTTTCTTCTTAATTGCCATGAACTTTCTCGACGGACACCTGTTCCCCCAGAACCAGCAACCGCTGATCATCACCGCTGCCCCGTATGCGCCCTCGTGGGTTCCGTCGGATTTTCCCGAGGACATCGCGGTCACCATGGAAGAGCAGATCCAGAAAGCGGTGGATTGCTACAACGCCGGCGCCACCGTGCTGCACCTGCACGTACGCGAACTGGATGGCAAAGGCTCCAAGCGCCTGTCCAAGTTCAATGAACTGATCGCCGGCGTTCGCGCCCGCGTACCGGACATGATCATCCAGGTCGGCGGGTCGATCAGTTTCGCTCCCGAAACGGATGGCGCCGCCGCCAAGTGGCTGTCGGACGATACGCGCCACATGCTGGCCGAACTCGATCCCAAGCCCGACCAGGTTACGGTCACGGTCAATACGTCGCAGATGAACATCCTCGAGCAGTTCGATCATCGCGACATCGTGGGCAGTTCGATGGAAGACCCAGATGTCTTCAACGCCTACAAGGAGATGACCGTACCGGCGCAGCCGGGCTGGGTGGAGGAACACGTCCGCCGTCTGACCGCTGCCGGGATCCAGAGCGAGTTCCAGTGCTACAACATCAACAGCTTCGAGTCCGTGGAACGACTGATTCGCCGTGGCGTCTACAAGGGCCCGCTGGTGATGAACTGGGTGGCCATTGGCGGCGGCATGGACTCGCCGACCATCTACAGCCTGGCCAACTTCGTGCGCGCCGCGCCTGATGGCGCAGTGCTGACGGTGGAAAGCTCGGTGCTCAACGTGCTGCCCGTGAACACCATCGGCATTGCGATGGGTCTGCATGTCCGCTGCGGCACGGAAGACAACCTCTGGAACCAGACCCGTACGGAGAAAATGGGTACGGTTGCCCAGATCGAGCAACTGGTGCGTATCTCTCGCGAATTGAGCCGCCCGATCGCTACCGCCAAGCAGGCGCGCGAAATCTGCCGGATCGGCGTGTTCTATGACACCGTGGAGGAAACGCTGGCGGCCAACGGCTTCGCGCCCAACCGCAATGGCGCGCAACAAGGCTTCCTGCAGAAAGCCGCCTGACCATGGAAGCCATGAACCAGAGTTTGTCTATTGTGATTGCCGCCGAGCAGGCGGTGACACGCTTGTACTACGCGCTCGACCGCAGCGACTATCCCGGCGTTGCAAATTGCTTCACGCCCGATGGCATCTGGGAGCGGCCTGGTAGTCCATATCGCGGGCAACAGGAGATTCTTGCTTCCCTGAGCAAGCGGCCCACTACGCTCTTCACACGGCACTACATCACCAACTTCGCTGTGCTGGAGCATGGCGGATCGGTGGTCAAGGCCACGTTCGCTCTGACCGTTTATCGCTCCGACAAGGGCACGCCGCCCACGCTCCCTGTGGGCCAGCCGGTAGCGGCCATGTTGGCGGATGTGGAATGCGAACTGGCATGCAGTGACAGTGGGGATTGGCGCATCAGCCACCTCGATCCCCGGATCACATTCGCGGCATAGCGTAAGGGGCGGCCGCTCGCCGATGCTCCCAAGGCGTTGGGATCGAGGGCCGCCCCATTTGCACCGCATCAGTGACGGGCAAAGCAAAAAATCAAAATGACAGGTGCGAAATAAACGCATCTGCAACAGGAGACAAGCATGCACGTACCTATCGCAGACCACCAGGTCGGTGCGAACGATGGCTATATCACCGGCCGAACGCAGGCATGGTTCGCCTTCGCCATGACGTTCGCGTTGATGTTGTTCGACTACATCGATCGCCAGGTCATCGTTTCCCTCTTTCCACATCTGAAGCAGGCATGGAACCTGTCGGACAAGCAGCTTGGCGGCCTTGTTTCGATCATTTCCGTCGTTGTCGCGCTTGGCGGCCTGCCCGTAGCGCTGTTTGCCGACCGGTTCAGTCGCGTCAAGAGCGTGTTCGTGATGGGCGCGGTCTGGAGTCTCGCGACGGTTTCCTGCATGTTCGCGACGAGCTACACGCAGATGTTCGCGGCCCGGGCCATGGTTGGCGCCGGTGAAGCGGGATACGGATCAGTCGGCGCGGCGTTGATCGCAACGCTGTTCCCGAAGCGTCTCCGTTCGACATTGCTCGGGGCACTCTTCGCTGCCAGCTCGTTTGGCGCCGTGCTCGGCGTGCTCCTCGGTGGCATCATCGCGGCGCACTGGGGCTGGCGGGCCGCCTTTGGCGTGGTTGGTATCCCAGGCATTATTGTTTCCTGCCTGTACCTTCTGGTGCGCGACTACAAGACAGTCTCCCTGTCGACCAGTCAGGAGCGGGGTTTCACAGCATTGAAGGCAGGCGCTGGACGTATTGTCCGTGGACTGACCAGTTCGCGCACCGTGTGGTGGACATGCGTTGGTACGTCGCTTCAGGTGGTGATCGTTTCCACTGTGTGGGCCTGGCTGCCGAGCTATCTGATGCGATTCCAGGGCTACTCTGGCGAACAGGCGGCAAAGCAGGCGGCGCTGGTCGTGCTGCTGGGCGGTTTGGGCACGGTCTTCTGGGGCTATGCCGTGGATCTCTGCGCGGTCCGCCGCGCACGGAACAAGCTGTTGGTTACCGCGCTGCTGTGTCTGCTCACGTTTGTCGTGCTGGTGTCCGCTTTCTCCGGGAAGGTTGACGGCTTCCTGCCGATTGCTGTCGGAGGCTTCTGCATGGCATGTACCGGCGGGGTTGGGGTCGGCGTGGTGCTCGATATCATGCATCCGGCCCTGCGTTCCACCGCTGGGGCGATGCTGTCTCTGTTCCAGAATCTGTTCGGGCTTGCCGTGGGGCCATTTGTTGCCGGGATCCTGTCAGACATGTATGGCTTGCAGAAGGCGCTCGAGATCATGCCGTTCTTCGGCGTTGCGGCGGCGCTGTGCTATGTGCTGGCTGCCAGAAGCTACGAGTCCGATCTGCAGGCTGTTGTCTCGGCGACGAAGGCATCGGAACTGGAACCTGGTGCGTCGGCACTGGCGGGCCAGGCAGGCTGAGACCTGGCTGGAGAGTCAGTGAATCTCCGCAAATCGCGGAACCTGCTCTCCATCCACTTCCACCATTTCGAAGAACACCGCCTTCGGCCGACACCAGATCGATCCGTCGGCTGCGCGGTACACGATGAGAGGCGTATGGTCAGCCTCCATCGTGGCTTCGCATACGAGTTCGTAGATGCCGCCCTTGTAGTGCCGGTAACGGATCGTCATTGCTTCCCTTTCTGGTTGGTCGTTATCGGGCGATATTGTAGGCAAGGAAGGCGCATCGCGTACCTTGCCAATGCGTTTGAAGCTGCCTGAGGTTGCCTGAGGCTGCTTGACGGCACCACTGCCCCCCGGTGCAGTGCCCCACCCGCTCACTTGCGATGTCACGCGGGCGGCGAGCCGTCCTTGAAGCAGGCCTTGAGCTGGGTGCGCAGTTCCGGTGTGTCCTGATGCTGGTGCACCTGTACGGCATGCTGGACTGCGGCTTCCAGCAACTCGTCCTCGGTGTCCGCACTGAGTGCGACCGTGCAGTTCATCTGGCTGGGGAATTCGCGGCAATCAATATATTTGCGTCCCATCGTTGCCTCCTGGCGAGAATGGTTCGTCGGGACGGGAACCCGGGGATCCCGGAGATCCCGGGGCGGAGGCCGGCTGCGCGGCATCCGCGGGTTCGGCTCCTCCTGCAAGCGTGGGGGTTGACGGGAAACGGCACGGGCGGCCGGTGTCATGTCCAGTATAGGGCGCGGCACGTATCGTCAAGCAGCACCCGGCGATTCCGGATACCCTGTCGCCGTTTCTACATTTCGCGTTACCAGGAAAAGTCATGACTCAAGCACTCAGAATCGATTTTGTCTCCGATATCGCGTGCCCGTGGTGTGCCATTGGCCTGACGTCGCTCCAGCAGGCGCTGGCGCGTCTGGGCGGCGAGGTGGATGCCGAACTCGTCATCCATCCGTTCGAGCTGAATCCCAACATTCCTCCGGAAGGGCAGCCCGTCCTCGAATACGTCAGCACGAAGTACGGCAGCACCGCCGAGCAGCTTGCCGAAAGGCACGCGATGATCCGCGAGCGTGGCGCAAGCGTGGGATTCGCGTTCGGAACCAGGACGCACATCTACAACACGTTCGATGCGCATCGACTGGTCCAGTGGGCCGGCACGCAGGGCAAGAAGCTGCAGCTCAAGCTGGCCCTGCTGCAGGCCTACCATGGCGCGGGCAAGAACCCGAGCAATCACGATGTGATCGTGGAAGCCGCGCAATCGGTGGGGCTCGATGCCGATGAGGCGCGCCGCGTTCTTGAGAGCGACGCCTACGCCGACGAGGTGCGTGCGGAAGTTGCGGAGTACCAGTCGATGGGCATCAACTCGGTGCCGTCGGTCATCTTCGACAACCGCTATCTCGTCACCGGCGGACAGCCGCCGGAGGCGTACGAGCAGATCATCCGCGAGGTGCTGGAGAAGCGGCAGTCATAAGCTGAAGCTGGCCACACGCGTGGCCACACTGCCGTTGACGCTCACGCTACTCGTGACCCGTCACGAATTTTTTGGTTGCGTGGTAGCCGTGTTTTGACGCATCGGCAACGGCATGGCCCGCGGCCTTCGCGCCGTCGCCGATCGCGTGCACCGTTTCGTGCACGGCGTGCCCGGTCTTCTTGCCCGCTTCCTTGACGTCGGCCTTGAATTCACGGGCGCCTTCGGCCACGCTGGCCTGAGCCAGCGTGCTGAAGGCGACCAGCACGATCGCGATGAGCGAATTAGCCTTGTTCATCAATAGTCATCCCGACGTGTTCTTCGATGCGTGCATTGTAGCCTTGCCCGATGTGGGCGGCATTCAACGCGCAACGGCACCAGGCTCCGTGATCGCGCTGTAGACCATCGTGCGCAGTTGGCGTCGCACCGGGTAGGCGGAAGAGGGCAGTAGTTGGGTGAGGAACAGGCCGATCAGGTCTTCCTGCGGATCCACCCAGAAAAACGTGCTGGCTGCGCCACCCCAGAAGAAGTCTCCGGCGCTGCCCGGAATCAGCGTGGTGGCCGGCGTAAGCGTGGTGGCAAAGCCCAGCCCGAAGCCGACGCCATCGTAAGTGGCCTCGCTGAACATCGAACGCGACATGCTTGGCAGGTCAACCCCGCCCGGCAGATGGTTGGCCGTCATCAGCGCCAGCGTCTTTGGCCCAAGCAGACGCACGCCGTCCAGTTCGCCGCCTTGCAGCAGCATGCGTGCAAAGCGCATGTAGTCGGCCGCCGTGGACACCAGTCCGCCGCCGCCCGAGATAAAGGCGGGAGGCTTCAGGTACGGGCTCTTCTGCGGATCGTCCTGCAGCATCGGCCCACGTGGAGAGATCACCTTCGAGCCGAGCGTGCCGATCGAGTAGCACGCGCAGAAGCGCGAAGCCTTGTCTTCCGGCACGTGGAATGCCGTATCGACCATGCCCAGCGGATCGAAGATCCGTTCCTTCAGGAAGGTCTCGAATGGCATCCCGCTGATCTTGCCCACAAGGTAGCCGAGCACATCGGTGGATACCGAGTAGTTCCATGCCTCGCCCGGCGAGAACTCCAGCGGCAGCGTGGCCAGTTTCTCGATCATGTCGTCGAGCGTGCCGGCGGTGGCAATGTCACCCAGTTGCAGCTTGCGATAAGCGGCATCGACATTGCTGTTCTGCTGGAAACCGTAGGTCAGCCCGGAGGTATGGCGCAGCAGGTCCACCACCTGCATCGGGCGCGCCGGCGCACGCGTCTGGAAGCTCTCCATGAAGCCGCCACTGAAAACGCCGAGATTCTCCCAGGCGGGAATGTACTTGCTGACCGGATCTTCAAGCGCGATCTTGCATTCCTCCAGCAGCATCATGATCGCCACCGAGGTGATGGGCTTGGTCATCGAGTAGATGCGGAAGATCGAATCCTCGGCGAGTGGCACCTGCCGCTCGCGATCGGCCTGGCCGAGTACGGAATTGAAGACCAGCTCACCGCGCCGCCATACCTGTGTCAGCGCGCACGGCAGCTTGCCGGTGGCGATATAGGCTTCGTCGATAAAACGGTCGATCCGCCCGAGCCGCTCCCGTGACATCCCCTGCGTCTCCCTGCCTTGCATATCCATGGTTTCTCCAAGATCCGGCGTTCAGGGCTGCATTCGCCGCGAAGGCTCAAGGATACTCCGGGCGGCGGAGATCGCAGGAAAGCGGGCAAGGACCTCGGCCCGGAAAATCCGCGTGCCGGATTTGGTCTGCCTGGCAGCGCCGCCTAGGCTTGATGTGTGTCAACCGGCGATCGGATGCCATACCTAGACTCGACTAGACTCGATTGGAAGCCAGTTTCCATCCTCTTCCACAAACCTTCCACAAGTGCAGGAGACAGCAAATGGCGGACCCCGCTCTCACCACCACTGACCCCTTCCTCGGCGCGGCTCGCGCGATTCTCGAGAACACGTTCCGACTCGCAGCACTCGCCGACGAAACGCGGCGCATGCTGCTTGAGACACAGCTGAAGGGCGTTCAGGGTCACCTCGAATCCGTGCAGAAATCGCTGCACCGCTTTGCCGACGCATCGGACTGGCCCGCAATGCAGGCCGCACAGGCACAGGCGATGAGCGATCAGGCCGAGCTTCAGGCCGCACTGGCAAGCGCATATGGCAAGGTGTTTGCCGACGCCACGTCTGCGTGGTTCGACCAGTGCCGCGAGTGTGGCAACGACTGGACGCAGCGCGCACAGGCCACGAATGGCGCAGGCAACGGCCAGGCTCCCGGCATCTTCGGGCCGTTGTCGATGTCGCTGGCCGAGTTCTATGAGCGGATCGGCAAGATGACGACACCGTTCGTAATGGTGCCGCCGGCCGAAACGCCCGCCCGCACCCGTGCTCACTGATCACCCCGTGGCCAGCCTATGTCTTGAACAATGCGCCGCAAAGACGCCAATCACTTTGTCCCGGCTCCCGCCGCGCCGCCCGGCTCCGCTGCAGTGGCCGGAAACGGCTGCGCGGAGCCGCCGCAACTTGCCCCGGATGCCGCGTTCGACAAACAGTTCAGGGCCGCGCTTGCGACGCTGACCGGCGGCATTTCGGTCGGCTCGCTCGGGCTGGCCTGGATGGACTGGGCATTGCATCTGGCGGTGTCACCCGGCAAGCGGTGGCATGCCGCGTCCGTCTGGTATGCCGCGACCGTCGCCGACGCGATGATTCCGCAGCCATGCGCGTCACGGCCGCCAATCACCGACGACCTGCGCTTCTCGGCGCCTGGCTGGCAGAACTGGCCCTACTGCGTATGGCGCGACGCGTTCCTGCGGCTCGAGGACATGTGGATGGCGCTGACCAGCGACGTCGACGGCGTCTCTCCGCATCATCAGCGGGTGGCCGCATTCTGTGCGCGCCAATGGCTTGATCTTGTTTCCCCCAACAACGTCTGGTGGATGAACCCGACGGTTCTTGAGGTCACATCGCGCACGCTCGGCGCCAATTTCGTGCGTGGCGCGGGCCATCTGCTCGAGGATCTGCGCGATATGGTCGGCGAGACCCTGCACGAACCCGCCAGACGACGGCAGCCTGCATTCGTCGTCGGACGCGACGTGGCCATTACCCCGGGACGGGTCGTCCATCGCAACAGCCTGTTCGAACTGATCCAGTACGCGCCGGTCACGCCAACCGTATTCCGCGAGCCGGTGATGGTCGTGCCGTCGTGGATCATGAAGTACTACATCCTTGACCTGCGGCCCGCCGATTCCATGGTGCGATACCTGGTGGAGCAGGGGCACACGGTGTTCATGCTGTCATGGCGCAACCCCGGCGCGGAGGCGCGCGACGTCAGTCTCGACGACTATCTGCATCAGGGGCTACTGGAGGCGCTGGCCATCGTGCGCGAGCGCTGCGGGCACGCGCCCGTGCATGCTGCAGGCTATTGCCTGGGCGGCACGCTGCTGGCTATCGCCGCGGCAAAGCTGGCGCGAGACAAGGACGCCAGCCTGCGCAGCGTGACACTGTTCGCGACGGAGACCGATTTCAGCGAGCCCGGTGAGCTTGGCCTGTTTATCGACGACAGCGCGCTGTCGACGCTCGATGCACTGATGCGTGAGCAAGGGTTCCTGGATGGCACGCAGATGGCGCAAGCGTTCCAGATGCTGCATGCGCGCGATCTGGTCTGGTCGCGGATGCTCGGTGAATACCTGCTGGGCAAGCGCGATCGTGCCAATGACCTGATTGCCTGGAACCACGATACGACCAGACTGCCGTATCGCATGCACAGCGACGTGCTGACGCGGCTGTTCCTGCACAATGAACTTGCAAAAGGCAGGTACTGCGTGGAGGGGCGCCCAGTCGTGCTGGCCGATATAGAGGTGCCGATGTTCGTCGTCGGGACCGACCACGACCACGTATCGCCATGGCGATCGGCGTACAAGCTGCATCTGCTGACGCGCAATGCGCTGACGTTCCTGCTGACGTCGGGCGGCCACAATGCCGGCATTGTTTCCGAGCCGGGCCACAAGGGGCGCCGCTACCGCGTCAGCACGCGGCAGGCGGATGCCGCGTACACGGACCCCGATCGGTTCGCGACCGAAGCGCCAATGCACGAAGGATCATGGTGGCCGTGCTGGCAGGCCTGGCTGGCCGAGCACTCATCTGACGGTGGCCCGGCGCGTGATCCTGCCCCCGGTTCGCTTGAAGACGCGCCGGGGCAGTACGTGCTTGAGAGCTGAGCCTCAGTTGCCGTCCTTTTCGGGCGGCAGCGCCTTGCCGAGCAGCTTGCCGAGCAAACCGGTCTTGGCGCCCGAATCGGGGCGCCCGGTCTTCTTCGGCGCCATACCCGCCCGGTTGGCGCCCGCCTGCTTCATGCTGTTGGCAATCTTCAGGCCCTTGTTTTTTTCCAGGTCGGTTTTCTTCACGGACGTCATCCCACGAGTTGAGCCCGGCATTGTACGCATGTGAAACGGGCGGGGGGAAATTCTTGGCTGCCGAATGCCACATATGCCCCGTATGACGTTTGCCGCGCTTTGCGCCGGGCCGATAACAATTCATTACAGCGCAGGCAATTCGGCACCATTATGCTCGCCGCTCAAGACAAAGAGCGGCCGCCCACCCCAACAGGGTCACAATGCCGGGCGGCACGGAAACGGGAGAATTCAATGAGCAGGAATCGCGGGATTCGCGTGATGACGATGGCGTGGCTGCTTGCCGCAACCAGTTCCGGTGCCGCGCTGGCCCAGCATGTGGTCGGCGGCATGGGCGAACCCGTGCGGATGGGTGCATTCGACGCGCGCGGCCTGATCGACAACCAGACTGCGGGTCAGACAGGCGTGGCGCACGGCAAGGGCAAGCCACGCGC
Organism: Cupriavidus sp. BIS7; assembly: GCF_000292345.1. GTDB lineage: Bacteria > Pseudomonadota > Gammaproteobacteria > Burkholderiales > Burkholderiaceae > Cupriavidus. Next base: position 18,117 of record NZ_ALOU01000042.1, read on the forward strand.
CAGGACCACCGACGCGCACCGCGCACCAGCCGCCGGCACCCGCGCCGCGGTGCCGGCATTGCCCGGCAGGCATCTGCCGTAGCAATCTGAGCATGCTCTGCCACGGGCGCCGCGCAGTACTGCAGTAGCGGCGGCGCCGGGCGGATCAGTGGCTTGCGGCCTCTACTGCGCCGATACCGGTCTCAGAACGGAGTTCCTGTGCCTCGAAGCCGGCGCGGTCGATACGGGCACGCGGTGACTTGTCGGTAATCGAGAAGAACCAGATGCCGGCGAAGCCGATCGTCATCGAGAACAGGGCCGGGGACGTGTAGGGGAACGGCGCGTTCTTGAAGTGGAACACGTCGACCCATACGGCCTGCGACAGGATGGTGAGGATCACGGCCGACAGCAGGCCCAGGAAGCCGCCCACCATCGCGCCGCGCGTGGTGCAGTTCTTCCACAGCACCGACATGAACAGCACCGGGAAGTTGGCCGAAGCCGCTACCGCAAACGCCAGCGACACCATGAACGCAATGTTCTGCTTCTCGAACACGATGCCAAGCACCACGGCAATGATGCCGAGGATGATCGTGGTGATGCGCGACACGCGCAGTTCCATCGAACTGGTTGCCTTGCCGTGCATGAACACCGTGGAGTAAAGGTCGTGCGACACCGCTGACGCGCCGGCCAGCGTAAGGCCGGCAACCACGGCCAGGATCGTTGCGAACGCCACGGCCGAGATGAACCCGAGGAACACGTTGCCGCCAACCGCGCTGGCAAGGTGGACCGCCGCCATGTTGATGCCGCCAAGCAGCTTGCCGCCGCCGTCCTGGAAGACCGGATTGGTGCTCACGAGCACGATCGCGCCGAAGCCGATGATGAACGTCAGGATGTAGAAGTAGCCGATCCATGTGGTGGCCCAGAACACGGACTTGCGCGCTTCCTTGGCGTTAGGGACCGTGAAGAAGCGCATCAGGACGTGCGGCAGGCCAGCCGTGCCGAACATCAGCGCGATGCCGAACGAGATCGCCGAGATCGGGTCCTTGATAAAGGTGCCCGGGCCCATGATCGCGTCCTTCTTGGCGTGGACCTCGACAGCCTTGGCGAACAGCGCCTCGGGGCTGAAGTGGAACTGTGCCATGACCATGAAGGCCATGAACGATGCGCCGCCCAGCAGCAGGCCGGCCTTGATGATCTGCACCCAGGTGGTTGCCGTCATGCCGCCGAACAGCACGTACACCATCATCAGCGCGCCCACGATCACCACGGCAATCCAGTATTCCAGCCCGAACAGCAGCTTGATCAATTGCCCGGCGCCCACCATCTGCGCGATCAGGTAGAACGCCACCACCACCAGCGTGCCCGATGCCGCGAACGCGCGGATTGGCCCTTGCTTGAAGCGGTATGCGGCCACATCGGCAAAGGTGAAGCGGCCGAGATTGCGCAGCCGCTCCGCCATCAGGAACGTGATGATCGGCCAGCCTACGAGGAAGCCGATCGAGTAGATCAGGCCGTCGTACCCGTTTGCAAAGACCGCTGCGGAGATACCGAGGAACGACGCCGCAGACATGTAGTCGCCGGCGATGGCCAGGCCGTTCTGGAAGCCCGTAATGCCACCACCGCCCGTATAGAACGCGGCTGCGGATGTGGTCCGCTTGGCGGCCCATTTGGTAATGAACAGCGTGCCGACGACGAACACGACGAACATGCCGATGGCCGTCCAGTTGGTCGGCTGCTTGACGGCTTGTCCAAGATCGGCGCCAGCCGCCAGCGCGGCCGTCGACAACAGCAGGGCGCCGCCTGCAACGATTGCGTGATGCGGTTTCATGCGACCTCCCGCTTGATCTGCTCGGTCAGATCGTCGTAGGTGCCGTTGGCATGCCGCACGTAAAGCCCGGTAATGACAACGGTAAAGAGGATCACGAACAGGCCGATCGGCATGCCCCACGTCATCACGCCGTGCCCAACCTTCGCGGCCAGCAGGTCCTTGTCGAAGGCAATCAGCAGCACGTAGCCGTAATAGACCACGAGCATCACGATGGTCAGCAGCCATCCAAGCCGTGAACGCCTGTTGACCAGTTCGTGATACCGCGGATTTGCCTTTAGTCTTGCGACCAGTTCGTCATTCATGTCTGTCTCCTGCTTGTGCTTTTGCATGGCCGGGTGCTGCCGGAGCGGCGCCGGACTTGGTGGTCCGTGCCCGTGCGCAGTGCCGACTGGCGCGCGTATGCGGGCGTCATCCGAAATCCATGCTGACAAGGTAAGGGGTGCGGCTTACCTGCTTCTTACACGGCGGCTTGAAACGTCCGGGGGTAAACGCCTAGCAGTTGGATGAAAGGCGTAATGGGAACGCGTTGGATGGGAAGGGCTGCCGCGCGCAGGGGAAGCTGGCGCGGGAAGCTAGAACGCGAGGGTCAGCGTCGTGATGACGACCTGTTCGGATGAGCCCGGATTGAACCAGTAGCAGCCAACCGTCGCCTTCTTGTAGGTCAGCTGCAGCAGGCCGCCGCGCTGGAACTCGCGGTCTCCGCCGTAGATCCGCGTACGCTGCGCCACGAAGCCGAAGCGCAGCCAGTCGACGGGCCGATAGCCCAGTTCGCTCCACGCATAGAGATAACTCGGCGTCTGCGTGATGGAGCCGGTCAGGTACTCCGCTTCGATGTAGTAGTCGAACTTGTACGCGGAGACGCTTGCCTCCAGGCCAGGGATCACCCCGTGGATGCTGCCTGCCACGAAGCCCAGGATCGGCGTCACCTTGTAGGCGATTTTCTCGCCGCCGGAAAAGGACCAGCCCACGAACGCGGACTGCGAGTGCATGGCCTCGTAGTTGACCCGGCCTTCGAGGTGGAGCTTGTCATGCTCCGCGATCACGATGGCTGACAGGTAGCTCTGCGCCTGGCGCGGCATGTTCCAGTAGCCGGAGGCCGTGAAGCTCCAGCCTGGGGGTGGTTCTTCGGGCGGCGGCGCGCCTGCCGGGGGCAAGTTGATTTCCTGTGCCTGTGCGGCCGGAGCCATGAGCGCGATGCCCGATGCAATGCCCAAGGTGGCCAACGCGATGACCGGGCCGCGCATCTCATCCCCCCAGCGCGATCACCGCCATGGTCAGCGCAACGCCAAGCGCCATCATGGCCAGGCCGGTCAGCCAGCCGTTGACGCCCGCATGGCGCCCAAGCGCCATGCCGCCAACGAACAACATCACCAGCGTGAGCGCCCGGGACACGATCAGTGCCATCTTTACGTCGCTCAGCGCCACGAAAGGAATCACCACGGGGAACGTGGAAAGCACGACGATGAAAAAAATGCGGATGGACCCGAGCAAGTCCCTGAAATTGAGCCTTGCGCGTGCGGGGATCGTCGTGGCATTCGCCAGCCGCCGGCGCAGCGGTTCAATGTCCGCGTCGGTCAGCAGCGCCTGCATTCCGCTAGGCAACGTATCCCGGATGGTGCTCAGCGCCTCCGCGACGGTTGGTGCCTGCCGGGCCGCCATTGCCACCTTGAAGCGCATGCCGCGGTCCGCCAGCGTGCGCACCAGGAACATGATGGCGTCCACAAGGCCCCAGGCCAGGTTGCAGCCCAGTGCGGTCACCAGCATCGTGTGGCCGACGTCTGCGCCGGCGGTGGCCGAGTGCACCGCGCCGACGAACGTCAGCGCCATGAACAGCCCAAAGCACATCTCCGCGACGCGGTCGATGACGTTGAGGACGGATTCGTGTGGGGTGTCCGTATCGTCGGACGTGGCGTTGTTCCCGGGCATGATCGTTTGCGTGCTGGGGTCACCCCGGTGCGGCCGCGCTACTTGCCTTCGCAGGCCAGGCTGGCGGTGCCGGTATCCTTGAACGTGACCACCAGCTTGCTGTCCTTTGCGATGGTAATGGTCTGGCCGTAGCTCACGGTCGGCATGAACGCGATATCTGGCGCGACGGCCACCGGCGGATTCCTCGCGCCATCGACACTCAGCGCAAGCTCAACCCTGTATGAATCGACCGCCACTCCCTGCCCCTGGCCCTTCTGCGCAAACTTCTGCTTGAAGGCGCACAGATCGGCGGTGATCTTTTCGAGCGCTGTGGGGATGTCGACGGGCTTGCCCGGTGGAATCGGCGCAGTGTTGCAGCCGGCAAGCCAGCAGGGGCCGAGCAATGCAAGCAAGGCGGTGCGCATGAGTGGCTTCATGATTGTTTCCTGCACGGCAGGTCTGTTGCACCCGATCCACTTTAGCCCGGCTGCATCGGGACCTCCATTGGTCCAAAGCACTATGGACCAATGAAGGCGCGCCGACATGCGCGCCGACCCGGAGCGTCAGAACGTATGCCGCATGCCGATCATGACGCCGACTCGCGTGGTGGTGGCCAGATCGGTGACGGGCGTGCCGGCCCAGTATTCGGTTTCGCGGCCGACCGTGCCACCGCGCGCGTGGACGACATCGGCCTCCACGTACAGGCTGGTGCGCCGGGAAAGCGCATAGTCCCCGACCAGCGCGATGCTGTCGGCGTTGCCGCTGCCAAGCAGCACGGGCTTGTCCTGGAACTGGGTGGTGACACCGCCGCGCTGCCGATAGCGGTAGTACGCCCCCGACACGTGCAGGGCCGGGGTGACCTGATAACCCAGTCCGACGAACGAGATGTCGAATTGCGCGTCGCTGGCCGATTCTCGCCGGCCCATGTGGCCCAGGTAGGCCGTGGCGTTGCCAAAGGCGTAAGAGCCGCCCACGGAGTAGTTGCGGATCGTGCTGGCGCCGTCGGTGCTGCGGCGCTGATCGTAGGCCACGCCAAGCGCCAGTGGGCCCTGCTGATACTTCACGCCGCCGCCGAGCGTGGTGCCCCGGCTCTGGTTGCCCGGCTGTTCGCCGGCGCCATAGTCAAGCTGCACGGAGACCGGGCCGATCGTGTGCTGATAGACCACGCTGTTGTCGATGCGATAGTCCTGGAAGAAGATGTCCCCGCCGATGTAAAGCGGGTCGGACCAGAAGTTGCCCCAGCCCTGGTCGAGCGGATTGAAGGCCCAGCCAATGTTGTTGAGCGCGTTGTACTGGCGCCCAAACGTCAGGCTGCCCCAGTTGCCGCTCAGGCCGGCCCACGCCTGGCGGCCGAAGAGCGCGTTGTAGGATGCGCGGCCATCGTCACTGCCGATGCCGGCTTCAAGCTGGAAGACGGCATGGTTGCCACCCCCGAGGTCCTCGGTGCCTTTCAGGCCCCAGCGGCTGCCGACCATGCCGCCCGAAACCAGTGCTGCCTGGTCATGATGACGTCCGTCGATATTGGATGTGTAGCGCACGGCGGTGCTGACGATGCCATACAGGGTCACGCCGGATTCGGCGTGGGCGGCGCCGGGCAAAAGCCCGGTTGCGAGCAGCCAGAGGCTGGCCGACTTCTTCATGGATTTCCTCCGGAATGCAGACCCGCCCGGCATGGCGTGCATGCGTGCAGAGGGGAGGGTCGGTCAGGCGTGTGCCCGAGTGGTTCCAGTCCCGCGCGGAAGTCCCCCGGAAGATCCGAAGGCGCGCGGGGCGTTATCCGGGCAGCGCGCAGCAAGCGGCGCGGGCCCCGGATCGAGGGTCGAAGCGGCAGGCAGTGCCTGGGGGGCTGGCGATAACCCAACGGCACATCGACTCTGCGCTGGCCATACTGCGAATGCGGGCGACTGCGGTCGACTGTGCGGGGTTTGCCTGAAAGGTCGGGCGCGAAGGCCCTGTGAGCGTTCGCCGATTTCCACTTCGACGTTTGCGGCCGTGGTCGGTGTGCAGATCAAGCCATGCACAAAGGCCGCGCCCGGTGTGGCGAACGGGGCGTAGTTTACTGCATATGGCGCGGCGCCCCTGAAAAGTGGCTTTTCCGACGTATGTCCTTCTGGCTGGCCGATTCTGGAAATAAACTGAATGGAACCGCGCCCCGGCGTGGTCCTGCGTGATCCATTTCATCGGCCGTCCAACCCTTCAGCGAGCCTAATTCCATGTCACTGCCACACCTGTCCTCTGGCCAGACCGCGAGCGTCCTGCCGCTCGGCGCCGATCTGGAAAAAGCACCCAGCAGTGCGCTGTTCAAGGCACCACACCTCGAAGTGGCCCGGCTGGTGCTGCGGGCGGGCAAGCGCCTGCCGCCGCATGCGGTGCCGGGTCCACTCACAATCCAATGCCTGGAGGGCGAGGTCGAGGTGGCACTCGGCAACGTCTCGCAACGGCTTCGGCAAGGTGATCTGCTATACCTTGCCGGCAACGAGAAGCACGATGTCGCGGCCGTCAGCGACGCCTCCCTGCTGTTGACAATCGTGCTGCTCAACAATGGCGGCTAAACGGAACAAGAAAAAGGAAGGCCGATGGGCATCACCAGATGGTTGAAGCGTAGAAGGCCCGAGGCGCCGGCCTTCGATAAACAGGATGTGGCCGACGCCGTCGAACGCGTGACGGCATTGAACCCGCGCCTGCGACTGGCGGCGCGTTACCAGCAGAGGCTGGCGCCAAAGACAGGCGAAGCGCTCGCGTACGTTCGGGGGCTGGTCGACGGCCTGCCGGCGTTTCGCGAAGCGAGTGCGGAAACCTGGTCGACCGATCCGGTTATCCGTGCCTGCTTTGCCACGGCGGACGAGGTGTCGGCCGCTCTGAGCCGCGCAACAACATTGCACGACTTCTTCGACAGCAACCTGGCGGCAGAGGAGGTCTACGCGGTGCTGGGGATGACCCGATCGGAGCGGCACACGCTAGGCGTGGCGGCGGAGGGCGATACGATGCGCACCGACGTGGCGCAGACCACCCTGAGCTTCAGCGACCACCAGTTCCGCATGTGTGCGCCCACCGAAGCGGCGCTGCGCGAGGAAATCGTCGGCCGCTTGCTGGATCAGCTTGCCATGCAGGGGATGGCGCGCATTGCCACCAAGCTGTCGAAGCGCGACGCGCTCAAGCAGGAGATCGCGTTGCTCAAGACCCGGCAGCGCCTGCTTGAGTCGAAAGGCCATGGTATCGGCGCCATGGTCGGCGGCGGCGCAGAGCCGGCCATTGGCGAACTGGCGAAGCTGAACGCGCAGATCGCGCAGAACGACGCCGAGCTTGCCAGCCTCTCCGAGGCAACCGGCACGCTGGACCGCCAGCTCGACATCCTGATCGGCGTCATCGGCGATGTCAGGAAACTGCTTAGCGTGGACTACCGGCGCGTGCGGCTGAGCCGGATGAATGTCGTGCTGGAGGGCGATGACGTGGCTGGCGACGATATCGAACTGGCGTCCGCCTCGCTGCCCGGCGCCCCGCCGCTGGTGCGCTCGTTTGCCTTGGTCCGCATCGCACGCCGGTCAATTGGGCCCGCGCGCAACCTGCTGGATATCGCCGAGCGCTTCCTGTAACGCTACTGCCCAAGCGCCTGGCACAGGGCCCGCAGATCGCGAACGATCAGGTGCGGCGGCGGGCTGCTGCGCGTCCATTGCGTAGCGGACGCTTCGCCGGAACGCACCACCCATGCCGCTTGCGCGCCGGCGGCAATCGCCCCGGCCACGTCCAGGTCGGGATCGTCGCCAACATGAAGCATCTGCGCGGGCGCGCATCCGGCGGCGTCGGCCGCGGCGTGGAAGATCGCAGCGTGCGGCTTGGCGCTGCCGAAGCTCTGCGGATTCAGCGAGGCCCGGAAAAACTGGTGTCCGCCGGTCAGCCGCAGGTTTGCATTGCCGTTCGACACGGCGACCAGCGGATAACGCTCGCTCAGCCATTGCAACGCGGGCAGCGCATCGTCAAAGAAATCCACCTGCTGGCGTGCGGCGAAGAACGCGTCGTAGGCCGGCTCGGCAAGCTGCTGGTCTTCGGCCGACATCTCCAGCACCAGCCGGATGGAACCGAGCCGCAGCGCGCGCAAGTCGTGCGCCTCGTCGGGACGCATGGCCTCGTAGCGGGAGCGGAGATCGCCGAGCACCTGCGGCGATGTCAGGATGCCTGCGGTTTTGGGCGCACGCTGCAGCAGCCAGTCGTGCAGCGCCTGTTCCGCGCGGATGACCGCCGGTTCAAACGCCCAAAGGGTGTCGTCAAGGTCGAGAGAGATTGCCGAGATGCTGGCGAGACGCATGATGGAAAGGCCGGGAAAGCTGGGAAAGGAACAGTCCTGCCGAATTTACCATCTCCGCTCCGTGTTCACACGTACGGATGCCGTGCAGCGTGCGCACTTACTTCAGGCCCAGCGTGAACGGCAGCAGCAGCGCGTTGGCAAGCAGCAGCGCATAGGCGATCACCATCGCGGCGGGAATATCCGGGCGCGCCTGGTACCGGCCATAGGAGCGCCGGCGATACCAGAGGAAGCCCGCGCCAGTGCCGATGACGGCGAACCCGGAGAGCACGCTTTCCAGTGCAAGCGATGCACGGCCCGGCTCGGCGGATTTGCTGGATTGGCCGGAATCTCCGGTGTCCTGGGCGCCTTCGGGTGCCGCCGTCGCAACGACGACTGGTGAGGCGACTTTGCCAGCTGTGCCAGTCGTTTTAAACGATGCCGCGGCCAGCGGCGTGAACCCGGCCCGCGACGCGTCGGTCCGGGTGGCCGGAGCCGATGCCGCCCCGGTCTGTGCCCGTTGTGCCCGTTGCGCGGGTACCGGCTGTGCAACGGGTGCAGCAGGCGTGGAAGCAACCGAAGCAGCCGGGGCGGCCGGCAATGCCGAAGAGGCGAGCGGCGCAGAAGCAAGCGGCGCGGGAGGGGGCGCGGAATGTGGCGTCGGCGCGGGCTCGCGCCTCGTGGGGCTCGATGTATCCACTGCGGCCCGCGCCGCGGGGACAGGGACCGGCGCCATGTGCATTGAACCGCGGTCTCGCCAGAACAGGTGGAACAGGCCATCCAGGCAGCGTGCGGTATCGCAGGCATCGCGCCTGGTCCGCCAGTTCGCAATATCCCCGTTCTGGATCGTGCCCTTGTGCAGCATCCTCTGCTGCTCGGCGTAGATGCGCTCGTAGCGCTCGGACATCCCGGCGGAATCGCAGATCAGGTGGTGCCGGGCTGCGCTGGAACGCGGGCCGTCTGCGTCCAGCGCGCAGCGCAGCCCGGTGCCGTTCGGGTCATTGCATACCACCGGGGCGCCCCCGCCGTGTGCGTGACAGTCGATGTCAGACGCCCATGCGACGCGCGGCGCGGCCACGCCGGCCAGAAGGACCGCAACAAGGGCCAAGGGCACAGCCATGGTCCAGCGCGCAGTGACCTTGTTCATCGCGAAAGCCTCGTCGAAGCGGTGCGGACTTTCAACGTAGTCGATAGTCCGGCGCGTGCACAGCCCCGCCATGCCATGCGCATGCGAAGCGGCACTTGCGGTCCTCAACTTCATCCATTTGGACGATGGTCCCAGACCAGATATGCAGCCTTTCCAGCACTGATTTGAATTCTTTCGATTCGTGCAGCGGACGCATATATGACGCATGGAATACGGCTACATTTTGTGCTTGCAGTACCGCCTGCTGCAGGGAGGCCTGCCGCGGCGTCACAACAACCTGAGGAGACCCCTATGAGCCATCGTCTAGCCGCTACCGGCGCAGCAATTGCGCTGCTGTTGATGTCTGCAACCGCAGGCGCACAGCCGCAGGAGCCCATGAATGCGCAGGAAGCCAAGGCGAAGTTCACCGAGAAGTTCAATGCGGCGGATGCGGACCACGACGGCAAGCTGACCCGCCAGGAGGCCGAGGCCGGCATGCCGAACGTGGCGAAGGACTTCGACAAGATCGACGCGAAGAAGAAGGGCTTCGTCACGCAGAAGCAGATCGGCGCCTACTACGCGGCCAAGGCCAAGCAGCATCGGGCCCAGGACCCGGGCAACCTGAACTGACCTGTCATCCTCAAGCCGGCAAGGTGGCCGCCAATGGCGCCACCTTGAACCGCTTGCCGGACTTCCGCACCCCTCATCGCTCCATCATCCTTCGGGCACATGCCGGGCCCGTACCGCGTGATAATATTCGCGCGCGAACTAAATCGGGATGGTGCCTCCTTGAAACATCGACTCGTCTATCTCTTGAACGTCGGGCAGCGTCGCCTGCTCCGATGGACGCAGGCGCGTACCACCGCCGGCGGCGTCACGGCATCGCAGTCGGGCGTGCTGTTCTATCTTGGCAAGAACGATGGCGCACTGATGAGTGAAGCGGGCGCGGCGCTGGATCTTGGCGCCCCCGGCATGAGCGGCCTTGCCGATCGCATGGAACGCGCGGGGCTGCTGGAGCGCGGTCTGGACGAAAACGACCGCCGCGCCTCCAGGCTTTGGCTGACCGATGCAGGCCGCGTGGCGCTCAAGCGTTCCAAGGCCAACCTGACCGAACTGAATGCCAAGCTGACGGAAGGATTCACGCCGTCGGAGATCGACGTGGTGGCGCGCTGGCTGACCAGCTTGCAGCAGAAATTCCCGGTCACCGAAGGCGACCGGGACGATCGCGACTAATAGGGGTGATCCAGGCTGACACCCCGCAAGGGGCATCAGCCATCGGCACGTCTCGCGCTATTCGCGCTATTCGCGTTATTGCCTGGTGATCCTGCTGAAGTCTGGCTGGCGCTTCTGGGCGAACGCCATGAACGCTTCCTTTGCCTCGGCGCTGGACAGCCGTTCCATGAAGGTGGCGCTCTCCGTATCCATCTGCGCCACCAGCTTCTCCGCGTCCCGCATCAGCCGCTTCATCGCGATTAAAGACCCCTGCGGCTTCGTGGCGAGCTTATCCGCAATGCGTCGTGCTTCCGCACGCAGTTGCGCGCCAGCGACGGCCTTGTTCGCGATGCCCCACATCACGGCATTGCCCGCGGGGACGGGCTCTCCGAGCGAGAACATCTCGAATGCGCGGGCGTGCCCGATTCTCAGCGGCAGCAGGTAGCTCGACGCGGCCTCGGGCACGAGCGCCAGATTCACGAACGGCGTAATCAACTGCGCATCGTCGGCCACGATCACGTAGTCGCAGTGCAGCAGCATGGTCGTCCCTACGCCGACGGCCTTGCCTTGCACGGCAGCCACGATCGGCACGGTTGCATTCGCCAGCGCGTGCAGGAACCGCACGACGTGACGCTCCGCTGGCGCATTGCCCATCGCCTGCGCGGCGAATTCGCCAACGTCGTTGCCTGCGGTGAAGGTATCGCCATCCGCCTGTACCAGCACCACGCGGATATCGCCATTCGTGGATGCGCTCTCGATGGCGTCCGCCAGGGCGCCATACATCTCGTTGGACAGGGCATTTTTCTTGTCCGCTCGCGAAAGCGTGAGCGTCAGTACGCCACCTGCAAGTTCAGTATTGATTTCCGGGATCACGGCTGTGTCTCCTGAGTCGACGGGGGCGCCGCCGCTGTCCCGCCTCAGGCGGAACGGTGACGGCTTGCACGCGAGGATTAAATTCGCATGCGAAGTATATATGCTTCGCGTGCGAAGTAAAGCGAGGACCCTGCGGCGGAGCCCTGCAAGTGCAGGCCTGTCCGCGTTTCGCGCGAACGAATGACGCGCGAGCCATCCGCAATCTCCCCATGAGGGTTTGTTCCAACTGTTCGCCGCGTCGGCGTTGCAGTCTACTGAGCCCAGGTTGTGCAGTGTGGCCGGGTGACGCGCAGCGTCTCCCGGGGTTTGGAAACCTTCCTGGAGACAACACCATGGTGACCAAGCAGGACGATGCCTTCATTCTGAGAAACCTGATTGCGCTGGCCGCGGTGGAAACACTGGGTGGCGCCATTGCACTGGGACTGGTCTTCAACTTCCTGACCTGATCTGATTTTCCGGCCCCGGGGCCGCCGCGAGCGTTGCCGCGCCGGTCCCGGCCACCGCTTTCCTTCCCGCTTTTCCTGCCTGATTGCCGACTGATTCCCCCGCCAGCAGGTTTGCTGGCCCGCCACTACAATGGCGCATCGCCCGGCAAGGCTACCGGGTCTGACCTGGGAGTCGATGATGCGCATTCTGGTAGTTGGGGTGGGTGCTACGGGCGGTTATTTCGGCGCGCGGCTGTTGCAGGCCGGGCGGGACGTGACATTCCTGGTGCGTCCGCGCCGCGCCGCACAATTGGCCGAACATGGCCTGCGGGTCAAGAGCCCGCACGGCGACCTGCATTTCCCCAATCCCCCGGTGGTGTTGTCCGAGCAGATTAGCCAGCCCTATGACGTGGTGCTGCTGAGTTGCAAGGCATACGATCTGGAAAGCGCCATGGACGGTTTCGCGCCAGCCATGGGGCCGAACACCGTGGTCATCCCGTTGCTCAACGGCATGCAACATCTAGACAAGCTCGACGCGCGCTTCGGCGCCGGGCGGGTCATGGGCGGCCGCTGCCTGATCTCCAGCACGCTCGACGATCAAGGCACGATCCTTCATCTGTCCAGGTTCCACGTGCTGTCCTTCGGCGAGCGTCCTTCCGGAAGCAGTGAGCGCGCGCTGACATTGGCGGATGCATTCGGCAATGCCGGGTTCGACGTGCAGCGCAGCGACGCCATGCTGCAGGACATGTGGGAGAAATGGCAGTTCCTGGCCACGCTGGCGTCGTCCACCTGCCTGATGCGGGCAACCATCGGCGATATCCTCGCGGCCCCGCGCGGGCGCGAGACCATCGCGGCGCTGCTCGACGAATGCACCGCCATCGCGGCCGGCAACGGCTACCCGCCCCGCGCGCCGGCGATGGAACAGGCCAGGGCCACGCTGTTTGCCGAAGGCTCGCCGCTGACGGCGTCGATGCTGCGTGACCTTGAGCGCGGCGCGGCCATCGAATCGGACCAGATCGTGGCGGACATGCTGGCCCGCCGCGGCCAGACCCCGGCCCCCACGCTGGAGATGGCGCTGACCAGCCTGAAGGCCTACGAAGCGCGCCGCGCGCGCGGCGGCTGAGGTCCGGGGCTTGCTGCAAAAGCGGCAAGCCTGATTCAAACAAAATCGATTGGGCTGAACGGGTTCGTTTACCTACACTCCGCTGATTACAAGCAGCGTCCGGCACTTGCCATGCCGGGCCGGATACAAACGGAGGAGGTCATCGATGCAGAATTTCCTGTTCAAGGTGGGCCTTGCCACATTGGCGGCCTGCACCATGCTGGGCGCCGGCGCACAAACGACCGGCACAGAAACGACCGGCGCTGGCGGCCTGCTGAACCAGCAGACCACGCTGCGCATCACTGCCGCGCAACTGTCTGCACTGCTCAATTCCACCAGCGATGGCCAGCAGCTTCTGCAGGTTGCGGGCATGCCCCAGTGCGACATTGAGATCGTGACGCTGCGGTACCGCACGGTGGGCGGTGCCGGTGAGTCGGCCAATGCCAGCGCCGCACTGATGATTCCCGGCGGCAAGGCGTGCGGCGGGCCGCGTCCAACGCTGCTGTATGCGCACGGTACCACCGCATACAAGAAGTACAACCTTGCCGATATCACGCAGACTGACCCACGCAATGGCGACGGCGCCTCGGAAGGCATCAGCGTCGCGGCGATGTACGCGGCCCAGGGCTATATCGTCGTAGCCAGCAACTATGCCGGATATGCGGGTTCGGATCTCGACTATCACCCCTACCTGAACGGCGCGCAGCAGTCGGCCGACATGGTGGCCTCGCTGCGGGCTGCCCGCGCCGCGCTGTACGCGCCGGGAAGTGGCAGGACCGCGCAGGAGAACGGGAAGCTGTTCGTCACCGGATACTCGCAGGGCGGCTACGTGGCCATGGCCACGCACCGGCTGCTGCAGGCGTCGGGGATTCCTGTAACGGCATCCGCGCCGGGCTCGGGTCCGTATGCGCTGGCCGCGATGGGCGACGCGCTGGCGGCGGGCCAGGTTGGCATCGGCTCCACCGTATTTGCGGTGCTGGTCACCACGAGCTACCAGCGGTCCTACGGCAACCTGTATCGTCACCCGCCCGAGTTCTACGAGTCGGCCTATGCGCCGGGCATCGCCAGCCTGCTGCCGAGCATGAATTCGCTCGACAAGATCTTCGCGCAGGGCAAGCTGCCACCGACCCAGCTCTTCAACAGCACGCCGCCTGCCTTGCAATTCGCGTCGCTGACACCGCCCACGTCTCCGCCGCTGTCGCCGCCTGAACTGACGCCCGTGTTTGCGCTCGGCTTCGGCAAAGCAGACCTCGTCCGCAACGACTACCGGCTGGCCATGCTGGAGGATGCGTTGATCAATCCCGACGGTGCGTTTCCAGGCTCGACGGCAGCCATGGCGCCGGCCGCGCGGCCCACTCAGCCGCTGCGCGTGGACTTCAAGGTCAACGACCTGCGCAACTGGCAGCCGCACGCACCCGTCCAGCTATGCGGCGGACATGACGATCCCACCGTGTTCTTCTTCAACGCTACCGTGCAGCAGGCGTACTGGAAGAATGCAAACGTACCGGCCGGGCTGACCAGCGTGCTCGATGTGGATGCGCCGATCGCCGGCCCGGGCGACCCCTACGCGGCACTCAAGCAGGGCTTTGCCCTGGCGAAGATGAACGTTGCCGCGCAGGCGGTGGCCGGGGGCGCGAACGATGGCGGTGCCTCGGCGGTCATCCAGGCTTACCACGGTACGCTGGTGGCACCGTTCTGCATGGTTGCTGCGCGCGCTTTCTTCGGGCAGTTCTAAGCAGGCGCGGATACACGCGGATAGACGCGGATAGGCGCGGAGCAGCGGCAAGCCGCCAGCTCCGCGCGTTCCGCTCAGACCAGTCAGACGTCGATCGCCGAATTCGACTTCACCTGCCGCCGCAGTTCGAACTTCTGGATCTTGCCGGTGGACGTCTTGGGCAGCGGCCCGAAGTAGACCGCCTTGGGCACCTTGAAGCTGGCCAGCAGCGTGCGGCAATGCGCGATCAATTCCTCGGCGGTGACGCTCGCCCCCTCCTTCAGTTCGACGAACGCACAAGGCGTCTCGCCCCACTTGGCGTCCGGCTGCGCCACCACGGCAGCGGCCAGCACGGCAGGGTGGCGGTACAGCGCGTCTTCCACCTCGACGCTGGAGATATTCTCGCCACCCGAAATGATGATGTCCTTGCTGCGGTCCTTGATCTTGATGTAGCCGTCCGGCATGCACACGCCAAGGTCGCCAGTGTGGAACCAGCCGCCGGCAAACGCTTCGCTCGTGGCCTTGTCGTTCTTCAGGTAGCCCTTCATGCAGATGTTGCCGCGGAACATGATCTCGCCGATAGTCTCGCCATCGCGCGGCACAGGCTCCATGGTGTCGGGATCGAGCACGGCGACGCCGGACTGCAGGTGATAGCGCACGCCCTGGCGCGCTTTCAGCACCGCACGCTCTTCCTGCGACACGCTGCGCCAGTTGTCCTGTTCGGCGCAGACCGCGGCGGGGCCATAGACCTCGGTCAGGCCATAGACGTGGGACAGCTCGAAGCCCATCGCCTCCATCTGCGCCAGCACGGCCGCCGGTGGCGGGGCGCCGGCCACCATGCCGCGCACGGGGCCGCGCAGCCCCTCGCGCCATGACGCCGGAGCGTTGACCAGCGCCGTGTGGACGATCGGCGCGGCGCAGTAGTGCGTCACGCCTTCGTCGCGCATCAGGTCGAACACGAGCTTCGGCTCGAACTTGCGCAGGCAGACGTTCACGCCGGCACGCGCCGCAATGGTCCACGGGAAGCACCAGCCATTGCAATGGAACATCGGCAGCGTCCACAGATAGACCGGATGCTTGGCCATGTCCCATTCGAGGATGTTCGAGATCGCGTTCATGGCCGCGCCGCGATGGTGATAGACCACGCCCTTGGGGTCGCCCGTGGTACCCGACGTGTAGTTCAGCGCGATGGCATCCCATTCGTCGGCGGGCATCTGCCAGTCGAACTCGGGGTCTCCGCCGGCAAGGAAGCTCTCGTAGTCGGTATCGCCGAACGGCTCGGCGGCGGGCCCGAGCGCATCCTCGACGGCGATGACCTTGAGCCCGCGTACTTCGCGTGCCAGCTGACGGGCCGCGTCGGCAAACTCCGTGTCGGCCAGCAGTACCTTGGCTTCGCCATGACGCAGCATGAAGACGAGGTTGGCGGCGTCCAGGCGAATGTTCAGCGCGTTGAGCACGGCGCCGGCCATCGGCACGCCGAAATGCGCCTCCACCATCGCCGGGGTGTTGGGCAGCAGCGCCGCCACCGTGTCGCCCTTGCCGATGCCCGCACGGGCCAGCGCGCTGGCCAGGCGGCGGCAGCGGGCATAGGTGTCGCGCCAGTTCTGGCGTATCGGGCCATGCGCGATGGCCAGGCGGTCACCGTAGACTTCGGCCGCGCGGGCGATGAAGTCGAGTGGCGTGATCGGTACGTAGTTGGCGCGGTTGCGGGCCAGCCCGGTGTCATAGTCGGTCGGCATGGCGTGTCTCCTGTGTTGATCCTTGAGGATTCGTCGAATGAGGTCCGGCGCACGCTATCATTGCGCCCACGGCAGACTCTGTCGCCCGGATGACAGAGCTGGCGCTTTCGGCGCGCGGCGGCCTCGCGAACGCGCCGAAAGTTGATATTCCTCAAGATCTTCCTCCACTGTGAACGCCCACGCCCTGTTAGCGCAACACGACTGGTTCCGTGCCTTGTCCCCGGCACACCAGGAACTCGCCGCGTCCGAGACCGTGGTCCGCACCTATCCGGCGGGCGGCTACATTGCGCGGCGCGGCGAGTACTCGCGCTACTGGATCGGCGTGGACGCGGGGCTCATCAAGCTCGCCGTGTACACGCCAGACGGGCGCGGCTGCACGTTCTCGGGCGTGCCGGCCGGCGGCTGGTGCGGGGAGGGCAGCGTCATCAAGCGCGAGGATCGGCGCTATGACGTGATAGCGATTCGCGAATCGCGCGTGCTGCTGGTGCCCGAGACGGTCTTCAACACGCTGCTGGCCGACAGCCTGCCGTTCGCCGGCTTCGTGGTGCGGCAGCTCAACGAGCGCATGGGGCAGTTCATCGCCACCGTGCAGAACGATCGTCTGCTTGGCGCCGATGCACGCGTGGCCCAGGCCATCGCACAGCTCTTTCATACGGCGCTGTACCCCAAGACCACCGAGGTGCTGGAGCTTTCGCAGGAGGAGATTGGCCTGCTGACGGGGCTGTCGCGGCAGCGGGTGAACCAGGCACTGCGGCGGCTGGAGGCGGGCGGCATGGTCAGACTGTCCTACCAGACCATCCAGGTGACCGACCTGGAGGGGTTGCGGCGATTCGGGCTGTCGGAACTGTAAGGCTCGAAGCCCCAGGCGCTATCAACTGGCCGCCTTGAACTCCTTGATGGCCCGCTCCCGCGCGGCCTGGCGTTCCTGCAGCATCCGGTAGGCCGCGTAGTACTTGTAGATGTTGCGGACATAGGTGGTGGTCTCTATGCCAATGTCCTCTGCCACCACTATTTCCACGTTGTTGAACCACTTGTTGGGGTCCAGGCCGCGCTCCTCGGCTTCCGCGCGCATCTTTGCAATGTTGGCTGGCCCGGCGTTGTAACTCGCAAAGGCGAACAGCGTCCGGTCCGTTTCGGAGAAATGTGCGCCGGAGAAGTACCGTGACATCAGCATGTCCATGTACTTGGCTCCCGCATGGACGTTGTGCTCCGCAACGCGGATATCGCCGACCTTCAACTCCCTGCCAGTGGCCGGCATGATCTGCATGATGCCGATGGCCCCCACATGGCTGCGCGCATTCTGGTCGAGCCGGGATTCCTGGAAGCCCTGCGCGGCCAGCATCAGCGGATCAAAGCCGTAGTCTTTGCCGTATTTCTCGAACAGGCGGACGGTCTGCTCGAAGCGCTTGAACTCCGTGTCGTTGGTGTTGTTCTTGATCTGCCGGATCCGGCGCATGTACTGCTTGAGCCGGTACTCGGCGATGCCGAGCTTCTTCATGTAGTTGATATCGAAATCGTTGAGCACCTGGCGCAGCTGCGGGCTGTTCTTGCGGAATGCCCACCCCGTGTAGCCCTCGTTACGGACCGCCAGGTTCGCATGCACCTTCACGTTCGGCAGGATCTGCGCCCACATGGTGGCCTTCCAGTCGTCGACCACGATGATCGGCAGCAGCCCGGCGTTGAGCATCTCCAGCTCGTCTTCATCCTCCAGTGCTTCCGGCAGCAGCGAGAGCTTGACCGGCGCCTTGCCGGCACGGCGCAGCCGGTTGTTCAGTGCGGTCAGGCTTTCGTAGTAGCTGCTGGAGCGGCGTACATACACCGTCTTGCCGGACAGGTCGTCCACGCTCTGCAATGCGGGCGCCTTGGGGCCGGTTACTACCAGTTCGCGCACGGGCTTCTGGTGGCGCGGGGCGGCGAAGTCCACCAGCTTCAAGCGCTCTTCCGTTTCCGTCAGGTTGCCGGCCGCAATGTCGCCCAGCCCGCTATCGAGGTCGGTCAGCAGGCGGTCGCGTGTGGTGGGAATGATGTAGATGGTCAGTGGGCGATTGTCGAGCTTGCTGGCGTAGGTCTTGTTCACATACTTTTCGAGATCACGCACCAGTTCGGCGGTCAGCCCGCGCTCATGCCCCTTGTCGCTGAAGTACAGCGTGCGGCTGTATGGCACCAGCACGCGGATGGTGCGGTTTTCGAGCATCGCATCGAAGTCGCCCTTCCACGGCTTGTTGACCAGCTTGAGTTGCCGCACGGGGGCGGCAGGATTTGCGCCTGGCGGCTTCGCGGCGGCAGCACTGGCGGCTGCGGCACTGGCAGCGGGTGCGGAAGCGGGTGCGCGCTTTGGTTGCGCTGCAGCAATTGGCCCATGGCAAAGGAACACCCATATCAGGCCGTGCAGCAGCAGGCCGGCCAGGCGGGAGCGGGGGCAAGGAGCAGTCATCCGGGGCACGCTCCGCAGGCACGGTCAAATTGTGCTGCGCGTGCTCCTTGAGTCTAGCCGTGCAGCGGGGCCGCGCAAGTGCGTGTGGCAGCGCGTGTGCCAGTGCGTGTGCAGTGTGTGTGCCAGCAGGTGGCGACTACCCCATTCCACGCCGTTAGCGCTTTCCCCTAGTGACCCAAATTGCAAAAAATACGTCCCGCCAGATCAAATTGGACTGCGCAAACTTTTCATACTGGAGACACGCCAACGCGCGAATTTCAATCCACCGAATTACTGCCATGCTTGCTCTTGCCTTCTGGTTTATCTGCTCCGCCGCCGTTGGCCTCTTCGCCAATGCGCTGGGACGCTCCGGCGCCACGTGGATTCTCTTTTCGCTGATCCTGAGCCCATCCCTTGGCCTGATCGTCGTTGCCGTGCTCGACAAGAAGCGGGCGCGATCGGCACGTGCGATTGAAGCCGAGGTTGCCGCGACGGCATCTGCGTAACTCCAGGCAGGCGCCGATCAGGGCGCCGAAGAGCGGCGCGTCCCGAACTCCCTGACTTTCGAACAACTCGGCCCGCCCGGCGCGATGCAGGTGGGCCGCAGCCCGCCTGCAAATACCCTTAGCGAGTTAGCTGTGCGCGCCGTCCGTGTACGGGTCGCGCGGGTCCGTGATCTTCGCGATGTCCGAGTAGACATCGAACTTGCTGGCCTTGGCGCCATCGGTGTAGGGGTCACGCGGTCCCATGACATGCTTCGTGCCGTCCGTGGTGGCGGTGTCGGTCGGCATTCCGGTTGCATGGGCCAGCGTGGTGAACGATGCAAAGGCGGCGACAGCCGCCATCGTTGCCATGGTGAACGGTTTCATGATGATCTCCTGATGCGGTACGGTTGGTGCCCGCACTGCATGACAACAGTGCCGGGCCCGGATGGGCACGCCGACCCGCTCCTGATGAATCGCCTGCTCGGATTGGTGGATCCGATTGGTGGATCAGATTGGTGGAAACCAGGGGCCGGTGCGGCATGCACCTGTAGAACAGTGAACGGCAGCGATTTATTCCCACGTTTCGACGACCGTTTCGACGACCGTTTCGCCGAATGAATGCAGCGGAATAAATGCGGGCATCGAGCGGTATACCAATGCACGACAAGGTCGCGCGAGCGCTGTTATGCTTCTACGGCATTGATGCTCAGGCACATGCGTCAAGGCCAGGCATGCCTTCAGGGGAGAAGAGGAGCGCTCATGTTTTCAGATTCCATCCACGTGTTGAAATCCGCGATGGCCGCCGTGCTGCTGGCAATGGTATCGACAGCAGCGTTTGCCGCGTCGTCGACGGACAGCGGGGCGCAGATCCTTGATACCGAGCGCGGCATTGGCAACAGCGGAAACGGCGGCACCGAACTGCGAACCGCGCCGCTTTCGCAGCGCGTCGCCACCGGCGCGCAGCCGATGACGCCTGACGGCACGCATGGCAATGGCGCCGCGCAGTACCCGTACATCGTCGCACCATATATCCAGGTAGGCGGCGGCACACCGCCGATCCCAACCCCGAATCCGCCGCCTCAGCGTCCCCGGCCCACGCCGCATACGCCGTAATCACGCGGCATGCGCGAATTCGCGCACTACACGTTGATCGCGCGGGCAGCCCGGGCAATGGCAGCCACCACTGCCTCGGCCGCTGGCGAAGGGGTCCTGCCACGCAAGCGAACAATGCCAGTGCTGGACGCCATCGACATCCAGCCTTGAACGTCCAGCCGCACGAATGTGCCGGCTTCCAGTTCCTCGGAGATTGCCGCATCGGTCGCCCCCAGCACGGTATCGGTGCTCAGTGTGACCGTCTTGAGAATGCCATAGTTATCGCATTCCAGCGCGATGGTTGCCTCCTGGCCCACGGGCAATCCGAGCAGGGTCGATAGTTCGGCCTTGGTCGGGCTGAGCGGCTTCGGCACTGCGAGGCCATACGCCGACGCCTCCTGCAGCGTGCACGTTCGTCCGGCCAGCGGATGGCCAGCACGCACGTACAGGTACGGTGGTTGTCCTCCAATCAGATCGATGTCCAGCGAAGCGTCCTCCGGCATGTCGCGGACATCGGCGGCAAAGAACTCGATGCTCTCCGTGCGCAGGCTCTCCAGCAGTTGCATCCAGTTGCCAACCTCCATACGCAGTGCCACCTGCGGATACTGGCGCCGCAACTCTGGCAGCGCGCGCGGCATCAGCGTGGCCGTCAGCAGCGGGCCAACGCCGAATGCGGTGTCGCCCAGCTGACTGTCGCGATACAGATCCACATCACGCTGCAGACAGCGTGCCTCGAACAGCAGCTTGCGCGCTCGCTCGATAAGGAAGGTGCCAGCCGGGGTCGGGCGGACCTCACCCACGTCCCGGTCGAACAGGCGAACGCCCAGATCTCTCTCGATGGCCTGAATGCTGCGGCTGAAGGCCGGCTGGCTCAGGTGTGCGACCTCGGCTGCACGGGCGAAGTGAAGCGTATCGGCAAGGGCCACTACGTGCTCTAGTCGGCGCAAATCCATGGCGTTGCGTTTGGCGCATTGGAAGGATGTTAATTATGCATTGGACGCATTGAGATTGCACTCCTAGGATCCTTCCCACAACACAAGATCATGGCGATAGGAGACACCCCACCGTGAGCCCCCAAATGCAATACCTCCTGATCGGCGCAGCCATCCTCGGCTTTGCATCGATGGAGTTCATCACGCGCAGATACCAGAGCACCGTGCGCGCAACCGCCAACGACACCTGGCTGGAAGTGCTGATGTTCGTCGGCCTGATTGCCATCACGCAGCCCGTTGCGCTGCTGGGCAGCGACGCGCTGTGCAAATGGCTGATTCCCGCGCAGCACAACGCGTGGGCCAGCCTGCCGTGGTGGGCCATGGCGGGCTTGCTGCTGGTTGGCGACGATCTCACGCAATACCTGTGGCACCGCGCTTCGCATACACCGCTGCTTTGGCCGCTGCACCGCGCGCACCACAGCGCGGCATACATGAGCGTGCGCATCACCTACCGCAACAACTTCTTCTACTACCTGATGATGCCGGGGCTGTGGATTGCAGGCGTGGCGGTGTACCTCGGCTTCGGCAAGGTTTATGCGGCTTATCTGGTGGTCAAGCTGACCGTCATCGTGGGCGCGCATTGCGCATGGCCGTGGGACGCGCCGCTGTACCGCATTCGCGCACTGCATCCGCTGATGTGGGTGCTTGAGCGAACGATCTCCACGCCCGCCACGCACTGGGCCCACCATGCGCTCACCAATGAAGACGGCATTGGCCACTACAAGGGCAACTTCGGCAACCTGCTGTTCTTCTGGGATGTGCTGTTTGGCACCGCGCATATCACGCGCAAGTACCCGGAAAAGGTGGGTCTGCAGGACGATGTGCTGTTCGGTGCGGAGCCATGGACTGCACAGATCCTGTATCCGCTGGTCCACTCGAAGCGCGAACATTCCGCGTTGCGTCCGGGCGGTTACGGATTTACCGAAGCCGATGTTCAGGCTGGAACGAGAAATATCACATCGTGATATAAACGCGAACGCATCACAACACGACGCGAAGTGTTCGGCGAGACTGCGCGTCGTGCCTAACAGTTGACATCTATCGCGCGCAAGTCTCGTATCCGAAACCGAGAGAGATCACATCCAGGCTCACACTCGCGCCAGCAGGAACCCCGTCCGCTTTTTAACGGTCATATTCGTATATTGCAGACGGGGGCGCGAAAATGGATCCCATGCAAACGGGGGCAACGGCCCTGTCCGAAGATGAATCACGGCGCCAGTTGCGGCGCGCCGTCATTGCCAGCACCGTGGGTACCACGATCGAGTGGTATGACTTCTTCCTCTACAGCACGGTAACCGGCCTGATATTCGCCAAGCTGTATTTCCCGAAATCCGATCCACTGGTCGGGACGCTTGAAGCGTTCCTGATCTACGCGGTCGGCTTTGTTGCCCGACCGATTGGCGCAGCCATTTTTGGGCACTATGGCGACCGCATCGGCCGCAAGGCCACGCTGGTTGCCACGCTGCTGATGATGGGCCTGGCCACGTTTGCCGTGGCATTCGTGCCTTCCTATGCAACGATCGGGATCTGGGGCGCGGTTGCGCTGACGGTGCTGCGCTTTATCCAGGGCGTTGGCGTTGGCGGCGAATGGGGCGGCTCGGTACTGATGTCGATGGAATGGGCACGCTCCAATGCGAATCGCGGACTGGTTGCCTCATGGCCGCAGTTCGGCGTGCCGGCAGGCCTGTTCCTAGCCAACCTTGCAGTACTGGCGATGAGTTGGCTGACGGGCGATCAGTTCATGACCTGGGGTTGGCGCGTACCGTTCATCCTCAGCATCATACTGGTTGCGATTGGGCTCTATATCCGGTTGAACATTCTTGAGACGCCGGTCTTCGCAAGGCTGCTGGCGGAACACCGGATCGAGAAGACCCCGATGCTCGAGGTCATCAGGCGCCAGCCGAAGGACATCCTGCTTTCCGCGCTTGTCCGCATGGCCGAGCAGGCGCCGTTCTACATCTTCACTGCCTTTGTATTCACCTATGGCGTCATGACGCTTGGCATGTCGCGCGACCTGCTGCTGGTTGCCGTGCTTGCCGCTGCGGTACTTGAGTTCTTCACCATTCCGTACTTCGGTCATCTCTCCGACGTGCTGGGACGGCGGCGCATGTACATCGCGGGTGCGGTGGCGTTGGGGGTGTTCGGCTTCCTTTATTTCGCGATGGTGGACACACGCAACCCGCTGTGGGTATTCGCTGCGATCGTGCTCTCGCTGGTTCCGCACTCAATGATGTACGGGCCGCAGGCGGCGCTGATCGCCGAGTCGTTCACTGGCCGCCTGCGTTATAGCGGCGCGTCGATGGGATACCAGCTTGCCTCGGTGATCGCGGGCGGCCCCGCGCCGCTGATTGCTACCGCGCTGTTCGCGAGGTACCACACCGGGTACGCAATCAGCGTGTATGTGCTGGTGTGCGCCGTGATCAGCGTGTTTGCCGCCGCGATGTTGCGTGACTACACGAATAAGGACATCTCGCGCGAGTACGACGACATGGGCGCCGGGCACCACGCTGTATAAGGCGAGGAAGCGCCTGCGTCCGGCACACGGACGCAGGCCATCGTCAGTGCTTCGGTTCGGTAATGAAGCCTATCCTGTCCAGCCCGGCGTGCTGCGCGGCATCCATGACCCGGGCCACGCGCTCATAGCGCACGTCGCGATCGGCACGCAGATGGAGTTCGGGCTGCGGCCGTAGTTGCGAGGCTTCCGCGATGCGCCGGTCCAGTGTGGCGTCGTCTACCTGCTGCTGGTTCCAGTACACCCGGCCCTGCGCATCGATGGAGACGTTGACGTTCCGCGGCTTGGTGTCGTTGGGCCGGCTGGTTGCGTGCGGAAGATTGATCTTCACCGCGTGGTGGATGACGGGAATCGTGATGATGAAGATGATCAGCAGGACCAGCATGACGTCGACCAGCGGCGTCATGTTGATCTCGCTCATCACCTTGTCATCGTCTTCGTCGAGGGAGCCGAATGCCATGTTTTGCTCCTTGCTGTGTCAGATGACGACGCCTAGATCGGCACTGGATTTTGCCGTGGACGGGCGTACGCGGGCACCCGTCACGAAGTAGGCATGCAGGTCGTGTGCGAAACGGTTGAGCTTGCTGATGACGCCCTTGTTGCCACGGCTCAGTGCGTTGTAGCCAAGCACGGCCGGAATGGCCACGGCAAGGCCGAAGGCGGTCATGATCAGCGCCTCGCCCACGGGGCCGGCCACCTTGTCGATCGTCGGCACGCCTGATGCGCCAATGCCGATCAGCGCGTGATAGATGCCCCAGACGGTACCGAACAGGCCCACGAACGGTGCAGTCGAACCGACTGATGCCAGCACGGCCAGACCCGACTGCATGTTTCCCACGGCCTCGTCGATCGCGCTCCTGAGCGAGCGCGTCAGCCAGTCTGAGATGTCGAGCGCATCCTGAAGTTGCGGCTGGCTTGCGCGATGGTGCTCTGCCGCCTCGCTTCCGGTGATGGCCAGCATGCGGAACGGATTGGCGTCGCTGGCGCCGAGCGTGTCCAGCGCGTGCTCGAAATCGCCGGCATGCCAGAAGTGCTTTTCCGCGCCGTGCGCCATTTTCTTGAGGCGAACCAGATCCCACGCCTTGGTGAGAATCACGATCCACGACAGCAGCGACATGATCAACAGAATGATGGCGGTCGCACGCATGACGAAATCGCCTTGCGACCAGAGATGGGAGAGTCCGATGTCTTGCATGGTGGTTCCCGAGGCAATGTTGCACAGGACCGGCGGGCAGCCAGCGCGCCAGTCCAGCTATCAGGATAGGACGGCCACGCAGGCATGCGGCCCTTCAGTTGTGCTTTGCCATGCATATCGAGGGCTTCGGCACATCGGTCAACTATCCATCGCGACGGTCACGGCCCCGTGGATCAGGCGTAGCTGACGATATCGCCGCGCGCAGCGGCAAGCAGGTTCGCCAGCAAGGCGTCGCCGGACCATGAAGGACGCGAGTCGCTGCGCTCGGCCTGCCGGACAAGCTCGCACAGCCGCTGGTTCACTGGCGCCCTCTGCCCTAGGCGTTGCGCAAGCTTCACCACTTCGCCGTTGATCCAGTCGATCTCGGTCGCACGTCCTGCCGCGAGGTCGTCGGACATTGACGAGCGTGCCAGTGGATCGATCGTCAGCATCGCGCGCCCGAGCCGCGCGAACCACGCATCCGGCACGCCAAGCACGACCGGTATCCATCCGGCCGGAATCGCCGTCAGGCGGGCTGGCTGGATGCCGGCGCGCTTCAGCAGCGCGAGTGCCTCCTTCTGCGCCATGCCAAGGCAGAGGCGGTACGCGCGCTGGGCAAGCTCTTCCTTCAAAGGCCGGTTTGCCAGCGCGTTGACCGCGTTGTTGAGGTTCAGCAGCAGCTTCGCCCATTGCACCGGCAGCATGTCCGCATGCTGGATCAGCGGCAGCCCCGCGTTCTTGAAGTCGTCGACGAATGGCTGCAGTGCCGCCGCGCGCCTGATCTCCAGGTCGCCAGCGGAACCCTGATGAAATGCGCCAGGGCCGCGCTCGACGACATTGAAAGGCACCATTCCTTCCAGCACCGTGTTGTGCGGCAGCCCGGCACGGAGCACATCGGCATTGCCGATGCCATTCTGGAAGCTGACCACGACAGTGTCCGGTCGCAGCACACCTGCCAGTTCCGCCGCGACCGTGGGCGTGGCGGCGGACTTCACGGTGACCAGTACGAGATCGGCCACGGCGGCAGCGGCGGGGTCGGCCGATACGTCGATGCGCTCGGGCGGCACGACCCAGTGGTGTCCGCCAAACTGCGAGAGCGTGATGCCGTGCACGCGCAGCACATCGCTGACGCGCGCACGCGCGATGAAGTTCACGTCGCTGCCGCCGGCCAGAAGCCGCCCGCCCAGATAGCAGCCGATGGAGCCGGCGCCGTAGATACAGATTTTCGCCATGTAGTGTCTCGGGTGTGTTAGTCCGGACGCGTACGGCGCACGCCGGCTGCGCGCAGTGCCGCGATGTCGGGAAGTCCGTCCACCGCCATCAGCAGGTCCGCCTCGGCCAGGATGGATCGGATGACATGGACCACGCCGGCTGTGCCCCCGAGCGCCAGGCCGTAGGCGTAGGGTCTGCCGATGCCGACCACGCTGGCCCCCATCGCAAGCGCCTTGACCACGTCGGTTCCCGATCGAATGCCCGAGTCGAACCAGACCGGCGTGTTGCCACACGCGGCAACCAGCGCGGGAAGCAGATCGATCGACGCGATCCCGCCATTGGCCTGCCGGCCGCCGTGATTGGAGCAGTAGATGGCATCCACGCCCGCGTCGATTGCCCGCCGGGCATCATCGGGATGCTGGATGCCTTTGACGATCAACGGCAGCCTGGTGATCGATCGCAGCCAGCGGAGCTCTTCCAGCGTCACGGTCTGGCCGAAGATGGAAGCCCAGAGCTGTATGGCAGCAGCGGGGTCTTGTTCCGGCGGAACCGCAAGCCTGGCGCGGAAGTGCGGATCGGAGAAGTAGTTGGCCAGCGCCGCGCCGCGCAACTGAGGAAAGTTGCTGTCATTGAGATCCCTCGGGCGCCAGCCGGTCAGCCACGTATCCAGCGTGACGACGATGCCCTTGTAGCCGGCCGCTTCGGCGCGACGGACGAAGCTTGTGGCCAGATCCCGATCTCTCGGCGTGTAGAGCTGGAAGAAAGCATCGCCGTCCCCCAACGCCTGCGCGACAGACTCCAGCGGGTCATTCATCAGCGTGGATGCAATCATCGGCACGCCGGTTGCGGCAGCGGCTTTCGCCGTGGCGATATCGCCGTGGCCATCCTGCGCACAGACGCCGATCACGCCGATCGGCGACAGCATCAGCGGCGACGCGTACCGCTTGCCGAAGACCTCGACCGAGAGATTGCGCTCACGGGAATCAACCAGCATGCGCGGCACGATCCCCCATTCCGCGAACGCTTCCACATTGCGGCGCTGCGTCGATTCGTCCCCGCAGCCGCCTTGCACGTAGCTCAGTACCGACTGCGGCAATGCGGCGGCCGCCCGTTCTTCAAGCTGCTTGAAATCGACAGGCAGACTGGGTCTAATCCCCCGAAGGCCGTTGAGGTAGATCTCGTTTTGGTAGTCTCCGAAGTGACTCATGGTCAACCTTTTTTGTGTTGAGCTGCGGTCGAAAGGGAAGGTGCGGAAGCATGATGGCTGGAATCGCACCAGGACTCTGTCAGAAATCCGACAGGTGAACACGGCAAATCCAATCGGCGAGATAAAAACAAATGAACCCGCTCATCAGTCATCCAGCCTTCCTCTTCATCGTCATGATCGCCGTCATGGGAGCGGCCACCGCGATTGGCGCATCGGTCCTGCGCCGTATCAGGCCGATTCCCGCCGAAGGTCGAGAAGACTTCAGCATTATTCAGGGCGCCACCCTGACGCTGATGGCGCTGCTGATCGGGTTCACGCTGTCCATGGCTGTTGGGCGGTATGACCAGCGCAAGAACCTTGAGGAAGAAGAGGCCAACGCCATCGGCACCGAGTACCTGCGGGCAGATCTGATCGAAGGGCCCGATGCCGAGAAGGTCAAGGCTTTGCTGGTCCGGTACCTGGGCCAGCGCATTCTTTACTACCGCACGGGCGACGAGGCGCAATTGCAGGAGGTTGAAACCGCCACCGCGCAGATCGAAGACGAGATGTGGAACGCGGTCCGGGCGGCGGCGCGCGCAAAGCCAACCCCGATCACAGCGCTCGTGGTGGAAGGCATGAACGATGTCATCAATTCGCAGGGCTACACGGAGGCCGCGTGGCTGAACCGGATACCCGTCTCGGCCTGGGGCCTCATGATCGCCATTGCGTTCTTCAGCAGCCTGATGCAGGGCTATGGGGCACGCTCGGAGCGAGCCAAGGTCTTCGTGATGCTTGTGCTGCCGGTGACCGTGTCGCTGTCACTGGCATTGATTTCCGACATCGACAGCCCGCGTGGCGGCCTGATTCTCGTGCTGCCGCAGAACCTGCACAACCTGGAGACTTCGTTGAAGCGGTAGGCAAGCGCCTCACCTGGGCGCTGCGTTTCCCTTGAAACTGGCGATTTCCGCAGCCGCCATTGCAAATCGTTCGCGGATGATCTCGAACGCGCGGAGCGTGGCGGGTGCCAGTGTACGGTCGCCATGCCGGACGATACCTAGCGTCAGGTCCAGTTCCAGCCCCGGGCTTACAGCAAGCTCGACAATGCTTCTCGCCCTGAGCCCAGGGAGCGCGGACAGGTCTGTCTGCGGAACGATTGCATCGGTCGACTCAACAATCTCGAGCACCGTGCCAACATCATCCGAGATCAGTGCAAACTGGTCCGGTACTGGCGTTGGCAGGCCATAAATCTGTGCAAGTCGTCGGGCCATGGACGGTTCGAAGTGCCCAGGCGCAAGCATCGGATACTGTCGCAACTGGGCGGCATCGACGCTTCTTCCATCTGCCAGTGGATGGCTTTGTCGAGCGTACCAGCCGAACGTGCAGGGATAGATTGGCTCGACCACAAGGCCGTCATGCGCCTCCGCTGCGCGGATATTGCCCACGAAGAAATCGATTCGCTCGGCCAGCAGCGCATCCAGCAGTCGTTCGGAAGTGTCGATGATGCTTCGCAGCCGCAATCCAGGCGATGTGCGCAGCAACTCCGCCAGCATGGGCCGCAGGATGGGCGCGGCAAGGGATGACCCCATACCGGTGGAGAACGTGCCCAAATCTCCGGCCTGCATCAGGCCGAGTGTGCGCATACCTTCTTTTTCGTCGGACAGCATGCGTCGCGCGCGCGGTGCATACGCGGTGGCATAGGCCGTAGGGCGCAATCGCCTGTCGTTCCTGTCGAACAGCGGCACCCCTAGCGCGTCTTCCAGGGCGCGGATGCTACGGGAAAGTGCTGGCTGGCTCAGATGTACCGCATCCGCCGCTGCAGCAAGCGATCCGGTATCCAGAAGAGCAAGAAAGTGACGTAGTTGGCGCGTATTCATGGCGGGGGCAATCCACTTGCATGGAATGCATGTTGATCGGAACTTAGTTGCAATTTACACAAGTCCGCGCAGTCATCAAACTGCAATCCGATCCGCTCCGTCCGCGGACAACCGCAAACAACAGCCATCCTCGCAATGCCATCCGCCATCCAACACAAGCCGCTTCGTCCGGTCGTGGCCGTCATCACTGACCGAATCGAGCTGCACAAGCACCCAGCTTACTCGGCGCTCAATGGCTATGTGCGCGCTGTTTCCGAGGTGGCTGGGGCTCAGCCGCTGCTGCTTCCCGCATGTGCCGGAGCGATCGATGCAGCCACGCTGATCGATACCCTGGACGGCATTGTCCTGACTGGCGGGCCGTCCAACGTTGCCGCCGAGAGATATGGGGCGTCGGCTTTGCCGGAGACAACGATGCAAGACCCTCATCGCGATGAAGTCGTGCTGGGTTTGCTGCCCGCGCTGATTGAAGCGGGGATTCCGGTGCTTGGGGTTTGTCGCGGCTTCCAGGAACTGAATGTCCTCCATGGCGGCACGCTTGAGCGCGCGGTGCACGACCAGCCTGGTCGTCTTGACCATCGGGAAGGCGATCACGACCGCCCGATCCAGCGCTGGTACGACGACAGCCACGAGATTCATATCGTCCCTGGCGGCCTGCTGGCTGAACTTGGCGGTACCTCGGCCATCGTCAACTCACTGCATCACCAGGGCGTCGAGCGGCTGGGCACTGGCCTGCGCGTCGAGGCCACGGCGCCAGATGGACTCGTCGAGGCATTTTCGATTGCCGACGCAGAGCAGTTCACGCTGGCCGTGCAATGGCATCCGGAAATGCGCATTGACGACTGCGCGCTGGCCAAGGCGATCTTCTCCGCCTTTGGACGCGCATGCGCCGAGCGCCGAGCCGTGCGGACGGGCGCTGTCCGTCAGATCCGCGCCGCGTGAAGACACACCAACACCCGATATACAAAGAACCCCGAGGATTCATCGTGCAACCTGAGGCCCGTCATCTCTTTAGTCGAACCTATGCGGAAGCGCGACAGAAGTTTCTGCAGGCCGCTGCCTCGCGCGGCCTCAGTGTCGATTCCCATGAGCTGCCGCTGGCCGGCGCCGACGGAGAGTTGCTTGCGACCGATGTCGTGCTTGACGGCCCGGCGGACGCTTCGAAGCTGGTCATCGTTATCAGCGGCGTGCACGGCGTGGAAGGCTACTGCGGTTCCGCCGTTCAGACTGGTCTGCTAGGCCTTGGTCCCGTGACGGAGCCGGACACGGCGGTCCTGTACGTGCATGCGGTCAACCCACATGGCTTCTCGCACTCGCGACGGGAGACCCAGGAGAACGTCGACCTGAATCGCAACTTCATCGACTTCTCCGCTGCGATGCCTGTCAATGGGCCGTATGCGGCAATCCACGAACTGCTCTTGCCCAGACAGTGGCCGCCCACCGATGACAACGAGCTTGCTCTGTTTGAGGTGCGCCGGGAATGGGGGCCCAAAGGCTTCCAGCGTGCCGTTGCACTGGGGCAATACGAGTTTGACGATGGCATGCATTTTGGCGGACGCGGGCCAACGTGGAGCAACGCCACGTTCCACAAGATTCTCCAGCGCTACGGGCGGCATTGCCAGCATCTGGGTTCCATCGACATCCACACGGGACTGGGGCCGTACAGCGTTGGAGAGCGCATCTTCGCCTGCCTCGACGAGGGAGTTTCGCTGGAGCGCGCTCGCCGCTGGTGGGGCGATGTGACATCCGTCCATGCCGGAACTTCGAACAGCATCCCGATGACCGGGCCGATTCAGTTCGCGCTGTTCGATGAATGCTCGCAGGCCGTGCAAACCAATCTCTGCCTTGAGTTTGGTACGTACCCCACGTCGCAGGTGATTGGTGCAAGCCGCGCCGAACACTGGCTGCATCGCCATGGGTCGTCGGACCCGCTGCAGGCGGCGGCAATCCGGCAAAGCCTCAAGGATGCCTTTTATCCGCAAGCCGACGACTGGCAACAGGCGATCTGGCAGCAAGGCCGGGAGGTGTTCCAGCAGACCGTTAGTGGCCTGCAGGAAGACTGACAGGGTCGAGTTCGTTACCTGGCCATTCAAAATTATTCCAAGGAGACATGATGCACGCTACTAGTCCGGCCTCTGCCCAGACTATCGAGAGTCGCGCGGAAGCTCGCCCAACTATCGGCCGTGCTGCAGTTGCAGCCGCCGTTGCGGGCAATGCGCTCGAGTTCTACGACTTTGTCATCTACGCCTACTTCGCGGTCTATATCGGCCGGGCGTTCTTCCCGGTTGGCGGTGAGTTCGGGAGCCTGCTGCTGGCAGCGGCCACGTTCGGCGTGGGCTTCTTTACCCGCCCGCTTGGCGCCGTGCTGATTGGCGCGCTGGCGGACCGCGCCGGCCGCAAGCCGGCGATGATCCTGACCGTCGTACTGATTACCGTCGGCACGCTTGGCATGGCCGCAACGCCAGGCTATGCATCCATCGGCATCGCCGCGCCCATCATTGTGGTGGCCTGCCGCTTGCTGCAGGGTTTGGCACTTGGCGGAGAAGTGGGCCCGGCCACCGCGCTGCTCGTCGAAGCCGCGCCACCGCATCGGCGCGCACTGTACGCTAGCTGGCAGCTGGCAAGCCAGGGCATCGCCGTGGCTATCGGCGGGCTGCTGGGCGTTGCCGTGTCGATGTTGCTGTCGGCACAGGATCTTGCCGCCTGGGGGTGGCGCATCCCGTTCATCCTGAGCCTTGCGCTTGTGCCGGTGGCGCTGAAGATCCGCCGCAGCCTGCCTGAAACTTTCGAAGACAAAGCCGAGCGCAGCACGTCCGAGGTTGTCGGCGGCGTGATGAAGTCACACAGGCGTTATGTCGTGCTGGGGGTTCTGGTCGTGCTGTCTGTCGCCGTGGCGTCGCAGATTGGCAATTACATGACCACCTACGCCATCCAGACACTGCACCTGCCTGCCACGCTGGCGCAGACCAGTGCACTGGTTGGCGGCGTGATGACGTTCGTGTTTGGCCTGGCTGGCGGCTGGATGAGCGACTGGCGCGGCCGGAAGATCGTGCTGATTGCACCGCGCGTGGCGCTGATGCTGCTGATCGTTCCGATGTTCTGGTGGCTGACGGCGGCGCCTGGTGCCTTCAGCTTCCTTGTTGTCACTGCGGTAATTGCGTCGCTGACAGCCATGACCGCTGCGGCGTCGATCGTCGTCATCCCCGAACTGCTGCCGACCGCCTTTCGCAGCGTTGGCATTTCGCTGGTCTACGCAATTGGCACAACGTTGTTCGGCGGGACCACGCAGTTCGTGGTGACCGGGCTCCTCGCCTGGACGCATAACCCCAACTCACCGGCCTGGTACCTGGCCGGCACCAGCGTGATCAGCCTTGTGGCCATCTGGCTGCTGCCTGAAACACGCGGCACCGACATCTCCGCATAAGGCCTGTCCGCCATCGGGGCGTGAGTTAGCCCCGAAACCCTGATTTGCAAGCAATGCCAATGCTGCGGTTTCCCCGCGGCAGGGGGGCTCCTGCGCGCTTCATTCGGCCAATTTATCGAAATGGCCATGGAGGTGGCTTGCAAGTTCCGAGCAGTTCGCAGTTCCGTGGGTACGAGCCACGCCTGTTTGCGGTGTGAATTTCAAATCGGCACCGGTGGCCTTTTACTGATCAGCTAACAGAAGCAATACAGAAGCAATACAAACTATGAAAAGGTTCCTTTTTGCGACGGCAGCAGTGGGCTTCATCGGATCCGCGCACGCCCAGTCAAGTGTGACGCTCTATGGCGTGGCGGATGCCAACATCGAATACGTGAGCCACCTTGGCTCGCAGCCGCCGACGCCTGCCAACGGCTTCAACGCCGGGCAGGGCGGCAATACCTACCGGCTGACCTCGGGCGGTCTGTCCAGCTCGCGCTGGGGCCTGCGCGGTGTGGAAGACCTCGGCAGCGGTACCAAGGCCGTGTACGTGCTTGAAAGCGGGTTCAGCATCGACAACGGCGTGCAGTCGCAGGGCCGCCTGTTCGGCCGTCAGGCGTACGTTGGCATTGACAGCCGCTATGGTCAGGTTCTGCTCGGGCGGCAATACACGTCGCTGTTCCATATCATGGCCAACTACTCGCCCTCGGCCTACGCGGTTCAGTACGAGCCCGTCGTGGCGTTTGCGGGCGCGAACCTGCGGGAAGACAACACCGCCAAGTACATCGGCAACTTCGGTCCCGTGACGACGATTGCGCACTGGTCGTTCGGCACCGGCGTCGCGCTGCCTGGCACCAGCTCAGGGGCCCCGAGTGTCGGCGGCAACGGTGAAGTTCCGGGCCAGTTCCGTCGCGATTCGGCCTATGGCTTCGGCATGGAATATGCGGCCGGTGCGTTCGGTGCGGCCGTGGCATATGACCAGTACAACCCGAGCCTCAGCTCGGCGGCTGGCGCCTTTGTCGGTACGGGTTCGTTCAAGAAGGCAGCGATTGGTGCCAGCTACACATTTGGCACGCTAGCCAAGGTCATGGGTGGCTATCGTTGGGGCCAGAACAAGGCGCAAGACGGCTCACTGATAGTGCGCGACGACTACTTCTGGGTCGGCGGCAACTATCAGGTCACCCCGGCGCTCGGGCTGACGCTGGAGTACAACTACGACAACGTGAAGAACCTGCTGGGCCAGACGCACCTGGCCAACCCGTGGCAGGTGTCGTTCATCGCCGACTATTCGCTGTCCAAGCGCACCGACCTCTACCTGACCACGGCGTTCTCGAAGAATGCTGGCCTGAATTTCGATACCTCGGCCATCAGCTTCGCCAACGGCTACTTCCTCGCAAGCGGCCAGAGCACGATGCTCGGCGCCGCCGTCGGCATTCGGCACAAGTTCTGATTGCCATCGGGGCCGGCGAGGCGTTTTGCCTGCCGGCTCCTGCGTGGTCTTCGACAGTCGGGACTTTCCACCGGCCATCGTAGTGTTCCCGTCCCCGCCTCCAACCTGCTGCCTGGCAGGCTTCTCGGGGTCACGGGATTCTGAGGGTCTCCGGTGATGATCTTTCCGGAGACCCGTCTTTTCCCGGTTCTCCGAAATATCCGACGAGTGGCGTCGCCCGCCTGCCGAGTTGCGCGGCAACACAGGGTATGGGCTGCGCTTGCCAAGTGATCTCAGCCTATCCTGCCCTTCAAAACATTGCGGCAAGCTCACACAAACGGGAATGCGTTCATGCAATGGCCCTTTTGGCGTTAGCGCAACAGAACCAGAATAGGCCCAGTCCTATACCGAGGGGAGAGCTCGTTTGATAGTGTTGCGAGCGATGGCATGCAAGTCTTTGTTCGGCGGAGGCGCTGGGGTGGCGATATGAAGGCTGGCAGCCACTTCCCTTTCCTTGGATGAAGTATGGGCATGACCAACCGACTCGAGAGCAATGCTTTAGCATTGGCGTCTCGCTCCTCAGCCGGAGTTCCGCGTTGTGGTCGTGCGGCGTGCGTCCTGCCAAGGCTACCCTCCTTCGAAGATCCTTCGCCGGGCATTCTCGATATGGCGGCGCATCGCCATGGACGCCTTCGCGGGCGAGCCCTGTTCGATGGCCTCGATGATCGGCAGATGCTCAGCCTGGAATTCATCGAGCCGGTCGGCATTGCGCGTCTGTCCGAGGTTCTGGGCCAGTTCCATGCATTGGCGAATCGGTGCAAGCGCATGCTCGATCGTCGACACGAAGAAAGGATTCTGGGAGGCGCGGGCGATGGCCATATGCAACTGCAGGTCTTCCTCCACGCCAGAGACATCGGCGTCCAGCGTGCGCTCCAGCGCGGTGTAGGCGGCGCGGATGGCGGCGATGTCCGCATCGGTGCGCATCTGCGCCGAGATTTCGACCATCCCAACCTCCACGCACATGCGGAACGCGTAGTAGCGCTCGATGTCCGCGATGCTTTTGATCTGCGGACCCGCCGATTCGCCACCGAACGGCATGCGCTGGATAAAGCTGCCCGACCCGCGGCGGGACGTCACGATGCCTTCCGACCGCAGGCAGGACAGCGCCTCGCGCACGGTGGTTCGGGATACCGCATAACGACTGGCCAGGTCGGCTTCGGTCGGCAGTTTCTGGTCGGGCGCAAAGTCGCCGCGCAGGATGGCCGCAATTATCGATTTGCAAACCTGCTCGGATAGGCTGGAACTGCTCGATGCTGTCATACGATGTCGTTCGTTTATTGCTTGTGGCGATGCGCTGAAGGGTATTGAATTTGTCACACATTACCATAATGCGCCACTTGCCCGCCGAACGGTGATGTTGTGCGAACGAAACCATAAACATC
Source organism: Cupriavidus sp. BIS7 (assembly GCF_000292345.1). GTDB lineage: Bacteria > Pseudomonadota > Gammaproteobacteria > Burkholderiales > Burkholderiaceae > Cupriavidus. Next base: position 53,507 of record NZ_ALOU01000042.1, read on the forward strand.
GAAGCAAAGCGGCGATTTCGCCGCTGACTGAGTAAGGTAAACCCCAGTTCGCCAATCTTCTCGTTGACATTCGAGGCGCGTAGAACGAAAGTTGCCAGACTTAAAAAGCAGTATGTATGACAACTTAGTTGTACGACATCCCATAATCAAGGCGGGTCGTGCACCCAGATTTCAACGGAGTTTTTCAATCGTGACCAAGATTGCAATGAGCGGCGCAGCCGGTCAGCTCGGCACCGTGCTGCGTGCCGCCCTGCCGGCGCGCGGATACCGGCTGCGCTCGGCAGGTGGCTCGAAGTTGCCGGTCCCGCTCTGCGACGACGAGGAGGTGATGCATGGCGACCTGCGCGACCCAGCCGTGGTTGACCGCCTCCTGCACGGTGTGGATGTCCTCATCCACATGGCTGGCACCAGCGTCGAGCGCCCGCTACCCGAGATCATCGAGAACAACCTGCGCGCGCTTTACGAAGTCTATGAGGGTGCGCGCCGCAACGGCGTGCGTCGCGTGGTGTTCGCGAGTTCCAACCATGCAATCGGCATGTATCCGGTGGACGCGCGGCTCGCTACCGACTGCGAGTTCCGCCCGGACGGCTTCTATGGCCTGAGCAAGATGTGGGGCGAAGGGCTGGCACGCCTCTACTGGGACAAGCACGGCATCGAATCGGTCTGCATCCGCATCGGCAGTTGCGTGGCAAGGCCGGCGGAACCGCGCCACCTGGCCACATGGCTGGGTCACGAAGACCTGCTGCATCTGATCGAGCAGAGCATTACGGTGCCCGATCTCGGCTTCATGGTGGTGTGGGGCGTTTCCGCCAACACGCGCAGCTACTGGGATAACAGCGGCGCCGCGCGACTTGGTTACCGGCCGAATCAGAACGCCGAGGGCTATGCGGCGGAAATCCTTTCCAGGCCCGACCCGCTCGACGCCATCGCCCGTCAGTACCAGGGCGGCGGGTTTGCCAGCATCGATTTCACCCCGCCGGCGCAGCGCCTGGGCGGATCGGACCGCTGAAGGTCCCAACCCACGTGTGGTTTGGCGCTTCATGCGCACCACCTGCAACAACAGCAAGCGGCACTGCGAGTTGCCGCATTTCCATAACAACATGGAGGAGAGATGAAACGCATCAAGGGCATGCGCTGGTGGATGGTCAGCCTGGTAACGATGGGGCTGATCGTCAACTACCTGGCGCGCAATACGTTGTCCGTGGCCGCCCCGACCATGATGTCGGAGTTGCATATTTCCACGCAGCAGTACTCCTACATCGTCGTGGCATGGCAGGTCTGCTACGCGATGATGCAGCCGATCGCCGGCCTGGTGCTGGATGCCGTCGGCACCAAGCTCGGTTTCGGCATCTTTGCGCTGGCGTGGTCGCTGGCGTGCGCCGCCGCCGCCCTTGCAACGGGTTGGCAAGGCATGGCGTTCTTCCGTGGCCTGCTCGGGCTCACGGAAGCGGCCGGCATCCCCGGCGGCGTGAAGGCAACGACTGAATGGTTTCCGGCCAAGGAACGTTCGGTCGCCATCGGCTGGTTCAATATCGGCTCGTCGATCGGTGCGCTGTGCGCCCCGCCGCTGGTCGTCTGGACGATCCTGCACGGCGGCTGGCAACTGTCGTTTGTCGTGGTCGGCGTGCTCGGTGTGGTCTGGACCGCGCTGTGGGCAATCTTCTACAAGCATCCGAAACAGCAGACGCGCCTGTCCGACGACGAGCGCCAGTACATCCTGGCTGGCCAGGAGGCGCTGCACAAGGACAGCAACGCGGCCAAGGCAAGCTGGCTGCAGATCATCCGCGGCCGCAACTTCTGGTCGATTGCGATTCCGCGCTTCCTGTCCGAGCCCGCCTGGCAGACCTTCAACGCCTGGATCCCGCTGTACATGGCTACCGAACGCCATATGAACATCAAGGAGATCGCGATGTTCGCGTGGCTGCCGTTTCTGGCCGCCGATATCGGTTGCGTGCTGGGCGGCTACATGAGCCCCTGGTTCCACAAGCACCTGAAGGTGTCGCTGTTCACGTCGCGCAAGCTGGTCATGCTCGTAGGCTGCCTGTCGATGATCGGCCCGGCCTGTGTCGGATTGGTCGACAGCCCGTATGCGGCGATCGCGCTGCTGTGCGTTGGCGGCTTCGCTCACCAGACGCTGTCCGGCGCGCTCTACTCAATCACTTCCGATGTGTTCGGCAAGAATGAAGTGGCAACGGCCACGGGCCTGGCCGGCATGACCGGCTACCTGGGCGCCACGCTCTTCACGCTGCTGTTCGGCATTGCCGTGACACGTGTTGGCTACAGCCCTCTGTTTGTCGTATTGGCCGTGTTCGACCTGATCGCCGCCGCAGTCGTCTTCCTGATGGCGCGCGAGAAAGTCGCGAGCCCCACTTTGCCAGCGGACGTTCAAAACACCGCGCTCGGCTCCTGATTCACGAATAGCGCCCCCATTGACGCTGACGCGCCGCCCATTCGGCGGCGCGCAGGGACCGTTCGCCCTTGCGCATGAGAAGCCCGGGCGGAATGAATATTTTTGGCTTACGAGTACGGGAAAGTAGAAATGAAAAAATTATCACGTGGCCTTCCAAGGCTGGTGCCTTTGGCGGGTGTGATCCTGGTCTGCATGTCTCAGAATGCATTTGCAGACTTCACGCTTGGTGAGACGACGGTCGGCGGCATGCCGGTCGAGGCGCGGCTGTATGGCTTCATCAATGGCGAGATCGAGAACGTCAAGGCACTGGGCGGTGCAACACCCTACAACTCTCGCGGCCGCGTCACCGACGGCAACTCGCGCATCGGCTTTGCCGGCAGCATCGGCGTTACCCCGGATGTGAAGGGTATCTGGCAAATCGAGGCCAGCCTGAACAGCTTTGACCAGGGCGGTGTCAACGACCAGAACCAGCAGTTTTCGCTCAGTTCACGCAACACGTTTGTCGGTGTTCGCAGCGAGAAGTTCGGACAAGCGGTCATTGGCAACAACGACTCGGTGTACCGCAGCCTCGTGGGCTCCGGTGGTGCGCTGGGCGGCAACCTCGGCCTGACGGTCTACGGTCTCGACGTCTGGAACAACACGTCGGCGCAGATGACTGGCAATCCGAACAGCCTCTTCAGCCGTGGCGAAGCGCGATACAAGAACTCGGTGCACTACCTTTCGCCGGAGTGGAAGGGCCTGCAAGCCGGGGCATCGTACAGCTTTGACGAAGCGCAGACCAACAACGTCAACCATGGCCGGTACTCCTTCGGCTTGAAGTACCACATTGGCGAGTTCGCTGTCGGCGCCGGCTACGACTATCAGAGCAATACCGGTGTGGACACCGCCGCGCTGGCACAGGGGATGGGCTTCCGCACGACGTCCGTCAGTGGCCAGTCAACTTCGTTCGCGAAGATTCTGGCGACCTACAAGTTCCCCACCAAGACTACCGTTGGTGCCGGCTATGAATATGGCAGCTACGGCTTCACGCAGTTCGTCCCTCCGTCGGGCGGAAACTTTGTTGCCAGCACGATCAACGGCAGCATGAAGCAGGGCTCCGTAATGGTTTCGGTGGCACAGGAAATCACGCCGAAGATTGCCATCATGGCTTCCTACGGCAAGCTCGGCAACCTGAGCAACCCCACGGTTGGCAATCCCGGTGATTACAGCGCACGTCAGTTCTCGATCGGTGCTACGTACAAGGTCAATGAGATCTTCATGCCCTACGTGTACTACACGAAGATCAGCAACAGCTCGGGGCAAAACGTGAACCTCGGGCAGGCACCACTGTTCAGCAACAACAGCGGCACAAGCAATGCATTCCTGGCGCCGGGCAACAGCCCGCAGGCCTTCGGCATTGGCCTGATCGCACGCTTCTGAAGCCAACCAACAACGGAAATCCCGGAACAGATCTCGTCAGGCTGCGGCTGATCTATCGACGGCCGTTGTCCGATTCGGTCTGACCCAACCCATATCTCGGCAGCGCCCGCATACGTTGGTGGCGTTCCGTCCTGGAGAATAGAAATGAAAGTACAAACAGGGGTGCTCGAAAGGTGCTTGAAAGGCCTGGGCCTTTCATTAGCCCTGGTTGCCGCCTCGGCAACGATGGTCGCCTGTGGCGGCGGCGGATCGGATTCCAACGCCGTATCAGTGCCCAATGGCCCCATTTTCCAGGTCGGCACCGCCGCGTATGACAGCAATCTGCCCCCCGAGCCGAGCCTCCCGTCCGACACCCAGGTTTGCGCCACGCTCGAGGCAAGCAACAACCTGGTGAGCCGTCCGGATGGTTCGCTTCCCCCGGAGGCAGACCCTTCCGCCAAGCCGGTCGCAACCGCTACGGCGAACCCCGATCAGGCCCGCATCCAGGCCGCACTGGACGCCTGCGGCGCCTCGGTAGACGCAGAAGTCGGGGCGACCATTGCATCGGCCGACGCATCGGCGACTGCTGCACAGAAGGCGGCCAACGTTCCGAACGTCAATATCGCCGGCGTTTCCGGGGAAGAACTGGCCAAGCCGCAGTACAAGGCCAGCAAGTTCGCTGTGCGACTGGTGGTCAACAGCACCGGGCTTGGGAACGGCTTCATCACCGGCCCGCTTGTCCTGCCGTCCGGCGTGACGCTGTGGATCGACAAGGGCGTCACGCTTTATGCCACACGCGATGTCATGGCCTATTCGCCGAACAAGGCCGGGCCATATTGTGGAAATACCATGGTGCCGAACGGCTCGACGCTCAAGGCCGGCAGCTCCTCGAACTGCGCGGCACTGATCACCGGTACCAATGTGGTGAACTCGGGCGTGGTAGGGGATGGCCGTATCGATAGCCGAGCCTATGCGGAACTGGTCTCGCACGACGTAAAGTATCCATTGATGCGGGTCGACATGACGTGCTCGAACACCTATGCGTCGTATAACCAGGCGACCGAAGCGCAGGCCGCAGACGGCACGCCTTGCGACAACGGCGGCACCGTGGTCGATTCGAAATCGGGTGCGCGAAACATGACGTGGTGGGATCTTGCCTGGCTTGGAAACATGGTGCAGAACGGCGCCACCGGCACGGCCTCGCAGTCGAACTTCCGCATGATGGTGTTCAACTACGCCAAGAACCTGACGCTGTACCGAATCACGCTGAACAACAGCGCGAACTTCCACGTGGTTCCCAGTGGCGTCGACGGCATGACTGTCTGGGGCGTGAAGGTACAGACCCCGAGCCTGGCGGCGTTTGCGAACCCGGCTGGCAACGGAAACCCGCTCTACACGGGCCAAACCTTCAACGCGACCAACGTCAAGAATACCGACGCGTTTGATCCGGGCTCTTCATCCAAGGCTATCTCGGGCAAGCTGTCTACCGGCAGCACCACGACTTCCGCTGGTTCGATCTCCTTTGATGGCTATCTGAAGAACTTCGTGTTTGCCTACAACTACGTGAGCACGGGAGATGACGATATTGCATTCAAGGGCAGCAACAATCCAACGCCCGCCGGTTCCGGTCTGTTTGCAGTCGATGGTAACCGCGATGTTCGCTCCGATCGCAAGTGGGGCATGATCGTTGCCCATAACCATATCTACTGGGGCCACGGCATTTCGGTCGGCAGCGAGACCAATGCCGGTGTGACGAACGTGCAGGTCTATGACAATGCCTTCGATGGTTCCGAGGAAGGGTTGCGCATCAAGACGGACTACGCACGTGGCGGCGAGGTCAGCAACATCAACTACACGAACATCTGCATCCGCAATGTCTCGATGAACGCCCTTCTGTTCACGCCGTACTACAGCACCAAGGCGGTGCCGGTGTCGGGCGGCGTTGCGACTCCGCTTTACCCGAACTTCCATGACATCACCTTGAACAACGTGAAGATCATGGGTAGTGCAGGCGTGACCCTGCAGGGTTTCGCGGCAAACACTGGCGGCTATGGCGAACCTGGCCACCCGCTGACCATGTCGCTGACCAACGTGGTAACGGATACGCCGAATGGCATCACGCTCACGTCGTCAGATGCCAATCTGACGATCCGCGGTGTGAACCTGCCGATCTTCCCGTCCCCCGCCAACAACGTGGTGGTGAACGGTACGGCAACCCAGGCCGTCGACCTCAATAACGCGGTGGATTGCAGCCAGGCTTTCGTGGATTTCCCGGCGATCGGGCAGTCCAACCTGTTTGGCTCTACCTGGGCTTCGCAGTAAATCAGGCGATGGAGGGGTTCCCGTGGGCATGCCCTTCGGGAACTTCTCCTGCACTGAATCTGAATCTCACGCAATCAGAGTTGAGTCGGCGGACCGGCATCTGCCCGGCCTGAAAGAGCGGACAACACGATCTTCAATCGGCCCCACCGCCTGACTCAGCGTACACATTCGACGCAGGCATACCGCGTGCGGCCGAGCCAGGCCCTGCCCTGAAGCGAGCCTGCGAGCGGTCAAATCATTTCTAACAACACAGCAGGTCGAGGAGACTTTTCCATGCAACATTCATCTGTTGCCAGGATCGGGCGCGCCAATATTCGGCTGATCGCTATTGCCACGAGCCTGACGTTGGGCGCTTGTGGTGGTGGCGCCGATAGCGGCAACACGAGCGCCACGCTCGCGTCGCCGCCAGTGGCTGCCAATCCTGGTCCAAGCTCAAGTCCGAGCTCAAACTCGTTGTGGCCCGCCGCCGCGCTTTCCGATCCGGCCGTGCAGGGCAAGGAGCCTTCCCTTCCGAGTACGGTCTGTGCAACGCTGAGCGCGACGCTGACCAGGAACAGTGGTGGCCTGCTCGACGCCGCGGTAGATGCGCCGCCGGCGAGCTCGCAGCCGGACACTGCTCGGATCCAGGCCGCCATCACGGCCTGCCCCGCCGGGCAGGCCGTCAAGTTGGTCACCGGCAGCCACGGGGAGAATGCGTTCCTGTCCGGCCCGATCACACTTTCGGGCGCGGTCACGCTATGGGTCGACAGCGGCGTCACGCTCTTTGGCTCGCGCAGCCCGACTGACTATCAGATTTCCGGCAAGAACACCTGCGGCGGGACAGCAAGCAGCGACAATGGCTGCAACGCCTTGATCACGACCACGCCGAACAATAACGGCGTGGTTGGCGATGGCGTCATTGATGGACGTGGCGGCGCGGTATTGACCTCCGGCCCGTACGCCAACAAGCTGACCTGGTGGGATGTGGGTGCCCTGACCAAGACCATGAATGGGGTCAGCCAGAACAATCCGCGGCTGATTCAGGTGAACAACGGAAGCAACTTCAGCCTGTACCGCATCACGCTGCAGAATTCGCCGAAGTTCCACGTGGTCACAAGCGGCGTCAATGGCATCACGGTATGGGGCACCAAGCTGCTCTCTCCTTCGCTTGAGTATTCGGTCGCTGGCTACAAGTGCGCGCCGAACACCATGCCGGTGGTCTCGGGCACGGCAAATACCACCACGCCAAGTACCTGCTTCACCCCCGCCACCATCAAGAACACTGATGGCATCGACCCTGGCCAGTCGCAGAACGTGTTGATCGCATTCAACCATATCAACAACGGTGATGACGGCATCGCCATCAAGTCGCACAGCAGCACGACCGGGCCGGTCGCGAACGTGCAGATCCTGCATAACCGCTTCTATTTCAGCCATGGCATGTCCCTTGGCAGTGAAACGGACAGTGGCATGAATGGCATCACGATCCGCGATCTGACCATCGACGGCTTCGACATGAACGCCACCAGCGGATTCCGCATCAAGACCGATGACAGCCGCGGCGGCGAAGTGAAGAACGTCACGGTGGATGGAATGTGCGCGCGCCGCGTTCAGCAACCGATCGCGGTAGACCCTTACTACGGGGATGCGTCGGGTTCGGCTAACGCGCTCTATCCGAATATCCACGACATCACGATCAGGAACTTCCGCTACACCGACGTACCCGGCTCGATCTATGACGGTGCCAGTGCATTGCTGCTGTTCCGTGGCTACCAGTCGCAATCTCAATTCAACTACCTCTACAACATCACTCTGGACAACGTGGTGTTCGACTCGCTGCCGGGCTGGGTAACCACAAGCCTTCCCTACCCAATCCCTTCCTATGCAGAGCTGACGATGGGGCCAGGCCCGGTTTCTTTCGCCAGCGTACTACTTGCTGCAAAGAACATGAACCACGTCAGCGTTTTCGACAACAGGGCCACGTCGCCGGCGGCCTATGACTGCAGCAGTGCGTTTGTCGACTTCCCTGCGACGAACGCGCCCATGTCAGTCCACTAAAAACAGATTCACTGCATCTGAAGGAGAGAATAATGAGAGGCATACTTAGGAGTGTCGCGGCCGTTGCGATGATGCCGGTGCTGCTGTCCGCCTGCGGCGGAGGCGGCGATGGCAATTCGGCATCTGCCGGCACTGCCACAATGAACATCGCGGAGTCGGTCAACACCGGCACCGCTACCGTCGGAGACCGTGTCACATGGACCATCACTGCCCTCAATTCCGGCAGTGGGCCGACCACAAGCGCCACCACGCTGCTGGCCAACTTGCCGGGCAACGTGAGCGGCATTTCGGTGATACCGACAGGCGCTACCTGCGGTGACCCGGTAAGTACGCTGACCTGTACAGTTCCCGCCGGCCTCCAGCCCGGAAGCGGTGCATCAGTGATCGTCTCTGCGACAGTCAACGCGGCAGGCAGCCTGGTTAGCTCGGTCAAGGGCCTGGGTGCTGGTGCCACGGGTTGCGCCTCCACGGCAGATTGCAGCACGACGACCACGGCGAGCGCTCTTCCGGTGCCTCCCAATGTCAGCGTGACCGCAAGCGTGAGTACCACTTCCACCGCTGTTGGCGGCGCGGTCAAGTGGACCATCAACGTCGCCAATACGGGCGGCGTAACGACGGCACCGATCACGCTGACGGATACGTTGCCAGCTTCCGGTATCGGTACCGTCACGGTCACGCCGACCGGGGTCACCTGTAACCCGGTATCCGGCAACACACTGACTTGCACGATTCCCGCCGGCCTGGCTGCAACCAACGGCACTGCCAGCGTTGCTATCTCGACGTCGGCGACTGCGGCTGGCAGCCTTGTCAACACGGTAGTTCCAGGTACTGGCGCCGCTTGCACTTCGTCGGCTAACTGCACCACCACGACCGCGGTCGCATCCGTTGCCGCTCCGAATGTTCAGGTGTCCAACAGCGTCAACGAAGCCACTGGCTTTAACGGCGACGCGATCACCTGGACCATCAGTGCGCCCAATAGCGGCAGCGGTCCGACCACGGCACCGATCACCTTGACGGATACCCTGCCTGCGTCCGGCATTGGCTCTGTCTCGGTCACGCCGACCGGGGCTACCTGCCTTCCGGTATCCGGCAATACACTGACTTGTACAATTCCTGCCGGACTGGCCGCGGGCGCCGCCGCCAGTGTTGTCGTTTCCACGACGGCCACCGGGGCCGGCAGCCTGGTCAATACGGTCGCTCCAAGCACAGGTGCCACGTGCACTTCATCGCCTGGCTGCACCGCCACGACCACCGTCAGTGCCGCACGAGCACAGGTTGCGGGTTCCTGCGGGGTGATGATCGACATCGCGACCCTGAACAGCAGCTTCGGGGGCACGTCCGGCTCGATGGTCACGCTGGGGTCCCTTGGTACAACTTCCAGTGCCGGGCCCAATACGTCGACGTATCTTGCAGGGCTGAGTACAACTGGCGATGCGGCGGCTTTTGAAAGCTGGCCGGGAACGACGCCGGGCCCGAGCAGCGGGACGATGGTGACGGCTACTTCCGGGCAGTTCATCTGCGCAAGCCAGAATGGCTCAGCCACGACCGGCTCCAGCTCATCCGTCAAGTACACGTCGGACTTGACGAGCGGTACTGCCCCCGCTGTCAGCCTCGCAGGAAACATCCAGATCGCCAAGCAAGTCGGTAATCCTGGCATTGTGGAGTTCAACCTGCCGAGCCTTCACGACTTCAGCTTCGAGTTCTTCCGTGCCGGATCGAATGGCTACTCGCTGGACTACACCACCGATGGCAGCACGTGGCACAACATCGTGAACACTCCCGGCACCCGCAGCGCGTGTGCCAGCAACACATGTGATGAAACGAATCTTCTGACAACCGCCCCAACCGGAGGGACAACGGGAACGACCGGCGTCTATACGGCCACAACACCCATCACCGTACCGCTGGTGCTGCGCCTTTCAAACATCAACACCAGCGGCACGATGGTGATTCAAAAGTTGATGATCAAGCCCTGACGGATGGGGAATCAGTCCGGCCCTTGTGCCCCGCGCGGGCACCGGGGCCAGGCTGCCCAGTTCTGGAGTGCCGATACTGGCATCGGCATTCTGAACACCCAATGCCCGCCGCAGGCTCATTCGCCGTGAAGCTTTCTGGCTCCAGAGCCGCACTTCGCCATTCATGGTTCGCTCGCGAAACTCTCCGGGCCCGAACTGAAGTTACTTTATTCAAGAGGATGTCACATGCGTAGTAATCCGTTACGCGCGATATGGGCGGAGGGCCGCGCGGCGGTCAATGGGTGGTTGGCCATTCCAGACACCTTCAGCGCCGAAACAATGGCCCATCAGGGATGGGACACCCTTACCATCGACATGCAGCATGGTGTCGTGGACTACCAGGCAATGGTAAGGATGCTGCAGGCTGTCTCGACGACCCAGACTACGCCAGTTGTGCGAGTGCCATGGCTTGAGCCAGGGATTCTGATGAAGACCCTCGACGCAGGCGCTTACGGGGTCATCTGCCCCATGGTGAACAGCCGCGAGGACGCGCAGAGGCTGGTTGCCTACACAAGCTATGCACCGCGAGGTGTCCGCAGCTATGGCCCGGTACGCGCACTTCTCTATGGCGGTGCGGACTACCCCGAGCATGCCAACGACACGGTTGCCGTCTTCGCCATGATCGAAACCGCTCAGGCTCTCGATAACATCGACGCCATCCTTTCCGTCGAAGGCCTTGACGCCATCTACATTGGCCCATCGGACCTTTCACTGTCTCTCGGCTGTCGCCCAACTTTTGACGATGTCGAACCGAAGGTTGCCCAGGCAATCGACCACATACTGGAACGCGCGAAGGCACACGGTGTGGTCGCGGGTATCCACAACGGCGCGCCGGAAGCGGCACTACGGCGTATCGAAAAGGGCTTTCAGTTCGTCACCGTCAGTTCCGATGCCCGATTGATGGCCGCAGGCGCACGCCAGGTTGTCGACGCCATGCGCAATGGTCGTCGCACCGCGGAAACGCCGAACGGCTACTGAACAAACCATCCACACCAAAAATATTCGTACAGGACCAGATCATGGATATTGGCTTCATTGGACTTGGCATCATGGGCGCGCCGATGGCGCTGCACCTGGTGAACGCAGGCCATCAGTTGTTCGTGAATACACGCAGTGAACTCTCGCCGGAAGTGGCCGCGAGCCCGGCCATTCGCTGCAAGGATGCTGCAGAGGTGGCGCGGCGAGCCGCAGTGGTCTTCGTCATGGTCCCGGACACACCCGACGTCGAATCCGTGCTGTTTGGCGAGGGTGGCGTTGCTCAATCGCTGAATGGCAATGACGCTGGTGCTCGCAAGATCATCGTCGACATGAGTTCCATCTCGCCGACGGCAACCAAGGCGTTTGCCCAGCGGATCAATGCTCTTGGTGCGGACTACATCGATGCACCTGTTTCGGGCGGAGAAGTTGGCGCAAAGGCTGCGTCGCTCACCATCATGTGCGGCGGTGACGCCGCCGTGTTCGAGCGGATTCGCCCCTTGCTCGAGCTAATGGGGAAGAACATTACCCTCGTGGGAGGTAACGGCGACGGGCAGACCACCAAGGTAGCCAACCAGATCATCGTGGCACTGAATATTGCGGCAGTGGGTGAAGCGCTGCTGTTTGCTGCCAAGGCCGGTGCGGACCCCGCGAAGGTGCGCGACGCCCTGATGGGCGGCTTTGCTTCGAGCCGGATCCTGGAAGTCCACGGCGAGCGAATGATCAAGCGAACATTCGCGCCGGGTTTTCGTATCCGTTTGCACCAGAAGGATCTGGGGCTTGCACTCCAGGGTGCGCGTGAGCTTGGCGTTTCGCTGCCGCAGACTGCCGGTGTAGCGCAACTCATGCAGGCATGCGCAGCCAACGGGCTGGATGATCTGGACCATTCCGCGCTTGTTCGCGCGCTCGAGCTGCTCGCCGATCACGAAATTTCAGCTGCCGCTTAACACAGCAAGACCACAGCAAGACCATGGATGGCCTGCGGCTGGTTGCTCCGGCCATCCTTCACTGAACCCAATGGGTACGGCAATGACACGGCCAGATTCACGCCATTTGCTCAAAGAAATGTTCAACGCTGCAATCGCGGCTGCGCAGCCAGCGCTTTGCATTCCCGGGCACCTGCCTCCGCCGCCGAAAGGCCGTACCGTCGTCGTTGGCGCCGGCAAGGCGTCGGCAGAGATGGCTCGGGCTCTCGAGCAGAACTGGCCCGGTCAGCTCGAAGGGATGGTCGTGACGCGCTACGGCTACGACGTGCCGTGCTCACGCATAAGAATTGCGCAGGCCGCCCACCCGGTCCCGGACGCCGCAGGCCAACTTGCTGCAATGCAGATGCTGGCGAGCGTACAGGGACTGACAGAAGACGACCTGGTCATCGCTCTGATTTCTGGCGGAGGATCCGCGCTGCTGGCAGCACCGGCGGAGGGACTGACTCTGGAAGACGAGCAGGCTATCAACGCCGCCTTACTGACCAGTGGCGCGAGCATTTCCGAAATGAATTGTGTGCGGCGACATCTCTCGGCCATCAAGGGCGGCCGACTCGCCGCAGCTTGCTACCCCGCACGGGTGCTTACGCTGTTGATCTCGGATGTTCCGGGGGACGACCCGATGGACATTGCGTCGGGGCCGACGGTGGCAGACCCGACGACATGTGCGGAAGCCCTGGAGATCATCGATCGCTACGGGATAGCCGTGCCACATGCGGCACGGCTACTGCTTGAAAGCGGTGCCGGCGAGACCGTCAAGCCGTCAGATATCCGCCTCTCCCGCTGTGAAACCCGGATTGTCGTCACCCCCCAGATGGCCCTCGAGGCTGCAGCAGAGGTTGGGCGGAAGGCCGGCTACACGGTTCACATCCTCAGTGACAGCATGGAGGGCGAGGCGCGAGACATTGGCAAGGCTCATGCAGCGCTCGCACGTCAGGTCAGCTTGCATCGGCAGCCTTTCAAAGGTCCTTGTGTGTTGCTTTCCGGTGGAGAAACGACAGTCACTGTACGCGGCGCAGGGCGTGGAGGCCGCAATGTCGAATTCCTGCTTTCGCTTGCCATAGCGCTCAACGGATGCGAAGGCGTACACGCGCTTGCCGGTGATACCGACGGCGTGGATGGTGCTGAAGAGATTGCAGGTGCGGTTATCACGCCCGACACGCTATCACGGGCCCGTAAGGCTGGCGTGGACCCGCGCGCATATCTCGAAAGAAACGACGCACACAGTTTCTTCGAGGCGCTGGGGGACTCCGTCATCACTGGGCCGACGTTAACGAACGTTAACGATTTCCGCGCGATCGTGATCGGGTAACCAGAGGTCGCGTCATGGCCGGCAGTTGGCCCGCGCACGAATTGCCATGCAAGCATCTATTCTTTCAATAACCATTTTCGTGTTCTTCCCTGATGATGCTGAACGCCTTTGAACGGATCGGCGACATGCGTTGCGGCGTGGGCGAAAGCCCCGTCTGGCATGCGATTGAAGCTGCACTGTACTGGACCGATATTCCGAATCGCATGCTGTGGCGCTTCGACCCGGCAACCGGGCGTAGCGATCATTGGTCGTTGCCAGAGATGACGGGCAGCATGGCCATGACGGCCGACGGCGGCTGGCTGCTGGCGATGGAAACCGGTCTGTTTCGTATCGGGCGCCTTGTACCGGGCGAAGCACCGGAGTTGCCCCGGCGGGTGGCAACCGTGCCGCATGCTCGCAGCGACATGCGATTCAACGACGGCCGTTGCGACCGCCAGGGCCGCTTCTGGGCGGGCACCATGGTCCAGGACACGGCGCTGGGTGCTGCAGATGGCAAGCTGTACCGCTTCGATGCCGCGAGCGGTGTGCTCGACGTGCACCGCGACGCCATGATCACGCCCAACGGTCTGGCTTTCAGCCCAGATGGCCGCACGATGTACCTGTCCGATTCGCATTCCTCGCGGCAGTCCGTGTGGGTGTTCGACTACGACACCGAAGCAGGCGTGCCGTCCAACGGGCGATTGTTCATTGACATGCACGCCTATCCGGGGCGTCCCGATGGCGCGGCGATTGACGAGGACGGTTGCTACTGGATCTGCGGCAACGATGCAGGCCAGGTCCATCGGTTCACGCCAGATGGGCGGCTGGATCGCAGCATGGCCGTGCCATTCGCCAAGCCCGCAATGTGCGCGTTCGGCGGCGCTGACCTCGACACGCTCTTTGTGACATCGATCCGTACCGACGAGAGCGATCCACTGTCCGGTGCGGTGGTGGCGATGCGACCTGGCGTACGTGGCATTGCAGAGCCCGTGCTGCGCGGCTGACTGCGCACCGTAGCCGTTCAAGGCTTTTCTTCAAGGCATCCCGATTTCATGCTCTGGTTCCCTCCCGTTCCCAGGCACACGCTTCAGGCTGGCCGTCATACGCTGACCGTGGCCCCGGCCGCTGGCGGCCGCATGGCTTCGTTCACCACCACGCGCGCCGACCATAGCGTGATCGACTGGCTCGCGCCCATGCCAGAACACGCGATGTCCGAGGGCTTCCCGGCATACGCATGGCCGAAGGCGGGAAGCTATCCGTTGCTGCCGTTCTCCAACCGCATCCGCGACGCTCGCTTCCATTGGCAAGGGCGAACCATCGTGTTGCCCGCACACCCAGGTCAGCCGCACGCGATGCATGGGTTCGGCCACGTGCGCGCGTGGACGGTGGCGGAGCAGGGCACCAGCTCGATCACGCTCACGCTGGGCCATACGCCAGCGGGCGACGATTGGCCATGGCCGCTGACGGCGCGACAGGTGCTGGCACTGACCCCGGACGGTCTCGATGCCACGCTGACGATTCGCAATGACGGCAACAGCACGATGCCTGTCGGTGGCGGCTTCCACCCGTTCTTCGCGCGTGTGCCGGGGCTGCGCATCCAGTTCGATGCCGCGCATATGTGGCCGGCTGACGCAGGTGGCGTGGCCATCGGGCGCACAGAGGTGGGCGGGCACGAATGTTTTGCGAGCGAGCGGCAATTGCCCGATACCGACCTAAGTGTCTATTTCAGCGGCTGGACGCGCACGGCCATAGTGCAGCGACCGGACGGTGCGAGGCTCACGATGCGTGCGGATGCGGGGCTGGAGCACTTCGTGCTGCATGCTCCGGGCCATTCCGATTTTGTGTGCCTGGAACCGGTCTCGCACGTGGCGGATGCTGTGAACCTGGCGGCGAGTGGCTGGGAGGGAACGGGCCTTCGCGAGATCGGGCCGGGCGAATCGGTGTCCTTCCACATGCGGTGGCTCATCGAGGCCTGAATAGTGACGGCCGAAGCGCAGAAGACGATTCCGGCGTTGGGACAGATCCCAGCGAATAGGCTCAGACCTATTACCGGACGCCAATCGATCCTTTATCGTGTCTTGCACCCGCATTAGGGAAGGAATCCCCAACATGTCCGACTTGTCGCTCCAAAGCGCGCAGGCCCAA